>JAYKHV010000081.1:0-21559 GCA_035285085.1 Lyngbya sp. | reverse complement strand
GGGGAGGTGGGGAGAGGACTTTTTTCCGATGAAAAATAGCTTTTTGTTAATAAAAATTCCCCCCATCTCCCTACCTCCCTACCTCCGGTCCTCCCCACCAATCAAGTTTTAGGGCTAGAATGAAACGGCCCTGAGGCGTTGGTAGGGGTGCCATTGGCTACCGTCGAGGGTTTGTGTGCCTTTGCCGGGGCCTGCCCAAGCTTGAATTTCTCGGCCGTTAAACAGGCTACGAATGGCCGATACAGGCCGAATATAATCATAATACCGTTTGGATTCCCAGGCGGCAATTCCGGCATCAAAAACGGCATTGGCAAGCATAAAAAACAGTTTCACATCTTCATCAAGACTGTGGTTATCTCGTTGGGAAATATACTGACCAAAACTCATCCATTTACCGGGCGGAAAAGAGGTTCCTGGCCCGTCTTCCCAATATTCGGCGATGATTTTTTGTTCGTCGGTGAGGTTGGCGCTGTAGTCGATAATTTCTTGGACTCGTTGATGGTATAACGGTGTCGCCAACTCGGGCGGGGCGGAGGGTCGAAATTGCGACCCTTTGGTTAACGCAAAGGGAATAATACTCCCCCAGTGCGGCGTGAGAAAGCGTTGGGGGCGACCGTTGGGGTCATTGAGGGGAACTCGTAGGGGTTGCCAACGGTTGGGGTTGTCGAGGCGATCGGGGGCGTTAACGGGTTGATAATTGGTGGTATCGGCGTAGTTGTTTAACTGGTTTGATCCGTCGTGGTGGCGAAAGCTGAGTAAGGCAATGGCTGCTTCTCGTCCGATACCGCTTGGGGTTTGGGGGTTGGCGATCGCGTTTTTTGGATCAAAACCCAGTTGTTGCATTAAGCTGTCAAAAATTTGGGTTTGACTGGGGAAGAGGTCGATCAGGGCTGTATAGGCGGCGTAACTGATGGCTTGACTTTTGTGGGAAAGGGTATTTTCCTCGGGGGGACGCTGTAACTTATCCCCGAGTTGGGTACCGATGGCGACGGGATCGTAACTCGCCCAAGCATCATACATGGCTGTATGAACTATTGCATAGGCGCGGGAGGCGATCGTTGGGCCGGCGGAGGTGTTGCGGACGGCGGTACGGGCGGCTTCATCCCAGAGGACGACGGTTTGAGTGGTGCGATCGCGCTGATCTGATTTTTCTGGGTTAATTATCGGTTGAAATGGGCTGACAATTTTTTGAGGATGGAGAGAATTTAGAGAATCTATCTTGGGGTGATTGTGGGATGTCAAACCGGGGTTAAATTGTGATATTCTTGGGTTTCCTCTAATTTGACCGCATTTGAAGTGGAGGTCAAGTCGGGAGTGTATTTTACCCCCTGCTAGGGCTTCGGTGAGGTCTGGAGATTGACTCTGATCTGCTCGTTCACCCGGAAATAAACTGGGGTGACGGCTTGCAAACTGACCGGGTTGTTGCTGGTGATCGAGTCCACAGTTAAAGCAACCCTTTTCTACTGCAATAATTACTTCTGCGTATCGGTTCAGAAAGAAACTTTCATTCAAGAGGTGAGTCAGTTCCAACATAAAATTTAACCATGAGTCTGATCTCTAGACTTCATAGTTTGCCTATTATTAATCGTTTGTCAAGTCTCCGGGTTTATTCTCCCATGATTTGAATAGATACGCTGCGTGTTCGGGGGCCGTCTAACTCTAAAAATAACACCGACTGCCAAGTTCCTAAACCCAATTTTCCTTCTACCACTGGAATCACTTCGCTGGTACTCAACATGATCGCCATTAAATGGGAGTGAGCGTTGATCGGTTCATCGGGGGGAACGTCTCTTAAGTGGAGATCATTGTGCAGGTATTTGGCATCGGGAGGGGCTAAGGTTTTCAGATGGACTTTTAGATCCTCTAATAACCGTTTTTCATCCTCGTTAATGGCGAGGGCGGTGGTGGTGTGGCGAGAGAAAACCAGGACTTGACCGTTGGTAATCTGGCTCGACTCTAGACGGGTGATAATCTCTGGTGTAATATTGTAAATCCCTATCCCCGGTTGGGTTTCGACGGAGATCAACTGATGAATGATCGCCATGCTTCGCTTCTCAAGATTAACCTCAAACGATACCGATATTAACTCAGTAGCCCATACCCCGGAACTTCTGAGGCGACTGGGCTACAGATCTAGCCGTTCTCTTCAATCACAGAGAAATCAATCAGTGGAATTATTCTTCTTCGTCTTCGCTTAACTCTTTACCAGATTTCGCGTCAACCTGAATCAGATGAATATGCTTATGACCCAAGCGAATTTCAAATTGATCGCCCGGTCTTAAGCCCATTGCTTGGGTATAGTTTGCACCAATAACCAGAGAACCATTTTTGTGTACGCACGCCCGATAACTGGCTTCTCTACCTCGTCCATCTGTACGACCCGGATCTAACGAAATTCCCTTGGCTGCTAACAGCGCGTCGTAAAATTCCGTCATGTTTGCACGCATTTGCTCGTCTTTTGTGGTGGTGTAATATCCACAAAGTTTGGCTGTCTCTCGCCGGGGCATATTACCAAGCGACTTGACTTTCTGAAGTAATGCTTTTCCTGTCAGTGGAGTGGTAGAAGGTTTCTCTGTTGCTGATTTTGCCATTAGTCTACTCCGAATCTTAGTTGAACAATCCTAACACGTAAGTTCGTTATATTTTACATGATATAACTAGAAAAGCATTTTTGTGTCAGATCTTGGAATAATTTCTGATATCTGAACCGTTCAACTCTCCCGAAAATCTGTAACAACTCTGATTGCTGTTCCTACTGTTAAAAGTGTACAGCCATTGGGAACCCCAAATCGGCATCTGCTTAATTTGCCACATCGTTATCATCTTGAAAGATTAACTTTGGGATCAAGGAAGTTTTTTCGATACTGTTACATCCGTCATTGAACTTGTTTCTGATGTTGACTTAAACATCAAAAAATGTTAAACTCTTAGACACTAATGGGTCAGCAGTGCAATTAATCAGATCGAGGTTCGGGATAATTTCCATGAAACTAACGAAAATAGATTTAAGTAAGATCGTGGCGATCGCTCATAATAATGGTCAATTGGGACTACTGATCGATCGCGGCGAGGAAATCGAGTATATTGAGGTTCCGGCACCAGAAGAGGCTTATGATGGACTACAACAAGTCTCTAATTTTGCTAACAATAGAGCAATTTTCGGAGGGAATCAAGACCCCTTTCTCGGCAATCGATCTCTACCCTTCGATAGATGCGAAGACAATTGTTTCTTACTCGCTCCCGAACCCGACGAAGAAGAGGAACCGTTGATTGAATTAGAATGTGGTGATGAAGAGGGCGAAGAATATTATCCGGTCGATCTCCAAGCCGAAGAAGGTTCAAAACAAGCCAATCCTTGCGATCAATTGCTGAACGTTCGCGTGCCGGGTTATTCTTTTTAATCGCCATTATTTTCCCCCTAAAAAGCGATCGGCGGCTTAACTGACTAATTCTTCAATCACTCGTTCTAGCCCCGCCACGACTCGCGCCAAGCGGTCATAATTCACCTGTTCGGGGGTATCGTTCCAAGCGTGATAATAAGGATAACGAAACATCGCCGTATCTGTCACCATCAGCGCCGGATATCCTTGTTCCCAAAATGACCAATGATCGGAATAACTCACCCCAGTAATCATACCCGGAACCGCTGCGGCTTCGCTGGGAAATTGGGTGTGACGGCGAAACGATTCGACCACTTGACGCACGAGAGACGTGGATTTTAAATGGGTGACAAAGGCGATATAATTCCCCGTCGAGGGATAAAAATTGCCCAAAGGGAAGGGAAAGCGCTGGCTTCCGAGTTCATCAGAATAATATCCCATTGTCTCTAAAGACAGCATCCCGACAATATTATCCTGACACTGCTTACAATAACGGGCATAGACCAAACTTCCCATTCCTTCTGTCATCGCAAAGGGGGGTTCTTCGTTGACAAATTCCACAAACCGTAGCGTTCGCCCTGGTTGTTTCTGTGCAAATAATCGCGCTAATTCTAAAACCGCCGCCGCCCCCGAACCGTTATCATTGGCGCCCGGACATCCGGTAACGGAGTCATAATGACCCCCAATCACGATGATCTCATCCGGGCGAACATTTCCTTTAATTTCAACGGCGAGATTTTCAAAGGTTTGATCGTTGACTTGATAGGCTTGACGTTGAACTCGATAGCCACAACCTAAAAACTCGGTTTCTAAAAAATCGGCTGAGGCTTTGAGATTAGTATAGTTATGATAGTTGCGTTCGCCGATCTCTTGTGCCAAAATTTTGACATCCCGTTCAAGAGCCATTTGTAATTCGATTTCTTGGGCTGTTAAGGGAGGCAAAGGCCCCCGATAACTTTCACCAGGCATAGAGGGAATCATAAGGTGTGCTGTGGTTTGGCGACTAAATTGAAGTAGAGGGGAACTTTTCAAAAAATCCTTTCAATCATATCATTAAACTTCCTCTTTTTTTCGGCTTGCCATCGGCTTTTTTTAATTTGCCCTGCTGCCTGCTTTAATTCGTTTCAACAGGCTAGAAAACGGCTGCCAATTGTCTTCAACAACTATCGCTTCCCAAACCTTTTCTATTTCCGGTCTTAAGGGGACAACGCTGGGATTATGGTGTTGTAAACGGGTTTTCATCTCCTGCATTTCTGCCGGGGAGAGGGTTTGCAGATAATGATGATAAAGCTGTTGCCAACTTTCTAGGTATAATTGCCGCCATCCTTCAAATTTAGGTAATCCTTCGGTTTTACAAATTTGACTCGGATCATCTTGCCATTGTTCACAAAACCCTTCAGTTAACAGGGTAAAAAAGTCGTGATAGCCCAAGTCATTATTTTTGAGTAAATTGAGGGTCAGTTTCAAGAATTCCTCAGCTTCCGGTAGGGGTAACTGTTCAAAACCGAGTTTATTAATCATTAATTGTCGATAGCTTTCGCGAAACTGGCTGTCAAATAAATCCAGTCCGGTCTCTAAATCTTTGGCATCAATCGCCATTGCTAAAGGTTGTTGCAATCGTTCTAAATTTCCCTTACAAACCCAAGGTTGATTGGCATAACAATACAACCCGCTATAATCAAAATAAGCCGCTGTAAAACGGGGGTTGTAGGTGGGGATAAACGCATAGGGGCCGTAATCAAAACTCTCTCCGGTAATTGACATATTATCCGTATTTAACACCCCATGACAAAATCCGGCTGCCATCCATTGGGCGGCTAAGGTGGCGACTCGCTGCACCAATTCGGCATAAAATAAAGCGTAGCGATCGCGATCGGTTTGAAAATGAGGATAATAGTATTCAATCACATGATCTAAGAGTTTTTCAACTAAATCTGCCCGACCAAAATAATGTAATCGTTCAAAGGTGCCAAAGCGAATATGAGACCGACTAAAACGGACCATTACCGCTGAACGAGTCGGAGAAGGTTCATCGCTGCGATAGAGTTTTTCGCCGGTTTCAATTAAACTCAGGGTGCGAGAAGTTCTGACTCCCATCCGGTGTAAGGTTTCTGCGGCGATCACTTCTCGGACACCGCCTTTAAGCGTCAGTCGGCCATCGGCGTTGCGAGAGTAAGGCGTTTGACCCGTTCCTTTTGTCCCGAAGTCGTAGAGTTCCCCATCCACTCCGCGAACCTGTCCGTAGAGAAAACCGCGACCATCGCCGAGTTGGGGGTTATATTCTCCAAATTGATAGCCGTGATAGCACATCGCCAAAGCCGGACGCACGCTTTCAAATTTGCCAAAGGCTTCGATAAAATCATCGTCGGTGACGCTTTGGGGGTCAAGACCTAACTGGGTGAGTATCTCATCATTGCGAAAACGCAGAATATGCAGGGGAAATTCTGCTGCGGTTACTGGGTCGTAGTAATCACCGCCTAATGATTCAAATGCAGGTTCGTATTCAAGGAAAAGGAAGGGATTCGCCATGAGAAACTCAGACTGCCTGTTTCAATTGTTATATTCTAAAAGGGGAAGATTGAGTTGTTATCAGGACTACCAAATCATTTAAGGTTTGGGGAGTAGATTAGGGTTTAACTGGCTGATTTCGTCCGATTTAAAATGATAATGTTTGAGCCAATTACCGCACTGCGTGCCAGTGTTTTTCCGCTGGTTTCCTGGAGTTCGATTCTCGTAAAATCAAAGTTTTGGGCTAGATTATACAGGATTTCGGCAATTTGATTTTGTTGCTTTTCGCTCAGTTCATACCAAGCCTCACTCAGTTCAACTCGTAATAAACTGGCGGGAAAATTGGTTCGCAGGGAGAGAATAATTTCCGGACTAATTTTTGCGGTTGATTCTCTCATTTTAGCTATAATTGTGGTTATTAAATACTGTTCTGGTGTTAATTGTAAACTCGGGGGTGAAATTAAGTTTATCGGTTCGGGTGGGGCGGTTGCGACCAGAAACAAGGGGATTTTATCGGGATTTTCGGCTAAGTTTTCGGGTTCTAAACGGTTTTCGCTTTCGACTGGGGGAAGGGGTTTGATGTCATCTTCTGAAACCGATTTAATCTCTTCTGAAATTGCTGGTGTTTCTGTTACAAGTTCTGGGGGGAACGGTTCACCTCGCTCAATTTCAGGTTCCAATGCTGGGGGTTCGGTGGGGATTTCTTCTACAGGTTTTTCGATAATAATTTCTGCTGGAGTGGGTTCTGAAGGGTTGGTTCCCGCAATTTTTGTGGGGGGTTCACGACTGGGAAATTGTTGAAGAATTTGACTCAATATAATAATTAAAATTGCCCCCACGGCGATCGCTAAAATTGGATCGGGTAAAATGCGATTTAGAGAATTGGGAAGAATCAGCCGAATCGGTGATAAAATTCGAGAGAGTTGATACCCTAAAGAGCGCTTTCTCTGTTCTCGGTTGCGGGATTTTTCGGGGAAAGAAGGATTTTCTAACTGGGTAACAATCCCTTCGAGTTGGTCAATGATCCCCCGCAAAACTCGAATGGTGAGATTGCTCAAAATGTTGCGTTTAGGGGGGCGAGTGGGCGGTTTTTTAGGCTTGGGAGAAGCGAATCGATCTTCAGACATTTTTTATTCCCGGTTAACCGTTAGGCGATCTCAAATGCGCTAGACTAAAATCTGGGATTTGTCATCCTAATGTATCATTTTGTTGTCCGTTTTGAAAACCTCTGTTGTTTTTAGATGAAACGTCGCTATTTTCTTGTCGTTAGTTTTGTTTTTGGAACTGTACTCGGTTGGAGTTGGCAGTCGGGGAATTCCAAAGACTTAATCCATGAAACTGAGACTGCGGTTAATCCAACTAAAATTGTATCGATTCCCACGACAGAACCTCTGTTACGTTTTGTTTCTGTAGCCGATACGGGAACAGGTGAACCGGAACAATATGCCGTAGCCGAAGCCATAACTCGCTATCACCAGCAACACCCTTTTAATTTAGTCATTTTAGGGGGAGATAATATTTATCCCAATGGTGAAATTGAGCGCATTGAAGCAGTTTTCGAGAAACCTTATCAAAGTTTACTACAACGGGGTGTGAAATTTCAAGCCTGTTTAGGAAATCACGATCTTCGCACCCAAAATGGCGATTTACAACTGAGTTATCCGGGTTTTAATATGCAGGGACGTTATTATAGTTTTCGTCGAGATCCGGTCGAATTTTTTGCCTTAGATACCAATAAAAATGCAGATTGGTCAACTCAAATAGCTTGGTTAGAGGAACAATTGCGACGCAGTAAGGCGGCTTGGAAGGTGGTTTTTGGTCATCATCAAGTTTATTCATCGGGAGTTTATGGGGTGAATGAAAAATTGATTGAAACTTTAACCCCACTGTTTAAAAAGTATGGCGTTCAACTTTATATTAATGGTCACGATCACCACTATGAACGGACGGGTTCAATTGAGGGAACCACTTATTTAGTCTGCGGCGCCGGGGCGAAAAGTCGGCCGGTTAAACGTTCAGCATGGACAGAATATTCAACGCAAGAATTTAGTTTTGCAGCTTTTGAAGTTTATCCCGATCAAATTATTGTGCGGGGAATTAACACCCAAAATCAAGTGTTTGATCAAGGTGTGATTGTTAATTCTTCCCTCTCCCTGTAACTTGAACAGTTTGATAGCTTGAACCCCCGTCCCCAATCTTGAACTTGAACTCACCTCTGAAGTCGATCAAGGGGAGGATTGGGATTTTTGTAGTCAAACTTTATCAAAAATTATGTCTGAAGAGTGAACATTTTTCCAAAAAAACTCTAAACTAGAAAGAGAAGCAAATCTCAACCCGTTGGGCCACTGCTCATCCTCAAAGTCCCCCTTTTGTAGGAAGTCAAAGGTCAGCGGTGTTGGATAAGCTGAAAATCATCTAAAATCTAGGGGAGGTGGAACCCGAATAAATGAAAAAATTAGGTACTCATTTAATTCTCGATGCGTGGCAATGTCCTGCCGATCTTCTTAACGATCCCGAACGCATTCGCAACTCAATTCTAGAAGCGATCGCCGCAGGAAATGCTACCTTGATCGATTTGTGTGTACATCAATTTAGTCCTCATGGGGTCACGGCAACCGCCACATTAGCCGAGTCGCACATCGCCATTCACACCTGGCCAGAATACGGTTATTTTGCCGCAGATTTCTTCTTTTGTGGTCAAGGTGAACCTCGTAAGGCGGTGGAAGTATTAAAGACAGCTTTGCAAGCCAAACAAGCTGTATTGAAAGAATTTAAACGAGGGTTTGAACCGGAAACGGAGACAACAATAGAACCAGAAAACTGGACTCCGACGGTGATTTCTGAACCGATAACTACTGAAAAAGAAATCTGTCCGGTTTAATCGAGTTTAATCTGTAAAGTAGGATGGGCAATGCTCATCCTACAAGTATGCTTTAGGCTGAAATTCATTATGAGTTAAGGTTAACAACGTCAGATTTTTGAATAACCAATAATTGCGATAATCAAACAACACGATATCCAAAGCTTCGACAAAATTCACTTCTAAATCTTTATTTTGGATATCCACAATCATCTGATAAATCAGTTCAAAGATAATTCGTTGTTCTTTATCTAGAAAAACAAAATTCCCATTATCTGCATTGCGGAATCGTTCAAGAAATTCCGCACTTTTCTTCGCCGTAACCAAGCCTTCACGGGCTTCTCGACAGAGGTTAAATTGAATTTCCGGATGATTCATTACCAATTCATTCCAGTTGCGAATTCGGTGATAAAATCGCGATCCACCTTGATGTAAAAACCCCACAGCAAATTTATGAGTTGCGGTTTGAATCACTAAATGTTCCGGAAGAACCCGTCGCCCCAAGCGTAAAACATCAAATTCCAGGGGAGAAATAACCGATCGCAAAGATTCGAGAATTGTGGTTAATTTTCCCAGATCATCACTTTCGGTAATAATTTGGGGTTTGCTGTAGTTTTCTTCTAAACTAAGACGTTGTTGACTGAAATAGTCTTGAACCTGCAACTTAATCGGAGAATTGGGCGGAATATGAGGGGTAATTACGGCGGGAGGATCGGATAATACTCCATTTCCGTTTTCGCTGATATTTAACGTTTGGGTAATTTGAAGAATCACCTGTTTAATTTGGGCGACATCTGCGGTGAGTTGTTGAATTTGTTGTTCAACTTCCGGTTCTAATGTAGACGTGTTGGAGACGGAGGATAAACGTTTGGGGAGGGCAATTCCTTCGATTTTATAGCGGTAATAATCGGCCGCAGCGTTGAGATTAGCCCGAATAGAAGGTTGTTCTAAAAGGGCTTTAATTTCATCGGGTTCAAAGAGTTCATGGATAGAAACTTCGGCGGTTTGAAGTTTTAAATTCAGCAGTTGAATCATGTGTTGATTTGCGGGTTTAGACAGAAAAATCTGAGATTGAGAAACCCGATCTACAATGGAACCATCAAAGACTTGTTGGAACTGTTGCCAGCGATCCGGAAACAGATTTAAAATAATTAAGCTGTTGGGAACATGAGTAAATATTTCTTTAATGGCTTCTCCAAAACTTTGTAAAAGCGGTTCGTTGTGTTTTAAGCCGAGTCCTTCTAACTGATCGAAGATAATAATTAAGGGTTCATCCAGCAAAGACAATTTACTAAAGACTTCTAACGCCGCCAGTGAGATTTCTTCCCGACTCCAATCTTCTCCCCAGCTTTCAAGTCCGACTTTATCCAATTCTTCGGAAGATAAGTCATTTAAAGCCAACCATTGGGTAATAATTTGCCGACGGTTAAAGTCCGTATAGCCACAAAAACGAATAATTCCTTTGAGAATTTGCGGGGCGTATCCAGCCGAAGAAAAGTTTCGCAACCACCAATCATAAGCCCGTTTTTCGATATGTTGCCAATATTCTCGTTTGGTTTTTGTTTCTTCTTGTCCTAACTCGGTGAATAGGTTGAGATTTCCAGTCTCAATCACTTGCAAGATTTTTTCATCTTTTTGAATTTTGGGTGTGGAATAATAATCTTCGCTTTTAATAATTTTGGCAAAACTATTGGCGAGCAAATGTTCGAGTTGAGTGCGATCGCTTCCGGGAACGTTTTGAATTAAAGACTCTAAAATCCGGCTATAGGTATGGAACAAAACCGCATCTTTGTTATTGGGTTGACGAATAAATAATAATCGATTCGTTTGTAATAAATCTTTCGCTAGACGCATCATTAAATGGGTTTTTCCGGAGCCAGGTTCTCCTATCACAACCGCCCCCTTACTTTGATGATTGGGGTCTTGTTTGATATCAATTAAAATCGACTTTAATCGCTCAAACTCATCTTGAAAAATTGCTCGAAAATCCACATGATCTTGAAACGGGGTATCCACCCGACTGGAACCAAAAGGATTGGGTTTTTTCTGTAGTCTAACCTTTAAAAACTCATTCATCATACGCCGATAAAGTTGATAGGTAAACAAGGCATCATATTTAGCACGATGAGCGGAATCGTTATTAAAAAGTTTGCCATCTAACTTGAGGTTGAGATGTTTACTTAATGCTTCTAAAGAATGGCTACTCAGTTCGGGTAAATGACGTTGGGCGAGTTCAAAACTACACTCAAAAACTAAATGAGGAGTGGGAATTCCCACCGCCCGAAAGCTATTACGCAGCACTTCAATATCATGTCTGGCATAATGACAAATAATCGTTTTAGAATAAGCCAGGTCGAGAAAATCGGTAATAATCGTTTTGAGCGGTTTCGTTTTTGGGCTAATGGTCGGATTATTCGGGTGATTGTCCGCCCAAGCTTCATAAATTAGTTTTCCCTGATGATCGACAATCGCAATTTCTCGCAGAATTGGTTGTCCTTCGGTATCAATTACAATAAAGTCGGGGTGAAATTTCATAATAGTTTTAAGTACAAATACGACTTCTACAGATTGATGCGGTGTATTATTCGCTGAATCCGGATTTTGAGACAAGAAGGGGAATCGTACACTTCAATCTAGTGTTATTGTGACACAAGTGGTGACTCAGGCCGCAGGCTGTTTACACATTGCAATGAATAGTGAGAATTCGAGAAGAAACCCGCCCAGAATGAAAACCTGTAAAAATGAATATAAAATCAACCTAGCTTCTCTGAAAAGACTCAGTTCAATTCTATCGAATTCTCAAAAACAAAATAGCACCGCTATAATAACGGTGCAATTAACAATATGAAGGACTATTTTATTCTACGTTTAAACAATGGAGTTTATCGTCCAAAAGTTTTCTTCAAGCCTTCATCAATCTGTTCTTCTACAGAAGTTCCACTAGAATTTTCAGGTCGTTTCATTTGTTCTTTATCAGCGTCTCCCTGAACTAAGTTCAAACCCGAAGGTGCATCAGCTTTAGATTGATCTAACGAACGAGGGGGCGTTCTCAGGACTTCTTCTGATTTCTTCTGAACGTCTTTCAGGGCATCTTCCCCTTGATTATTGGCGCTATTCGCCGCCATCGCCGGAAAACCCTGAGAAATTACCAACACTGTACAGATACATACTGCGAGTAAAATCCGAGTTAAACGCAATAGAATATTTTTCATTATTTTCATCTCCTAAACTGGAATCACAAAACATTTATAGCAAAAATAACAAAGTTTATAACTCTACCAAAGGACAGAGATTTTCTAAAGAGAAATAAATGGGACTTCTCCCTACAATATTCTGAAAAAATTTAGTCTTTTCCCCTCGTCTCAAGACAGACCACCGCCAGTATATGGGCCATCTTGCTGTCGTTCTTCCCCTTCTTGACGGAGTTGTTCTGCTTCTGCCAACGTGCGTTCGGGGTCCTCTTTACGAGAGCGTTGGACATAGTTTAACTTCATTTCTTCTAACAGATCGAACAGCCAAATTTGTAATTCCGATTGGGTGATTTCATCCTGAAGTTCTTGACGCAAAACGGATTTGAAATTTTCACTGAGTTTGTTAAACATTTCTCGACCTTCTACATCAGAATAGGAGGCAGACAAAACCTCATAACTGGCATTGGCTAAATAGTCTGCGAGTTGATCGATAACATTGGCTGGAAGACCTTTCAATCCTGGGATTTGTTGTAATCCTTGATAAAAATCTGATTTCGTTAACGTCCCTTTTAAACTATGGCGTAATAAGTCTTCTATATCCGGCTGAACTTTCGGTAAAACCCGATAAATCGAGAGTTGTAAAATTCGATCAAGAATCGCATCAATTTTATCGATTTCGCTGACTTGAATATAGGGATCGGGTTCTAAGATTGAACGCGCCATTTCTCCCGTTTTAACGGAATCTTTGGCTTGATTAATTAACTGCACCATGATGAACGTTGAGATGCGATCGGCGAGATAAGCGGCGGGTTCGTGAGTAATTTGAGTTAAGATTCGCTCTAAATTAAATAAACCGGATTTATGAACTCGCACAAAGACGGGAATGATTCGCAACCAGCGCCAAGTCGGAAGTAAAAACAGCCAATCATACCAGCGTCGCAACATCGCATCAAACCAACTCACTCCCGGTTGTCGCCTGGAAATCATCAGGGTTCTACCCAGAAAATCTACACCTAAAAACAGGATAAAATAGATATCGATTTTCCAAAAATTATCAATATATTGACCATTTTCATCTACAGGTCTGAAGTAATTAACCTCTAAAAGCGGACGAATTTTGTCATCAAAAAAAGTCAAAGCATCCACAATTCCAACTTCCGCTAAATAGTCGGTACTCCAAAATTTAGTAAAGGCTTGTTGAGCATAGGGAGTCTCGACATGATATTCCATGCGGCGTTTGAGTTTTGCAAAAGTTCCAAATTTATTGGAAACATCAAAGGGATTTTCTTCAATAAGACTTTGACTTTGTTGGCGCAGATGATCTAAAATATTAGCAGTCTCTTCTGATTGTAATCCCGATAGAGCTAGTTCGGATTTGAACAGTTCAACCGTCTTAATATAGTGGGTTGTATCTGGATGAGGTTCAATCCCTTTAACCGGATCGTAGAGCTTCACGACAATCGGAAAATGTCTCAGATAAACATCTCTTAAAGGAATATAACTAACATTGAAAAAAACTAAAAAGAGATTAATAAGAGCAACAAGAGCAACCAACTTGCTCCACCATTTCCATTCAAATCTAAATTCAGAATCTTCCGGTTGGTTAGAGGTTAAAGGTTGTTGAGTTTTGGGTTGATTTAAAGAGGTCATTTACTTGAACAATGCCAGACAATCTTCAGCGAGAATACCTTGAGTAATTTTCAGATCTTGAAATCCTTTTTTAACAACGGCTTCACAGGATAAATCAATTTGGGGTGAACCGAGTTGAATCAGTTGTTGAGTGGAAGCCCCAAACACAATTTCGGAGACACCCGCCCAAACACAAGCGGCTGCACACATCGGACAAGGTTCACAGGTTGTATAAAGCGTATAACCGTTTAAAACATCTAAAGAATAAGACTTATTTTCTAAAGTGAATTGACGCAAAACATTAATCTCAGCATGAGCCGTAACATCATTATCCCTCTGAGCCGTGTTGTGTCCCCGCACAACAATTTGATTATCTTTGACTAAAACCGCACCGTAGGGCATATCTCCTTTTTTCGCTTCTTCTAGCGCAATTTTCATGTACTCTTCAGCCGTCATACTCCTTTATTTCTCAAGCTAAATTTGTTCGGGTAGTACAACGCTATAGTTTATCACACTTTTATACATCCTTCCCTAGATTAATTTTCAAAGGGGAAATTCTCTCGATATCCGTGCGAATCTCTTTCTGGCGATAGAGGATAATTTTTATTGAAAATGAAAAGATTGATAAGGAGATACTGTAAATTTTAAGGAGTAGCTTTTATGGCTCAGACTGAACCCCTAAAAGGAATGGAATTGATTGATTGTGCTAAAGCGAGTGCGAATTTAGGCCTCAAAGAAGCGGCTCAAAACTGTGGTTATGGTGAAGATCTAGATGGCTTTAAAACGAATCTTCAACAAGCGGGCGATCGCATGGGTATTCATATTAATGATTTGAGCGATCTGATCACCCCTCAACAACAAGTTAAACAAGGACAGGGTATAGAAATCGCACCGGATAGTAAAGATTCTCTCTAAAAAAATTCAGTTTATAACAGATAGATTTATCAAATAATTTTGGGTGAGCTTGGAGAGAAAAGCTCACCCGATTTTATCAATGTTAACCTCTATTAAAGGCGGACTCCATCTTCAGAACGGCTATCAGAATTAGCAGTTGGAACATAATCATTGTACTGATCCTGATTATAAAAATAAAGCGTCCGAATCGGATAAGGAATATTGATATCCGCCTGATCAAAAGCTTCTTTAATCGCTACAATAGCCCGAGTTTGAACCCGGCGAACGATCTTTTGTTGGGGTCGAGTCCAATAGCGAACCAAAAAGTCAATTGAACTATCCCCAAAACTCACCAAATCAATTTCTATTTCCGGACTCTCCAGCACCCCTTCAACCTCAGAAATTGTTCGCTGTAACAGTTGAGAAGCTTGACGCAAAGGCGTATTATAATCAACACCAACCGCCAAATCAGTTCGTCGAGAAGCAAAAGCCGTTCTCACCTGAACCGCACTGGTAAACACATTGGCATTGGGAATTAAAACCTGTTCTCCTTGGTAAGTCCGAATTCGGGTTGTGCGAATATCAATTTGTTCTACTGTTCCTTCATATTCTCCAATAATCACCTGATCGTTGATTTGAAAAGGTTCTTGAACCAGCAATAAAATACCAGCTAAAAAGTTTTTAAAGATGTCTTGAAAGGCAAAACCTATCGCCACTGAAGTTAATCCCAACGTGGCAATAATATCTCCTAGACTTAAGCCGGGAAACGTTATAATACAAGCAAAAAGAATACCCGCAGTCCAAACGCCAATATGACTAACTTTGCTGACGAGTAACTGTAAAGATTGGCTACGAATCGTTTTGCTACTGACTTGCTCAACAACTTTTTGTACAAATTGAGCCGCATAACGAGTTAAAAAAAGAATAACCAGAGCCATTAAAATTGCCGGGATGAGTTTAACTCCACTAGCAACTAACTCCTGTATACTGTCTTTTACGGTTTGAAACAATTGATCCATCATTAGAGAAAAAGAGAGCTTTGATTTTGAGTGATGTTAACTTCACGAATTGAGTAGATGCGTCTGATATCGCGTTGTCTGCGTGAATTTTCAATTTCTCATTCAAAATTTAAGCTCGTTTTTAGAGGTTAACAGGAAAACGCTCTACAGACTATACTCGCATTTTTAATTTTTTAAATCTACCTTAGGGTATAAATTTTTTAACTCACAAGAGTTTACTCCTCAGATAGAAGTAAGTCTTTGATAAATTTTGATATATTTTATAGTAAATGAAAGATCTAACTTTTTATTTGAAATTTAGAAATAGAGGTACTGTCACCATGAAAAAACATCTTTTTTACCAAATTTCTGCAACCAGCTTGATAGCAGTAAGTCTACTTCTTTTTCCGTTCCATCGTCCCGCTTTTTCTCAAAATAATAATCCTAATAATCCCCAAGACAACTTAAACCAAGTCGGAGAAAATCTTGAAGACGCCGGACAAAATCTACTCGAAGCCACCGATGAAGCCACCGCAGAAGCTCAACAAGAAATCGCCGAAACAGCCGAAATTATCGAACAAAACGCCAACTGGGGATGGTTAGGATTACTCGGTTTATTGGGTTTATTCGGACTCGCAGGTAGACGAAAAGAAAAAGTCATTCATCACTACTACGAAACCGATCCCAATCTAATCAGAACACCCTCAACCGATTATCGACGTTAAGGAAACAAAGATAACTGTTCTTCCGGAGGCGAATACCCCAGATGTTTCCACGCCGAAGCTGTTGCTAACCGTCCTCGATGGGTGCGTTGTAAAAAGCCAATTTGCATCAAATAGGGTTCATAAACCTCCTCAATCGTTTGGGCATCTTCTCCCGTTGTTGCCGCCATTGTTTCCAACCCAACTGGCCCGCCATTAAAGTTTTCAATCATCATTTGTAACAGGTGGCGATCCGTCCAATCTAACCCCATCGGATCGACATTAAACAGTTGTAAAGCCGTAGCCGCAATTTCCCCCGTAATCGGCCCAGACGCTTTCACTTCTACATAATCTCGCACCCGTTTTAATAAGCGATTGGCAATTCTGGGAGTTCCCCTAGAACGACGGGCAATTTCTTCGGCACCATCGGGATTAATCGGCGTATTTAATAATTTAGCCGTTCGTTCGACAATTAAACTTAATTCATCCACTTCATAAAATCTTAACCGTTGAATTAATCCAAAGCGATCGCGTAAAGGAGACGTTAACGCCCCGATGCGAGTTGTCGCCCCAACAATGGTAAACGGTACCAAAGGAATACTCCGAGTTTTTGCCGATCGCCCTTGACCAATGGTAATATCGAGACGGCAATCTTCCATCGCCGGATAGAGAATTTCTTCCGCCATTTTTGATAAGCGGTGAATTTCATCAATAAATAGAATTTCCCCCGGTTTGAGATTCACTAATAATCCCGCAATATCTCGCGGTTTTTCAATCGCCGGGGCGGTCGTAATCTTACAATTTACCCCCATTTCCGATGCCAAAATTAACGCCATCGTCGTTTTTCCCAACCCCGGAGGCCCATAAAATAACAGGTGATCGAGGGGTTCATTACGAGATTTAGCTGCGGCGATCGCAATTTCTAAGACTTCTTTTAAATCCTTTTGACCGATATAATCACAAATACGCTGGGGTCGAATGGATTCATCCTGTTTGCGGTTAATTTGTTCATCGGGCGTTTCTTCGGCTTCCAGGAGATGGTCGTCCGCCGATCGAGACGCGGAGTATTTACCCGGTTGTGAACGTACAGATGTACGCTTTTTCGGGGAATTGGGGTCAGTGGGTTGAGATGAAGAAGAAATAATTGCCATGACGGGTTCATTTTACTCTTCCGTCGGATTCCTCTATTGTGTCACAATGCTGTTATCCTCAAAAACGATATTGAATTTTTAGCCTTTTTTATGACTTCTCCCTCTACCGAGTCCACCTCTGAAGATCTCACCTTTGAACAAGCGATCGCCCAAACTCAGACCTTACTCGAAAACATCGCCGCCAATGACCTCTCCGAGTCGGAAACCGAAGCCGCGATCGCCAACTTAGTGAAAACTCACAACGGCGCCAGAGGGTTCTTTGTTACTTATCTCACCGATCCTCGTTCCTTCGTCGATCGCCCCTCAGAAGCGGTTCTACGGGGCTTAGAAGCCTCTCCTGAAGTCCCCGACTTGCTGATTAAAAATGTGGTGATGTCGGCGGCTATGGGGGTTGAGCATCGTCGCAACCAACGGGAAGAAATGGCCGTCAGTTCCGATCGGGTGCGATCGCGATCGGTTCACTTGATCCAATCTTTAAATCTTCCCGTTTTGGATACAATGGTTCAGCAACTTTTAGAAACGGCAAAAACGGGAGTGGGGGAATACCAAAGTTTTCTCGATCGTTGGGGTTATGATGCCGAACAACGAGAAGCGATCATACAGGCAATACAACCTTTGATTTAAGTTGATCTCGATCAGAATACCTGTGCGATCGCATTCAAAATTACTCTCAAGTCCCGTTTTTTAGACTGTTAATCCCTTAAACCGCAGGTTTGGCAAAGAAAGAAATTCCCTCCAGTCTAAAATCAGGTAGCGAGTCCGCATATAGGGCTTGATTGAAATCCACAGTGTAGAAATGACCGTTTGTGTCTAAATTAAAAGCCCGATAGACCGGCAGTGTACCCGGTTCCTGACTAGAATAGACTTCAATCGGTACCGCCGCAGGATCGGCCCGCCATTCCTGCAACGTCTGTACAAAAGCAATTTCACCCGGGTTGCTGGCGTAGAAATAGCCCCCTTTAGTGTTCACATAACGTTGTAGGGTGACATTTCCGTCCGAGCGGAATTCAAACCCTTCGTTATTATATCGGGGATCTGCATTTCTGATTTGTTGCTCTGTCAGATCTGCGGTAAAAAAGTGTGAACCCGCTGTATTATCCCAGTAACGGGCGACCCGCTCACCCGATCCGCCGGACGAAGATGAATCTAAAATTGTTAGAGTAGCACTGTTTTGAGGACTCACCCCATAACCCGCCGCCGCTTGTAAACCAATTTCAATCGTTTCATTCAAGTCGGCAATACCATCATTAACCGGGTTGATCGTAATATTGGCACTATTTTGTCCCGCCGGAATAATCACCGTTCCGTTGCCACCGCTGAACGTGCTACCGATCTGATTGTAGTCAATTCCAAAAGTAGCCGTTCCTCCGACGGTAAAGTTAACCGTCAGCGGAGTTGTTGTCTGTCCCGTCCGCGAGATTTGAAAGGTACCCGGAGTTGGACCCATTTCCGACGGATTTCCCAATGCACTCACCGAAACTGATGGCTGTTCCATCGTTCCCGGAATGATGTCTAGCGTGTAGCGAGTCGATGTCGGACCCGCATCGCTCAAGTTAGAGGCATTCGGGGCATTAGAAACTTGAACAAAATAAGGTTGGTTGGCTTCCAGAGGAACTTGTAATTGTTCGTTTGCTGTCCCCCCATTGAGGCCCTGACTTAGCACCGCCAGAGACCCGCCTCCATAGTCTCGAACTATTCTTAAATCAGCATTATCCACCAAATTTGAGAGGTTGAACGTGAAAGTTCCTCCCGTTGGCGGTGCAACAAATTGATACCAATCCTGGTCATCGCTGCGACCCACAAATCCATTTAGGCTTCTAGAGGTATTAATAATACCTTGGGGTTCCGCATTACCCGCAGCATTATTAAAAGTTTCTGAACTGACTTCAAACAGAAAAGGTCCTGTATTCGCAAACGAGCTTACTCGTACAACTGCGCCTTCTCCTGCGGGAAATCCGTTGGGAAATCCTAACGTTTCAGGACTACCATTTCCGGCAAAGTCAATATTTGTATTCGACGGAAAACCGAGTACATTTGCCTCCGGCGTAAACCGAATATCAAGATTAGGAATAAGACCGGGCGCCGCACCAATGGGGTAGGCTGTAAATGTAATCGGTACGTTGGGTTTGATCTCCGATGGCGCTACGTTAATTTGGACGCTTGCTGACGGATTATTAATTGCATTTGCATATCGTTGACCTGACATTTTTGTTCTCCTGCACAATAAATTTTTCTACCAAATCCGTCTGTCACGATGGTATATTCAACGTTTATTTCATTGTTGTTATTGTCTTTTCTCTACCTTAGCAATCCATTTATAGCTAAACCGGATTTGGTATAACCAACATAAATTACCCTATCTCTTTACTAGGGTTGCTCTCGATAATTTATGCTTGATAGTTTTTATTATAACTTCGGCTTTTTTGGAAGTTAAAAGTTCATTACAATATTTTCACTCAAACAACTAATAAAAACCTTGAAAATAATCGGGAGCAAATCTCGTTGCTTCAACCTTGTTTCCTCATGGCTGCAATACCTTTCAACCTATGATATGCGTCTTTGGGAAAAGGGTTTTTGTTATCGGACTTGGGGATTTTCTAGCTTTAAATTGCTCGAAGCATTGAATCTTTAATAGAATTTTTAGCTTGATTTTCTTGACTTTTCATAATAAACCTTTAAATAACTTCATCCCATCCGTCTGTCCTAAAGTGGGATCGGATGCTCTTTCCGGGTGCGGCATCATTCCAATAACATTGCCTTTACGATTACAAATTCCCGCAATATTATTCAGCGAACCGTTGCAATTTTCCTCTTGATTCGGACTCGCAGTTGAACCGTAGCGAAAAACCACTTGATTATTTTCCTCAATTTCTGCTAAAGTATTCTCATCAGCATAGTAACATCCCTCCCCATGTGCGATCGGCAGGTTAATCACTTCGTTCGGGGAATAGGCAGTCGTCCAAGGCGTTTGATTATTCACAACCGTTAACGGTACGCGATCGCAAATGAAGTGTAAATCCCGATTTCTCACCAACGCCCCCGGCAATAATCCCAATTCCGTTAACACCTGAAAGCCGTTACAAATGCCAATCACAAACTTTCCTTGGTTGGCGTGTTCCACCGTTGCTTGCATCACCGGCGAAAATCGGGCGATCGCCCCACATCGCAAATAATCCCCATAGCTAAATCCTCCCGGAATTACCACAACATCAATATCCGACAAATCTGTATCTTGATGCCAAATCATCCGCGTCGGTTGACCCAAAAGCCCGTCAGTCACCCAAACCACATCGCGATCGCAATTAGAACCGGGAAAAACAACAACACCAAATTTCATGGAAAATTATAAAATCTAATTTAAGTTTAAGTCGTTTTGACTTCCTCAGAAACCGGAGTTAAATCAAATCGATAGGTTTCAATGACCGGATTAGCTAACAGTAAATCACAAATGCGATCCAGTTGAGTTTTCGCGTCATCTTCGTTATTGGCATTAAGAGTCAGTTCGATATATTTGCCAATTCGCACTTGTTCTACATGATCATAACCCATCTGTTGAATTCCCGAACGAACTGCTACTCCCGCCGGATCGAGAACAGAAGGACGAAGCGTGACATAAATTTGAGCGGAATACTTTTGAGTCACAATCAAGCCCAGTTTAACCAAACATTCTTATTATCGATCAAAGCGAGACATTTGAGATCAATGGATTGATTTTGATTAATTTTCCTTTGCATTCCCCCCAGACAGTACACCGATAAAAATTTAATCATGGGCGTATACCATACGCCCCTACAGACTGGTAATTACTGACCCGGTTTATCTTTGTCAGCGCCAACTTTGGGAACCCAACCCGGAGCATCCGCATCTTCCCAACCTGCCGGACGCTTAGAATTATACCAGGCGATCGAACCAATAATCGTGGCGGCAAGGAATCCAGCCGCCAGAATTCCCAGTAACGCCCATTGTACATAATTTTGATAAGCTACATTTGTAGCCACTTCCATTAAAATCTTCATAGGGGTATCAATGATTGATCAAGACAGGTAGCAAACCCTAGATTACCATTTTCGTCTAACAGACTCAAATCCTGGCTAGGGAAATACATTCGCCAGCCTCACCTTTCCGGCGGGTTGGAGGCTCGCACCATAATCTACGATTTGGTGTCGAGAGGAAAATCCGCACAGGGACTCTCAATCTGCTAACATATCATTATGTGAGTTTTTAGATGTCGTGAAACAAGTTCTGAC
>JAYKHV010000080.1:0-15522 GCA_035285085.1 Lyngbya sp. | reverse complement strand
GGGAGAGGACTTTTTTCCGATGAAAAATAGCTTTTTGTTAATAAAAATTCCCCCCATCTCCCTACCTCCCTACCTCCGGTCCTCCCCACCAATCAAGTTTTAGGGCTAGAATGAAACGGCCCTGCCCTTAGAAAGGGAGGGACTTAGTTGCATGATTAAGAATAAATCCGATCAGACCCTTCCTTGTACTCTAGATGAAAATGAACACCGAAAAAAGGGTTCACGACGGGTAACTGTTCACAGTTAACTGTAATGACTGACTTGAGGGCGGAACATTTGATAATATTCAAATCTAGTGAATCGGTGTATAATCAACAGAGCGATCGCTAAACCGATCTCAATCCGAGCAATCATGCCTAAAACCTCTCGCTTCAAATCAGCGATAATAGAAACAGGCAAAAATTGAGTATCTACTAGAGAATTGCAAACTCCCACACCACCCATTATGAGACTTGAGGAAGCTGTAGAATTTGCTGAGAACCCCGAACCCCGTTGTCCTTGCGTTTTGTTGTTGGACACCTCCGCCTCCATGCAAGGCGTACCCATCGATGCGCTCAATGACGGCCTCAACACGTTTAGACATGATTTAGTTCGCGATGAACTCGCAAAAAAACGAGTCGAAGTTGCGATCATTTCCTTCGACAATCAAGTTAAAATTATACAAGATTTTGTGACGGCCGATCAGTTTGAACCCCCAATGTTAACCGCACAGGGTCAAACGTTTATGGGAACGGCGATTAACCAAGCCCTAGATTTAGTTGCCGCTCGCAAAGCCGAATATCGCAATAATGGTATTGCTTATTATCGCCCTTGGGTGTTTATGATTACCGATGGGGAACCGCAGGGCGAGTCTGAACGCATGGCCGAACAAGCCGCTCAACGCATTAAACAAGAAGAAGCCAACAAACAGGTTGCTTTTTTTGCGGTGGGAGTGGAAGGGGCGAATATGGAACGCCTGAGTTTGATGGTTGAACGCGCTCCTTTAAAATTAAAAGGGTTAGACTTTCGAGAAATGTTTATTTGGCTGTCTGCGAGTATGCAAATGGTGTCTCACTCAAAAGTCGATGAACAGGTTGCTTTACCGCCACCGGGATGGGGAGCCGTTTAAACAGTCACCAGTTACCCTCCGGGTTCGCAGTCGCTCTATGCGCGAACTTCGCTCTCGACCATTCCGCCAAGTCGCGAGTTCGCGCTCCTTGATGGAAACCACCAAGACCGCGCTGCTCACCAGTGACCAAGTTAGGTATACTCATCTGAGCAGATTTTAACTCCTCTTTAATTATCCGGTTTATAGAAATTGGGGATTTAACCCAAGCTTTCAGCTTGTTAATCAAATCTACCCGTTTCTAATCATAATTCGTTGATTTTTGAGCCTTTTTTTACGGGATATCCCATGTCAAACTGCGACTCCAACTGGCAAATTGTATCGGCATCGGTGCGGGGAACGAGCCACGAAAAATGTGATCTTCCCTGTCAGGATGCTTACTGCTACCAAAGATTATCGGATGATATTTTAATTGTGGCGGTGGCTGATGGGGCGGGTTCGGCAAGATTGTCAGAAATTGGCTCAAAAATTGCTGTAGAAACCGCTGTTAATAGTTTAGCTCAAACGATAATTTCTCTGTACTCTCAACCCGTAGCCATTGACTGGCAAGAACGGTTACTCGATACGTTAAACGCGGCAAAAATGGCAGTCGAAGCGGAAGCGGAAGTTCAAGAAGTCGAAATTCGAGAGTTAGCAACAACCCTCATTTTAACCCTCGCCACCTCAGATTTTGTTGCCGTTGCTCAGGTGGGAGATGGGGCGGCGGTTGTCGAAGATAAAACCGGAAAAATAGAGGCGATAACCCAACCGGAACAGGGTGAATATTTGAATGAAACCAAATTTTTGATTGGGTTTGATGCGGTAGAAACGGCACAAATTAGGGTTTGGGAAGGTGAACCCGCTCATTTAGCCGTTTTCTCCGATGGCTTACAAATGTTAGCGCTAAAAATGCCGGAAGGAACACCTCATAAACCTTTCTTTTCTCCCCTGTTTAAGTTTGCCTCTACGATAACAGATGAAACCAATGCTCAAGAACAGTTAGAAGCTTTTTTGCGATCGCCGAAGGTGACTCAACGAACTGATGATGATTTAACCTTAATTCTAGCTACATTATAACACATTAAGTTATCGAAAATCAAGTCTTTCAACTTCTTCTTAAAATTAATTAAATTCATTGAGAAAAATCCGGTTGTCGCCGAGTGAATGAGTATTTAATTGTATTAGCCGAAAATTGAGTTAAGCTTTTTCTGTATCTCTATCAACTGCTATGAATAAACGTTTTCTACTCAAAACTCTACTAGGTTTTAGTTTAGTTATTCTCCTCACTCCGGGTTTACTCTATTTAGCATTACACCTAACACGACCGCTCCCCCTTTCTAAACAAGAACAGCAACTTTTCAAAGGCATTACTTACCAAAGAATTCGCCGTACAAAACCCGATGCGTTAATGATTCATCTTGTTAAAATAGATTTAACAGAACCCGGAATCGAACTGTTAGTAACACCGGGAGAACCGGGAGAGGATAAACGAGATATCGCCGCTCAAACCACATCCGAATTTTTACAAAAGTATGATCTTCAACTGGCAATAAATGGCAGTTTCTTTCATCCCTTTTATGTAAATGGTCCGATAGATTATTATCCCTATTCAGGAGAGCGGGTTAATATTTTGGGACAGGCAATTTCTCAGGGAAAAATTTATTCAAATGTAAACAAAGGTTGGTCAGTGCTTTGTATTTCTCCTGAAAAAAAGGCTGAAATCTTACCGGATACTTGTCCTAAGAATACCGTTCATGGTTTGGCGGGAAATATGATTTTAATTGAGAGAGGTCAACCTGTTAAATTCAAAAAGTTCTCGGATATCAATAAAAAATTTCCGCGAACTGCCGTTGCAATTGACAAGTCAGGGGAAACTTTATGGTTAATTTTAATTGATGGTCGTCAATCGTTGTATAGTCAGGGGGCAACTTTAGCCACTTTAACCGATATTATCCAAGAAATAGAAGGCGTTGAAACGGCGTTAAATTTGGATGGTGGCGGTTCGACAACCTTAGTGATTTCCGAGGGAACTAACGCCAAAGTTTTAAATGCACCGTTTCATAGTCGGATTCCCATGCGTCAACGTCCCATCGCCAATCATTTGGGAATTTACGCTTTACCTGTTGAAGAAAAATAAGATCATTTTTACTTTTAGTGTTTTGAAATCGGAACGGAGAATATTGTCCCCGAACCCCCAATTCTGCGCCCCCCTTGCCCCCAATTCTGGCAGCCTTGTTTCAAAGTCGAACTCAAATTTTGTTTTCACCTGTCCCCCAACCCCTCTCCTATCAAGCCAAAAATTGTCCATTTCACAGAAGATTTGGGTAATGTTCAAACGGGATACAATATCTTTCAAAATTAGTCTCAGCCAATATTCACCTTTGTCTGGTCCGTCGAACTCACGTTGGATTAATTGACATATTTATTATTCTTAGACTAAGATTCGTACCTGTGAATGTTATTAAGCTAGCAGAATAAGAATGGTTATCATTGTTATCATGGGGAACCTTTTTGCCTCATGCTAGTTTTAGTAATGATTGTGTAAACCACTAAAGGTTGTTTAATTCAATGAAGTGCATCAAATCACCAAGCAATTGGCTGGCAGTTTTTGCAGCTGTTCTTATTGCTTGGATGCAAATGAGTCCTGCTGCTGCCCTCGCTGCTAGCAATGGTGCCGAGCCAACTACTGTAGAGGCTAACGCACAAGTTTTGAACGATTTACCCTTTGAAAATACCGAAGATTTTAGTCTGGCAACAAAGGGATTTATCGGGAAACTTAACGATCCGGTTTTGATTCCAGAAGAGTCAGGTTCAATTTGGAATTTAGATCAGTATAAGTTCTTGCTAGGAACAGAAAGTGTTCCCTCAACGCCTGAGAACTTACCCGAAGCTCCAGATACCGTTAACCCCAGTCTGTGGCGAGTATCTCAAATTAATATGCAACACGGGCTGTACGAAGTTGTGCCAGGAATTTATCAACTTCGAGGCTATGATCTAGCTGTAATGACCCTGGTTGAAGGAGATACAGGCTGGATCGTTATCGATCCCTTAACTTCCAACGAAACTGCTAAGGCGGCTCTAGATTTGGCGAATGCTAACATTAATAACCCTCAGGGGACTATGGATTTGCCAAAGCACCCACGGAGGCGTCCCGGGAAGGCTTTACCAGTTTCTGCGGTTATCTACACTCACAGCCACGTGGATCACTTTGCCGGAGTCAAAGGCATTGTCAATCCAGAGGATGTTAAATCTGACAAGAACCCCAATGGAGTCTCTATTTATGCCCCCGAAGGCTTTTTAGAAGAAGCCGTCAGTGAAAACGTTTTCGCGGGTAACGTCATGAGCCGTCGCGCTTCTTATATGTACGGCAACTTGATCGACAAAAGCGAGACCGGACAGGTGGATGGCGGTTTGGGTAAAACTACCTCAACAGGTACCATATCCCTAATTCCTCCCACCGATATCATCCGTCGAACTGAGAAGAAAATTACGGCTGATGGGATAGATATCGTTTTTCAGAACGTGCCAGGTTCTGAAGCCCCGGCCGAAATGATGTTCTATTTTCCAGAGTTTCACGCCCTCTGCGCTTCTGAGGATGCAACCCATACCCTGCACAACCTCTATACCTTGCGTGGGGCTAAAGTGCGGGATTCTATTGCTTGGGCTAACTACCTCAGCGAGACGATCAAACTTTTTGGGGATGATGTCAAAGTGGTGTTCGCGAGCCACCACTGGCCGACTTGGGACAAGGATGAGACCCCCGAGAACGAAGTGGTGGAGTATTTGAAGAAGCAACGAGATTTGTACAAGTACATCCACGACCAAACCCTGCGTCTGGCGAACAAAGGCTACACCATGCTGGAAATTGCTGAGATGTTGCAACTACCTGATTCTCTAGCAAAGGAATGGTACAATCGAGGCTACTACGGTTCTCTCAACCACGATGTCAAAGCCGTTTATCAATACTATCTTGGTTGGTTTGATGGCAATCCTGCCCACCTTTATTCCCTCCCTCCAGAAGGGGCCGGTGCTAAATATATCGAATATATGGGTGGACCCGCCGTCGCCATTGAAAAAGCCAAAACCGATTATGCCAATGGTGAATACCGTTGGGTCGCTCAGGTGATGAGTGATGTGGTCTTCGGCTTCTGTAAGGACAATCTTCCCCCTTATATCGATCCAGGGTTTACTACATGTTACTATGCAACCCAACTGGAAGCTGACGCCCTCGAACAACTGGGCTATCAAGCCGAATCTGGTCCTTGGCGTAATTTCTTCCTCGGTGGTGCCAAAGAGTTGCGCGATGGTGTCAACACAAACGTAGCTACCCCCGCTACAGGCAGCCCTGATATCCTCCATTCCATGACCTCAGACTTGCTGTTTGACTACCTCGCAATCCGGCTCAATGGTCCAGAAGCAGCCAAGCATGAATACACCTTCAATATGATCTTCCCTGACATCAATGAACAGTATCTGCTCTCCGTTGAAAATGGAGTGTTGACTTACACGGAGGACAAACTGAGTGTTACTCCCAATACCACTATCATCATTAATCGTAGCGATCTCGATGATGTCATTCTAGGTGAGAAAGAGATTTCCGATGTGGACTTTAGCTCTGGCGGCAACATTCAAGATTTCAAAGACTTCTTAGCTTTATTAGATGACTTTGAATTCTGGTTTAACGTAGTTCTCCCTTAAGATTTTTTTACCTAACTAACTCCTGATTTTCTTGTTAGGAAAGTGTAGGGGTGAGTGGTTCAATCTGCTCACCCTGAGCTATCTGAATTAACGATAAAAATGATAAAAAGGATAAGATAAATGGCTTATTTTTGGCATAATTGCAATTCTCCAACCTGTATAGGTCTACCAGAGATTTCAGGCAGACAAGGTTTTAGGTTAGGTGTAATGTTAGTTGCAATATTGATATTTGCGATCGTAGAATGGTTGGCTGGGTATTGGAGTCATAGCCTGGCTTTGCGATCAGATGCCTGGCATATGGTTGCAGATTCGGGCGCAATTTTACTAGCTTTGAGTGCGAGTTGGTTGATGCGCTTGGCTTTTGTTCGTCGCCTACCCGGACAACCTCGTTTAGATGCGATCGCCGCCTTTGTCAATAGCTTAGGATTGATTGTAATGGCAGGAGCAATCGCTTGGGAAGGGATTCAGCACTTGATGCAACCTCCAGATCAGATCCTCAGCGGACCGATGTTTGTAACAGCAACAATTGGTCTAGCAATTAATGCAATTGGGATTATTCTGCTCCATGAAGATAGCCAAGTCAATTTGAATGTACGAGGGGCTTTTCTGCATATCTTAGCTGATTTGGCGAGTTCTGTGGGAGTGGTGATCGCTGCGATCGCAATTTACGCTTTCCAATGCTTTTGGCTCGATGGTCTGATCGGTTTACTGATTGCCCTATTCATTGCCACAAGTGCTATTCCATTGCTGCAATTAAGCTGGCAACAGTGGAAGACATCACCTGATTTCAACACCTTGATTATACCAGAGATTGGTCGTACAAGTTTGACTGATTTGATTATTGATAAGTCCTCTCAAACCACCCGGTAATCACACAGATACTTAATAAAAAAAAAGCAAAAATACAGAAAAAAAACAGCAAGAATCTTGAGATCTGGCATTGGTTTTCAGATCGACACAAAGCTCGACCAAAAAACCATAGAATGACTATCAAAATTCTGGTCTAACTCAAAGATTTAGAATATTGTGAGACTATACACAAGTGGTGGATATTCCTCGCCTTCACGATGGATATGATACTCGCTTGAGTTATTTGGATTTTGACTGACGCGGAGTTGGCACTGCAAGAGGCAGAAAAACAACGTTTACGAGCAGAAATTGCCGAAGCCAGAGCAGAAGAATTGGCGCGAAGATTGCGGGAGTTAGGAATTGATCCTGAGTATAATTATAACATAATTTATTCTAGTTTCAACCCCAATTTATAGAGAAAATCTTTAGAATATCGTGCCAATTCCCAATTTTGAGCCGCCCAAACTTGCGAGGGATGTAATCCTTTGGCATTTTGAAAATTAACACCCTGCAAATTCGCCCCTTGAAAATTAACGCCCTGTAAATTCGCGTCTTTGAGATTAGCTCCTCGCAGGTTTGCATCTTGAAAATTCGCATCTTTGAGATAAGCACCTTCGAGAATTGTACCTTGAAGATTGGCTTCTTGAAAATCTGCCCCTTGCAAATTTCCGAGAATATAAGCCCCTTGAAGATTTGCTTTTTGCAGGTTAGCTTCTAACAGATTAACCCCTTGTAAATCGGCATAACTGAGATTAGCAGAACTCAAGTTAATTTTTTGCATTTGCGTCAGAAGAAAGAAGGTTTCTTGAAGGTTAGCTTTCCATAAATTCGCTCCTTGGAGTTGAGTCAATTCAAAGGTACTTCCTTGCAAGTTTGCTTCTTGAAGTTTGGCGCCTTGTAGGTTAACTTCTTTAAAATCTCCATCCACTAAATGCACTTGTTCAAGATTGGCTTTTGGCAACAATAAACCCTTTAAACTAATTCCATCTTTGGCTAATTCTTCTAACGCTTTAACCCGAGCATGACTAAATTCTAAGCCTTGAGCCGAGTCTATAACCTGCCAAGCTTCATAATGGGATTGTTTCTTGCCCCGTCGCAAATAAACCACTAAAGCCGTGACAATACTAATACTTTCAAATGTGCCTAAAATTCGAGATTCTTCTATCGAACGAATAAACAACTGACCCCAACTTGTTTGTTGTTCTAAAACATTTTCTAAAGATAAAATAGAAAGCAAAACCAAAATAACGGCAGTTAAAATAATCAAAACTTCTAAAACCTCGCGCAACAGGCGACCCCAAAACCGATTTAGTCGAGATAATTGTCGCTTATTGCCCAGGATAAACGTTTTTTTGGTGAGGGTTTTCATGGTTAAAAAAATTGGAGAAAAATTACACGTTTTACTTGAAAATTTTAGGGCAAAAGGGTAGAATTTCTCTCCAGAAAGGAGGTTATTATTGCTGAAATGCCAAAACCGGAAACCGATGACAAAACCCTAACATCCATAGTAAATTCGAGCTTGACTTAAGCCAAAATCTCGGAGATAATGTTGCCAGCGCTTGGCAATTTCCGGATTAGAGAACGGCCCGACGGCAACTTTGGGATCAAAAGGAATATGGCGTTGATAAACACCAGTTTCCGGCACCCCCAATAAAATCACTTGTTCGGCTATTTTAGGTAAATCTTCTGACTGACCCGGAATGACAACAAAATAAGCAGCTTGGGCTTTCCCTCCATACACCCCATAAGTTCGTTGTGCTGCTTCTATTGCCGCTTCTGTTTCAGGATTCAATCTTCCATTGATAGGCCCCGGATCGAGACCCAATGCTTGCAGTCGTCTTTGCAACTGTAGCACCAACAATTTACTGTAATGCAAACGTCCGAATAACTTCTCTTGCGGCATGGGTTAATGGTTTACAGCTAACACCTTCTATTTTCTATCTTGCATCAGTTAACCGACAGACTCCGCCATAAACCGTACACTTACCCGTATTTTCACTCAAGACTAAACTCCCAACGACAGACAGAAAATACCCGGCAGCCTTGTTATCCTATAGAGAAACGGCTTGATTACTGATTCATTCCTCATCCACAAACTATGACTGAACAACCAACCCGCATCTGTATTTTGGGTGGAGGCTTTGGTGGACTCTATAGCGCCCTACGCTTAAATGATTTACCCTGGCGGAAGTCCGAACAGCCGGAAATCACTCTGGTGGACAGCCGCGATCGCTTTTTGTTTTCTCCGTTTTTGTACGAACTGCTGACCGGAGAACTGCAAAGTTGGGAAATTGCCCCCCCCTTTGAACAACTGTTGCAAAATACAAATATCCGTTTTTGTCAGCAACGGGTCAGCGCTATCGATATCGAAGCCAAGCAAGTTCAACTTGCTGAAGGTGAACCTCTCCGTTATGATTATTTGGTTTTGGCGATGGGGGGTGAAACTCCCCTTGATATTGTACCGGGAGCGGCCGAATATGCAATCCCTTTCCGGACTCTCGAAGATGCCTATCGCCTCGAAGAACGGCTTAGGGTTTATGAAGCTAGCGATCGCGATAAAATTCGGATTGCGATCGTCGGTGGCGGTTACAGTGGCGTAGAGTTGGCCTGTAAGCTAGCCGATCGACTCCAAGACCGGGGACGGTTACGCCTGATTGAACGAGAAGATGGGATTTTACGGGGTTCACCCAGTTTTAACCGAGAAGCGGCCCAACGCGCCCTGGAAGAACGCCGAGTTTGGGTTGATTTGGAGACAACGGTTCAATCCATTGAAGCGGAGACGATGGCGTTGGAGTATCGCCAACAGGTGGATACCATTCCGGTGGATGTGGTGTTGTCGACGGTGGGAACGAAAATTTCGCCCATTGTCCAGTCCCTACCCTTGAAGCATAATCGGCGGGGTCAGGTGGTGACGACCACCACGTTGCAAGTTGTTGACCATCCCGAGATTTTTGCCTTGGGAGATCTGGCCGATTGTCAGGATGCTGAGGGTCAAAAGGTGCCGACCACCGCTCAAGCGGCGTTTCAACAAGCTGACTATACGGGATGGAATATTTGGGCTTCGATCACCGGACGGCCTTTGTTACCCTTCCGCTATCAGGGTTTGGGTGAAATGATGACTTTGGGAACCGATGATGCTACCCTCACCGGTTTGGGGATTAAGTTGGAAGGGCAAATGGCGCATCTGGCCCGCCGTTTGATTTATCTTTATCGTTTCCCAACGTTCGATCATCAAGTTCGGGTGGCTTTTAATTGGATTACTCGACCTTTTCAAGACATGATGTCGTCCTCCCTTCGATAGAGTTTGAATTTCAAAATTTACGGCTTTTGGGAGAGAGGAGATGTTTTTTCCTCTCTACTTTTTTCTCTGGACTTCTGCAATTAATAAGTAGATTTTTTATTCAAAATAAAATTGGATTTCAGTCCAAATATATATTAACTTTTGGGATTGACAAAACCACACAAATATGCTGTTGGGGAAATGGGGGTGAGGTTCTCTTTGTCAATGTACTTGGGTGGAAAATTAATCTAGATTAATATGAGTTTAAATAAGTTTTATAAAATCTAGAAGACTAGATAACTTCACAATTTTGATAAAACATTACTTTTGAGGTATTGGCAGGTTGTCATAAAGGAAGTTATACTGAGACACGAAGTTTATCAACCTAGTCCATCTTTCATTTAGAGAATTATGAGTGATCAAAATAAAGGTCAAATTATTCCGAGCAACCTGGACGCTTTACACTTTGATAGCTTTGCACGCGACCCCAATATCGACATCGTGTGTCTGACTCCAGTCCGCACTATCGTTCGTCGTGAAGAAGAAATCGTTCTGATTCGTAAGGTTCGCAAGGTAGAAGAATTTGACGCTTCTCCGGCTTGTCCGATCAATACCACTCAGGTATCGGGTGTTCAACAAGAATCCCGATAAGGCCATTGCTCAACCTTATAAATAGAAATTTGGTTTTCTCTGAAAGCCGTTTATTCACCGGATAAATGGCCAAGCAACAGGTAAGGAATTTCTATTGAGAAAAGCGGCCCGAGTGACCATTGAAAATCAGGGGAAAGCACGGTTGAATCCAGTGGTGTAGCGGTAGGGGCTACAGGACTAAGTTCAATCGTGTACCCCAATTTGATCGAGTAGCTGAGGAGTTAGATGAAAGTAGGGAATTACTGAAAATTGACCGCAGTAATTGCGTCAACGGTTAAGTAGCACCCACTGACGACAGTTTGACTTTATAGCCCTGTCAGACCCGTGCCGATGCCGCCAAATCAACCACCTTTAACGTCTGCACCCCCGAAAGCTATCAGAATTTTCGTCAAGATAGTGGAGAGAGCCTTGTTAGTGGCAATTTTTATTATTGCAGGTAGTGTTCTCTTGTTTGTATTTGTGTTAGTTGTGCCGGCCTTGTTAAAAAACAGGCAAGACCGCTCTGAGGTTTACGATAAACAAGGTCAGGAACACGAACAAAAACAAGAATATCCCGAGGCGATAGCAGCCTACGAACAAGCGATCACAACTTATGCAAATTCGGCAGATGCCTATTACCATAAAGCCAATACTCACTACCTACTTCGACAGTATCAACAAGCCATCGAAGACTATACTCAAGCCATTGAGATCGATAGGAAATCTGCTGAGGCTTACAATAATCGCGGCAATACTTACTACATCTTAGAAGAATACCAAAAAGCAATTGAAGATTATACTCAAGCCGTCACTTTAAAGCCCCAATTTTATCGCGCTTATTACAACCGGGGTACGGCTTATCATCAACTCGGAGAATATCAACAGGCGATCGCCGATTACAGTCAAGCCCTACAATTAAACTCCAACTATGCCGAAGCCCATAACAATCGCGGTGCCGCCAGTTATGCCCTACAAAAAAATCGAGACGTTCTAGACGATTATAACCAAGCGATAGAGATCAACCCGAATTATGCTGAGGCTTACAACAATCGAGGTACCGTTTATTATGACTTAAATGATTATGTCAAAGCGCTTGAAGATTACGATCAAGCGATTAAAATTAATCCCAACTATGCCGAAGCTTACAATAATCGAGGTAATGTTTACTACGAACGCAAAGAGTATGAAAAAGCGATAGAAGATTACAACAAAGCCATTTTGAGCGATCCGAATTACGCCGAAGCTTTCTACAATCGGGGATTAGTTTATCAGCAGTTGAGAGACAATCAAAAAGCCATTCCAGATTTCAAACAAGCTCTACAACTCTGTGAACAAAAAGATAATCCTATCCTTTACAAAAAATTACAAGCTGTTCTGGGGCAAGGTTAACAGAACTATGATAGTTTAAAATAGTTAAAGGATTACTGTAGACAATTCTTTTAGGTGTGAGTAGCAAGAGCAAAGTCTTCTAATCGGACTTAAAAATTAAGACTTCTAGAAGTAATCAAAATTTAGGTTGCCATAAATTTAAGGAGAAAATAATGACGAATCCTCAGGGAAATTCCACCCCCGCCGTTGATTTGGTGATTGTAATTGATACCAGTCCCTCCATGAGAGATGAAGCTCAGGCTTTAAGTGAAGCCGCCTCAGTTTCGATTAAAGCCGCCGCTTCCAGTTGTCCTTCTGATTTAAGGATTGCTTGGTTTGGAGTAGAAGGAACATGGAACGGTACCAATTTTAATCGCACCATTCGGGATTATCTGCTCAAAGTTTGCAAAGTTTCAGAATCTAAAATTCGGGGTCGTAAACGGGGAGAACTTCCCTCGGCGGGCGCTCAAGAAGATGGAGCGCGAGCCATTGAAGATATTGCCAACCATTTTGATTGGCGACCCGGTGCCGCCCGAGGGATTTTTTATCTCGGAGATGAAGCCCTCGAAGGCGGGGGTTCAGAAGTGTCAAAAGAGGATATCGAAGCCGCCAACCAAGCCATCAAAGCCGCAAAAAACAACCAAGTTAAAGTTCATACCTATTTTGGGACTTCCAAAAGCAAACATCGAGAAGAATTACAACAAGAATTTGCTCGGGTTTCCCAAGGAACAGGCGGACAAAGCTTCACCAAACAGGATAGTCTCAAAGGCTTTACTGTTGTCTTAGAAAGCGTCATTTGTGGGAGTCGCAATGTCGCCGGAACTTCAGATTCTGTCACAGAAAAGAAACAACCTGTTAACCCCATTGTCATCGGTGATTTTATCAAAAATTTAAGCTTTGATAGCTTTGCCCGAGATTCTCAAGCTGACATTGTTTGTGTATCTCCCGTGCGGACAATTGTGCGTCGTGAAGAGGAAGTAATTTTGGTTCGTAAAGTTCGCAAAGTTGAAGAAGTAGACGCTTCTCCCGCTTGTCCTGTCAACAGCAATCAAGTTTCGCCTTCTCGGTCTTAATCTTCTGTAGACAGGAGATAGCTAAAACCCCCTGAAATTTTGCCCAAATTTTCAGTGAGATGGCAATCTAGCTCAATTTTGAATTGAACATTTCTGTTCAAAATCAGCTTAAATTGAGTATTGTCACTCACTGAATCAGCAAGTTGTAAGAAGGTAACTCCCGGCTTTCGATCAAAATTAGAATTTCTTAAGCTTAACTTAATCCTCCCGCTTCTAAAGTTTGATAAAATTATTGAAAATCAATATTTTTATCTTTGAGCATCAGAGAGGGAAGATCTTAAATACAGTGAGTCTGTCCGCAAATAGATTATCTTTCGGGAGAGTCAATCCAACCGTAAAAACTGCATTGGAGATAAAACCATGAAAAAATTAACTATCGATAGTCAAGAGAGTTGTTATGTCATTAACCAAGGACAAATGGATAATGACTTACAATCAAAAACCGCCAAATCTATTACTTTAGAACACGGGGAATATTCGATCAAACTCGAAAAAGGTTGGTATAGTTTCTCATCCGGATCTGAAAAGGGTGAACCCTTAGTCATACTTTGGATTTATGGACATAATAACGCCCCCTTTGTTAATCTAAATACCGGATTAGAAGTGGGGACAACCTGGACAACACTCAACGGCTTCAATGATGTGTTGACCCTGGAAATTAAACCCAATCAAAAAGCTACAGTTTGTGCATTATTCCTCGATATTGATGCCCGTCAAAGTCACGGTGGAGAAGTTGAAGTTTCCTTTACACAAATCCCTTCTTCTGTTCAAAAACGACTCACAATTAATAGCCAAAATAATTGTTGGAAACTCAATCAAAACCAACTTAAAAGTATCAGAAGACACAATTTTAACTTCATTGATTTAGAACCGGGAGAATACCAAATAAAAGTTGAAAAAGGAGACATTAGTTACTGGCAGCAACAGGACGAAAAATTTAAGCTAGAGCCTTGGGCGATGCTCTGGGTTAATGGCGGAAAATTTATTACCAAATATCCCGAACAAGGCACAGAATACGCCGTTTCGGAGAGTTGGTGTTCTCTGAATGGATACAAGGACAGACTCAATCTTAAAGTCCTCGAAAAAACCACCCTGTTTGGACTGTTTTTTGATACGGTTAAAGAGGATAATAAAGGTCAAGTTGTCCTAGCAATTGAAGAAGTTAAACTCCCGAAACCGAGTCAACCTCAACCCGCTCCTTCCAAAGAAAAGCCATCTCAGCCTATTGGTAATATCGATTGGCCGAAGATTATTAACGATCCGGCTATTTGGGAAATGCGCGATCGCAATGATATTGTTTGTGTGACTCCGGTTCGGACTATTGTTCGTCGGGAAGAAGAAATTACACTGATTCGCAAAGTTCGCAAAGTCGAAGAAATAGAGGCTTCTCCCGCTTGTCCGATCAATACCAATCAAATTTCTCCCCCCCAACAAGAACCCTAAACTTATCGATGACAATAGGAGTGGTAATCTGAATTTTCGGATAAACAAACCACTCCCTATTGTTTTTTAACCTCAAAAATTATTTAACCGCTCTTTCATTAAAAAATATGCCGCCCAAAAACTTCAAAGTAGGCACATTCAACCTTAGCTTTACGGATGATTTTGATGGAAACCTTACAAAATCGACAACATCCCGTGATTGTTTTGGGTGATGTCAATGATAGCGGTTTATCCGTCACCACTCAAATTGTTACCGGACAACCGCCTTGGGAAAAACTTCCCTTTGAAAAAAAGAAGAAAATCTGGGATGTTTTACTCTACAGTGTGAAAGATATTCAAGCCCGTCAAAGTTATGGAGATTTTTATTATACCCACATTTACAACGGTTATTATGAAGCACTCGATCATATTTTAGTGAGTCAAGAATGGGTGGCTCAAAATCCCGGTCGTTTGGGTCAAGTGGAATATGTTTCCCTACTCAACGATCATTTAATTGATGAAACGTTGAGTTATGATGAAGTAGAAAGTTGGCAATCCGATCACGCTCAGGTTGTCGCGACCATTAAACTCGAAAAATAAGACGTTAGCAATTGAGGTTCAACCCAAAAATGGCTGTTAAAAAGCAATTTTCAAGCCTAGATGATTTAATTAAAAATACACCAATTCCGGTATTGGTCTGTTTTTATTCTAATCAATGTCCCTATTCTCAAACCTATGCTCCCATTTTAGAACAGCTTAAAACTCAAATGGGAAACAAAATTCAAGTGATTAAAATTAGTACCGATAAATATCCTCAACTCGCCGCTCAACATGAAATTAAAGCTTCACCCACTTCGCTCTTATTTATCGACGGTGAACTCGCCTGTCGCATTAAAGGCGTGATGCAAACTCCTCAACTCATTCAATACTTGCAAAAGTTTCTGTAAATTGAACTTTTAAGTTAATAAATTCTCAATTTATGACTCCATTTTTATCATTTCTCTTATGGGTTTAATACCCCACCGTCACCCGCGGTGATCAAAATTGTTTGGGGGCGCGAATCCCCATGCAATTTTCCCTCCTGACTCCTGACTCGGTCCTCCTGACTCCTTCTTCAA
>JAYKHV010000079.1:0-89423 GCA_035285085.1 Lyngbya sp. | reverse complement strand
TTTGGTGTTGTCAATCGCTTTACAAGTATTTACCCCAACATGATGATGTTTTTCCTCGCATTGCTCAACAGCTAAAAACCTGTAAGTTTGTGTTTATTAAATATCACGGTGATGCCAGTGAAAGGGTAACAAAAGTTTTTGGTCAACGTTTAAGTCATGCTTTTGAGGAATGGGGACTCAATTATCAGGATTACTGCATCTTTTTACCTCGTTTACAAGCGGGTCAATTTGCAGCAACAACGGCTTTAGCCGATGTATTTCTTGATAGTATGGGTTGGTCGGGATGTAATTCGAGTTTGGAAGCGATTGCTTATAATATTCCCTTGGTTACTTTACCGGGAGAATTAATGCGAAGTCGGCACACCTTGGCTTTTTTGAAAAGGATGGGTATTGAAGAAACGATTGCTGCTGACCCCGATGATTATGTTTCAATTGCGGTTCGTTTGGCTGAAGATGTGGAATTTCGTCAATCTATTCGTCAACGAATTGCTGAGAATAAATCTAAGCTTTATGGAGATCTACAACCTGTTTTGGCTTTAGAGGATTTGATCATAAATTCACTGAATTCTCGGAAATTTTCCAACCAAAAAAGCAGTGTTAGCCTCTAAAAAATCTATAGGTTTATGAAAACTATTTAACAGCCTTATGGGGTATAAATCCCCACCGTCTACACGTCCCAACCCATTGATTCTGACTCCTAACTCCTAACTCCTAACTCCTAACTCCTAACTCCTAACTCCTAACTCCTAACTCCTAACTCCTAACTCCTGTCTCCTAACTCCTAACTCCTAACTCCTGTCTCCTGTCTCCTGTCTCCTGACTCCTGACTCCTTCTTCAATTTTCTGCCAATCTGGCAACAAAAAAGCTGAGAATTTTATATCCTAGAATATCTAATAAAATATTAATTCCGCTTTCGAGATTTGGGGTATCATTTCCAATTCTAAGGATATTGATTTAGATTTTTAGACCTTTGAAGGCTTAGAAACCGTTAAGCGCCCATTACTCATTCCAAACCATTTCTCAAGACCATGCAAACTCTCTCTAGTATTCTCCATCCTTATCCAGTTGAAAAGTTTTTAGCCGAAAACTGGACGCAACAAGCCGTTTTTATCCCCGGTGAACAACCGGGAAAGTTTAAGCATTTATTTTCTTGGCAACAGCTTAATCATTTACTTAACTATCACAAGATTCAGTATCCTCATTTACGATTTGTTGTTCGAGGCGATTACCTACCCGAGTGTGACCCTACAGAGTGGGCAAAACGCTGTCGAGAAGGGGCGACTTTAGCAGTAGATCATCTTCACGATCGAATACCGGCTTTAGCAGATCTCGAATGGGGACTACAACGAGAAATAGGTCATAGTAAAACGCATATTAACCTCTACTGTTCTTGGCCTGGTTATCAAGGGTTTGAATGTCATTACGATACCCACGAAGTATTCGTGTTTCAGATTGAAGGAGAAAAAGAATGGTTTGTTTTTGGGGAAACTCAGCCCTATCCCCGAGAACGGTGGCGTCCCGGTTCTCAGAAGCCACCAGAAGAACCTCCATACCTCCGATGTGTTCTTAAACCAGGGGATCTTCTTTATATTCCTCGCGGACATTGGCACTATGCGATCGCCCAAAATCAACCTTCTCTGCATCTGACAATGGGTGTGCGTTGTTTTGTCGGAAGCGACTTATTGGATTGGATGATTGACCAAATTAAAGATGAAGAAATTTGGCGGAAAAATTTACCTTTGATCCCCCAGGGAGATACTGCTCAGTTGCAAGAGTACAGCCAGAGGTTACTCGATCACCTCAGTACAACTTTGAGAGTCAAACAACAGGAGTTGAGTCAAGGTTATGTGCGATTTCAGTCCTTAAAGGGTAGCAGTCGTCATCCCGAAATTTCTCTGCCCAATCAAGTTGGATTTAACTTATTTGAGCAAGAACTGGATACTCGCCTCAGAGTTGCAAAGCACCAAAAAGTTCTCGTCGAATTTCTAGATGAAGGAAAGTGTCAGTTAGTGACCGGTAAGAAAAAGCTGATGTTTAAAGGCTTAGATATTGATCTGATCAAAAAGCTGGTGAACAAGCTATTTACAACGGAGACGTTTACTGCCAAAGATGTCGCTGAGTGGTTGCCGGAGGCTGACCTAGAAATCGTTATTTTGCCCTTACTTGCGTCGTTAATCAAAGAAGGATTTATCGTCGCAGATTAGAACTCTAGTAATGGTTAAGTCTAGGCTTAATCAAAGAACCCAGTTTCGATAAAAGGGAAGCCTAAATTTTAGGCATCTTCCCTTGAGAAACTGGGCTTATTAGGTTATAAAATTTCTGAGAGCCAACTAAACAGCCCCGACTTGAAGTGATCGCTATTGAGCTGATTGGAACTGACTCCTTCAAACAGAATTTGTCCGCCTCGATCGAGTGTTAGAATTGCACCCGATTCGCTATCCTCGATCGCAGATAAGGGATCAAAATTGCCCAAGCTGAGGAATTGCACTTCATCCTTGCCCGGTTCAAAGTCTAGAATAACATCTAGATCATCATTGCCAAAAATACTTCCGCGATCGAAAACAAAAACATCTTCACCTTCACCGCCTGCCAAGGTGTCGTTACCCCAACCCCCGGCTATGGTATCTTCGCCGTCACCGCCATGTATTTTATCGTCGCCGCCATTTCCCCCCAGGCGATCGGGGCCACTACCGCCTTCGAGGATGTCATTACCACCCAGACCGATCAGCCGATCTGCGTTGGCGCTACCATAGATTTTGTCAGCACCCCAGCCACCAAACAGCAGTGGATCGTCGTAGATGCTGCCATACTTTACATCTGAACCCAGGTTGTCAATATAAGTATCTCCCAACAACTTGGTGGCAGTGGTATTGGTTTCGACGATGGAGATGCGGGTATCGCTGCTAAAAGTGCGCGAATAAGTTCCAGAAAGAGCGCTCGCATCGAGGAAATCTTCACCGTTATTGCCATTAATATCTCGATTGGTATCGGTTTGAAAAGTAACATGGCGGCTGGAGTACGAGTTTGCCCTCGCCACATACTTGGAGGAGGTGAGTTGACCCTTCATCCCAAAGTAATCGAGAATCTTCGGATTATCCGGATCGGTGGTATCTAAGACTAAAAAAGTGGTTTTAGATTTAGCCCGGCTAAATTCTGCATCGGGATTTTCAATTTCTTTAGCGGTTAAAGAAATATCGGCTAAGAAGTTAAAGGAAAAGGTTTCATTGGCGGGAATCTCAAAAGTTGCCCGGACTTGAGCTTCACTTTCGTTGTTGACCTCGTATTCCGCCTCTTCTCCTTCGGCAAAGGATTCAGTAAACAAACTGCTGAAGCCGGGATCGTCGATCATCGTTGCATCTGCACTATTAATCGCCTGCGCTACCCCTCCACTGACTAACTGTTGTAATTCAACCGAAGTCATACTATTTGAAGCGGGTTGACTGTAGTTCGAGAATACAGAACTTGCTGTTGCCTCAACAAAATTTGTATCTGTTGTTGAACCCGTCGGTTGTAAAAAAAGAGTTTGTGACATCAAAGTAATTCTTGTTTGGTGTTCAGAGTTTTATGCAGAACAAGCGGTAGTGATTGGGAATCCTCACCACGACCGCTTGTTCTACATCAAGCTTGAAAAACCTTTAAGCGAAAAGGAAGTCAGCATTACTGAGTTGATTGGAACTCATTCCTTCAAATAAAAGTTGTCCGCCTGTATTTAAGGTGAGAATTGCACCCAATCCGGTATCCTCAAGCAGAGATAAGGGATCAAAATTGCCGAAGTTGCGGAATTCCACTTGATCCTGGCCGAGTTCAAAGTCTTGAATGATATCCAGTTCACGACGAAGAAAACTGTTTCCTTCCGCAAATACAAAAACATCTTGACCTTCACCTCCGGCCAAGATGTCGCTGCCCCGACCTCCGATGATGACATCTCGGCCGTCACCACCGTGTATTCGATCATTGCCGCCATTTCCTGCGAGGCGATCTCGGCCACCACCACCTTCGAGGATATCATTGCCACCCTGACCTTGGATGTTATCTCTGTTGGCGCTACCATAGATTTTGTCCGCACCCCCGGTGCCATCGATGTCATCTTGCCAAATGCTGCCATAGATTACATCTGAACCCAGGTTGTCAATATAAGTGTCTCCCAACAACTTGGTGGCAGTGGTATTGGTTTCTACGATCGAGATGCGGGTATCGCTGTTGAAGGTACGCGAATAGTTTCCGGAAAGAATGCTCACATCGAGGAAATCTTCACCATTATTGCCATTAATATCTCGATCGACGCTGGTTGTAAAGCTAATATTGCCACTGGAGCGCGAGTTTGTTGTTGCCACATTTTCAGAGGAGATGAGCCGCCCCCGAATCCCAAAATAATCGAGAATCTTCGGATTATCCGGATCGGTGGTATCTAAGACTAAAAAAGTGGTTTTAGCCCTGGCTCGGCTAAATTCTGCATCGGGATTTTCAATTTCTTTAGCGGTTATAGAAATATCGGCTAAGAAGTCAAAGGAAAAGCTTTCATTGGCGGGAATCTCAAAAGTTGCCGTGACTTCGGCTTTACTTTTGTTCTTGACTTTATATTCCTCCTCTTCTCCTTCAGCAAAAGCTTCAGTAAATAGACTGGTGAAGGCGGGATCGTTGATAAAAGTTGCATCTGCACTCGCAATTGCCTGTGCGACTCCTCCACTGACTAACGCCTCTAATTCCACCGAACTTAAACTGCCTGAAGCGGGTTGACTATAGTTAAAGAATAGAGCATCTGCCGACGCTTCCACAAAGTTGGTTTCGGTAGTTGAACCCGTCGGTTGTAAGAAAAGAGTTTGAGATGACATAAATTCTATTACCCCCACAGAACTTAATAGATTAGGCTTGCTGTAAAAAGTTCTAGATTGCCAAATTCTATAGAATTGGCTTTAAATTTTGACTTGGGCAGTTCCTTATACAAAATACAGAAAATAATGCTACAGATAAAATTTTTCCCTCAGTTCTCCCGGTCGAAGCAGGGCGGTTTCATGTTAAACTACAAATCGATTTTTGGAGAGAGGGGAGTTAGGGAAATAGGAATGGTGATCAGAATTTTTATTAATAAAAAGGTACTTTTTACTCAAAAAAAACCTCACCCAAGCACTCCAGGCCCAGTTCTCCCCACTCTCTGACATCCTCCTTTTCTCAAGGTAGAAAGGAGGAATGACATACCCAGAAGTATTTGTAGCAAATATTTAAGTATTCTATATCAGTGGCTGTTTAGCCAAAATTCTTGAAAGAAAAACAACTCAATCCAGCTTACAATTCTATCTTTATGCAAGCCTCTAAGATTACGGATCACTCAGATTTAGACGAATGAAAAACTAGGGCTACCAGTGACACCAGCATTAACAACTACACCAACTAATTGGGGTGGTGTAGTAAGAGCAAAAATCAATCCATCATTGGGAGTGAAGGCTTGACCGATCTGTAATGAATAAATCTCCGGTGATCCAGCTAATTGAATCGTGTCACCCGGACCACCTACAATAATTGCATAGTCATCTCTGGGAGGATTAACACTGGTATCGGGGTTGAGGTAGAACGCTGTATCTACACCGTCCACTGAATTTCCCAAGATAAAGGTATCAGCACCAGGACCCCCTGTTAAGAGATCTCGTTGACCCGGTGAACCGCTACCGAAACCATTAATGATATCGTTGCCACTGCCTCCGTTTATTGTATCTTGATCAGCTTGTCCTAAGAGAGTATCGTCACCCGTTCCCCCGTCAATCGAATCATCCCCCAGTCCTCCGGAGACTTCATCATTACCTTCGTTAGCAAGTACGGTGTCATTGCCAGCATCAGCACGGATAGTATCATTGCCGTCAGCAACACCAAAGTTATCACCGCCTCCAACAATAAAGTCATTACCTGTGGAAGCATCGATGTTATCGTTACCACTCTCGCCAACTATAGTATCATCTCCCGTACCACCCAGCATGGTATCGTCGCCACCGCCTCCAAACATGAAGTCGTCACCATTACCTCCGAGAACAGAATCAGGACTCGGGTCAAATACAGGGTTGCTTGTGAAGCTGGCACCAGCGTCCATCAGATCATTACCTGCACCGCCGAACAGTTGGTCTTCTCCAAGACCACCGATTATCTGATCGGTACCGATCACGCCTGGGACTTGAAGATTAATTTCACTAATGAGATTACCCTCAGCGTCAAATTGTTGGAAGATAATGGAATCTGGGCCTATGGTATTACTACCTCCAAGAACCGTGTCGTTACCGTCGCCCCCCTCAAGAATATCATCTTCACCTCCTCCATCGAGCAGGTCATTACCCGCTTCTCCCAATAAGGTATCGTTGCCATTACTTCCCAGGATTTGATCGTTGCCACTACCTCCAAAAACCAGATCCGCGCCCCGACTGGCAGAAATCACATCATCTCCACCCCGTCCACGGATCAGATCATTCCCATCCCGTCCTAGAATTTCGTCATTTTGGTCTGAACCTTCAAGGGTGTCATTTTGATTGGTCCCTCTAAAAATAGCCATTGTATTTTTCTCCTATAGCCAGCAATTAGGATCAATTACATTTCCTTCCTAAGATGTAAGAGTTTTTTGACAAATGGTTGCCAATTTGGCAGTATTTACTGAATCTTTACCAAAATGCGTAATTCTAGCATGAATTAATTTTTAGAATATACTTTGAATATACAGTTGGGATCTGGAATTCCAATTTCTGCCAAACTGGCAACACAGTTATGTAAAAATCCACTTCAATGGAAAAGTCAAAAAATACCTGAGCTTTACGTTCTGGAATCTTGTCATGCCTGATAACGATTCATCTGCTCTCTCGACTTCCAATGGAGTTAGCACCGTCTCTGGCACTCTCATCGGTGTTGTTGGTGACAATGGGGTTATGGGTAGTAGCCAGGTCAGTGCCACCTCTCCCTCAGGAGAAGCCTACAGTGGTGAAACCATTTCTGGTGAGGGTAACAGTATTAGTCTCGGTGCTTCAGGTCAAGCCTCATCAAGCCACGTAACAACCGATAGTACAGCCGCTCTGTCAGATTCGGATACACTGGAAATGATTGAGACCGATGAGACCGGACAGGAGGAACAGGAGGAGCAATTTCAATTTCCTATCTCTGAAGATCAAGCTACAGAAGACACAGAGATAGACCTCGATCGCATAGATATTGATCAAGAAATAGATTTGGGTGACTTGGTTGATCAACTCGAAGAAAGTGAAGAGGGAGTTGAAGATGAATTAGATGATGATCACACCCCAGAAGCAGATGATGATCGCTCTTCTGATCAAGAGGTTAGTGATGAGAGTTCATCCGATGATCAAATCGAGGATCAAGAAGACTCCAACGATAACTTCGATGACTCGGTTCCAGACAATTCTTCAGATGACTCCGACGAAAACCGTCCCGATGCTGAAGATGACTCCGACGAAGACTCCCTGGACGCTTCTGAAGACGACTCGGATGATTCTCGGGTTGATGCTGAAGATGACTTAGACGAAGACTCCCTGGACGCTTCTGAAGACGACTCGGATGATTCTCAGGTTGATGCTGAAGATGACTTAGACGAAGACTCCCAGGACGTTTCTGAAGACGACTCGGATGATTCTCGGGTTGATGCTGAAGATGACTCCGACGAAGACCGTCCCGATGCTGAAGATGACTTAGACGAAGACTCCCTGGACGCTTCTGAAGACGACTCGGACAATGAGATCGGCGACGATACCCTGGTAGGAGAATCTGGGAGTGATACGTTATGGGGATTGGATGGCAACGATTACATCTCAGGCACGGGAGGAAATGACCTACTCTACGGCAACTCCGACAATGATACCCTTGAAGGGGGCGCAGGAGATGATACAATCTGGGGCGGTAAAGGCAATGACTCCCTGATCGGATCAACTGGTAATGATTTTCTCTCTAGCGACTTAGGTCGTGATACCCTCGAAGGAGGAGAAGGAAGCGATACCTTTGTTTTGAATGTAGATCCGGAAGATTCAGATTTAATTGTAGACTTTAATTCCAGCGAAGGCGATCGCATGGGGTTGATCGAAGAACTCTCCCTAGAAAATCTCACCCTGGAAACCATTGATTTTGATGGCGACGGGGTGCTGGATGCTACGGAAGTGAGTGTAGAGGATGTCACTTTAGCAGTGGTTCTTGGAACCGTTGATGAAGCCGGAGCAACCACCCTCACAGAAGCAGACTTCACAGTAGTTGAACTCGAAAACATTGAGGCATTCACGGACGAGATTCCTCAAGGTACTCCCGATAATGATACTCTTTCAGGCAGTGCCGCCAATGACGAACTCCAAGGTCTAGGAGGAGACGATCAGATTTCTGGGGGTGCGGGTGACGATATCCTGAATGGAAATTCCGATCAGGATCTCCTCAATGGAGATGAAGGCAACGATGTTCTCTGGGGTGGAAAAGGAGATGACACCTTAATTGGTGGAACAGGCAATGATGTGATTTCCGGTGATTTGGGCCGGGATGTTTTGAGCGGTGGCCAAAATTCCGATCTGTTTGTCTTAACCACAGAGGATGTTAATCTTGAGAATGACCCATTGCTAGCCGATCAAGTGATTGATTTTAACCTAGAACAAGGGGATCTAATCGTGGTTTATGGACCCGTTTCCACAGATAATATCATACTAACCGTTTTTGACTCCAATGGTGACGGAAATTCAGATGCTACTTTAATTCAAATTGGCTCGGAAATTAATGGAGAAAGCCTTGTAGGTGTTGTGCTAGACAGCGTTGATCCAACAACAGGTCAAACCAGCTTAACGATAGGTGAAACGGTGTTGACGCTGGCCGATTTCTTGGCTATTTAATCGTCGGCCAACGATATGAACTTTTATATAGGGTTTGCTGAAAAAGTCTTTTAGTAGGGGTAGGAGTCACCCTTCGGGAACGTCCGTTGCTCCGATACGGAAACCGCGTGCGTCCCTTCGGGTTCGCCAGTCGCTCTACTTGGGGAGACCCCAAGACCGCGCGCTCTCTCACCGCACTGCCTCACCGAATCAGGAGTCAGGAGTCACCGAATCAGGAGGAATGGGGAATTTAGAGAAGGTAGGAGTAAGAATTGTTCCTCAATTTTTCCGTCTTTGTCTCCCCAAAATACTAAATTTTTGAACCCTACTGACCTAAAAGCTTGCACTTTTTCAAGACCTAAAAATGCTGAAACTTTTACCGGAAAAGGATTTGAGATTTAATCAGCAAACCCTATATAAAAACCCGCCTTCTCAAAGAAAGCGGGTTTTAGTACAGGTGAGAGTTCTAGGTTTACTTACCATCCCCAGAAACCCTTGATTTGATTTAGGGTAAGCTGAGGGAAAATGTAAACAAATTTGTTATCAAGAGGATCTTAAAATCGATGAAAAAATAGTTTTCTCAAGAAACTTTTTGTCGGATGCGATCGCATTGGCAGGAACGAGTATTATTGTTTTCGTCTCGACGATCGTGTTCTTTGATTAACCGATTGTAAGTGCGGTAAGGAATATAATGCAAAGGATTATAACCTGCAAACCGCAGAATCAAAACACAAGCCCAAGAATATTTTCCAGAAAGTATGGCATCAATCACCTGATTAAATTGTTCTTCGCTCATAGCTCTATCTTGCTGATTTCGAGAAGGATAATTTGAATAACTCATGTGAATGCCTCCCAGATTGATTGAATTTCAAATTTTTGGTGTTTTCAAAACGAGATAACGATGAGTCGGATTGAGATCAAACTCATCAAACTGAAGAATCAAGAATTAAAGTTCAATACCATTCTTCTTAAACTTTTGGAACGGTTCCAGTAATACATCGGCGATCCGACGCTCACGAATGATAATATCTGCGGTTGCAGTTTGTCCAGGTTTAAATGGTATTTCTTCTTGGTCTTCTATGACAGAATTCTGTTCTAACTCAATTTCAAGCTGATAAACCGGGGGTTGATTGGGTTGAATTTTGGTATCGGGAGAAATCGAGGTAACAGTTCCTTCGATGATGCCATAATCTTGATAAGGATAAGCATCCAACTTCACCTTCACCGACATCCCAACCTTGATAAAACCCGCATCTTTACTGGGCATACTAGCCAATAAAACCAAGGGGGTATTTTCCGGCAAAATTTCAGCAATATTTTGTCCGGGTTGCACCACCTCTCCCGTATTACTGACATTCAACGTGGAAATATAACCATCAACCGGAGCAAAAATAAATCGCTCTTCTCGCTGCATTTTTGCCTCGTTCAAAAGACTTTGAGTTTCTTTAAAGGCGGCTTGAAGCCGTAGAATTTCTAGCTCGATTTGCTGGATTTTCTGATCGGCTTCTATCTCAACTGCTTCGGTTTCTGATTGTTTTTGTTCGAGTTCAACATAAAGACGATTGACTTCGGCTTGCAGTTGTTGCAATTCCCCTTCATTTTGGGTGATCATCTGTTGACGATCGCGCAACATTTGCTCGGCTTGAAATAGCTGTTCTTTGGTGCTATTTTTCTCGGATAATTGAGCGTGAACTATCGCTCGTTCGCGATCGCGTAAAGATTGTTCAGCTTGAAACAATAACTCCTGAGAAATTGCCCCTTCTTCAACCAACGGTTTGAGGCGTTCAACCCGTTCAACCGAGGCGGCTTTATCTGCATAAAGTTTTTCCAAAAGTTCATCAGCCTGCGACGGTAAAGGTTCTATATTCTCCAGTCTGGCTTTGGCGCTTTGCGCTTGTAATTTAAGCTGGTTCAGTACCCGTTCACTGGCGCGAATTTGCGTTTTCACTCGTTCAATTTCCGCTTCATGGGTTTGAATTTGAGCCATTGCAATGGCATTGCGACTTTCTTTTTCCAGGCGGGTTCTTTCTAAGAGTCCCTGTTTTTGAGTTTGTTCAAGTTGCAAGGAATTTAGTTGTTGTTGGAGTCGTTCAATTTCGGCGACAGCCATTTGACTATCGAGTTCCGCAATCACCTCACCGGCTTTGACCGGATCTCCCTCTTTGACCGCTAAAGTCGCAATTTTCCCCATTTCTACCGGATGAACTTTGAAAACATTTCCTTGGGGAATTAATTCACCTTGGGCATGACCGATTTCTTCTACAGTACCGAAATGCGCCCAGGCTGCAAATGCCATACAAAATACCGCGCCCCCCGTAAAGACTCGCATCGGAAATGAGGCGGGCGGTTGATCTAATACCGATTGTAAAGCTGTTGACCAGTTTCCCGAGTCCGAAACGGTTTTTTCGGAGTCTTTATCTTTCGGGATGAAGGGATAAGTACGACTGGAAACAGGGGGGTTTAGAGGAAGAGAACCCGTTACTCCACCTCGAATGGAGTGGGCTTCTTCGATCTCTTCTTGGGAGAAGTTTAAATCACATATATAGTCCTGCTTATTCTCTGATTGAGAATCTGATTCCGCAGTTCGTTTGCTTCGGAAGCGAGGTAGAATGTTGAAGCTCATCGCTTTAAATCTTGTAACAACGTTGGGTTTAGAGTCGGGGCAATTTGGAAAGGAATATCACCGACAAAGGGGTGACTAATCTTTGATTAAACTCGCCCACACTAGAGGCATATTAAACCCTAAAAGCATTAAAAACAAGGGGTGTTTTTGAGTTGTTTTCGTTTCTGATATGCCTCAATTAAGCTGTGAATCGTGATTGCAGGCAGGCTGAACTCATATTTATTAGCATCTTACCTGAAATTTTGACTAAATTCTGCCAATTTGGCAGTTTTTACATTTTTTTTTTGCAAAAGCTTTAATTCAAGTTTTGTAAACTTTATCATTGCTTTACATTATGGGATTTTGTTGGGTTTTTTGTTGAATTTTCAACGGACGAGCAGGCTCAATTTGAGATCAAAACCTTGAAAATTAACGAAGTTTTAAGACCCGTTTAAAATCAATTCCGAAGTCTTTTGTTGTTAATCTCATCCCCGTTCACCACCAAGGTGTTCTTTCGTCAAAAAGATTGAGGAACAAAGATATCTGATGGGGAGTAGCCTTCTCAGTTTGAACGCAACTTAGTATCAGATATCTCGATCCGAATTTTTATCTGACGAAATAAATTAAGGGGGATTAAAGATTAAGCTGTTGTTGGGCTAAGTGATAGTAAAGCCCTTGAGTCTCCATCAATTCCTGATGATTTCCCTTCTCCACCAATACTCCGCGATCGAGTACCAAAATTTGATCGGCATTGCGAACGGTAGAGAGACGATGAGCAATAATAATCGTCGTGCGATCGCGACTCATCTGTTCTAAATTCCGTTGAAAGCGTCGTTCACTTTCCGTATCCAAAGAACTGGTTGCTTCATCAAGAACCAAAATCCTCGGATCTCCTAACAAAGCGCGAGCGATCGCCACCCGTTGACGTTGGCCACCGGACAAACTCGAACCCCGTTCTCCCACTTTGGTGTTATATCCAAGGGGTAGGGCTTGGATAAAGCTATGAGCTTCTGCTAACTTGGCGACTTCAATCACCTCTTCCAACGTATAATCGGGTCGATAGATAGTAATATTTTCCAAAATCGTCCCGGAAAACAGATAACATTCCTGCGGCACAACCCCCATCTGAGTTCTTAGAGACTGACAGGAAACATGACGAACATCATGTCCATCGACCCAGATGCGACCGCTGTGAGGATGATAGAGGGCTTGTAATAACTTCACCAAGGTACTTTTACCCGAACCGCTGCGACCAACAACCGCAATGGTTTCTCCCGGTTGAATTTCAAAACAAAGATTTTCTAAAGTGTTGTTCTCATCTTCGCTGTAGCGAAACGTCACCTGATCGAACTTAATATGACCTTGCAGGGGAGGCAAAACCAATAAGGGTTTTTGGGGAGTTTCCTCCGGTTCGGTGTCAAACACATCATTAAGACGTTCAACCGAAATCAACACTTCTTGCAATTCATCCCACAAACCCGCCAAAGCCAGGATCGGCGCAATCACGCGACCCTGCATCATATTAAACGCCATAAATTGACCAATGGTTAATTGATCTTGAATCACCAACGTCGCCCCAAACCAGAGTACCGCCGTCCCACCAATCGAGTTAATTAACCCACTGACAACCCCCAGGTTAATCGTGAATTTCTGGGCTTTGAATCTGATATTAAGCTGGTCGGTGAGGCGTTCTTCCCAGCGCCACCGCAATTCCTGTTCGGCCCCCACTGATTTCACCGTCGCCACCCCGGTCAGCATCTCCACCAGGCTTGAACTTTGATCGGCCGATGCATTAAACACTTGGCGAGAGATTTTGCGAAGAAAGGGGGTTGCACCCAAAGTTAAGATGATAATCGGCGGCACCAAAGCCAGAATCAAGACGGTAAGCTGCCAGTTGTAGTACAGCATCAATCCCAAATAGATAAACCCGGTGACAAAATTCAGCCAAGCCAACAAAATTTGACCTATCAAAAATCGTTGAATTTTTTGGTTTTCCTGAACCCGAGTAATAATGTCGCCGACTCGTCGGGACTCAAAAAATTTCAGGGGTAGTTTGAGGGTATGTTGGATAAAACCGCTAATCATGGTTAAATCCAGGCGGTTGGAGAGATAAGCTAACAAATACTGTCGAATTGAAGATAATCCCAAACCCCACATCGCAAACAGCAAACTACCCAAGCAAAAGACGTGTAAGCTGGTGAGGCTTTTGTTGACCAGGACTCGGTCGAGAATAATTTGGGTAATCAGAGGCGAAACCATACCAAAAGCTTGGATCAAGATTGAAACCAAAATGATTTGCAATCCCAAACTTTTGTAGGGCCATAACACCCCCATAAATCGGCCCAAAGAACGTTTTTCGTTCTCGACCTCTTCTAGGCGTTCTGTGGGGTCAACCAACAACGCATAACCCGTCCACCCGTCGATAAATTCTTGACGAGATAACTCCCGTTTTCCAACGGCGGGGTCAGCAATTAACACTTTCCGGCGTTTCACCCAACAGACGACAACAAAGTGATCCCCCTGCCAGTGGGCAATCCAGGGATTTTTTTGGCTTTCTAATCGACTCAAACTGGCTCGTACCGGTCGAACTTGAAATCCCAAACTTTCCGCAGCCCGGGCTAATCCTTTTAAAGAGGCACCGGAACGTCCGACTCCCGCCAGGTTTCGCAGGCGGTTCAGACTCCAAGTTTTGCCGTAGTATTGTCCAATGGTGGCCAAACAAGCGGCGCCGCAGTCGGAGGAACTTTGCTGTTCGACGCAGGGATAACGCTGCCAAAATGCTCGCCCTCGTTTACGTTTTCGAGGCTTGGGAAGTTCGATTTCGATCTCTCCCGCAGGTGAGGGAAGAGCTGTCAGGGTGGGTGGCGCTTTTTTCGGGGGGGAGGGTGCAACGGAGATGGAGGGACGAGAGACGGGTTTCGGGCCTTTTGTCGGGGTTTGAGAGAGGGTTTGCCAATGTTCAGTTGACAGGTGATAGACCAACACCGGCGTTTGGGCGACCCAAGCGGGGGGCGTGGTATCGGGATAACCCCAACTTTGTCCCAGTTGGGGGATTGATTCAGTGCCGCCGATTTCACCCTGGTACAGCCAGTAACGTCCGCTGGACTCGGGTGTTGCGGTTTGCAGTTGGGTTCTCGGAGCGATGGAAACAGAGCTAATCTGGGGTAGGAGTTCTCGCAGTTGAGCAGTTGTTAATCTTCGCAGTTCGGTGCGCGTTTTGAAAAAAATCAGACGTTGGCGTTGCTCGGTTTGGCTTTGCAGTTCTTCTCGCCATTGGGGAAAGCGCTCCAGCCAGGGTTGCAGGGCCTTGAAGGTCAGACGAGCCACGATCACGGGACTTGATGCGATCGCTTGATAGGGCAGAGGTTCGAGGGTAAATAGATGGCGATCGCCTCCAAACAGTTCTCCGGCTTCTAGCAGGGAAACCGAAACTTCCCGGTCTTTGCTGGGGTCACTGGCCAACAGTCTGACGTGACCTTCACAAATCAGATAAATGCCATCATCTTGTTCCCCGTGAACAGAATTAATCGGCTGATTGAGTTGATAATTGTTCATATTTGGAGAAAGACTGCTCGCTGCAATCGCAATCTCATCTCCTAGCTCATAGCTATAAACTTCCGCTCCCTGACTGAGATTAACAGCCAGACTACTGTCAACCTGGAGCTGGGTTAAGAGTTTTTCAAAGGCCGCAATACTCTCTGATGCACCCCTTCTTCGGCTCGGGTTGTCAGTAGGATGCCGAAACTGATAATTCGAGTTGGTCATGGATATTCAGGGAGTTTCACTCCGAATATAACTTGGGCTGTTGTTATTTCTGTACCCAGAAAATTTTGATAATTAATTCCTCGATTTTGGCTCGAAGCACGATTTTTCGAGGCTGAAAGCTTCATACGGCTAAAATGATTTGGGATTTTTTTTGCTGTTTCCTCAGAGCGATCAAACAACTGCCAAACAGCGAATCTCGTCTAAAGTCATAAGCTTTTTGCTCCCTTTTTAAACTTACAGATCAGCACTTAACTTCCGGTGTTAAGTTGCTGTAATCTTGAAAAATTTTACTTTCCTTAAGGTGTGACTGGTTGTTTTATGGCAGATTTGATTAATCTTACAATTCAATCAATGTTGACGAATTTTAACTTCGTCCACTTTGCCTTTATCCCTTGATTCTACCTGAGAGGGACTGGCCAATAATTAGGCTAGACCCACAGCTCTACGCTGAGAGAAATTTACTCTCACAGACCCACTCTCAATAAACCTGCCTTAACTCTTAATGGCCTGAGATTCTTTCAGGTTTCACTTAAATTTCACAGCTATATAGAAGATTGCCATATGTTTTGCTAGATGTCGAGGATATGAACCCAGCTTTACAATATCTTTAAAAAACCGCTCCGGGCCTGCTAAAATTGTCTAAAAGATAGATGATTTTAAGCTGGCGAGCTTTACAAGATCTTTAAAGTCCCAATCTCCGTCCCAAAAATAATAAGGGGTTATACCCCGGATTGGTCTAGTCCCTCATTCTTGGGGCCAATCCCGATGTAAAAACGAATAGGAGGTTATACCCCAGATTCCTCTGAGCCATCACCCCTAAAAAGTTGAACCAATTGACCAAGGGGGGTCACAATCGCGGTAAAGTTGATCAGGGTAGCGCCCTGCTGAAAGTCTCAAACTTGCTATGACCGATCTCACCCCCGCATCTACTCAACCGGAAGAATACCCCAACGCTGACTACCGACAACTCGACGCCAGCAAACTGTCGGAAATGATGCAGCGATACATCGAGGTAAAAGAACAATACCCCCACGCATTGCTATTTTTTCGGGTGGGCGACTTTTTCGAGTGTTTCTTTCAAGATGCGGTGATCATCGCCCGGGAACTGGAACTCATCCAAACCACCAAAGCCGCCGGAAAAGAAGTCGGGCGAGTTCCGATGACGGGAGTTCCCCACGAACACGTTTATCGCTACAGCAGTACCCTCTTAGAAAAAGGCTACGCGGTGGTTATTTGCGATCAGGTTGAAGATGCAGCCATCGCCGCCAAAGAAAAGCGACAAGTCCGGCGAGAAGTTACCCGCGTTCTCACTCCCGGCACCCTCACCGATGATAATATGCTCAAAGGTCGCCAAAATAATTATTTAGCATCTGTAGTCATTGCCGGTGAATACTGGGGGCTGGCTTATGCGGATATTTCAACCGGAGAATTTCTCGCCACCCAGTCGGAAAATTTAGAACATCTCACCCAAGAATTAATGCGGTTACAACCGTCTGAAGTGTTGTTTCCCGTCAATGCACCCGATATCAGTAAAATGCTGAAACCGGGGGAAAATGATAACGAACTCCCCGACTGTTTACCCCGCTGTTTTTGCTATTCTTTGCGATCGCAAAAGCCCTTTACTTTGGGTGAAGCCAGATCCCGAATTTTAGAACAATTTCAACTCAAATCTCTCGAAGGAATTGGCTGCGAACATCTTCCCCTCAGTGTGCGTGCAGCCGGAGGTTTATTAGACTATTTAGAAGATACCCAAAAAGATCACTCAATTTCTTTACAGCGTCCCCGAACTTATACCCTGAGCGATTATTTAATTTTAGATCATCAAAGTCGCCGCAACTTAGAAATTACCACAACCGTTCGAGATAATACCCTTTACGGTTCATTATTGTGGGCGTTGGATAAAACAAATACCCCGATGGGAAGTCGGGCGTTAAGGCGGTGGTTACTGCAACCTTTATTAGACCTCAAAGGAATTCGCGCCCGCCACGATACGATAGAAGAATTTGTAAATAATCACGAACTGCGACAAGATATTCAACAGCTTCTCCGACAAATTTATGACCTCGAACGTTTAACAGGACGGGTGGGAAATAATACCGCCAATGCCAAAGATTTAGTCTCTTTAGCCGATTCTTTAAGCAAATTACCCCAACTGGCAACTTTAGCCGAACAGGGAAAATCGCCCTATCTCAAAGCCTTACAAAATATACCCCAATCTCTCGAAAAAATTGCCCAAAAAATTATTAATTCTTTAGAAGAATCTCCGCCCATTGCGCTTAAAGAAGGGGGTTTAATTCGTTCCGGGGTTGATGCTAATCTCGATGAAATGCGAAGTTTGGCTGAGGACGATCTACAGTGGGTCAAGAATTTAGCAGTCAAAGAACGAGAACGCACTGGAATTCCCACCTTAAAAGTTGAATTTAATAAGACCTTTGGATATTATATCAGTATTAGTCGAGGCAAAGCCGATCTTGCACCGGATGATTATATCCGCAAACAAACCTTAACCAATGAAGAACGATATATTACCCCGGAATTAAAAGAACGAGAAGTTAGAATTTTAACCGCTAAAGAAGATTTAAACCAAACCGAATATGATATCTTTGTCAAATTGCGATCGGAAGTTTCCGAATATATTGATACCATTCGCAATGTGTCTAAAGCGGTGGCGGCGATTGATGTATTGTGCGGGTTAGCAGAAGTCGCCATTCGTCAATCTTACTGTCGCCCAGAGATGATAGAAGGGCGAGAATTAAAGATTGTTGAGGGGCGACATCCGGTAGTCGAAAAGTTGCTTCCTCCGGGCTTTTTTGTGCCGAATACCGCCCAGTTGGGAAGTCGAGATCAGGACACCGAAAATGATGAATTAACGCCCTATTCTTATCCCGATTTAATTATTTTAACGGGTCCGAACGCCAGCGGAAAAAGTTGTTATTTGCGACAAATTGGTTTGATTCAATTAATGGCACAAACGGGAAGTTTTATTCCCGCAACTTCGGCAAAATTAAGCCTTTGCGATCGCATTTTTACGCGGGTGGGGGCGGTGGATGACTTGGCGACAGGTCAATCTACTTTTATGGTCGAAATGAATGAAACCGCAAATATTTTAAATCATGCGAGTAATAAATCTTTGGTTCTTCTCGATGAAATTGGACGGGGAACGGCAACTTTTGACGGGCTTTCTATTGCTTGGTCGGTGGCGGAATATTTGGCTACAGAAATACAAGCCAAGACGATTTTTGCCACCCATTATCACGAATTAAACGAGTTGGCGTCTATTTTAGATAACGTGGCAAATTATCAAGTTACCGTTAAAGAATTGCCCGATAAAATTGTTTTTTTACATCAGGTTCAACCGGGAGGTGCGGACAAATCTTATGGAATAGAAGCGGGACGGTTGGCGGGTTTACCGGATGTTGTTATTCAACGCGCCAGACAAGTGATGCGTCAAATAGAACAGCATAGTAAAATTGCGATCGGACTGAGAAAAGGCATTAAAAAACAGAACAATAAAACCGCCTCGATTGAACAGTTAGATATCTTTGAAACGGGAGAATAAGAAGAAGTCAGAAGTCGTGATGTCAGTCGTCAGAAGTGATGTCAAAAACCCGGTTTCTTTGAGAAACTGGGTTTTTAGGGTGTACTCAAGAATGACGTCCGCTAACCGGACAAAAATCAGGACAATCAATGGCGTCTTCAGATAAAGCAATTGTCGGTCGTACAGGGCATTTAAGATGATAATCTTTAGTAAAGTATGCACAATCAGCACAAGGGATTTGGTGCATTCGTTGGGCGCGGCGTGTAGTATCAAAAATCGCAGATCCCACACTCCAGACTAACAGAATCGTCAATCCCCAAGCACAGACAAAACACAACGGGACGATAAAAGGCTGGATGGCTTGAATAATCACATACAACAGTTGTAACACCATAAGCTTCTTATAGATTCAGTTTCGACAACGGCATACTTTATTTTAATCGTCCGGCGATCTTAAAATTATATAAAGATTTTAAAACATCAAAATTCCGGTCGGAAAACCGGGGTATGATGACAACAGAATCACATTCCTCACGAAAAATCACAGGAAATCAGCTATGGCACTGCGATTAGGAGATACGGTACCCAACTTCTCACAAGCCTCCTCAGAAGGTGATATTAACTTTTATGATTGGGCGGGGAATAGCTGGGTTGTTTTATTTTCTCACCCGGCGGACTACACTCCCGTTTGTACCACTGAACTCGGTACCGTTGCCAAACTCAAGCCAGAATTTGACAAACGTAATGTTAAAGTCATCGCCCTGAGTGTCGATGATGTCGAATCTCACAAAGGCTGGATTGGCGATATTAACGAAACCCAAAGCACCAATATTAATTATCCCATTTTGGCGGATGCGGATCGCAAGGTGTCCGATCTTTATGATATGATTCACCCCAACGCCAACGCCTCCGTTACCGTCCGCAGCGTTTTTATCATTGACTCCAACAAAAAACTCCGTTTAACCCTCACCTATCCCCCCAGTACCGGACGCAATTTTGATGAAATTTTGCGGGTGATTGATTCTTTGCAATTAACCGATAACTATCAAGTCGCGACTCCCGCAGACTGGAAAGATGGAGAAGATTGTGTAATTGTTCCTTCTCTCAAAGATCCTGAAGAATTAAAACAGAAATTTCCCAAAGGATACACCGAAGTTAAACCCTATTTGCGGATGACTCCTCAACCCGATAAGTAGTTAAATTCGACAAATCAGTAGGGTGGGTCAAACCAATTCCCGTTATTTAATAATAGATTGCGGTTGAAAAATTGACCCACTGATAATCGTAGGGTGGGTCAAACTCATTCCCGTTATTGGATAATAGACTGCGGTTGAAAAATTGACCCACCCGACCCAGATTAGATAAAAAGCGTTGAAATTTGACCCACCCGAGGGTCGTCAGACAACTGAAATTCAATCAAATATGATGGATATTAAAGATGGTTTTGTCGGAACAGTTGGTAATACTCCCCTGATTCGACTCAATAGTTTTAGTGAAGAAACAGGTTGTGAAATTTTAGGGAAAGCCGAATTTTTAAATCCGGGCGGTTCGGTTAAAGATCGGGCTGCATTTTATATTATTAAAGATGCCGAAGAAAAAGGTTTACTGAAACCGGGCGGAACTGTTGTAGAAGGAACGGCTGGAAATACGGGGATTGGTTTAGCCCATATTTGTAATGCAAAAGGTTACAAATGTTTGATTATTATACCCGAAACTCAATCTCAAGAAAAAATAGATTTATTAAGAACATTGGGGGCAGAAGTTAGAACAGTTCCGGCTGTTCCCTATCGCGATCCGAACAATTATGTTAAACTTTCGGGTCGGCTTGCATCGGAAATGGAAAATGCAATTTGGGCGAATCAATTTGATAATTTAGCCAATCGTAATGCCCATTATGAAACCACAGGGCCGGAAATTTGGGAACAAACAAACGGTAAAGTTGATGCTTGGGTCGCCGCAACCGGAACCGGGGGAACGTTTGCGGGAGTTTCTTTATTTTTAAAAGAAAAAAATCCGAATATTAAAACCGTTCTCGCCGACCCGATGGGAAGCGGTCTTTACAGTTATGTAAAAACCGGGGAAATTAACACCGAAGGCAGTTCAATTACCGAGGGAATTGGCAACAGTCGCGTCACGGCAAATATGGAAGATGTGCCGGTAGATGATGCGATTAAAATTGATGATGTGGAAGCCGTCCGCGTGGTTTATCAACTGTTAGAAAAAGATGGCTTATTTATGGGCGGTTCGGTCGGAATTAACGTCGGGGCTGCTGTGGCGTTAGCGAAAGAAATGGGGCCGGGTCATACGATTGTTACGGTGTTGTGTGATAGTGGAACTCGCTATCAGTCCAAACTATTTAACCGGGACTGGTTAGCCGAAAGAGGACTTTTACCCAAAAGTTAGTTGTTGTTTAGATTTAGCAAAAACCCGGTTTCTCAGCCACATCTTGACAACCAGAAATCGGGTTTTTTAATTGTTCTTTGCAGCTGGCCCAAAACCCTATACACCTATACAATCAATAAATCCTTTCTTATCCCTAATCTGTTGGCTTACGATAACCTCTGTAAATATTTAGCTGAAACCTATCCGGGGGCTTTTGTACGCTGGTTACTGACAACTGAACCGGAAAATATCCAAGTGTTAAAAACAGAATTGACCTTGGAACCCGTTCGTGCGGATTCGATTACATTACTACAAACAACCGATCAAATTCTTCATTTGGAATTCCAAACCCAACCCACATCAGAACCCCCGTTACCCCTACGAATGCTGGACTATTGGGTGAGACTCTATCGCCAATATCGCATTCCGATTCAACAGTTTATAATTTTCCTGCAACCGACAACCTCACAAGCCGTCTACACCCAAGAATTTCTTGTAGGAAGGACTCGACATGAGTATGATGTAATTCGGATGTGGGAGCAGAACCCCAATGTATTTCTCAACGACCCCGCACTCCTCCCCCTGGCGCCGTTAGCTCAAACGGACTCGCCTCAAACTTTATTAGAGCAAGTTGCAGCACAAACCGCTAGGATTGAATCAGTTGAACAGCGTCAAAATATTTTAGCCTCGGCGCAAATTTTAGCAGGTTTGAGGTATGACAAACAGTTGATTACACAATTATTAAGGGAGGATATTGTGAAAGAGTCTGTTATCTATCAGGACATTTTGCAAAAAGGTCGTCAAGAAGGTCGTCAAGAAGGTCGTCAAGAAGGTCGTCAAGAAGGTCTTTTGCAGGGAGAAGCGAGTTTGATTATTCGTCTGTTAACTCGTCGGTTTGGAGAGGTTGAGCCTCAGTTACAACAACAAATTCGTAGCTTATCTATTTCTCAATTAGAGGCTTTGGGTGAAGCGTTGTTAGATTTTACGAGTCTTAGCGATGTTACCGCTTGCTTAGAACAAATACAGGACTCTGAAAATATGAATTAAAATGGCTGAAACGTTGATGAAAATCTGAGAACAGAGAATGAATTTTTCACCGGAATTAATGGCTTTAGCGCGTTATCTGGCCGGAGAGTTTGACAACCAAGCCCAAGCAATGGCTGAACCCGTTTGGTATGTTCATCTACACCTTTGGCAGCGTCCCTTACCCATACCGCTTTTTAAAGACAGTATTACCTTCTTTGTCGAACAAGCGAACGCTTTAACTCTCGATCAACCTTATCGTCAGCGAATGATGCAACTCTACTCGTCTGCTGAAACGACCGAACGTCTGCTGCACGTCCAGTATTATCGGATCAAAGACTTGAAAGCTGTTCAAGGCGGAGGTCGTCATCGAGAGAAACTGAGACAGCTTACACCCGAACAGCTTGAATTTCTTCCCGGTTGTCGGTTAGATGTAACGTATCAGCAACTCACTCCGAACACCTATCACTTTAAAGCGAACCTGCCCGAAAATACTCGCTGTTGCTTCACCTATCAAAATCAAACCATTCAAATCGATTTAGGGTTTGAGGCGATGCCGAATGAATTCTTGAGCTACGATAAAGGAATCAATCCCCAAACAGGTCAAGCGACTTGGGGTGCTTTATTAGGGCCGTTTCGATTTGTCAAACGGATCGACTTTGCATCTGAACTCTCTATTGAACCCCTCTAGAAGCTGGGGGGAATCAGGAATTCGGGATTGAAGTCATTCATAAACCGTGCAATTGGCGGTTTAAGCTCCTAGTCCCTAATCCCTAACCCTAACTGGCTCGCACACCTTCCTCAAGCGCCTCTTCTTCGGTTTCAAAGATTTCAAACACAGAATCCATCATGGTGACTTCAAACACCAGTTTGGCTTCTGGATGAACATTGCAAATGCGGAAACTGCCTTTAACTTTATCCGCATCCCGCATCCCGGCTACCAGTGATGTCAAGCCCGAGCTATCAATAAAGTTAACTTGACCAAGATTGATCACCACATGGCGACTCAGTTTAGAGATGCACTCTTGCAACTTGAGGCGGAATTGCCAAGCTGTCGTGATGTCTAAACGTCCACTGGGAGTTAAGACAATCACCTTTGTTCCATTTTGGGTGGTATGTTCCTTTTGATCGATTTGAATCACTGACCGTCCCCTTGGATGTTCGATAGAGCAATCATTGCTGATCGCTGACAGTAGTTTAACTCAGACCTGTTAGTTGGGAGCAGTCCAGTTAGCCCAATCTTGGGGTTTCAAGAAGGTTTCATACAGTTCGGCTTCTGGGGTTCCAGGTTGAGGTTGATAACCATATTCCCATCTTACCAAAGGCGGCAAGGACATGAGAATCGACTCGGTGCGTCCGTTGGTCTGTAAGCCGAACACCGTACCGCGATCGTAAACCAGATTAAATTCTACATATCGGCCCCGGCGATACAATTGGAAATTGCGTTCGCGATCGCCATATTCGGTTCCTCGACGACGCTCAATAATCGGCCGATAGGCGGGTAAAAAGGCGCGTCCACACTCTTGGATCAAGGCAAATAAGGCTTCCCAGTCTCGCGTCTCGGGAGCGCCGATTTGTTCGGAGTATTTTGCCGCCTCACTGTCGGTATAAGGGCCGCGATAGAGTTCTCCTTGACCATCTTGGTAGTCAAAGAAAATCCCGCCAATTCCTCGGGCTTCTTGACGATGCTTGATGTGGAAATATTCATCGCACCAATGTTTAAACACCGGATAATATTCGTGATGATGGCGATCGCAAGCTTCTTTTAAAGTTTTGTGAAAATGGGCCGCATCTTCGGCAAAGGGGTAATAAGGCGTTAGGTCAGCGCCGCCCCCAAACCACCAAACCGGTCCCGCTTCAAAATAGCGATAATTCAAATGCACCGTTGGAATGTAGGGATTACGCGGATGCAATACCATCGAAGTGCCTGTCGCGTAAAATCCGTGACCTTCAGCTTCGGGACGTTGAGCCAAAATCGAAGGGGGTAAACTTGCACCCCAAACCTCCGAAAAATTCACGCCCCCTTGCTCAAACACATCACCATCGCGGATCACCCGTGAGCGACCCCCGCCCCCTTCCGGACGTTCCCAGGAATCTTCTTGAAACTGGCTTTTCCCATCAAGCTGTTCCAAACCCTGACAAATTTCATCTTGAATCTGCTTCATAAACTGGCTGACTCTGGCTTGGGAGTCTGCCGCTGGCGGATTCGGTGTTGTTGTTTTTTCTGATACTCTCGAAGCTGTCATAACCGCTCCCAAACTTCTGTTTGGCTATACTATTGCTCGTTACCAAGCGATTTCATCATCTGGGGTTTAACCCAACTTGTGTCTGTGAGGTTCATCCCACAAATTTTTATTTTAACCCCTAACGGTCAACACTTTAAATTTGAAGTTGCCGGAGCTTCCCCAGTGTGTATCTTTTCGTTAAAATATTGTCATAAAAACTTAATTATTGCATCCCTGCCCAAAAATAGAGTAAGGCACCCGATCGTACTCGATGCGATCGACAACATTAATTGAGTCGCTTAAATCAAAAATCAAGATGTCAAATTCCCTCGATGTCAACTCCGTGTTGGAAATCCTGCGACCCGTACAAGATCCCGAACTTCAGAAAAGTTTGGTCGATCTCAATATGATTCGCAACGTTAAAATCAACGCCGGTGAAGTCAGCTTTACTCTCGTTCTCACCACTCCCGCTTGTCCGTTGCGAGAATTTATCGTTGAAGATTGCCAAAAAGCCGTGCAGCAACTTCCCGGAGTCGAACGAGTTACCGTTGATGTCACCGCCGAAACTCCTCAACAAAAGTCTATACCCGATCGCCAGGGAATAGAAGGGGTCAAGAATATTCTTGCCATTTCCAGCGGGAAAGGAGGTGTTGGCAAAAGTACCGTCGCCGTTAACGTTGCAGTCGCCCTCGCCCAAACGGGTGCAAAAGTAGGATTGATCGATGCGGATATCTACGGCCCGAACGATCCGACAATGATGGGACTGTCGGACTATCAGGTGATGGTTCGTCAAGGCAAGCAGGGTGAAGTCTTAGAACCTGCCTTTAATTATGGCGTGAAGTTGGTTTCGATGGCGTTTTTAATCGATCGTGATCAACCGGTCATCTGGCGTGGTCCGATGCTGAACGGGATTATTCGTCAATTTTTATACCAAGTCGAATGGGGCGATCTCGATTATCTGATTGTGGATATGCCTCCGGGAACGGGAGATGCTCAACTCACCCTGGTGCAGGCGGTGCCGATGTCCGGTGTTGTTATTGTTACCACGCCCCAAACGGTTTCTTTGCTTGACTCTCGTAAAGGTTTACGAATGTTCCAACAATTGGGGGTTTCGGTTTTGGGTATTGTTGAAAATATGAGTTATTTTATCCCGCCCGATCTCCCCGATAAAAAGTATGATATCTTCGGTTCGGGTGGGGGCGAGAAAACCGCCAGAGAACTCGGTGTATCCCTTTTAGGGGGCATTCCCCTAGAAATGCCCGTGCGAGAAGGCTGTGATAACGGGATTCCGATTGTAATCGCCGATCCCAACTCGGCAGCCGCCAAAGAGTTAACCGCCATCGCCCAACGAATTGCGGCGAAAGTGTCTGTGGCGGCGTTGGCGTAAAATTAACAATGAGAAAAGATGGCGATCGCATGATACCCGTTCTGAAAGCGGGAATTTTCTGTAGACTGAATGAATGTAGAGATCGACGAGGACAAAACAATGATTCTCCCCGGTTCAGCAGTTCGTGTAATTAACGCAGGTGATACCTATTACGGTTTTCAAGGACAGGTACAACGAATCAGCGATGGTAAAGTTGCGGTGTTATTTGAAGGGGGAAACTGGGATAAATTAGTCACGTTTCGGCTTTCGGAGATTGAACCCGTCGATGCGACAGCCGGACGGAAAGGCAAGAAAAAATAATCAAATGCGGCAGGTTCAAATCAGTGACCAGTGAACAGTTATCAGTTATCAGTTATCAGTTATCACTATTGACTAAAAACACTGCTCACGATTAACTGTAAAAACTGGTCACTGTAAACTGGTCACTGATAACTGTAAAAACTGGTCACTGTAAACTGTAGTCATGCGTCTTCCCTTTCCCCAATTTAGTACAATCAATCGTCATCCCCGTCATATTGGGGAGGTGATTGAGACAGCTACCTGTGAATTTTTAGCCCAATGTCTGGAATCAGAAGATCTAACGTTTCCGATTATGCCTCCGTTTGGGAGTTGGGTAAAATCAACTGATGAGGAGTCGGGAAATCAAATTTATGCGATCGTGTATCATGTAACAACCTGTCCGATTGATTCGGTACACCGAGCGCGAGCTTTAGGGCTATCCTTGCAAGAATTACGGGAAGAACAACCGCAGATTTTTGCGATGCTGAAAACCGAATTTAGAGCGGCGATTATTGGCTTTGAAACTCCGGCTGTGGGTACAAATGGGATTGAACCGCCCCGAGGAATAGTTTATCAATACATTCCGCCCCGTCCGCCGCAAATTCATCAGGCGGTTTACCACTGCGAAACCAGAGATATTGTTTACTTTAGCGAAGAATTTGACTTTTTGCGAACGTTATTGCAACTCAATCAAGCACCGGTTGAGTCTTTAGTCGCGGCTGCCATTCGCCACATTTATCAACTGCGAAATTGCGATCGCTCTTGGTTGGTAGAAGCAGGACGCACTTTAAGTATTTTACTCCGAGATGACTACGATCGTCTGCGGATAATTCTCAAGCAAATTCATCCGTAAATGGGGTAGGATTTGCCGTAAAAGTAACGGTTTATAGCAGTGTATTAGCAAGTCTAGTAGAATCTTTTTCATTACTGCCCATTGACTTACCAAACTAATGTTTACCATCTAAATCCTAAATCCTTACAAAATCCAGTGAAAAATTCAGACTACTTGCATCAATCCCTTGAACAAAACCGATGAGTTCATTTTGACCCCCAGTAGTTAGGAATATACCCGTACCCGTGACCGCATTAGGTAGGGTCAGATTGTTTAGGGAGTAGGTATCATTAATGTGAACAATGATAGCATCAAATTCCAGTTGATTAAAGTCTGTAATCAAAGCATAGTCGTCATTTCCAGCCCCGGTATAGTAATTGATCAGATCATCACCAATAAAGAAAAAATCTGATCCGACTCCTCCAGTTAAAGTGTCAACTTCACCAGAACCCGGATTTAAAGCTAAAATATCGACACCAAAAACTCCATCATTTCCTACATCTCCAGAAACCAAGTCATTTCCTAAGCCTCCAGAAATATTATCATCTCCCTGACCGCCAAATACACTATCATTTCCTTGTTCTCCCAAGAGAAAATCATTACCCAAATTTCCGAAAAGAAGGTCATTACCCCCGCCGATACTATCAAGAAAGTCAAAACCTCCGTATATAGAATCATCGTCTTGACCTCCAAAGAGAACATCATTCCCTCCATCGCCCGAGAGAGTATCCATTCCCTGATTGCCATTCATGGTATCGTCTCCTGTAAAACCGGAGAGATTATCATTTCCCGCCAGTCCAAAAATAGTGTTACTCAGCGAATCTCCAGTTAAGTTATCTGCTAAAAACGTACCTAGTGTAGAAGTCATAACGTTTTCCGACTAATGAAATTTGATGTTTGTAAAGTTCGTTCTATTTCTCTATCAGACTAAACCTGCTGTTTTTACGTCAAACTCTTAAAAATCTACCGACTTACCCCATATGTCCGAGAAACACTCTACTTGAAAAAAACCAGTGATTGCGGGTGACGATAAATTTCCTGTTCCCTTTTACGCAAAAAGCGCTACAATTGAGAGGTTGTCTAAAATTCGCACATCCAGGGTTTCGGGTGTTTTTGAAGAATAAACTTCAGAAATCAACCCCCGGATGGAGGATTAACCCGAAAGGAGTTAAATAAATAATGGCTGTAATTAGTCTGGCTGAAATGCTAGAGTCTGGAGTTCACTTTGGACACCAGACTCGTCGTTGGAATCCGAAAATGTCTCCGTACATCTACACTGAGCGGAACGGAGTACATATTATTGACCTGGTTCAAACCGCTCAACTGATGGAAGAAGCCTACGAATACATCAGAAGTTCGTCTGAACAAGGGAAGAAATTTTTGTTTGTCGGTACGAAACGTCAAGCGGCGGGTATTATCGCCCAAGAAGCGCTGCGTTGTGGTGCTTACTACGTGAACCAACGGTGGTTGGGGGGAATGCTGACCAACTGGGCGACAATCAAAACGCGGGTAGACCGACTCAAAGAACTCGAATATCGCCAAGAAAGCGGTCAATTGGATTATCTTCCCAAAAAAGAAGCATCCGTACTGCGTCGGGAACTGGAAAAACTGCAAAAATATTTAGGTGGGATTAAGTTAATGCGGCGCATTCCCGATGCGGTGGTGATGATTGACCAACGACGGGAACATAACGCGGTGATGGAATGTCGCAAATTGGGAATTCCGATTATTGCGATGTTGGATACCAACTGCGACCCGGATTTAGCCGATATTCATATTCCGGCGAATGATGATGCCATTCGGGCGATTAAGTTAATCGTGGGTAAGTTATCGGATGCCATTTATGAAGGGCGTCACGGTCAGTTAGAAAGCGATAGAGACTTCCTGGAAGAAGAATTTGAGGAAGACTACGAAGGGGCCGAAGAAGACTTTGACGAAGAAGTTGAAGATTACGAAGACGAAACCGAAGACACCGATGAGGACTCAGAGGAGTAAAATCAACTCAGGACTCTCAACCGATTAATCAAGCAGGGCGTCGAGTCTCCATTCAAGCCAATTTTGTTGGGGCTTGCGCCCCCAAACTTGAGAATCGGGGTGTCAATTTGTTAATATTTTCTAACAGATGTCGATAGGACAGATGTCTCAGGGCGACTAAAAAAATTCAAGAGAAGGAACTGAGGAAAAGATGGCCGATATATCAGCAAAAGTAGTCAAGGAACTGCGCGAAAAAACGGGCGCAGGCATGATGGACTGCAAAAAAGCACTCAAAGAAACAGATGGCGATATGACCAAGGCCATCGAGTGGCTGCGACAAAAAGGCATTACCTCGGCCGAAAAAAAAGCGGGTCGTGCTGCTAGTGAAGGACTGGTTGGCAGTTATATTCATACTGGGGGCCGTGTGGGAGTCCTGGTGGAAGTCAACTGCGAAACGGACTTTGTTGCTCGTCGCGAAGAGTTTCAATCCCTGGTGCGGAATGTTGCCATGCAAATTGCCGCTTGTCCCAATGTGGAGTATGTCAGTATCGATGAGATTCCCGGCGATATCGTGGAAAAGGAAAAATCCATTGAGATGAAGCGGGATGATCTGGCTGGAAAACCGGATAATATCAAAGAAAAAATTGTTCAAGGGCGGATTGAAAAGCGTCTTGGGGAATTGGCATTGATGAATCAACCCTATATTCGCGATCAAAATATTACCGTCGAAGAGCTAGTTAAACAAACGATTGCCCTTCTGGGAGAAAATATTAAAGTTCGTCGTTTTTCTCGCTTTGTTCTTGGCGAAGGGACGGATACCGAGGAAGAGGCGGCTGAATAAGCACTGTTTTCTTGACTGAATTAACCGCAGTGTAACTCAGTTGGATTTTGCCCCGATCGCGATTTAAATTCCCTCGATTGGGGCTAATAACATCTCTATTTTCCGGTTTAAAACTCGCGGAAATTCAACTTTGATTCATGCAGTCAAAGGGAGTAAAAAAAACTGTTCTCGCTTATTATTGATGCTTTTCCTATCTAATTATAGAAATGACCGGATCGCTTAAAAGTATAGAGGAGGATATTGCTTCTTTAGAAGAAGCTCTTGTTAAATTAGCTCAAGAGTTTGATGGTGCTTATGAAAATTATCTCACGGCTTTGGGAAAGGCGGTGCGTCAACAATTAATTCTTGCAAGTTATCATTTATGTACTCAAGGTTATCCTGAATCTTTTCTGAAGCTTTCTTATTCACAACGGCAGAAATTGCAACAGAATTTACAAGCTTTGGCGACAAACATTCAAAACGCTTTGCTTTCTCTGGTTAAAGGTTCTCCTGCTTCTCAAGCCTTAGAAGAAAAAGAAATAGAAGAAAATGATGATGATGATGATGATGATGATGATGATCGCGATGCTCTGTTAGAAGCTCTGACTTCCAAAGATGAATCGCTGGAACTCTCGGCGGATTTACTGCTGCTGCAACCGCCGATTGCTGAACCTTTGAGTCTTCCCGAACGGTTGGCGAAATGGCAAGAGGATCTGGAAAAATCAATTCATTCTCTTTTGAAAACCCTTTCTCGGGATAGCAATTTGGCGTTACAACAAGCCCATATTTTCCCCCAACATCTCCCGGCTGCGGTTTTAGAAGCGGCTTCCCAAGCTGAAGCTGCCGGTGAAACTGTTGTCAGTCCGCCAAATTTACTCAATGTGATGATTCAAACCGAAACGGTGGATGAGGAGCAGCGTCCGGAAACTACAAATGTGACTCGTCTGATTGCGGTGCATTTGCGTCTGTCTGAGATTGAATTTGCCGATGCTGCGGTCATGTCTGCACGTCACCAAGTTCGCAATCTTTCGGCTCAGTTAAACAAGCTGGGACGCAGTTATCAGAAGAAGCAACGGGAACGGACGGTTTTAGAAGCGGAAGCGGCTTGGCGAGCTTCTTGGTTTGAGGATTATCCCAGCAGCTAAGGGCTAGGGCTAAAACTTCCTCTACCCTTGGTTTTAGGCTTTTGTTTTTATGTTGAACAATTATTCAAGCAAAGGGGCGAACTTACCCTTATAAGCTTTACCTTCTATTTTCTCAAAAAAATCTCCAACTGTCAATCGAAAATCGAGTTTTTTCGCTTTCAATTTTTATTGAATAAAAAGTCAAGTAGAGAGGCGAAGTCACCCTGATAAGCTTCAGCTTCTATTGTATTGAAAAAATCCCCAACTGTCAAATTAATGGTGCCTCGCGCTGGAAAGGGGAAATAGGCTGTTTAATTGGGGTTTTCATCTGGGGTTTGCTGAATTTTTTGAACATAGCGAATTCTCTGGGAGTCCAGAGGCGTTAAGGCTGCTAGAGAGTCGGTTGTTTCAGTTTGGAGTCATCTGTCGGAGTTGAACGGTACGGTATAGTGTGCTTGGCGTCGGTAAGGAAGGTAAGGTTGCTCGCAACAGGGGATAAAAAAGTTCTCGGAATCAGGGTTTGCTGAGGCGCGTGGGTTAAGTGAGTTGGTAACCAGACGACTCGCCAAGTGCTGTATTCTATTGCTTTTGGCGAATAGTTGATTTATAATTCAATCTAGAATCCAGGTTTAGGATTTTAGCCTGTAGGCTAATTTTAGCGAAAAAATGGCAAATTGTCAAATACAACTCAATTTTCTTGATTTTCCAAGTTAAAAACTTCTATACTTTTAGAGGAAAAGAGCGCAATTATGCTACTCTATAACAGTGAGGTTTAGTTAACCTTGAAATTTTTATTTTGCCTAGTGATTTAGCTTGCCGATAGGCTATCGTTTTCGATCAAAAGCGAGCTTTTAGATTGAAATCAAAATATCAAGACAAACCTATATTCTTTACTCAACTGAAACAATGAAGAGTAACCAACCCGACTGGGTACGCTTGCATAAAGCCATTGGTGTTGAAGCCGAAAGAGGGTTCAACAATGTTCAGGGAAAGCATCATCAATTTCACGAATTTTTGTACATTAGCTTAAACGATCTTTTAAATTACATTCCCCCCGAAGCACAACATCGCTGTCAACAAATGGTGGATGCTTTTGCGAACTATTCAAAAAAAAGCGCACAAGACCGAGAAAACCTCCTTGATGACACAAGGCGATTTTTGTTGCAGATGGAGCGGGAGATTAACAGTCGTTCCCAAGTGGCAGAAATCACTGCAAAACGTGAAACTCCTCCGGTATCTATTCCCAGCCCTTCTGTGATCCAAACGAAACCGATTGTTGAGAAATCACCGAATGCGGCATCTTCTTTAGAACAATCTTTAGCCAAAGTGGTTGGGCCTAGAAATGCGGATCGGTTGGCAAAATTAGGCCTGTATACGGTTTATGATTTGTTGTACTATTATCCGCGAGATCATATTGATTATGCGCGTCAAGTTGCCATTCGGGATTTAGTTCCGGGAGAAACGGTGACGTTGGTGGCGAAAGTGAAACGATGCAACTGTTTTAGCAGTCCGAAAAATAAGAAATTAACGATTTTAGATTTAACCCTAACCGATAACACCGGACAACTGAAAATCAGCCGTTTTTTTGCAGGGCCGAGATACAGTAACCCCGGATGGCAAAACAAACAAAAATACAATTATCCTCCGGGTACGATTATCGCGGCTTCGGGGTTAGTGAAAAGTAATAAATATGGAATTACCTTAGATAATCCCGAATTGGAAGTCTTAGACCAAGCGGGCGGTCAAATTGATTCGATGAAAATTGGTCGGGTGGTTCCGGTTTATCCCCTGAGTGAAGGGGTGGGTGCTGACTTAGTTAGAAAGGCGGTTTTATCGGTTTTACCGACGACCAACCAACTAGAAGATAGTTTACCGAAAGGTCTACTGGATATTTATCAATTAATTGGGGTACAAGATGCGATTCAAAATATTCACTTTCCCCCGGATCGAGATTGTTTAGCCGCAGCCCGTCGCCGTTTGGTGTTTGATGAGTTTTTCTATTTACAATTGGGACTGTTACAAAGGCGCCAATCCCAAAAAAAAGCAACAACCAGCGCTATACTTGCACCGACGGGAAAACTGATTCAACAGTTTAATGAAATTTTACCGTTTAAATTCACCAACGCCCAGGAACGAGTCATTAAAGAAATCCTGATTGATTTACAATCTTCCGAACCGATGAACCGCTTAGTTCAAGGGGATGTGGGTGCGGGAAAAACGGTGGTGGCTGTTGTTGCAATGTTGGCAGCAATTCAAGCGGGATATCAAGCGGCATTGATGGCGCCAACGGAAGTTTTAGCCGAACAACATTATCGAAAATTAGTCGGTTGGTTTAATTTAATGCACTTAAGCGTTGAACTGTTAACGGGTTCAACTAAAACCGCCAAACGCCGAGAAATTCACAAGCAATTAGAAACGGGAGAATTACCGGTTTTGGTGGGAACTCATGCGTTAATTCAAGATACGGTAAATTTTCATCGGTTGGGGTTAGTTGTCATTGATGAACAGCATCGTTTTGGGGTGCAACAGCGAGCAAGACTGCAACAAAAAGGTGAATCTCCCCACGTTTTAACCATGACTGCCACGCCAATTCCCCGAACATTAGCGTTAACGTTACATGGGGATTTAGATGTCAGCCAACTCGATGAACTTCCTCCCGGACGCCAACCGATTCAAACGACAATTTTAATGGGGAAGCAACGCAACGAAGCTTATGATTTACTGCGGCGAGAAATTGTCCAGGGAAGACAGGCTTATGTGGTTTTACCGTTGGTGGAAGAATCAGAAAAGTTGGATGTTCGTTCGGCAGTCGAGGAACATCAAAAACTGCAAAATAAGATTTTCCCGGAGTTTCAAATTGGTTTATTACATGGTCGTCTGAGTAGCGCGGAAAAAGATCAGGCAATTTGTGACTTTCGCGATCAAAAAACTCAAATTCTGGTTTCAACTACGGTTGTGGAAGTGGGGGTTGATGTTCCCAATGCAACGGTAATGTTAATTGAAAATGCCGAACGGTTTGGTTTATCTCAATTGCATCAATTACGGGGACGGGTTGGACGGGGCGAACACAAATCTTTTTGTCTGTTAATGGCGGGAAATTCGACGCCGGACGCGAGAGAAAGGCTGGAAGTTTTGGCACAGTCTCAAGATGGTTTTTTTATCGCGGAAATGGATATGCAATTGCGGGGGCCGGGTCAAGTTTTGGGAACTCGTCAGTCGGGTTTGCCTGATTTTGTTTTGGCGAGTTTGGTTGAAGATCGGGAGGTGTTGGAGTTGGCAAGAGATGCGGCACAAAAAGTCATGGAAAAAGACGACTCGTTGAACCGTTGGCCGTTAATGAAGCGGGAGTTAAACCGACGGTTTGAACGAATGTTGGGGGGTTCTATTTTGACTTAATCTATGAATGTTAGACCTGCAACTGTAGAGGATGTCTCGCTGATTTTTTCGTTTATTCGGAAGAAGTCGGAGTTTGACCGCAATATTGGGGCTTTTTCGGGTGTGTTGCAGGTTTCTGAAGATAAAATTCGCAACACACTGTTTGGAAAAATTCCCTTTGCTTATGTGTTGTTTGTGGAAAATGATCGTCGTGAAATTGGGTTTGCGCTGTATGGATTTAGATATTCTTCGTTTGCGGGTCAACCGAGTATTTGGTTGGATGATTTGTTTATTGAGGAAAATAGTAGAGGTCGGGGTGCGGGATTAATGTTAATGAATTATTTGGCTAAAATTGCTGTAGAATATGATTGTACTCATTTGGCTTGGACTGCGGATGCTCGAAATCTTCGCGGATTGAATTTTTATCATCGTTTGGGTGCATAAATTACGGAAAAACAAGGAAATCGCTGTTTTTTGAAATGGGTTCCATCCGCTTAGGTTCGTTCAGAGTTAATTTCTTACTCTAGTAACCAGTCAAATAAGTTTTGTACGGTTATTTTAAAGCTTTTGGCAAATCCGGGTACTGGTAATTCGGCTGTGGGTTCATCGTAAAATGTTGTCGCCTGATCGGGTAAATGTACAAATACGGATAAATCCTCAGGATCAATTAACCATCCCATTTGGGTTCCATATTTTAGACTGTATAAAATCTTTTTTGTGACTTTTGTTTGACTTGGTTCGGGAGAGAGAATCTCAATCATCCAATCGGGAGCAATGGGAAAAGTATTGGCAACTCGACCATTTTCTTGTCGGGGAATTCTTTCCCAAGTCAAAACCGAAATATCGGGTACAATTGAACGATTTTCAAACGTACAGCGAAGTTCGCAAAATGCCCGGGCAATTCGTTGTTGTTTGAGAGAAGCATTAATTGCAGTTGCCAACTCCGTTTGAATTGCACTGTGTTCTCCCTGTGGCATTGGTTTTTGAATAATGTTTCCGTCAATATATTCAGAAGCCGGTTTTGTTTCTGGCTGCTTGATAAATTCTTGTAGTGTTAGAGTTTGAATCGATTGTACCATCGAACTTTAGAATTCAACTTGATCGTTAAACGCTCCCAATTTATTCTACTTAATATTATACACGCTTTTGAGCATTTGAGGCTTTGCCAACTTTTGAATAAAGATTTTTGGTAATCTCGTTTAAGGTCGGTGGGAGTTGGGCGCTGAGGGTGGGCTTTAGAAATATAGCTGTCTACCCAATAGAATATCGGAACTCCCGATTTTTTTATGTAAGCAATTGTACAAATTTAGAATTATTTTTTTAGTATGGTAATGAATATAAATATCCGACGTTCGGTTAGATAAAAGATTATCTGAATAGATTAATGCAACTCAAAAATTTAGCCCATGATCTCCCCAAAATTCCCTCAGTTCCCACCCAGATCACGGTTGAAGATGATATCAATCCCGCGAGGGAACTTTTAGTCCGAGAACGTCCGTTTTCGGAGAAAGGAACAACCGAAATTTCTATCGGTTTGTATGTGATTGATTTATTCAAAGTTGATGAAGCCCGACAAAGCTTTGAGGTAGATTTTTTTATAGAATTTCGATGGAAAGATCCGCATCTCGTTATGAGCCAGTCTCATTGTTCTATTGCTTCCTGTCGTAAAAATCTAGAAGAAATCTGGCATCCGGCGGCGCGAATTTTCAACCAAAGAAATCTAACCAAAAACTTTGAAACGACTGTGGTTGCTCCCGATGGTACTGTAGTTTGCGGACAAAGATTTCACGGTTTGGTCTCCTCTCCGTTGAACCTGAAACGCTTTCCTTTTGACCAACAAACCCTAAAAATTCAAATTATGTCTTTTGTATTTAGTCCGGATGAAGTGCAGTTTATAGTCAATCATCATCTCACCGGATTAGCCGAAGAAATATCGCTTCCCAACTGGTCTACAAACTCTCCGGTTGCTCATACCGGTTCCCGCCATATTGCTCAACTGAATCAAAGTTTTGTGTGCTTTGACTACGAACTGCAAGTTAAACGCTACACCGCCTATTATATTACCCGCGTAATTTTACCCTTAATTTTAATTGTCTTGATGTCTTATGCTGTTTTTTGGTTTCCTCCGGGTCAAATTATGCCCCAAATTACTATCTCTGTCACCGCCATTCTTAGTTTAATTACCTATGAATTTACCCTCCAACAAAGTTTACCGCAAGTTCCTTATTTAACGGTTCTCGATAAGTTTGTCATCGGGGCGATGGTGTTGGTTTTTCTGGCTTTGGTGGAAACAGTAACAACCATTGAACTAGCTGAAGTCAAACTGCAATTTCTGGCACTAGATCTTGATAGCTGGCTGCGATGGCTGTTTCCAATCTTTCTCAGTGGGTTGGCTGCGGCTGCATTTTGGTTATAATTAAAAAGTTTTGAAAAAACGCCGTATTTAATTTAAAATAATCTGTGTGACTTGTTGTTCCAGTCCCGAAAATTAACTTGCAAAAATTAAAAATGACGATTATACTAACGAACGATGATGGTATTGATGCGCCCGGTATTCGCGCCTTATCGGAGGTGATTAATCATCAAGGAATGTTTGTCGCCCCCCAAGAAGAATTATCGGGTTGCGGTCACAAAGTGACCACAAGATCGCCGATTCCGGTTGAACGTCGTTCGGATACAGAATATGCGGTTGGGGGAACGCCGGCTGACTGTATTCGGTTGGCAATTACCCATTTATCCCCCCAAATTGATTGGGTGCTTTCGGGTATTAATTCCGGGGGAAATTTAGGGGTAGATGTCTACATTTCGGGAACGGTTGCAGCCGTTAGAGAAGCGGCTTTTCATGGTATTCGTGGTATTGCTTTATCTCAATATCGAAAAGGGGGAAGACCTGTAAATTGGGAACAAACCAAACGCTGGAGTCAAACGGTTTTAAAGGAGTTATTTAACCGTCCTTTGGAACCGGGAAGTTTTTGGAATGTGAACTTTCCCTATCTCGAACCCGAGGCACCGGAACCGGAAATGGTCTTTTGTAAACCCTCAACCAAACCTTTACCCATTGACTACAAAGTAGAAGGGGAAAATTATCTTTATGTTGGCAATTATAGCCTCCGCGAACGCACTCCCGAAACCGATGTTGATGTTTGTTTTTCCGGGAAAATTGCCGTGACTCAGATTAAATTATAGAGGAATGATGAGTTTATTTTTTTATCATTTGTGGCTGAAATAATGTACTAAAATGCTAAAAATATCCCCCGAATCTATCAGCTTAGAAGCCTTTCTGAACCTTCCAGAAACCAAACCTGCTGCGGAGTATATTAACGGCGAAATCATTCAAAAACCCCTGCCAAAAACTCGCCATTCTCGACTCCAGGCGAAACTAACGAGTATTATCAATGCTGAGGTAGAACCCGAACGAATTGCTTATGCTTTTCCGGAACTCAGATGTACCTTTGGAGGACGATCAATTGTTCCCGATATCGCTGTTTTACGTTGGAATAAAATCGAGTTTAATGATATCGGAGAACCCCGAGATGATATTTTTGTTGCTCCGGACTGGATGATTGAAATTTTATCTCCCGAGCAAAGTTCCAACCGAGTGACAGGTAATATTTTGCATAGTCTAAAATTAGGTTCTCAAATTGCCTGGTTAATTGACCCCGACGATCGCTCAATTTTAATTTTTCAACCGAACCAACAACCCGAACTCTTTCAAGGTGACGATCGCTTAATCATTTTAGAGGATATTCCTGTTGAATTAACTGCTAATCAAATCTTTAATTGGTTAAAAATGAACGTCTGAGAATCCTTTAAAGTTTTGCGATCGCGGTTGGCTAGGTTGAAGTGAGTGTTAATTGAGCGCAACATTCAACGGTTGAAATGGGGAGCGATAGTAAGGATTACCTAATGCTTGGTCGAGGGGAGATGGGGAATAAGCGATCGCGAATGATGGTAAAGTTTAGCGGTAGTGGCTTTTTGACTGTCGGGAGGAAATTCAAGTCCGCACTCCGTTTGGATTATCCCCAATATCGGCCGTTGGTTGTGACAAATCTTAACATCATTTCTCAGCAAATCAGTTTAAGGTAACAATTTAGGCGGTTTAATAATCGCTGTCTCAGTACAGAGATGTCTGATGTTGAACCACAGCTTTGGGATATAAGGATTTAGTATGAGCGTTAATTTAGCAACCCAATTGCGAGAAGGCACGAAAAAATCCCACACAATGGCAGAAAACGTGGGTTTTATCAAATGCTTTTTGAAAGGAACCGTTGAGAAAACCTCCTACAGAACATTAGGAGCAAATCTCTACTTTGTTTATTCGGCAATGGAAGAAGAGATGGAACGCCACCGCAACCATCCGATTCTTTCTCGGCTGTATTTTCCCGAACTCAACCGCAAACAAAGTCTGGAAAAAGACCTCTACTTTTACTATGGTCCCAACTGGCGGGAAGAAGTCGCCCCCACAGCAGCCGCACAAGCGTATGTTAGCCGAATTCGGGAAGTTTCCAACACCGAACCCGAATTATTAATTGCTCACCTGTATACTCGCTACATGGGCGATCTGTCTGGTGGCCAAATTCTCAAAGCGATCGCACAACGGGGTATGAACCTCTCAGACGGCGAAGGGATTCAATTCTATGAATTTAAAGATATCCCCGATGAGAAGGCGTTCAAAGCCAATTATCGCCAGATGATGAATGATTTACCCATCGATCAAGCCACCGCCGATCGCATCGTCGCCGAAGCCAACGCCGCTTTTGGGATGAATATGAAGATGTTCAATGAACTGGAAGGGAACTTGATCAAAGCGATTGGTCAAATGTTGTTTAATAGTTTAACTCGCAAACGCACTACCGGTTCGACCGAACTCGCACCTGCTGCGGAATAAAAAGTTTTGAACTTGATTTAAAATTTAATTAAGTCTGCCGAAAGGAGAACACTCAATCCTGGGAGCTTGATGGCTGTAAGTCAAAACAGTCATTGGGTTTCCAGGATTTTGAAGTGAGTGGGGATTAAAAACCCGGTAACTCAATAGAAACCCGGTTTTTGAGGTGTACAGATATTTTTGCAGGTTTTGAAAAGGAATTATAAAGTTTTCAATCAAATTATAAAGCTTTAATTGAAATGGCTTTCATCCCATTCACCCCGACCCATGTAATATAAGTTTAGTACGATTCCGTACACTCCCTGATGAAAGAGTTTGAGAAAGTATTCTATAACAGAAGAAAAGGTACTCAACTCAGAATTCATCACGGGAATTGACTGCTTAAGCCATGAATACCACTCAAACCACCATTCTGATTATCGATCATTCTCTCACAGATTTAGATACTTATCGTAATTATATAACAAGCCATAAAAACAAGAATATAAAGAATCAGCAAGTTTGGATAGCGGAAACGCTAGAGAAGGGGTGGCAATATTGCCAACAATTTCAACCCGATGTAATTCTGTTAAATATTTCCCTTCCGAACTTGAATCCCTTGATATTTCTACAGGAATTACAGCAAATCCAGAAAAATATCCCAATTATTCTGTTAACTGAATCTCAACAAGAAGAAACGGCCAGACAAGCAATCAAACAGGGTTTTTGGGATTACCTGATTAAAGAAAAAATCACCTCTCAACAACTTTTTCAAGCGATTGAACGGGCTTTTATAGAACCTATTCATCCCCAACCTCTAGAAGGTTTTCATCAATATAATCAGTTCCTTAAAACAGTTAATCAACGCATTCATCAATCTTTCAACTTAGAAACTATACTGCAAACCACAGTTAACGATCTTCGCCAAATTTTACACTGCGATCGCATTTTATTATCTCAGTGTTTAACCTCTAATCAAAATGAAATTGTTGCTGAATCTGTTCGTTCTCCAGTTAATGATCTCAAAACTTTTACCGTTGCAATTTTCCCTGAAACACAAGCGATTTCCAATATCTATCAAGCTGGATTAACCCCAGAAGAAATTCAACGCTTAGAACAAAATCAAGTGAAATCCTGTTTGGGGGTTCCGATAACACTTCCTTCTGAGTTATCCCCAAATTGGGGAGTTATAATCGCCCATCAATGTGATAATTTTCGAGAGTGGAAAACCGAAGAAATAGAACTGTTTGAGCAGCTTTCTGTTCAACTCTCAATTGCTATTCAACAAAACCAACTCCGTCAACAAATCAAAACTCTAAACGCCCAGCTTGAAGCCAAAACCCGAGAAAGCGAACGCCTATTTCAAGCCATTTTTAATCATAGCTTTCAATGTACCGCACTGCTCACCCCGGACGGAATATTATTTGATGTCAATCAAACGGCTTTAGACTGTGTAGGTTTAAAACGGGAAGAAATCATCAACCGTCCCTTTTGGGAAACCTACTGGTGGACATTCTCCTCAGAAACTCAACAACAATTGCGTCAAAACATTGCTAAAGCCGCTTCTGGAGAATCGATTTATTATCAAGTTGATGTATTAAAAGCAGGAGGGAAAGTTGCCAAGGTAGACTTTGCTTTGCGTCCGTTACGGAATGAAACGGGGGAAGTTATATTATTAATTGCAGAAGGTCAAGATTTAAGCGATCGCGTTGAAGCCAAACGTGCCTTGGAAGAAAATCAAATCTTACTGCGATCTGTCCTCGATTGTATTCCTCAAACGGTTTTTTGGAAAGATCGAAATGGTGTATTTCTGGGTTGTAATCATCAATTGGCGATGGATGCGGGTTTATCTTCAACGAATGAGATTGTTGGTAAAACTGACTTTGATATGCCCTGGAAAGAAGAAGCTCAATTGTATCGCAGCGATGACGAGCAAGTGATGGCATCCGGACAAACCAAACTTAATATTGAAGAACCGATCACCAAGGCGGGGAGCATTTCAGGTTGGCTGAGAACCCATAAAATGCCCTTGCGAAATGCAGATGGAGAAATTATCGGTGTTGTGGGGACTTATGAAGATATTACCGAACGCAAACAAGCAGAAACCGCTTTGCGTCGGAGTGAAACCCGTTATCAAATGTTAGTCGATAACTTCCCCAACGGAGCCGTTTTTATGTTCGATCACAACTTGCGGTATATCCTAACCGGAGGGTTAGGACTGGCAGAGATGGGACTGAGTAAAGAACAACTGGAAGGAAAAACCATTTGGGAAGCTTTATCGACAGAAACCTGTGAACTGATCGAACCGTTGTATCGTCGTACCCTAGAGGGAGAAGAATTGGTTGCTGAACTTCCTTTTGGCGATCGCATTTTTCTGGTTTACGTTTTACCGATTATCGATCAAGGGACTATACAAGCGGGGATTGTTCTCTCTCAAGATATTACCCAACGTAAACAAGCCGAACAAAAACTACAACAACTCAACCAAGAACTGGAAGCAAGAGTTCAACAACGCACCGCCGATCTAGAAGCAGAAATTGCCGAACGGACTCGTCTATTAAATATTTTAGAAGCGAGTTTGAACGAAGTCTACATTTTTGATGCCGAAACGTTAAAATTTCAATATGCCAACCAAGGGGCTTTACAAAACCTGGGTTACACCTTAGAACAACTGCAACAAATTACCGCAATTAACCTGAAACCGCAACTTACCCCCGAACAATTTCAACAGTTAATCGATCCGTTATTAAATCATCAACAAGAGAAAACGATTTTTCGAGCCGCTTATCAACGGGCAAATGGAACGTTATATCCGGTAGAAGTTCACTTTCAATTGATCGAACATCAACAAGAACGTTTATTTTTAGCGGTGGCTTTGGATATTACCGAACGTCAACAAACCGAAGAGCGTTTACAACTGGTTGAATTTGCCCTTGATCATGCCCAAGAAAGTGTTTTTATTGTTGATAGAGTTGGTCAAATTGTCTATGTGAATAAAACAGCTTGTGAGAGTTTAGGCTATTCCCGTCCAGAACTCTCCAATCTCACAATTTGGCAAATTGATGAAAACCTAAATGCTCCTCCCCCTTGGGAAGATATTTGCGAATATCTCAAACAACAAAAATCCTTGCTATTAGACTCTATTTATTATACCCAAAGGGGTGAAGTTATTCCGGTGGAAATTACCCTCACCGGGTTAAACTTTCACGGTATTCCCTACTTCTGTGAAATTGCTCGGGATATTCGAGAACGCAAACAAGCTGAAGCCGCCCTGCAACAGCGAGATAATTATCTAACTGCATTGGTAGAAGTGCAACGTCAACTGTTGTGTGCAACGTCTCAAAGCAATTTATATGAATTAGTGCTTTCTCTGTTGGGTCAAGCGGCGAATGCGAGTCAGGTTTATGTATTTGAGCATTATTACGATGAATTCCAGCGTCCTTATTTATATTATATGTCTCATTGGTCGGCTCCGGATGCAACTTCAAAACTCAACCGTTCCGTCCTTCAAGAACTTTATGATCGGCCCTGTTTTTCGTCTTGGATCGAACAAATGTCTCAAGGTAAAGCGATCTGTCTGAGTATAGATCAGATGACGTTTAAACAACGTCAAATTCTTGAACCTGCGGGAATTTCTACGGTATTATTGTTTCCATTGATTGTTAAAGGTGAATTTTTTGGGTTAATTGGGTTTGATAATGATGAAGATGATCGTCAATGGGATGAAGCGGAAATTAGTTTATTAGCTGCTGCGGTGAGTGCGATCGCTTTAGCAACTGAACGTCAACTCGCCCAAGAACAACTCCAACGCCAATTAACCGCCATTGAAGCCGCCAGTGAAGGGATTGCAATTACCAACCCAATGGGAGATTATATTTACCTCAATAAAGCCCATTTGGAACTGTTTGGTTATGAGGAAGCGAGTGAATTATTAAACCGTCACTGGAAGACAGTTTATAGCCCCGAAGAAGGCGTTCGGATTGAGCAAGAAGTAATTTCTAAACTGATGGAAAAAGGATATACATTCAGCGAAGCTGTAGCGACCCGCAAAGACGGAAGTACATATCTACAAGAATTTTCCCTAACCCTCACCAATAGCGGCGAAATTGTTTGTGTTTGTCGGGATATCAGCGAACGAAAACGGGCTGAAGATCAACTCCGTCGTACCAATGCTCAGTTAGAACGAGCCACCCGTCTCAAAGATGAATTTTTGGCGAATATGACCCATGAATTACGAACACCATTGTATTCAATTTTGGGTTTATCGGAAGTCTTACAACAGGGGATTTATGGCGAGCTAAATGCCGAACAATTGCGTTCAATATCGACGATTGAACAAAGCGGTCATCATTTGCTAGAACTCATCAATGAGATCCTCGATTTATCTAAAATTGAATCGGGGAAGATGGAGTTGCAGCTTACTTCTGTTAATCTGACATCACTCTGTCAATCGAGTTTGAATTTTGTGAAACCTCAAGCGGATCAAAAAAATCTCCAACTTCAATTCATTTCCGCCCCGGTTCCGGTGATGCTGAAAATTGATGAACTTCGCATCCGTCAAGTTTTAATTAATCTTCTCAGTAATGCGGTTAAATTTACCCCAGAAGGCGGTCAGATTTTCCTAAAGATTGAAACAGATTCCCGTTTTGTACATCTGAGCGTTATTGATACGGGGATTGGTATTGCTCCCGAAGATCAAGTGCGTTTATTTGAACCTTTTGTACAAATTGATAGCCGTTTATCTCGCCGATATTCGGGTACGGGTTTGGGGTTAGCCCTGGTGCGACAAATTACTCAAATGCACGCCGGAACGGTGTCTGTTCAAAGTGAAGTGGGGCGAGGAAGTACCTTTACGGTTACACTTCCTTGGAATGTAATTGTTAGTGAGAATGAAGAGTCATTATTTTCCTCAACCAACAGTCTGAATAAAACGACAGAAAATTCAGGTTCAACCGTTGATTCTCTGTTGTTAAACTCGGGTTCTGAGGGTTCTCCCACTATTTTGATTGCCGAAGATAATAAGGTAAATGCGGAGACGGTTGCTGATTATTTAGAAACCCGAGGATATCGAGTAATTTTTGCAGAAAATGGCATCGAAGCGGTTCAATATGCTCAACAATACCAACCTCAACTGATGATTATTGATATTCAAATGCCCGAACTTGACGGTGTGGAAGCCATTCGTCAAATTCGCAGGAATCCCGACACGGCTGAGATTTCGATTCTGGTTTTAACGGCTTTTGTTGGGGAGCAAGAGCGGGAAAAATGTCTGCAAGCCGGAGCCGATGATTACCTGAGTAAACCGATTAGTTTGAAAATGCTGTCCGATAAAATTAAAGAAAGACTAGATATGCAATCGCTGTCGTAAATTGAAGAAAATTATCAATTGTTCTCGACAATAAATCCCCGTAGAAATTCATCCGATCCGTCTGGACTCATTACTTTTCTCAAAAAAATGAACAGTGCCAAAATTTTAATTGTCGATGATGAACCCAATAATTTTGATATTATCGAGGCTCAGTTGTTACAAGAAAAATATGAATTAAGCTATGCTTCCAGTGGGATAAAAGCCTTACAACGCTTGCCGTTATTTCAGCCCGATGTTATCTTATTAGATGTAATGATGCCCCATATGGATGGGGTTGAAGTTTGTCAAATAATTAAATCCGATCCTCAATGGTCTCATCTTCCCATTGTTGCGGTAACGGCTCTCAATTCTAAGCAAGATCTGGCACGCTGTTTGGAAGGGGGAGCGGATGATTTTATCAGTAAACCGGTTAGTGGGATTGAATTGCGAGCAAGAATTCGTTCAATGCTGCGAATTAAACAACAATATGATACCTTACAAAAACAACGGGATACTCTCGCCGATATCCTCAAACTGCGGGAGGAAATGTCACACATGATTGTTCACGATCTGCGAAATCCAATTGCTTCGATTATCTTCGCCGGAGAACTGTTAAAAGAAGAAAATGCACTGTCTGAAGTCAGTCAGAAAAAAATTGAACGGATTGTCACCAGTGGACAGCGATTACAATCCCTAACCAATGATTTGTTGGTGATGGCAAAACTCGAATCTGGGAATCTGATTCTTCATCGAGAAGCCGTTAACTTTTGTCAGTTTTTTCAGGAAACTATTTATGATTTTGAACCGATTGCTGCCCAGAAAAAAATTCTATTAATTCCCTTAATTCCCCCCACTCCAAAAAAGATCAATCTGGATGCGAACTTATTTCGGCGAGTCCTGGATAATTTACTCTCAAATGCGATTAAATTTTCTCCCAATAGCAGTCAAATTTACTGTCGAGTAGACTATCCTCAAAACGAAGCCATTCAAGTGAGAATTCGCATTTCTGACCAAGGTCGGGGCGTGAGTAAAGAATTGCAACAGATTATTTTTCAGAAATACGTCGTCGGGACGTTAGTGGAAGGGATTGAACAAATTGGTTTGGGTTTGGCATTTTGTAAGATGATTGTAGAAGCTCACGGGGGTCAGATTGTTGTCGAAGAGAATCAACCCAAAGGTGCTACATTTATCTTGGAAATTTAACGATTCCCGGAGGACCGGAGTCACCGAGTCAGGAGTCACCGAGTCAGGAGACAGGAGTCACCGAGTCAGGAGTCAGGAGTTCAGGAGTCAGGGAAAAACTGATCACTGACAACTCTAATAACTCTCTTGCAAACTGTGCTTCTGGCGGAAGCCGCGCTCGCCGCAAGGAAAGCGCTGGTGACGGGTTCGCTGCTTGCGGTCTTGGGGGTTTCCATCAAGGAGCAACGGACGTTCTCGCATATGGTGACTGTAAAGGGTTGCATTTGTTACCGTAAATTCTCTGATTTGTTGTATGATTAGGTAAAGGATAGGATAAATATTCCTACCATTCTGGGTCATACAATTACAAATAACAAATGAGTATCAGTGAGATGGCAGCAACGATGCACTTCTCGACGGATTCCCGTCTTGTTGCTACTCCTGCTTCTCTTCTGAGCCAGCTTAACGACCTGATTTTTTCTTTGGCTCAACAGGCAGCTACGTTTCGACTTCCGCCTGATTTAACGTTTCTGTCTCAATTTCCCCCCCGTTTACAACAAGAGGTAGAAAACCGATTTGGCAGTTATGGGCGAGTCTGTCAGGTCGTTAATCAAATTTTATTAGACCTAGCCAAACCTAGTGCGATCGCTAATTATTGTCAGTCTAGCAGAATTGGTAAAAAACTCCCGAACGCCCTCTACGTTCACGTCAGCGCCCTCACTCAACTCCATCCGGCTTTGCGTCTCTACGAGTCTTGGAGTCGGGAGATTTTAGGGAGTCTTGAAGGTGTCACCCTGGTTAAATTTCATATTCATAAACCGGTTGTTTCCTATCTATCTTACCCCCACTTTGATGATGATCCCCATCCGGCTTTAACCGCAAGTCTGTTGGTGAATTTACAAACTAACCATGTCAAAAATCACGATTATTGTCATAGTGATAACCCCCCCATTCTCCACCGCAAAGAAACCTTTGTCACCCCCGACTATCCTCACTATCAAAAATTTGCCCGGTTGACGCAAGCTGAAGAACAACTCGGACTGTTGACCAAACTGAATTTATCTCCCACCGATTTGTCATTTTCCGCTGAAGAAAGACGCATCTATCGCACCATTGGTACCCGCGAAGGATGGAAACAACATCTGGCTAGACAAGGGGTAGAAATTCGCGATCATCGCATTGTTTCCATTGAAAGGGATCAAGGAAATCTATTAGAGTCCGTGCCAATTCCGAAGATCGAACGCCACAAAGCGGCTTTAGTTCGTCGCTCCCTTTCCCGTCCCGTTAAGTTGGCCGTAGAAGCGGGTTTATTTTCGGAAAATACCACTTTTTTTGATTATGGCTGTGGCTATGGAGGCGATATTCAACGCATAGCAGAAAGAGGCCATGAAAGTTCAGGTTGGGACCCTTACTATTCGCCCGATACACCCCTAAAAAAAGCGGATATTGTCAACCTGGGTTATATCATTAATGTGATCGAATGTCAACAGGAGCGACGCCAAGCATTGGTGAAAGCCTGGGAGCTAACGGCAGGGGTTTTGATTGTGGCGGCTCAAATTTTAATTGACGATCGCAATCGGGGAATTGTCGCCTATGGAGATGGAATTATTACCAGTAGAAATACCTTTCAGAAATATTATGAACAAGAAGAACTCAAAACCTATATAGATCAGGTATTAGGGGTAGATGCTATTCCCATTGATATGGGGATTTATTTGGTGTTTAAAGATGAAAGTCAAGCCGAAAGTTTCCGGGCGGCTCGCTTTCGATCGCGGCTGAGTTCTCCGCAAATTTGTACGCCAGTTAAACGGTTTGAAGATTACGAAGAATTATTGCAACCGCTGATGAAATTTGTGAGCGATCGCGGACGACTTCCGATCGCGGGTGAACTGTTAGCCTCAGCCGAAATTCGAGCCGAATTTGGAACATTTAAAAAAGCATTTAAGGTGATTTTACAGGCAACCGATCCCGAAGAATGGGAAAAAGTAGCCGATCGCCGTCGCCAGGATTTTTTAGTCTATTTGGCTTTGAGTCAATTTACTCGCCGTCCCAAACTTTCCCAGCTTTCAGAAGTTGTCCGCAATGACATTAAAGGGTTATTTGGCAGCTACAAGAAAGCTTGTGTTTTAGCAGATGTTATGTTATATAGTATGGGAAAGCTAGAAGTCATCGCTGACTGCTGTTCAAATAGTCCAATTGGTCAAAAATATTCTCACTCTCTCTGGGTTCATCTTTCCGCCTTGGAAAAACTCGATCCCCTACTGCGTTTGTATGAAGGGTGTGCAAACCGAACTCTAGGTCGGCTAGCCGGAGCAACTTTAGTTAAGTTTCACATCAAAAAACCCAAAATTACCTACCTTTTTTATCCGGATTTTGATACAGATCCGCATCCTGCACTGCACACTCAAATGGAAATCGACTTACGCGATCTCCATGTCACCTATCAGAGTTATGATGGGCCTAATCCACCCATTTTGCATTGCAAACAAGCCTATGTAACGCCAGACTATCCGGGCTATGAAACCTTTGCCAAACTGACTCGTCAAGAGGAAGATTGGGGACTATTAGATGATTTCCGGGCGATTCAAACCCGCCAGGGTTGGTTGAAATGTTTAGAAGAACACTGTGCAGAAATTAAAGGTCATCGCGTCTACTGGCGTAGCGATGCCGATCCTTACCGTAGGAAATTAATAGAATCTGCCCGTCGCGCCCGTCGAAAAACGCACTGATCAATCATATATTTTACCGAAAAAAGAGGTGATGGATTCGTCAGAATTGAGACGGAAATGTTTTCAGTAGAGCTGTAAGATTCTACAACAGGTACTCCTGAATCGAATCTTAACTTCACATTTTTTACTCATTCCTCAAACAAAATTATCATGGAAACTCAAACACTTCTCGCTCACTACGCTCACGGTAAGAGAGATTTCCAGGAGGCATTTCTAATTGGAATCAAGCTCGTTGGTATCAATTTGAGCGGATCTAACCTGAGTGGAGCCAACCTGATCAGTGCCGATCTTTCCAATGCCAACTTGAGCCAAACCAACCTCATCGGTATCAACCTAACGAATTCTACCCTGAGTCAAGCCAATCTGATCGGTGCCGATCTGACTGACGCTTACCTGAGTGAAGCCAACCTCACCCGTGCGGATCTCAGTAACGCCAAACTCCTGAATGCTTACCTCAAAGACACCAACTTCACCCATGCTCAACTGGTGAATGCGAACCTGAGTGGTGCCAACCTCAGCGGCGCCAAACTCACCCACGCCAACCTCAGCGGTGCCAACCTGTTGAATACCGTGTTAACCGGCGTAAACCTCACCGGCGCCAACCTCAGCGGTGCGAACCTCACTGGGGTAGAACTCTGTGAAGTCAACCTCAGCGGCACCCAAATTGACGAAACCACCCAACTGAGCGAAAAATGGCGTTTGGTGCAGAAAATTGTCACCCAAGGCGCGAAAGCGTGGGATTTGAGTCATGTAGACTTAAGCTGTGCCAACTTAGTTGGCGTTGACTTCAGCGATGCCGATCTCAGCGGTGCGAACCTCGCCAGAACCCACCTCAGCAGCGTCGATCTCACCAATGCTAAAGTCAAAGATGCCAGTTTCATCGCTTGTACGGGGTTATCAAAATCCACCAAACTGGCTCTCAAAGAACAAGGTGCCATTGTAGACGATGATTTTAGCCCCGTCAATCTCAAAGTTAGCTAGTTGAATGACTCAACCCTTGTAGATCCTGCCAAGCTCGAATAAAATTTCCCTGCATCAAAGCAGAAATTCCCCTTAATGCTCGGAATTCACTTTGATCGGGGTTTAATTTAATCGCAGTTTGAATTGCTTTTTCAGCCCTCTGGGGATGTATTGCATACAGATGAACAAAGGCCAGATAAGCATAGCCGTTGGGATTCTGTGGATCGAGTTGCGTAACTTTCTCTAATGCGGCGATCGCACCGGGTGCATCTTTTTTTAATACATTTGCCAACGCCAAACCATAAGCATAGTCTAAATTTTCCGGTTCAGTTTGTAAGCGATAACTTAAGGCTTTTTCGGCTTGGACGGTATAATCTTGGATGGGATCGTATTGGTTAATGCGTCCAACTTCATCGAACACCGGTTCGAGTCCGGGTATTCCTTGAGGCAAATTCAACGCCAACTGTCGCAGTTGAGACACTAAATCCAATTCTGGGGCGGGTAAAATCGCGGCTAGGGGGTCGATTTCAATCGTCACGGGTGGAATGGGGATCGCGTAGGTTTCCCCGGTTTCTCGGTTCAAATAGGTGGCTTCTAGACGATAAATTCCCGGTACAATATCTTTGGGTGGCAACATTCCCATGCGTTCTTGAACTTGAAACCCCGTATTTTGTTGATTTTCGGTTAACATTCCCGGATGTAACGTTCCCATTGCGATCGCGTGATCGTGCAACCACTCAGACGAACCCGGTACCGTTGAAGGGGTTTGCAATTTCCAAGTTAATATAACCAACCCCGACTGAAGCTGTTCCCAAGATCCAGACCAAACATAAATAATCGGGATGGGTGCATTTGGCGGCACCTTTGGCGATACAATCACTTGAGAGAGTTTAACCTTTTCTGTAGCATCGGGTTGGGGAGAAACTTCAATATAAGGCGTCTGACGATGATAAAGATTTAAAACGCTATTATCGGGTAATAACCAGCGCTTGTGTAACTGAAATTGTCGCCCAAGTTCAACTTCCCGAACGATAGCAACTTGCGCTTCATTGATGCGTTCAACCATCCCCTGTTGACCGGTTTTGGTGACAAACCAAGACAGCGATAACGAGTCTTGACCGACGTGTTCGGCGCGGGTTCCCACTTGGCGCCCGTAAACCTGTTCATCCCGCAAGGCGCCGTAATAATTGAGATTATGTTGGTTGACGTCTGGTGTTGAGGGTAACACGCCTAGAGTAGATTGTAAATAGGGTTCGGTTTGTATAATTTCATCGATGACTTGTTCGTGGGGCCATTGTAAACCCAAATGAGCAATGCGATCGCCTCCGGGACTCAGAAAAGCCGCCATTCGTCGCCCCCAAACGCCGCCAACCGGCCATATATTTAGTATCATTAAAATAATGGCTAAACTGAGGGTAATTCTTCTCACTGTTTTTCCCCAACGTTGGGGCCATAAGGTTAAACCGTAGGCGATAAAAATGGCAGAAACGGGTAATAAAGGTAAACTGTAGCGAAAGTCTTTGTTGATATTCAGCGAACACAAAAAATATCCCCCGATCCAAAATACCGCCAACCAACGCAAGGCGGAGAAGTTGAGGGGTTTTGAGTAGAATTTCGGATAGAAAAGATAGAGGAGAAAGCCGACAGTTGGAATAATTAACCACAGCCAAGAGATATGATAGGGGAGTAAATTCCAGTAATAGATCCAAGCGTCTAAGGTATTTAAAGCCGGATCGCCTTCCGCTATTGCAGAGTCAAGGGTTGCTCGTTTTCCCGAAGTTAGCATGAGTAACCAGTTGATTGTCGCCCAAGGGGTTAAAATGAGAACGGATAATAATAAGCCAACGGTTAACTGAATTAAGCTTTTCCAACGTTTAGGTTTGAGACTCTCTACACTCACCCAAACCAGGGGAATAAACAGGAAAAATAACGCCGTTTGTTTAACCAATAGCGCCAAGCCAAAAGATACCCCAAATGCGATCGCCCAAACCCATTTTTTTTGGCTATATTTCCACTGAGTTAGACAACAAAAACTCAAGGCTACCATGACGGTAGTTGGATAGTCGGTTAAGTATTGCAGGCGATAAACGTAGAGTCCGGGTAACAGTGCCGCTATTATACAGGCCCAGAGTGCAATTTGTCGGTTAAACAGTCGGACGGCGATCGCGTAGACCGAAGCGAGTAAAATACCGCTAAAGAGTAAATGGACGAGTGTACCTTCTGCGGTACCGGTTCCGAATAGGTTGTAAAAGGGTACCGTCAGAATGTAGGTTAGGGGAGGAACTTTCGGAGACAGCATCCACATCTGTTCCCACCACCCGGAAGAAAACCACTGGGGATGTTGGAATACCCGCCAATAGTTTAGCGAATTTGTCAGGTAGTCCGCCTGATCCCAAGCCGGAACAGAGCGATCGAAAGCAAACCAAAGGCGATCGCTTATTCCAGTTAACAGCCAAATGAGCAATAATGCCACTAAGCTACTGAATTTGTTTTTGTCTGTCACCAACTCTCACCTCACGGGCATCATTTCTCAGATGCTACACTTTAGCTGAATTCATCGTCTAGTCTGGGGTGGCGTCGGGATGATCGCAGAGGGAAAAAAATTTTTTGTCAAACTACTTGCATAATTCCAAAAGGATCTGCTATTCTAGTTAGGCAGTGAACGAAAGCCGGGATAGCTCAGTTGGTAGAGCAGAGGACTGAAAATCCTTGTGTCGGGAGTTCAAATCTCCCTCCTGGCATTATTTAGGTTGTGGATTGTCAAATTGCATTTCGTCAATGACGAATTAATTTTATACTAAATCAATTAATGATCGCAAATAGTGATCAGACTCATGGTAATATAAAAATATTAAGACGTTATACGAATGTCAGTGAGGGCTTGAGAATGAGTGGCTTTTTAACTCAAGAAGACTTTGAAAGAATTTTCACATCTCATTTGAAAACTGAAACTTATTCAACATCTATAGATTCACTTTTTAGCCTACGCAGTTTAAATAAAATTAATTACAAACCTTATTACCAAAGAAATTATGTATGGGATGATCATAAAGCCACTTACTTTATTGAAAGTATATTGTTGGGTACTGAGATCCCTCCTCTTATATTTTTTAATAACGGCTCTGGTACAGAAGTAATTGATGGAAGGCAAAGATTTGAAACAATAAAGCGATTTAAAGAAAATGAATTTTCATTAACACCTAAAGGTCTGGCTGCTCTAAAGCAAATTGCTAGATCAAATTACGAGTCTTTACGAAGTCATTCCGAAACAAAAAGTATAATTGATTTTTTTCTTGATGCAAAAATTAGACTTATAGTATTTGAAATAGTTAACGAACCCAGACTAGATTCAAAGCTTGAGGATCAAGTAAAAAAAGAAATATTTGCTAGATATAATTCGGGTATAACTCCTCTAAAAAAACCGGAAATTGATAATGCTTTTTATGATGGAGATTTTGTCTTTCAAGACTTTAAGAAGTTTGTCAAAAAAGATTATGAATTTAGCCAAATGATTGCTGACATATTCTTGCCAAAGAAGAAAAGTGAAGAAGGTTATGATACTGGAAAAATACTACAGTTTATTCGGAAGTATTTAGTTCTACATAAGTTTCCTATCAGGCATTACTCATGGGGAAACAATAGAACAGAGACTTTAGATAAACTGTATGAACATATGGCTAATGAAGTAGAGGATGTAGATGATTTGCGTAGCAAATTTGTAGAAAAAGTTCGTTTACTTAATAAAATGAAGCAGGTATTTACTGAAAAAAGTTTTGTTGTAAAACGACCAGCTTTTGAATGTTTGTTATGGATATTTCAGATATTAGATACTGAAGAAGTAGATTTATATAAGGTTGATAACCCCGATCTGATTGAACGTTTAGGTCGTGCAATTTCAGATAATAGTGATAAGTTTGTTGATTCTCTTCACTATCGATCAGTTCAAGAACGCTTCTCATTTATAGCAAAGTTATTTGAGCAAGAATTCGGTTTAAATATTAGCACATATGTAGAGGGTGACAAAAAGACAAGGGATGACTTAAATCTAATTAGAAAGAGAGAAAATGACGATACAGTTACGAAACTCGGTGAATTAGCATCTCTAAGAGTGACCAAGCCAGAACCTTCAAAATCTTCAATAGATGATATTAATAGAGCCATGCAGCGCAGTATGTTTCTTGTTCGTCCATCTTATCAAAGAGCGGAAGTAATTAATATATCTAAAGCATCTTCAATTATTGAAAGTATTCTTTTAGATATAAGTCTTCCTCCAATATTTATCTTTAAGCGTAGAGATGGTGTTTCTGAAGTGATAGATGGACAACAACGCCTACTAACAATTTTAGGTTTTATAGGGGAAAGTTATATCGACGAAAATGGTAAGAAAAGTCAAAGCAAAAATTCTGGATTTTCTTTGAAAGGATTAAAAATTATGAAAGATTTGAATAATAAAAGTTTTAATGATTTTGATGACTCTTTAAAAGATAAAATTTTAGACTTTGGACTTTGGGTAGTTGAAATTCAAGAAAATCTTAATCCATATTTTAACCCGGTCGATCTTTTTGTCAGGCTGAATAACAAACCCTATCCGATTAAAGAAAATTCATTCGAGATGTGGAATTCTTGGGTGGATAGAGAAATAATTGAAACTATTAGGAATAATTTCGATAAGCAGAGAAAGTGGTTTTATATAAAACTTGTTAAGAGTCGTAATGATAGAGATCGGATGGAAAATGAAGAGCTTTATACGTCTCTAGCATATCTAGAATATCAGCGTTTAAAGAGTAAGGATGCAGATAAATATTTGTATATTTATAATAGAAATGATGGAATTAACGTAAGAATGGGTTCATCCCATGAAATTACTAGGCTACTTCAAAGCCTTTTTGAAGATGAAGATATAAAAAGTAACTTTCTAAGAGGCATAAAAAATGTTGAAAGCTTTATAAAAAAAGTGAGGCTTGTTTTGCACGACAGAAATGTTGAAGGAGGAAAAGAAGAAGTAGAAAAATTTTTGGGTGAACAATTGAATTTGCTATTCAAAGCACAAAGACAAGTTCGTTCATTTCGGCGAACAAAACAAGACTTTTACATTCTTTGGTTTCTTCTGAGTCCACTTAACCTTGAAATGGTTAAACACTATAGGTTAAATATCAAAGAAGACTTGCAAATAATCTTTTCTGATTGGAGGAATATTTCCGAAAGCTTCACAAAAGAGTTATTTTTGTCAAAAGCTCAAGATTTTCACCAAAAGTATGCAGTTCAGCCAAGAAAAACAAAACTATCTGAAGCTGAAAAGTATGAAATACTTAAAGAACAAGATAATCAATGTCCGATCTCGGGCGCACCTCTGTTTATAGGAGACGATATTGAGGTAGATCATAATATACCACTGAGTATAGGTGGATCAGATTCTAAAGATAATCTTCAGATTACTCATAGCGATAGCAATAGAAAGAAAGGTTCTAAACCTTCATTTTAGAAACTTGGAAAACCTACTATTTACATTAAAAGTAATAATCCCTTGCTGCTGGTTTAATTGCTTTGATATTTCGATTTTGGACTTGATGGTGGGTTTATAGCGAGTCTCGCTTTAGAAACGATCGCGATCGCTCAATTTATGCCATCCTAGATATTTGAACAACGTTAGACAAAACGACATGAGGGAGGGCAGCAAGTACCAGCCGCTCCTGGACTATTTGCACGAATGCGACTTGGGCGAAGTGACTCTCACGTTCGCTGAAATTGAAGCATTGATAAACAATCAACTCCCCCCTTCTGCACGAACGAAACGGGGTTGGTGGAGTAACCGCACAAAAGGCGCATTACAGGCGGAAGCTTGGATGGAGGCGGGTTATCGGGTTGAAGATGTGGACTTGGACGAACAAAAAGTTACTTTTCGCAAAGCCAACCTGAAACCCACCGTTCAACGGGTTGGAGATACGGTTCTATGGAATGCAGAACTGATCAAAGCGTTACGGCGACACATGGGGTTAACTCAAGCGGAATTTGCAGAACGGTTGGGTGTCTATCAGCAAACCGTCAGCCAGTGGGAAAAAGGCGCATACGAACCAACAAGGGCGACGTCTAAGTATCTAAGCTTAGTTGCTACACAAGCGGGATTTAGCTATGGAGAAGATCATTAAGAGTTTATGGATACTTCCGCCCCCTTATTGACATTTTACAATGTAAGTTGTTAATCTACAAAATACAATGTACATTGTATTTGCGTTGAATCTCAAAAACAAGAGCCAGCACCATGAACTTTGGGGCTGACTCGTTCAATTAACAAAATCTTACTGACCATGATACAACGTTTCGGAACTCCGAAGCCAATTACGGCGCGAGAACAACGACTGATCGAACTTTACGTTTATTGTCCGTTGGCGATGACTCCCGAACAGTTTTATACCAAGTGGGATGTCAAACAAGAAGCGATCGCCGAGATCTGTTTCCGTTCGGTGTCAATGGTTCGGCGTTGGTTTGCGAGGGGACGCAGCCATTATCATCCCCACCCGAACGATCTTCGCCATCTGGCGTTGATGGATTTTCTCCTCGAACATTTTGAAGAAATTCCCCCGGAACTTTGGGAACAGCTTTGTTCAACTCCCCCCCAAGATTAAACCATCTAACGACTGCAAAAGCTATCGAAATTTTATATTTCTTTTCCGCCGCCTTACTTTTAAGGTGGCTTTAGTGCGATTTGGAGAACATTAATCCGATGAAAAAATCCAAGCCGAAAAGCTACGCTCAACAACTGAGTCCCTGGTGTTTGCTGCGACTTTTCCCCGACCGAAAACCAATATTAATCGGTCGTTTTCGCAGTTATAACGATGCCGAGGGATATTTAAAAACCTGGCGGGGTTTCATTCCAAACGCCAATTATAAAATTGTATTCGATCTCGGCGTTCAACGACAACCCACCTCAGAAGTTTAAGGAAAGCCTTAGAAGCAGAAAAGAGACTCTAATACGGGTTTAACAGAAGGCGATCGCCTCCGGGAAAAAATAGAACGCTCGCGGCCTCTAGCTGATCGGGGAAACCCTAAATTATGCGATTGCGATCGCTAGATAGAATCGGTGGGAAAATAGCAAATAGACGAGTTATACAAACCCGTCTATTGCTGAAGAATGGATCAAGGTTGGGTTTTAAGCTTGAACCGCAGATTCCTGTTCAATCGAAGTTTCTTCTGGAGAAGTCCGATGGGTAATTAACCGCGCTCCGCCTTGGCGAGTGAAGTAACTCCATCCCCACTGAATCATTACCAGCAATTGGTTATCAAATTCAATCAAGAAGAGAATGTGGACAAACACCCACATCACCCAGGCGGTAAAACCGGAGAATTTACCAAAGGTCAAGTTGGCAACGGCTTGATTTCGTCCAATCATGGCTAAGGTACCATGATCGGAGTAGCGGAAGGGAGCGAGGATACGGGCTTTCAGGCGTTGTTGGATGAGTTTAGCAACGTAAACCCCTTCCTGTTGGGCAACAGGCGCCAATCCGGGTAAAGGTTCATCTCCTTGATGGGAGAAGTTGGCGACATCTCCAATCACAAAGATATTGGGATGATCCCGAACGGTGAGGTTCGGTTCTACGAGAACTCGTCCAGAAGGGTCTAGGGGAGCATTGGTGCGGTTGGCTAGCACTTGCGCCATCGGGGAAGCTTTTACCCCTGCCGCCCAGAGGATGGTGGTAGCCCCAATGTATTCAATGTGATTATCCACCTTGGATTTGACCGTTACCCCTAAGCTGTCGATATTCATAGCGCGAGTGTTGGTTCGCACGGTAACGCCCAAGCCTTCTAGTTCTTCTTTGGCTTTTTTGGAGAGATCTTCGGGGAAGGTGGGGAGAATCCGATCGGCCCCTTGTAACAGCAGCACCGTCGCTTCAGAGGGATCAATATTGTGGAAGCAATCTTTTAAGCCGTGATGCGCCATTTCTGCCAACGCTCCGGCCAATTCTACTCCCGTTGGCCCCGCACCAATCACGATAAAGGTTAACAAGGCTTTGCGTTTTTCGAGATCGGGTTCTTTCTCGGCTTTTTCAAAGGCGGAGAAGATTCTCTTGCGAATTTCTAAAGCCTCTTCAACGGTTTTCAGTCCGGGGGCAACCGGTGCCCAATTGTCGTTTCCAAAGTAGTGGTGTGTCACTCCCGTGGCGACAACTAACGTATCGTAGCTGAGTTCACCGTCTTTAAGATACAGCTTATTTTCGGCAGGATCAAGATCGACGACTTCCCCCATAATCACCTGAGTATTTTTGTTTTGGCCGATGACACCCCGGATGGGAGAGGCGATATCACCGGGGGATAGGTTTCCGGTCGCCACTTGATAAAGTAAGGGTTGGAATAGATGATAATTCCGCTTGTCAATCAGTGTGACTTTGACTGAGGAAGCACGTCCAAGTTCACGAGCGGCGTGTAGTCCGCCAAAGCCTCCACCAATAATGACAACATGATGAGGAGACTGGGTGGTAATACTGTCTAAAGACATGAAAATCCTCTCCTATGAGTTGACAGGGTAAATCGTTTGGGAAATGGGTTGGGTTGGAAGTTATAGCAATAGGTTTTGCTTGCGTTTACGTTTATTTTATAATTCAATTCATTTATTTCTAGTAGTCTAGGATACTTATTTTTTAGGTGATTTTAAATACAGATTTTGTTGACAAAATGTGGTTTTCTTGTAGGGATAAATTCCCCAAATGCTAGAAGCCTTGAATTGCAATTGAATTGATGAATTAACGAGCTTTTTTTATTTTATAAGAGAATTTTATTGGGCTTGAATTTGACCTGAAAAACTTAATATTTTGAGCGAGAATACCTAAAAAATTTTTCCAAGCGTCGGGAAAAAAACGATAATTTTCACGATGTATCGGCTTGCTGTCCGTCTCCGGGAAAACTCGGTAGAACAAGCCCCCCTTTTGTAAAGCTGTCAGTAAAGACTCTGTAAAACCCCTAGACGAAACGATGGGGGATGAGACAAGCTTGTAAGTGGGTCTACGGAGATGGCGATCGTCAAAACGATACGGCAGTTTCACAGACAACTCTGAAAAAGCCAGAAGTGCATAGCCAATGTATTCCGTATAATCCCCAATTTATTCTTTTACATTATCTAAGGATCAAAAAATGAACGCTCACGTTGTGACACGTTTTGCTGTTGCAGCCTTTGGTGCTATTGTTACTGGAAGCATGGTAAATGTTAGCCCCGCAGAAGCTGGCCGTTTGAAGAACTTTAATTTAATGGGAACTCCCCCCGAAACCGCTTCGGCATTTGATTTTACGGTGGATGGTATTACCCTGACCGTTAGTGGAATTTCGGAAAAAGGAAGTGGAGAAGTCCGAAAGACAGTTCACGGCTTGGGAGTGGTTGACGGGATTGGACCGGATAACCAAATCGATCTTTGGGGAGGTCTAGAAAAACTCCTATTAAACTTTGATCAGGAAGTAACACTGGTTTCAGCGACTTTTGGTTTGGTGAATGCCAGTGGAGACGACCAATTTAGTCTGTTTGTAGAAGATAATTTACTGGTTGAAGGCGCTTATATTCCAGTTGATACTAACGTTTTCAGTTTCAAAGACTTGGAATATGAGCAGAAAACGGCTAAATCCTTTGGCTTTACCGCCTATAACATCCTTCCTCAAGGAGACGACTACACTCTCAAAAGTATTACTGTCGCAACGGTTCCCGAACCGACAACTGTGTTAGGTTTAATGGCTGTTGGCGCTTTGGCTTCTGTTGGTCTCAAACGCAAGTCCTAAGTCGTTGCTCAAAATTCAATCCGTGATTTTTTTCGGTGAAGTTTCACAAAAACCCGGTTTAGCAAGAGTTACCGGGTTTTTTAATCGGAGTAAAAAAAAGTTAACCGTTAATCTTTTCGCCCCGAATTGAACAATCTAATAATTCCATCGGATGCTTTAACGGTATTGATTCTCCTTTTAATTGTAAATGCTTGAGAATTTGCAGGGAACAACCGGGGTTTGCTGATGCTATTAACTGCGCCCCGGTATTTAATAAATTCTCGGCTTTTTGTTGTCCGAGTTCGTCGGCGATTTCCGGTTGCAACATATTATAAACCCCCGCACTTCCACAACACAACGCCGCATCGATGGGTTCCCGCAATTTTACACCCGGAATTTGTTGCAACAGTTGACGGGGTTGTTGGCTGATTTTTTGTCCGTGTAACAGGTGACAAGCATCCTGATAAACGAGGGTTAATTCTCCCTCAGTTAGGGGAGATAAGGAAGCCGTTAAACCGACTTCTGCTAAAAATTCCTGCACGTCTTTGACTTTCGCCGAAAATGCTTTTGCTTTTTCTGTATATTCGGGGTCATCTTGCAACATATGACCGTATTCTTTTAAGGTATGACCGCAACCTGCCGCATTTATTATAACAGCATCAACGCCCGTTTGTTCAAAACTATCGATCATTTGTTTTGCCAAACTATGGGCTTGATTTGTTTGTCCTTGATGTTCGGGTAACGCCGCACAACAGCCCTGACTTTGAGGAATAACGACTTCGCAACCATTGGCGGTTAAAACGCGAACGGTGGCTTCATTAACGCCGGAGAAAAATAACCGTTGAACGCAACCTAAAATCACTCCAACTCGATAGCGTTTTTCGCCTTTTGCGGGGATAACGGTGGGGAAATTGTCTTGAAAAGATTTAACGCTAATTTCCGGTAAAATTGATTCCATCGCTCCCAAACGGGGGAAGATTTTCGGGAGTAAACCGGTTGTACGGACTAATTTTTGAACGCCCAGTTTTTGATAGAGAAATAATGGCGCTAAAAATACCCGCAAACGGTTGGGATAGGGAAACAGATTAAAGATTAACAAACGGAGTAAGCGATCGCCCAAATTTCGGGGTACATTGCGCTCAACTTGCGGCCGTGTTGATGCGATTAGTTTATCATATTGCACCCCAGAAGGGCAAGTCGAAACGCAGGCTAAACATCCCAAACAGGTATCAAAATGTTCTGCGGTTGAAGGCGTCAGAGGGGCGTCAGAATTGTTGATCGCATCCATCAAATAAATTCGCCCTCGGGGAGAGTCCATTTCTTTTCCAATGACGCGATAACTCGGACAAGTTGCCAAACAAAATCCGCAGTGAACGCAGGTATTAATTAAGTTAGGATCGGGGGGATTTTTGGAGTCAAAACCCGGAAGTTCTGCGGTTGAGTTTAGGTGGGGATTTTGGGCGAGAAAGTTGCTTTCTTTGGCGGGTATTTTGTCTGGAGTTTGTTCTCTCGGTTGTTCGGAGGTTTGCATGATTAATTTGAAGGTTTTTTTGAACTGACTTTAAAAAAGATTCTCAATCTAAAACGGTTCTAAATTTCCCCAACAAAACGATGAGGACTGAATAAATTTTGGGGGTCAAACTGCTTTTTAATTCGACGCATTAATTCTAGCGCATTTCCGTTGTATCCCCAAACGTCTAACTGTTGTTTGACTGGGGTGGGTGCGTCTAAAATCGACAGAAAACCGCCTTTAGTATTGCACCAGTTTCGCAGTTTTAACAGGTGTTCGGAATTAACGCTTTCCCAGCGTAACACACCCAAACCGACTCCGGCATGAATTACACCTAATCCTTGACATTGACTCAGGGTTGCAACAGCTTCGGTGGGGGTTACTCCGATTTTACAAATCATTTTTGTTTCTTCGCCCGGTTGCCAAATGAATTGTTTTAATTGCTGCCATAAGTTATCATCATTTTGGCTGTTAATTTCACCGTTTAAGCCCAATTTTTCGCCAACTTCTAATAAACGGGTTGCTTGTTGGTTGACACTTTCGGGCAAACTTTGAAAGCGAACGATTAACCCCATTTCGGCGTTTTTGTTGAGTTTTTCTAACAGTTGAGATGAGAGTAAATCAACGGCGACGGGTGTTAACGCTGAGGATAATAAGGTTTGGGTGGCTGTCGCGATTGCCTGTTTTTCTCCGGTTAAAAGTACGGTTTGGTCAGCCTGAGAAACGGGATAAACTCGCCATGTTACCTGAGAAATAATTCCCAACGTTCCGTAAGAACCGGTAAATAATTTCATCAAATCATATCCGGCAACATTTTTAACGACACGCCCCCCCGCTTTGGCAATTTTACCATCGCAACGAACGAAAGAAATTCCGAGTATTTGATCGCGGACTCCTCGATAACGTTGTCGGAGTGAACCTGTATCGCCGGTTGCCACAATTCCGCCCACAGTTGCGGTTTCGGAATCGGTCGGATCGAGGGCGAGAAATTGCCCTTTTTCTGCTAGAATTTGTTGTAATTGAGCAAAAGGCATCCCCGCTTCAACGGTAACGGTTAAGTCACCAACGGCGTGTTCAATCAGTTGATTTAAACGTTCGGTACTGACGATTAAGTTAACGTTTTTTACCAATCCTCCCCAATGTAGTTTACTCCCTTTTCCACAGGGAAGAATACGGAGTTGATGCTGTTTTGCGTAAGTAATAACCTCTGCAAGTTCGGCTTGAGTGTTGGGATAAATGATAGAATTGACTGTTGTTTCGGGTGCAATACTGCGGAAAATCCGGTTTTGAACGTTCGGATCAATTTCACTACAGTCAGAAATTCCTGACTCGCCGACAATTGCTTCTAATTGGCGATAATGTTCGCGACTCAAAGGTGAGGTTGGGTTGTGATTAGCAGTTGAAATTAGGTTCATTTAGAGAGGTAATCTATCACGGCGATCGGAAATTGAGATATTTCTATTTTAGAACGACTGCGATCGCATCGAAACAAAGTTGAGGAAATCCGGATCAACTTTTTAACGATAACCCATCTGGGACTTGGGTTTCTCAGGAAAAAATCATTTAAAGTTGAGCGATTTTATTTAAACTATTGAGTAAACATCATGTTGGGGAGATCTTGATGAACCTAGTCGATACTCTGGCATTAGTGCATCCGGCGCTTGCGGTTGGCGTTGTTTTTCCGATTATTGGAATGGCCGTTAGTCGGGCTTGGCAAACTCGTCAGCGACGCATTGAAACTCAAGAAAAGAAGGAAAAAAGTAAAATTCCTCCCATCGTGGGGCGGGAACATTTAGAAGTCGGCTACTGGTTAACCGGTACTGTGGTGGGAATTACGTTAATTGCCCTTGCTTATTCAATTTATTTTAAGGGTGTTTTTCAGGAATTAACCCCGGAAAAAACCCCGCAGGCGATTTTTATTGTGTTGATTTTTGCCGCGACTATTGCTTCTTTAGTTTTTCTGTACAAAGCCAAACCCAGTCAGCGGTTATGGCGGGGAGTTTTTGCCACCTTAACGGGAATGGGATTGGTGCTTTTAGGCTGTCAGGAGGGCGTTTTTAGACGGGGCTATGAATGGTATGTTTCGCACTACTATTTTGGCATAGCTGCGGCTTTATTAATGGTGATTTCTTTGGCAATTGTCCCGGAGATTTATAAAGACAAAAAATGGCGGCTTGCACACACGGCGTTAAATTGTATTGCTGTGTTATTGTTTTTTGCTCAGGGAATGACGGGGGCGCGAGATTTATTAGAAATTCCGTTAACTTGGCAAAAACCCTATCTTTATCAGTGCGACTGGAATAACCAAACTTGTCCGTTTGAAACGTCTCGTCGTTTGGAACTTTTTCCGACTCAAGCGGTTAATTTGAGCGAAGATGAAGTAAATATTCGTCCGCAGTAATTTGTCGGGGCGCTGTTGTTTGCGCCCCTAAAAATGGCTCGATTCTATTTTAAATATTGTCAAAAACGTATTTAATTTAAAACATTAAATCTTTTCAGAATCGAGGTCAGTTTTATGGGAATCACCGTTATTACTGACATGATTTTGTTGTTTAGAAAGTTGCACCAACAAGTCTTTTAATTCGGAAGATAACTCTATAGGAAGACTTCCGCGAACGTGTAAATCTCGTTGAGGGAAGGGAATTTCAATATTTCTGAGTCGAAAGATTGCCTCAATTTGATAATATAAGTTGCTCTTAATAATCACATTTCGACTCGGTTGAGAAATCCAAATTCTTAGTTCAAAATCGAGAGAACTTTCTCCAAATCCTTTAAATAAAACTTGGGGAGAAGGCATGGCTAAAATATCAGGATTGGCTTTGGCAACATCTAATAAAGACTGTCGTACTATCTCAATATTAGAACCGTAAGCGACACCCACAGGAAGCCTTAAACCGGAAACCGGATGATCGTGATCCCAGTTAATTAATTCCATTTCTAAAAAGCGGGAATTGGGAACGATGATTGAAATCATATCCAAGGTTTTAATTACGGTACTGCGGGCGCCAACACGTTCAACAATTCCTTGATATTCTCCAATTTCAACAAAGTCTCCGACTTTAATTGGACGCTCAAATAAGAGAACAATTCCACTCCCAAAGTTCTTGGCAATATCTTGAAAACCAAAGCCAATTCCCACACCCAAAGCGCTGGCGAGAATGGTTAATGAACTCAGATCCAGTCCCCAAACTTGTAATAATACAATCGTTCCGATGCAAATTAAACTATATCGAACAATAATTGAAATAAGTTCTTGAGCGCCGCGATTAATTCCAGTTACGTTCAAAATTCGGGATTGCAATAAATCGCTAACCACTTTGGCAAATACAATTAACGCCCACAGTAAACCCAATAAAAACAAAATATCAGGAATAGAGTAACCTTGATCGGCAAAAGTTATGATATCCGCAGTAAAAGTAGAGATTAAAGCCCCTGTCACCTCAAAACTCAATCGTCGAGTGAATGGAAATTGATTGGCAATGTATAAAATTGTCGCCATCCAAATTCCGACTCTAACACTCGCTAAAGCCAGAGATAGAAAAAGATCGAGACTGCGATGAGGTTTGGCTTTATCCTCTTCTTGATTTTGCGGTGTTGGAAAAAATCTTTTAAAGAACTTTTTAAGAGAGTTGTTCCAAAATTTGCCTAAACTCCAGTGACAGAAAAGCGCCAAAGCCAGAATAAAAATTGAGCGAATAAAAGCAGATTGTAAAAACATGAGGCTGCGTTCTTTCTGGGCTTGAGATAGGGAATTTTCTAGTTCCTGTAACCAAATCTGGGCTTGTTCTTGCTGACTATTTCCGGTTTGAAAATCTCGTTCGGTTACGGTTAGTAAGTAGTTATTATTCAGCCAAATTGTCGGTAAATCACTATTTCCTTTGATTTCTAGTTTAATGGGTTCGGATGAAGTAACGACTTCCTGTAATTTGGAATTAATAATATCAGCGCGATCTTGAGCCGTATAATCTCCGGAACTACTCACCTTAAATAATCGTCTGCCATCGAGGGTGACGGGCGCTGTATTTTGCTTGAAATCTTGTGCTGTATTTTCTTGAGCAGATACCGGATGCAAAAACAAAAAGCTGCTAAAAAGCAAAACAAGTCCGAGGAAAAAAACTTTTTTAAATTCGCGCAAGTGAACCGATAAACTTGGATTATTGAATTGAATGTTTTTCCAAGCTTTGTTAAATCTTTTCATCATTTTTTTCTAAGTATAGGCAATAAATTAACCCAATTTTTAGAGGCTATTTCAATTCAAACAATGAATTTATATCAGTTTACTCTCTACAGAAACCAGATAACAGCCATCAATTCGCCAACTTCCATTATTGTACTGTTCCATCATATAAACGGCTCTAACCGGGTTTCCATCAGGGGAAAGTAACAGCACAGGTTGAGTCGGAATACCCTGTCGAACAACCGCATCTTCAAAAACGACAGAGCGAGGACGATAAACCGCCAGATATCCTGTTTTAACCATTTGCAGAAATTGCTCCGGTGTGCCGAATTTTGCTTGAATCTCTGCACTCGCAAAAGCAAAGGCGCCTACCGCATCATCTCGTTGAAAAGCTTCAAGTTGACGCTCAATCACAGAACGGATCTCATGGCGATCGCGAGCGGTAATTTCCATAACTTACGTGTTAATTTATACAGCTAATGAACAACGAAGCCCAAAAGGGAATAACCTCAGTTAGAAAGGATTTCCCTTCAATCAAATTATAAAGAGAATTTTGCTCATATTACTCAAGCGCTTGAAGCAAAAACCATTTATCTTATTAGGGGAAATTTTAATCATAGCGCTCACCCATGACTCAAACGGTTTGGATAGCCAGACACGGAAACCGGATTGATTTTGTTAACCCCGAATGGTTTAACACCGCAGAAAGACCCTATGACCCCCATCTCTCCGATGATGGTTTTGTTCAAGCCCAACAATTGGCGAACCGCTTAGTCGGAGAAGGGATTACTCATATTTTCTCCTCTCCTTTCCTGCGAACCGTACAAACGGCGAATGCGATCGCACAAACCCTTGACTTACCCTTGAAACTCCATTGGGGTTTGGGTGAGTGGTTAAATCCTGAGTGGATGTCCGCCCATCCGAAAACCCTAGCCCCGGAAATCTTAGCACAAAAGTTTCCCAGAATAGATCTGTCTTACCCCATCGGTGAAGCTCGTTATCCCGAAACTTGGGAAGATTGTCTTCATCGTACCGCTAAAACCGCTCAAAATCTCGTTGCTGCTTTCGGTGATGATGATTTGTTGTTTGTCGGTCATGGCGCTTCTGTTATCGGTACGGCTATGGGTTTAGTCCCCACTTTAACAGAAACAGACATTCATGCTTCTCTTTGTTGTTTGGTGAAATTAGTTCGTCACGACACCGAATGGATCGTTGAACTTGATGGGGATGTTTCCCATCTCGAACAGACTGAAACAGTGGTTCGATTTAACTGATATCTCCCCCGATTCCATCGATTTCGCGACCGCGCAGACAACAAGATCATTAACCTCTTGCCTGTTTTGAGCCAATAATTTAATCTAAAAATATTACCCCGATTCTCTATTGAGTTTCGGGGTATTTTTACGAAATTAATAGACAAAAATCGCTCCGGTATTTTGGATATCAAAAACCTCTCCAATATCATCTCCTAACTTGTCCGGTTCCTGTGTGGTCTTGACAAAAACAGTCAGCGAGTTACTCGAATTTGGAGTAAACTCAAACTTAAAATGGGGTGGCGTTTGTAGATTTTGCTGAGTATAGCTAACTGAAATATTAACTTCTGAATTTTCCAAGACTAAACTTAATTTTTCATTGGCGGGTAATTGCCGAGGCATTGTATCGGGTGAAAGGTCTGTTAAATCACAGTCTAGCTTGAACTCAGTTTGATTAACAACCTGCACGGTCATGGGAAATTTGGGATTGTTAATTCGCGCCACCGGTTTTTGCCAAGCATTCGCTTGAATACCGAAAGTTAGCAATAAAAGAAGCAAATTACAGAGGTTTTTATTCCATCTAATCATAGGTCAAGACTCAGAAAAATTTGAGGGTAGTTTTTTGATTTGAATGGGAGAGATCCAAGACTAGATAAGCCGTAATCATTGGGTTTGGGACTTCGGATCTTTTCCCGTTGCTAGTTGATATGACACGATCTTAGCTGGATTCGAGTTCAAAAGCTACAGTGATCATACGGAATTTGATTAAATAAAAATCTCCGTAATATTACGGAGTAGTCTCAAGAGCTTAGTCGTTTTTTTCCGGAAATAACGGGCTTTGAGGGCTTTTTTTTCTGGGACGGGTTCGGGTTCATATAAACTTTTATAAATCCGTATTATCCCGGATGTGGCTTTTTCAGAAAAGCTCTATATTGATGAAAGAGGTACTGAAAACAGCCTAGAATCAAAAGAATTGAATTCAGACCAATAACAGATGTATTCTGATTCATCTTTTCATTCCAATACATCTACAGCCCAAATTAACAACTAAGGGCATCAGATTTATAGCTCTGAACGATCTTTTCATCAAGATTCGACGCATCAACTCTATTCAACCGAAACCCTACAAAAAATCAGAGGTGTCTAATGTCATTACCAACCGATCCGCTTTTCAAGGAACAATGGTGGCTATATAATACAGGCCAAGGCGTTACCAATAACCAAGTTAAACCGGGAACCCCAGGCATTGACCTGAACGTTGTTCCCCTCTGGCCAACCTACACCGGTCGGGGCGTCAAAGTCGGGGTTATAGATAGTGGTGTCGATGCTGACCACGAAGACCTCGCCCAAAACTACGATAAACGTATCGATCAACCCGATAATATTGGTGTTGGCCCGTTTCCTGATTTAATTCTTGACCAGCAAGGAGAAGATGTTCATCACGGAACCAGTGTCGCCGGAACAATTGCTGCGGGTCGCAATGGTATTGGAACAGTTGGGGTTGCTTATGAAGCCACCATTGCTAGCTATCAGTATGCCAATGAAATTACCAGTTTAGAGAGTCAAGTTAACTTTGATATTTCTAGCAATAGTTGGGGAGGTAATTCTCATTTTCAGGTTAAAAATGATGGCAATTTCAAGGAATTTCCGCTACCCGGTTTAGCAATAGAAAATGCAGCCAAAAACGGACGAGAAGGACTCGGAACAGTCTTCACTTGGGCGGGAGGAAACGAACGCGACAACATTAATAAGAACCTACCCAAAGAAGAACAACGAGGCAGAAACGTTAATTCTGGAAACTACGAAAATAACCGTCATGTTATTGCGGTTGCTGCTATTAATAATAACGGAGTTGTTGCCTATTACAGTAATCCGGGTGCGCCGTTAATCGTTTCCGCATTTGGAGATAGTCCAGCAAGCATTGTAACAACCGATCGCACGGGTGACGTTGGCTACAACCCAAGTTCTGATTCTAACTTTGTCAACGTTAACTATAACAATAGTTTTAATGGTACATCTTCGGCGACTCCAATGGTGTCTGGTGTCGTTGCTTTAATGTTAGAAGCAAACCCCAATTTAGGTTATCGAGATGTACAGGAAATCTTAGCCTATTCCGCCCGACAAACCGACCCAACAAACAAAGCCAAAGAGGAGTTTAATTACAGTAACGATACCTGGACGTTTAACGGTGCGACCAACTGGAATGGGGGCGGACTTCATGTGAGTCACGACTACGGTTTTGGGTTGGTTGATGCAACAGCAGCAGTCCGGTTAGCAGAAACCTGGGAAATGCAGCATACAGCAGCCAATGAAACCGTCAGGGAAGCGAGTTTATCTTTGCCTTCTGATGGGTTAGAAATTCCCAACAACCAACCCAACAATCCCCTGATTCAAACTTTTACAATTGCTGAGGGGATTGATATTGATAAAATCGAACTCGATCTCAATATTGAACACGGACAGTTTCAAGATTTAGTTGTTACCCTAATTTCACCCGATGGGACTGAAAGTGTTTTACTCGATCGCGTTCCTTACTATGCTCAAAATAATTCTGGGCAGGATGTCGGTTTTAAAGATGATTCTCTCGATTACACTTTAAGCAGTTCCCGTCACTGGGGAGAAACAGGTGCGGGAGTTTGGACGTTAAGTATTGCCGATCATAGTGATGAAAATGATCCGCTTAATAATGGTCAAACTATTCAAATAGATTCTGAAACAACAGTTCAGACCAGTGGCAACAACATCGGTGAACTTTTAGGCGCAACTTTAAAAGTTTATGGCGATGAAATCACTGTGAATGATACTTACATCTATACCAACGAATTCGCCAGTTTTACCGACCCCAACGACCCCCGAAAAACCCTAACAGATACCAACGGAGGTCTCGATACAATTAACGTTGCAGCGATTACAGATAGCGTTAATCTCAATCTCAATCCCGGCGAAGTTAGCATTTTATCCGGTCGGACTTTAACCGGAGATTTTCTCAGCGAACAAACGTTAAATCTGGCAGAAAATACCACCATTGAAAATGCTTTTTCAGGAGAAGCAGACGACACGATTGTGGGTAATAATGCCGACAATAAACTCAGTGGAGGTCGGGGTGAAGATGAGTTGTATGGCAACGAAGGAAACGATACTTTAGTTGGAAATGGGTCTGATATTCTCGAAGGCGGTGTTGGAAATGACCGCTATGAATTAGATGCCAATACCGCAGGAGGCACAATCATTGATGATAGCGAAGGCGTTAATACTATCATCCTAGAAAACGCAATTATTCCGGATCTTTATGATGATAATGATGATGATGATGACTTAGAAAACTTACCAGAAGGAACAACAGCACTTCAACTCTTCCAAGGTGCAAGAGGTTTAGCTAAACTCGATGACATCCTCTTTATCGACCTCAACGCCAACGGTCAAATAGACTTCAGAAACGATATCACGATCTTCAACTTTTTTAACTCCGAAGGCACTAACTATGACCAAGTTGGCAACTTATCGGGGGATGAAATTGTTCAATTTTTCGATAGCTTATCGGAAGAACTTCAAGAAATTGGCAACCTTTTTATTGTTCCTTCAGACGATGAACCTGTAGATAACCTACAAAACTTTATCTTTGCCGATGGTGAATCAAATCTAGTGTTAGAAGGTCGAAATGCGGGTGATTTACTTGTCGGAAATGATGTCAATAATGTTCTCATTGGTAATGATGGAAATGACGAACTTTTTGATCAAGCCGGAACGGATTTTCTGACAGCAGGGAAAGGAAATGACTATCTCGATGGCGGCAGCGGAAATGATACCCTCTTTGGCGGTCAAGGCAACGATGAATTATTCGGAAACGAAGGCGATGATAACCTCTCCGGTGATGGGGGATTTGATACTCTCTTTGGAGAAGAAGGTAACGATATTTTATCCGGTGGAGAAGACAACGATCAATTATTCGGAAATGAAGGCGATGATAACCTCTCTGGTGATGGAGGTCGCGATACTCTAGAAGGGGGAACCGGTCACGACAACCTCAACGGGGGTATCGGTAACGACCAACTGCGAGGCGATCGCGGAAGTGATACCCTCACAGGCGGTGGCGGGGCTGATAGTCTGTTTGCGGGGGCGGGTAACGACCTCTACATTCTAGAAGCGGCGACTGCTGGCGGTAGTTTAATTGAAGATGATGGCGGTACCGATGCTTTAGTTATTGAAGGACAAACGTTAATTATTGGTTTCAACCCCGGAGAAATTGGGGTCACGCGAGGGGGTGAGTTGAATTCTGAGTTGTTGATAGACCTGAATGCAGATGGTAATTTCAACCCGTCAAGTGATTTACAAATTATCGATTTCTTCAACAATCTTGACCCCGGAACAGGTTTCATTGAAACGGTTGGAAATCTCAGCGGAGAGGACATTTTACAAGCCTTTCCTGTGATTGGAACACCACAAAATGATAACTTAATTGGTTCCCAACAAGATGATGAATTCGATGGACTCCCTGGTAATGATTCCGTCAATGGTAATGCGGGAAATGATACTTTAATTGGGGGTTCTGATGATGATTATTTACAGGGAGATAACACACAGTTTATCAGCGATCCAGACGGTTTAGTATTCCAGGGTACACCTGTCGGAAATGACAGTCTTGTGGGTGGAAATGGAAATGATATTCTGTTTGGTGGTGCGGGGAATGATATTCTTGATGGTGGAGATGGTCAAGATTTAGCAAGCTACAGATATGCAAATGATGGCGTTGTTGTTGACCTGAATAATGGCACCGCTTCCGATGGTTTAGGCGGTACGGATACCTTAATTAGTATTGAGAGGGTTTATGGTTCAAACCTCAATGATACTTTGATTGGTAGTCCAGCAAGCGAATTTTTTAATGCTGTTGAAGGTGGTGACGATCTTCTGCAAGCGGGTTTAGGAAATGATCGGTATCAGTTAGACGGAGAAGAATCTGGAGGAAGTCAAATTATAGATGAAGGGGGCGAAGATACTCTCATCCTCTCCAACTATGATTCTGATGAAATTGATTTAGAACGTCAGGGAACTACGGCAATTATTAACCTCAATCCCAACGGTGAAATTAATCCCGATCAAATCATCAGCATTCTCAACTATTATGCTTCAGATGTTGGTGATGAACCCGGTGTTGGCTTCATTGAAAACATTCAAAATCAACAAGGAGAAGAATTATCAACGACAGCTTCAAATGTATCGACTCGTTCCTTTTTGGGTATTAGCTTTGATGACTTTCTCACACTGGCTGAGATACTGACTTTTTAATTCATTTCCTCTGATGGGGGTGCTTGTCACCCCTTGAAGATTTACTCACGATCGCTCAATCTTTGACATTTCCTCAACAAAACTTTCTATTGACCTTTACTTTTGGAGAATTATTGCAAGATGACTTTCGATACTTCTAAAACTAACTCAGCAGTTAATCAAATCCAATCGACTCTCAATTTAGACAAAGATACTCAATTAATTTCGGGGATTCAAGTCTACAATGCCGCTTTAGAACTTTTGGAACAAGAACAGCAAAACTCAACCGAGTCAATGATTTTAGATTTGTTAGTTTCTCGGGATGCTTTGGCGAATATTTTGTCGGAAAAAACTTTGGTTTCTACTAAAGATTTAATGCAAATTATTCAATTAGATCATCGCTTGCGAGAACAGACAGAAGTGATAGTAAAAATTGGAAAATTAAAAGAGTGGCAAACCAGTTATAATCCCTCAAAACAAGCTTGGTGGTGGTTTTTAGAACTCCCAGAAGAATCGGAAGGTGAAGAAAATTCAAACGATCTCGTTTTTGATGTACTCACCCTGGTAACTTTAACAGGAACAACCTCCTTTTTAATTACATTTTTGAATCTATTTGCCACCGGAGGATTATCGGTATTTGAAAGCTTTGGGTTGATGGGTCAAGGCGGATTAGTGATAGCTGCGATTAGCAGTTTAAAAGGACAGGGCAAAGAAATGATTCAAAACTTCTTGCAAAAAAAAGGAGTTCCTCGTCGGTTTCATAGTCAAGTCACTTTTGGAGTTTCCTCTTTACTGTTTTTGATTTCCCTATCCATTTACGGTTTTTTACCGAAACTGGGAAATATCTATTTTAATGAAGGCAAAGAAGCCTATGAAAAAGGTCTGTTGATCCAGGCGGAAAGCAAATATCAACAAGCTCTCAATATTGCTCCAGAAGATCAAGAAATTAATGTGGCTCTCGGAAAAGTCTATGAATCCACTGGAGATCTAAAAAAGGCTAAAGAACAGTACGAGAAAGCCATCCGGAAAGGGTCGGTTGAAGCTTTAAATAACTTGGGAAGGATTGCTATTTATAACAAGGAGTTTGTCACGGCAGAAGCCTTATTACAGATAGGTTTACAACAGGTTAAAAACCTGTCTACCCCCAACCCGGACTTAGAATATCAACTCAATAAAAATTTGGCATGGGCATTTTTGCAGCAGGAAAAATACACCGAAGCCGAACAAAAACTCAAAGCAGCAATTCAGTTAGATCAACAAATTCCCGAAAAACAAATCGGCGGAGGAATGGCTTATTGTTTACTGGGGAAAGCTTTAACAGTCCAAAATAATCAGCAAGCCGCCCAGCAGCAATTTCAACTTTGTCAAAAATATGCTCGTCCAGAAACAGTCGATGAATACAAATGGCTCATTGAAAACGGACAAGAAAATTTAGCAGAACAAGTGGATACAACATCAATTATGACCGCAGAAGAACCTTAACCTCCAAAGGGCCAGGGCTGTTTCATTCTCACTCAAAAATGGCCCTCTAAAATCCGGGGTGCAAAAAGTAAGTACCCGGACATCAATAAACAGCCCTCTATTAAGAAGTGCTGAAACCCTTTGCTGTTAGTTGTCTGTTCCCTTTTGACTCTTGCATGGTTGCCTACCCTAAGAGTTAACTTTAATATTGTCCCACTACTGATTGGCCCATACATTTTTGGGCCAATCAAGAAGGCTGAAAAACCCGATCTAGCAGGGATGATAACCGGGCCTTTTTACCCAGTACGGGAGAGCCGATCACTTGCCTTTTTTATAAGCTTTGCCGACGATCGCCAGGACGACAGGAGAGCCATTGTTGTGAAAATAGAAAAATCCAAGGAGTGGCAAGCCAGTTTTGATCCACTCGAACAAGCATTGAATAAACTTTGTTAAAAGATTTGGACTAAGGGGGTGACAAAAGAGGCTTCATTTGAGAAAATAAAAAAATTGATTGATGATCAGAAACCAACTTAACTAAGACTTTAAAAAAACTTTTGGTTTCTTAACCCATCAAATCGTTGATCAATTATCTATTTTGAGGCAATCCCAGATGAGTACAACACCAGATCAATCAGCAGATGCACGCAACCGCGTGATTGAATCTGCTAGCCGATTAGGGGTTCAACTGAATGAACAAGAATTGGAACGATGGATGAACTCCATCAGCGAAGCGACAGGAGACAGCGATATTACCTTCGATCAAGAGACGGGTGTTTTTGGTCACAAGGTCAGTATGTTGGATTTTGATCCCAAAGATCTAGAGCGTTTTCGCACCATCGGCAGAATTGTAGAATTTGACGATGTTCCTGGTGTTGTCGAAACAGCTTTAGCGCTCTCAGGTTCAGCGGCTCAATCAAAGGTTCAAACTCACCCGGGGGACTGTGACTACTTTGAGCGGGTGAATATCATTGCCCCAACCCGGGCTGAAGCTTGCCAGATTCTCGCCCGAATTATGCGTGAGAAAGCCATCAACAGCCAATCTGGTGAGAATTTTCAATTAATTGAACTGAAATTCGGTAGTTATCCCCAAGAGGTGATCCGTGGCGAACACACCTGTCGCAAAGGATCGCCCATCGCCTGGTTGCCTGATGAGGTTGTAGCAGGCCAGATCGAAGCCACCGACTTGGAAGGAAATCCGGTAACGATTACTTGGGATTCAGTGGCAGACGATCCGGGTTGGTGTAAGCTGGACTGGGTGATTGCCGATCCGGTGCGCCGTCAATTGGCTAACGCCAGCAATATGTTGGATGTTACCTGGGAAGCTCCTGATGGTACAATCACTCCCTTAGATGGCTATCTAGACGGCTATTTTCAAGAGATTTACCTCGATGCCCAATCTGCCCCCATCTTTGACAAACTGGTGAAGCAGGTTTCAACTGATGTGATGGATGACTATGTGGGGCAGTTGCAGAAAGAAGTCAAGAAATATTTTAAACCGGATAATCCCAACTATGGGAAAGCGGCGAAACGGCTGTACAATATCTTTCGGTTGAGTGGACAATACGAAGAAGCAGCTTTCCTGCGTGAACTGTTTGACGAACCCGCAGCAATACTGTATCAAGTTCACGCCCTCGTGCGAACGGTTCAAGAGGCCACGGAAAAAAGCACTGTCTTTGATATTGACCACATTCTCGATCAGATCGATGAACTGATTATGTCAGTCATTAAGGTTTTGGAAGGGGAAGAAGAATTGGAAATTGTGCGCTATCTCCTGCGTTTATCCCGCTGCATTAGCCGTCAGAAAGAAGGGGTTACTCTCGGCCCCGAAGTTGACGCAGCACAGGCAGAAGTGATGAATATTGTCAATAATTTCTTCTACGAAAAGATGACCGGACTGCCGACAATTAAAGCCTACATCGACAGTCTCCACTCTTAATTTGGACTGCGGCTTATCGTTGTAAGTTGTTTTGTAGAAGATTGCAAAATAACTTTCCCTGCTGCATGGCATCATCAAGAGCAACATGGGTCAGGGGCATTTCCTCGAACCACTCCGGGGGTAGGTTTTGCTTCCCTGACTCACCATAGTTTCGTTTCAAGAATGCCATCGCATAGGAGCGGATATCGAGTGCTGAATGGTTAAAAGGACTATCCCCGACAAACTTGATCAAATACCAGTAAACAAACATAAAGTCGAAGGCGGCGGGATAGCCAACAAAAATCGGTTTACCCGGTAATGCTTCTAGCCAAGCGTGATATTCCTGCATCACTTGTGCTGGAGGCTGTTGGTTAACTCGGGTGGCTTCCCAAGCGGCTGGTTGTTGTGACCACCATTTCATGGTTTTGGGATGACCTTCTGCCCCGGGCAAAGGTTCGAGGTTGGCGGAAAAGGTTGCGATCAATTGTTTGTCTGCGCTGTAAGCTGCCGAGGCAATGCTCAACATGGAGTGAGGCCCGGGAATGGGGCCATCAGATTCAATATCTGTGCTAACGTAGATTTCAATTGTCATCTATTTTCTCACCGATCTCATCTAACTTATTCTAGTTAATTATTCCTCTTTTTTGATCGGACGTAAATCCATCCATTGAGTCCTAAAGAGATTCACTCTTTTTTCTCAATAATTTTTGAGAAGCGCGGGGAAGCATCACCGAAGAGTAGATGATTCTAGCATAATTTATACTATTGTTTATAACTGATTTTAGCTAAATAATTTACCGATTTGGAGATCATACAACATCAATTCTGACCGAAGAAGAACCTTAACCTTTGTCGGGGACCCTAGATGATCTGTACTTGATTTTGGGGGATGCCGTTGATGCCGGAACGCGCCGTGCTACAATTAAGGCTGAGAATTGGATATCGGTTGCAGTTGTTGCTTTCAGTGCTGACAGTCTGTCTGTTTTACTAGGCATTGCTCACCTTCCGAAATCTCTGTCTCTACATTCATCCGATTTGGGAGGTCAATTGTATGTCCGTTTATGTGGGTAATCTGTCCTATCAGGTCACTGAGGAAGATTTAAGATCGGTGTTTGCAGAATATGGCACTGTTAAGCAAGTGAGCATCCCCACCGATCGCGAAACCGGTCGTCCGAGGGGCTTTGCATTCGTGGAAATGGATGGGGATGCCCAAGAGCAAGCAGCCATTGAACAACTCGATGGTGCCGAATGGATGGGACGTGACCTCAAAGTAAACAAAGCAAGACCAAAGGAAGATCGAGGTTCCTCCTTTGGTCAAAGAGGCAAAAGAGATCGTTTCTCTAACCGCTATTAAGTTCCGAGATCGAGATCAAATAGGATAAGTAGTAAGTCGGCGACGGGGTTCACCCCGTCTCGCTGCTATCGGGTGAAAGACGATCTGTTGAGCGAGATCGGTAAAAATTTATATCAGAGGAGAACGAATGGCTCAAGTTATCATTGGTGAAAGCGAACAGTTAGAATCAGCTTTGCGTCGGTTCAAGCAAAAAGTGTCTCGGGCGGGTATTTTTGCAGACATGAAAAAGAATCGTCACTTTGAAACACTCGCTGAAAAACACAAGCGGAAAGAAATTGCCAGACATCGGGAACGCCGACGGCTCCGCAACTCTCGCAAAAGGTTCTAGATTAACCCCTGATCTTTCTTTATGTGGAATGCTCCCAGGCTATTAATAGAGAAGGGTTATCGCCGAATCAATCACTTTAACACTTCTCAAACCTCAAACTCCCGAAGACTTCAATCGTTGATTTCTTTGGGAGTTTGTTTTTGCAAAAATAGCAGACAAAGATCACAAACTCAACAATTCCCTTTGAGTCGGGTTGTCTTTCTCAATATATACTAAAGTCTGTTCAGGGGTTGACCTCGTGCTTCGGTTTGCGGAGAAAAACACAATCAAGGGTCTTCTTTTCTCACCTTCTGACAGATAGATTATGGCAAAAATTCTCGTGATTACCAACGGCAAAGGTGGCGTCGGTAAAACAACAACCGCAGTCAACTTAGCCGCCATCCTTTCCAAACGCTTCTCAACTCTATTAGTCGATGCCGATCCGCAAAATTCTGCGGGTTGGTGGGTTGAACGCAGTCAAATGCCTTTTGAGTTGTCTTGCCAAACCAATCCTCAACTGCTACAACAACTCAAACAGACCAAAAATGTTGACTTAATTGTGATCGATACCCCCCCGGCTTTAGAATCAAGTTCTCTACTCAGTGCGATCGCCATTGCTGATTTTCTGGTTGTCCCCAGTCAAGCCGCCCCAATGGATTTAGTGGCTTTAATTGAAACGGTGAGAAAGACCATCGTTCCCGCAAACGTCCCCCATCGGGTTTTGCTGACCAAAGTCGATCCCCGCAGTTTGGGAGATGCCCTCGAAGCCCAAAAATCCCTGCAAGAAACCGGTATCCCCGTTTTTAGAAACTTCATTCGGTCCTACAAAGCCCACGAACGTTGTCCCCTCGAAGGCGTACCCATTACCCAAGCCAAAAGCAAAAACGCCCGAGAAGCGGCTTCCGATTATCGTCGAGTCGCCTCTGAACTGTTAAGTCATTTAAACTAATTAAAAGAAAAAACTCTTGATTTTGAGCCTTTTCCCTCTCACGAACCATGAAGCAAACCTTGCGTGTCGTCGCCCGAATTATCGCCCTACCCGATCGAGTCGAACCCCTGAAAGCGGTTTTGTCTGAACTGATCGAACCGACTCGCCAAGAACCGGGCTGTATTCAATACGAACTGTTGCAAAATCGCGCCGATCCCACCGACTTCACTTTTGTCGAAACTTGGGAAAGCGAAGCGGCTTTAGAGACTCATCTGGCTAGCGATCATCTTCAAGCTGCGACGGAAAAACTTCAGGGTTTAATTGCTACGCCCCCCGATATTCGACGTTACGATTTAGTGTTGTAGTCAATTGACGAGCATGATACAAATTGGTGGGTTTTCTGTTCCCCCTGCACATAAACGACGCATTGAAATTCCGGTGGCCCGTCTACCCACACAAACGATGTTGTCCTTACCGGTGATTGTGATTAACGGGATTACTGAGGGGCCACGACTGTGGCTGAGTGCGGCCATTCATGGCGACGAACTCAATGGCGTAGAAATTATTCACCGAGTTTTACAACAAATTTCACCCCGACAGTTGCGAGGAACGCTGATCGCTGTTCCCATTGTTAATGTGTTTGGTTTTATCGATCAATCCCGCTATCTTCCGGACCGTCGGGATCTCAATCGGGCTTTTCCCGGTTCTAAACGGGGATCTTTGGGGGGACGTTTGGCAATGTTATTTATGGAAGAAATTGTCAACCGTTGTACTCATGGGATTGATTTACATACCGCTTCCGATCATCGCAATAATTTACCTCAAATTCGCGCCAATCTCGATGATGAGCAAACCTACAAATGTGCGAAGGCTTTCGGGGCGCCGGTGATTATTCACTCTCAAACCCGTGATGGTTCCCTGCGACAGGCTGCTACTCAACAGGGGATTCCCGTGTTACTCTACGAGGCAGGAGAGGCGTTACGCTTCGATCCTCACGCCATTGGTATCGGCGTAGAAGGGGTGTTGCGGGTGATGACGGTGTTGGGGATGTATGAACCTAAAGTTCACACTCGACCGATCGCTTCGGTGGAAGTTCGCAAAACCCAATGGATACGCGCCTCCACCAGTGGGATTTTACTCTTGAGTGTTAAATTGGGGGAAAGAGTCTATAAAAAGCAGATTCTTGGGGTAATTTCTGATGCCTTTGGAGATGCCAGTGTACGGATACGCGCCCCGGTTGATGGGTTGGTGATTTGTACTCAACAAAATCCTTTGGTTAATCAAGGAGATGCAATCGTTCATTTGGCGGTGTTTTAAAACATTTTAACTGCTATTTTTGCTCGATTTCATTGAGTATAAATTATCAGTTTGAGTCGGAATACTCATCAAATTTATTCGGTTAGATTAATCGTTTATAATGATTATGTAAGGGCGGGTTCAGAACAGTTATCAATCTTGTAGGGGCGGGTTCTACCGTGATCTGTGTTTTCCACTGTCAACCTCTATAAACCCGCCCCCTCACCGTTGGCAGTTTTTCCCCATCTCCCGACACCTGACACCAAACACCAAACACCTGTAACCTGTTCATTGGTGACTGTTAAGAAGGGCGGGTTTACAGAGGTTATTTATGAGAAAGGTCGATTTTGAGCCGAACCCGCCCCTACACTGTTGACTGTATAAACACACCCGCAGAATTCATTAACAAAACCGGGTAGAAAAATTTGAATTAGAATGATTGGTTATGGTACATTTATCTTCTAAAAAAGTTCTGGTTTGTCAAAATCGCACTTGTCGCAAACAAGGTTCAGCTCAAGTTTTAGCCGCATTTCAAGCCGAATCTATTCCTGATGTTAGTATCTTCGCTACCGGGTGTTTAGGACAATGTGGGAATGGGCCAATGGTAATTATTTTACCGGAAGAAGTCTGGTACGATCGCGTTCAATCTGATGAAGTTTCCACCATTGTTGAACATCATTTATATGGGGGAGAACCGGTTCAAGCTTTGCTTTATGCAAAATTTGCTCACCGAAATTAGTTGTTAGATAAAAAGAGAAAGAAGTAATTTTCTCGGCTTCTTTCTCTTGGTTTTTTTCTACTCAGCCGGATGGGTTAAAAAGGGAACTTCTACGACTTCCGCATCCACATCTGCAATTTTTACTTTTAAACCCTTTCCTCCCGCTTTGCTGCGAATATAACCCAACCCAAAAAATCCTTCTTCTGTTTCGATAACACTGGTGAGTTTACCCACTTTTTGATCTTCTACTTTAATTTCTGTTCCGACGGCGACGGGTGCATTTAATCTTAATCCCCAAAGTCGCTGTTTTACCCCTTTATAAGTGTTTAAACGAGCGATGGTTTCTTGACCAATATAGCATCCTTTTTCAAAAGAGATCGTTTTCCATAATCCCGCTTCTAAAGGATTATAATCATCGGTGAGTTCAAAATCGGGAGCGGGTCTTCCTTGTTCGATGCGTAGCTGTTCCCAGAGGTAATTTCCCATCGGTATTGCTCCCGCTGCGAGCAAGGTTTTCCACAAAGAAACAGCATGATCGACGGATACAATTAACGTATATCCGGGTGTAACTAAACCACTCCCAACCGCTATTCGCACAGGAATATTCTCAATTTCAACTTGTTGATGGGTGGCGTAAGGCTTTTCCGTCAGTGGCGTTAGTTCTAATTTTTCTAACAGTTTATCGCTTTGTGGTCCGATTAAACTAAAAATAGCATTTTGAGCGCTAATATCTTTTAATTCGACTCGATCCATCGGGAAAATATACCGATCTAGCCAGTCGATTAACATCTGACGACGGTTCGGCGAAACTAAGACTAAAACCCCATCTTCAGTAACATAAACTGTGCTTAAATCAAGGGTACGAGCCGTAGAACTGACAAACACGCTATCACATCCCTGTCCGGGTTGCAAAGATTGAATATTATTGGTACTTTGATTGTGTAAAAATCGCAGTCGATCTTGATCGGAAATCTGAAGAAGTCCCCAATGGGAGCGATCGCATAAAGCCACACCCGTTTGAGTAGCGGCGATCGCCTCCGCATCATTCCCAAAACTGAGGGGAACGGTTGTAGAGTCTTCGAGTTTAGCACCTTGGGCGGCTTGAATTTCACGTAAAGCTTGAATGGTCATGGTTAAATCGTGAGGATAAAGGTTGAATCTGCAAAGGTTTTTAACAGGCGAACATTTAAGGTTTATAGCGATCAGTTTTATGAACTAATTTTTGAGTTTAATTTCATGTTATGACATGGATATTCTCGCAACATTCACAGAAGTAACTGATAACTGTTCACTGTTCACTGTTCACTGAATTTCGCCCACTTCGTTAGATAGGTTATCAAAAAAATGGTCGATAATCATCCGGGATTTTTCATCAACACGATTCCAGTCTACCTCACCTGTTTCATCAATTAAACTGGTATCAATATCAACCTCTAGACTTTCTTGCGGGGCGTGGGTGGGTTGATAATTCTTGAAACAGACTTGATAACATAATTCCCACACATCTAAACTAACTTGTTGATCGTTATATTCGAGATCAAGTCGATAGCCGGGATAAGGAGTTTGTGTATTGTGGTAGGTTCCCGTCCAAACTGATTGTTCTAGCTTTTTTCGGATGTTGTCTAGGAGTCGGATTAAGACGGGTTGCATGAGTAATTCTGCCTGTTGCCAAGCGACTTGATCTTTAATCTTGGGTCTCATAAAAAGGATATCAAACCAATTTTCTGTATTGTCTTAGTGTACTTTAATCCAAGCGATCGCCAACGTTTAAAACCATTTTGTTTAACTACCTTGAGGAGAGTTCAAAGTTAGACCTCACTAGAACCGAATGAGTGCGTAACTTAATCCTGAGGGAAAGTTTGTCGGGGTGGTGCGGTTGGCTGGGGCTGGTAACGGAAAGCCAAACTGTCAAACTCAGACATTTTCCCGATCGCCTCTATTATGTTAATATGTTAAACTAGGATCACAATGCAATTGTCGGTCAATACTCACATCTTGCACCCGGACCAAACAACACCTGAGAAACCGGGTCGAACAACGAAAAATCTAGGCGATCAGCTAAAAGCAGTAGCCAGAAACGCGGTTCGGTGACACTAATGCAAGATCTCAGTCAATATCGACTTTTGTGTTAATCTAGATGAGCCGGCGCCCTTGGCCGATTGGGGAGGCAGCGAACTCATAATTCGCCTTCAGGCTGGTTCGATTCCAGCAGGGCGCATTTCCCCACCCATTTATCCCCTGACTGCTGTACACCCTCTCCCGGATGGCGATCATCGGCTAGTATTGATAAATTTTCTCAACACCAGAACCATCGACTCTCTCAACTAACTCACAGATGTCTTTTCCACTGACTGGATCGATCCAATGGGGTGCAATTTCAGCCAGGGGAACCAACACAAAAGCCCGTTCTCGCATTCGCGGATGGGGAATTTCTAATGTGGGTGTTTTGAGAATTAAATCATCAAACAGTAGTAAGTCTAAATCTAAAGTTCTTGGTCCCCAACGTTCCCGACGAACTCGCCCAAATTGAGCTTCAATATTGAGTAGGGTTTGCATTAAAATTTCTGCGGTTTTAGCGGGGGTTGGTTGGCTGTTGTCCACAGTTAAGATCGCACAACCATTGATATAATTCGGCTGAGGCGGCCCAACCGGAGCGGTTTGATACCAACTGGAACAAGATTTAACGGCAATACCGGGACTGTGATCCAAGATTTCTAAAGCCCTTTTAACGGTGGCGAGGGAGTCTCCTAAGTTACTACCGAGGGCAATAGCCACTTGAGCAAAATTCATATAAAACATTAAAAATTGAATTGAGTTGAAGATTTAGAGTTGGGCGTTTCATCGAACAAAAGATTATGATTGTCAGCGTTATTTTGTCCCGGTTCTTGATACAAAGGAACGGTAAAAGTAACCGTTGACCCCAAGCCTTCGCCAAGACTATAAAACTTAACCGTACCCCCCATTGCTTGTACCAATTTCTGAGAAATCACCAGTCCTAAACCCGTCCCGCCATATTGACGAGTGTAGCCCGTATCCACCTGAGAAAAGGCTTTAAAAAGGCGATCTTGCTTTTCTAAGGGTACACCAATTCCGGTATCGGTAACTCGAAATTCCACAAAACCGGGAAATTCTTGATTATGAAGGATAACTTTTTGATGAATCACCCCCAAACTAATACTAACTCCCCCTTCGTGGGTGAACTTAATCGCATTTCCGACCAAGTTTAGCATCACTTGTAGGAGGCGTTGATAATTGGCATAAACAATTAAACCTTTAGAATAGCAGTTTTCGTGAATCGAAAAATTTAATCCTTTTTGTTGAACTTGAGTTCTAGTAAACTGTTCGACTTCCTTTAAAAGTTCATTCACTTTGACCAAAGCCAAATCAATTTCCATTTTTCCGGCTTCAATCTTAGCAATATCTAAAACATCGTTAATCAAATTGAGCAAATGTAGGGCGGCGCGATGACCTTCTTGAACAAATTCTCGTTCTTCTTCGGGATCATCAACCATCCCATCAATAACCAATTTGAGAAAGCCAATAATACCATTTAACGGGGTTCGCAATTCGTGGGAAGTATTGGCGAGAAATTCACTTTTGAGACGAGAAGAGGCTTCCGCTTCGGCGCGGGCTTCTTCGAGTTCTTGATATAATGTCGCATGAGCGATCGCCGTTCCCACATGAGTGGCGAGTTCCCGGACAAAATCAATTTCAGCCAATGTCCACTGACGAAAGCGATCGCATTGATGGAGGGCAATCAACCCATTGGGGCGAATCACGCCATTCGGTTGATCGAGGTAGGAAGTCGCCACCACCAAAACCGAACGACGTTTGTAGGGGTCAACAGCAGCGGAAGTGCGTTCCAGGGCGATCGGTTCTAAGGTGGCTAAGGCTTGACTCCAGCCCCACTCGTGACTAATGGAGATTTCCGAACCCAACATACTTTCGTAGGGTTCTTGGAGATATTCAGCCACGACTTGAGTCTGCTGAAAACGAAGATCGCCGCTCACCTGATCGGGTTTGTAGGGGCAAATCATACAACGGTTGACTCGCAGAACCTGACCCAGACTGGTGACAGTTTGTTCCCAGATTTGCTTCAGATCGAGGGTGCGGCGAATTTTTTGGGTAATTTGACTCAGCAGCGTTTGGTAAATTTGGGAACTGGGCGGAACCGTCCGACAAATGGTTCCGGCGATTTGCATCAGCATTTTTTGCTGGATATCGAAGTTAGAAGGTAAAGAACGATAGGCGATGATTTCTTCGAGATCGGCTAGAGAATTCATCTCATTAGCTTCCAGACCCCGACCCATCACCAGTACCCGAGTCGCGCCATTGGAGGTCAAAATCGGAGTGATCGCTAATTCTAAGGGAATATAATGATCTTGGTAAACAAAGGGATAGCTAAATCGCTCTGGAATGGAACTTTCCAGAACCCGGTGAATTCGTTCTAAATAGGGTTCCAACAAAGCAGGCCCAAAGGTTTCCCCCATGTGATAGCCTACCACTTGGTCAGCATTAAGATTATAGGATGCGCTCTGTTGCCAATAGAAGGACAGATACTTACCCGATGCATCCTGAATAAATACTAAATCAGCCCCCAACTCTCGCCAAGTCTCGGCAGGAAATGAGTTTGAAAGCTGAAAATTTGTATTGGAGTTCATCAGCGTTCGCGACAGGGAACCTTTACCTCAACGCAGTTTAGGGGAATGAAGCTGCACCTCCGACTCAAAAAATCTGAGAATTTTAGAGCCTCAGACCGAACAACTGAGCTAGACAAGAGGAACTTAAGACTACTAATCTTTGATTCTAGCTTGGGATTCTCGATCCCGGATCGATTGCTCCATTGACTCTTATTAGCAACCTTTTGGAATTTTGGTCTTCAGTCTGAGATGGCGATCGGGTGAGCGAGGTGACTAACGACAACAGAAAATTCCCGTACCACTCCCTCAAATTAGACTGAGTGGGGAGTTATCTGTTACGCTAGTCATTCCACTCACCCCGAGGGGGAACGGGAGGATTGCGTTGGAGTGTCAAAGCCAATTCATCTTCGGGACGTTCACCTCTAAGCCACTGACGCAAAGCGGTTTCGATCACCTTACTGGGGTCATTGGTCAGATGCTTAATCTGATCGAGCAGCTCCGAGTCGATACGAACAGAAACTTCGACTTTGGTGGGTGCATCGGAGGAAGATAGGGGGTTCTGCTGGTTCATAACATCAAAAGTCCTAGCCAATCAAAATCTAAATCTTTAGGGAGGATAAGCACGGCTGAGTGCAATTTACACCTGCAACTGTTGGTAAGTTTACTGTGGAGCGCTCGGCCTTATTTATCTGCAACAAGACAAAGCCACCTCAGATTCCGTGCCTATTTCTATTGTACGATGTCGGTTCAACAATCCACCAAACTGAATGGTTGTCACCCGTCGCCCGTCCCCAACCGCAACACCGGCTATTTTTTAGGGTCGTTCAAACTTGGACGGAGGTTCAAAGCCTTCAGCGGACTGACCCGAGAGGGCGCGACTCATAAAATCTCGCCAGATGGGAGCGACGGTGGTTCCTCCGGTAGACCCGCCGGCTAATGGCGTGTAATCATCATTCCCCACCCAGACAGCGGTGGATAATTGCGGCGTATACCCGACAAACCAGACATCCCGCTCAGAAGAGGTGGTTCCGGTTTTTCCGGCTGCCGGACGGCCAATTTGCGCTCGGGTTCCGGTTCCTCCAGAGATTACCCCTTGTAAGACGCTGTTGAGGGAAGCCACCGCCCATTGATTTAAGACCAATCTCGGTTTGGGGGTATTATCTAACAATACATTGCCCTGACTGTCGGTGACTTGGACAATAAACGTCGGGTCAGAATGCCAACCGTCATTGGCAAAGGTGGCATAGCCTCCAGCCATTTCCATCGGGGTAACATCCACCGAACCCAAGGGTAAAGAAATTACCGGGTCCATCGGACTCTTGAAGCCCAAAATGCGGCAGACTTCAATCACTTGATTGAGTCCCACTTCTTGACCCAACTTCACCGCCGGAATATTGAGAGAACTTTCTAAAGCCGCCCGAACACTCACCGCCCCGGAATAGCCTCCGCCGTAGTTGCGAGGCGAATAGTAACCATAACCATCGGGATAACTCACAGGGGAATCATACACGGTGGATTCGGGGGAATATTTACCCGTCGCAAAGGCGGTATAGTAAACAAAGGGTTTAAACGCCGAACCCGGTTGACGTTGGGCTTGAATCGCCCGGTTGTATTGACTGGTTTTGTAGTCGGCACCGCCCACCATCGCCTTAACAAAATGGGTGCGGGGGTCAACGGCGGCCAGAGCAATTTGACCGTTATCCCAACTGCGGTAAACCCCCCAATAATACAGGCGTTCGTGCCATGTACTGACCACCTGTTCAGCCATCCGTTGGAAGTTAATATCAATCGTCGTTTGTACCCGCATTCCGCCTTTGAGTACCGCATCTCGGCCGAATTTCCGGGTTAACTCTTGAACCACCGCTTCAGTAACGTAGGGTAACTGACTCTGACGAAAGGAAGTAATCGCTCCCACCAACAAAGGTTGTTTGCGGGCTTCGGCTTCTTCTTCGGCGGTAATCCATTTTAACTCCCGCATCCGTTGGAGAACGGTTGATTGTCTCTGCTTGGCTTTTTTGTAGTCTACAAACGGACTATAATCTTCGGGTGCCGGAATCAAACCCGCCAGCAGGGCAGATTCGGCCAGGGTCAGATCCTTAGCGGATTTATTAAAATAACTCCGAGAGGCTGTTTCTACGCCGTAGAGGTTATGACCCCAGTAAACTTGATTGAGATATAGCTCTAAAATCTCGTCTTTTTCTAAAATTTGTTCTAAACGAATCGCCATTACCGCTTCTGCTGCCTTCCGGCTAATGGTACGGTTCGGTGAGAGAAACAGGTTTTTCACCAACTGCATGGTTAGGGTTGATCCCCCCTCTACCGTCTCTCCACTCTCTAAGTTGGCGACAAAAGCCCGAATAATCCCGGTCGGATAAATCCCTTTGTGGTAGTAGAAATTGCTGTCTTCAATGGCTAGGACCGCCCGTTTGAGGTGAGGTGAAATTTCATTGAGAGAGATCACTTCCCGGTTGGCTTCATCGTGCAGGCTGGCCAGCGGTCTACCCTGAATGTCATAAATGTAGGTGGTTTCTGTGGGGGCGTAGCTTTGCAAAACCCGCACATCGGGCAGATTTCGGAAACTGACGGCTAAACCCACTAGCCCTCCGGCTACGACTGAACTCGCTAACATGGTGACACTCAGCAGTGTCCCAGCCGTGACCTTGCTAACCGACTGAACGAAGTCAAAAATGCCTTCTGAGTTGTTGACTCTCGGTTTTTGGTGGATAGCGTTAGTTGATGACACGTTAATTTCACTCCCTTCAGGAAAACAAGGCAACAGGGGATCAAGACAGGTAGAGGATCGCGCCCAGAGGGCGATCGCTCTGGCTAAGTGATAGCATACAGCATTAGCTGATTGCTATTGATCCATTTGGGGAAAACTGGCCGACGCGAGTTGGCACTCCACTCTCAATAGAGCTATCTATCCCCTAATTGCACCGGACAATGGTAAGATGCTGTATGGATATAAATCAGTGATTAACACAAAAGATCGCCGGATCAAGATTAGCCGAATTGATCCTATATTTGCAATAATAAAAATCCTCATCAAAATTATGGCATTGAGTCAACCTCCCCAAGAGAGATTAACAGGAGCATCTCTCGATCATATGACGAGACTGCGCCGAGGGGTTAGTGAAATTTTCCCAGAGCAGCTTGATTCGCAAAACCCTGATGAAAATTTTAACCAACGATTGGCTCAGTCCAATCAACCTTTACGAGTTAAATTGGGCATCGACCCCACTGGCACCGATATTCACCTCGGACACAGTGTGGTTTTCCGCAAACTCCGCGATTTCCAAGATGCCGGACACACCGCTGTTCTAATTATTGGTGATTTTACCGCAAGAATTGGCGATCCGACCGGAAAATCGGAAGTTCGCAAACAACTGACCCCCTCTCAAGTTCAACAAAACGCCCAAACTTATCTCGATCAAGTTCGTCCCATTCTTGATTTTGACACACCCGGACGCCTAGAAATTCGCTATAATTCCGAATGGCTCTCTCAGCTTAATTTAGCTAAAATTTTGGATTTGCTTTCTACGATGACGGTCGGACAAATGTTAGCTAAAGAAGGCTTTGCTTTGCGCTACGAAAAAGAAGCACCCATTTATTTACACGAATTTCTCTATCCTCTCATGCAAGGTTATGATTCGGTTGCCGTTGAAGCCGATGTCGAACTCGGAGGCACCGATCAAAAGTTTAACCTAGCTGTTGGTCGAGATTTACAACGCCATTTCGGACAAAAACCTCAATTTGGTTTATTAATGCCGATTTTAATCGGTACCGATGGCGTTCAGAAAATGTCGAAATCTCTGGGAAATTATGTCGGACTGTCAGAAGATGCCCTGACAATGTATTCCAAATTGGAAAAAGTTCCCGATGATTTAATTCTACAATATTTTGAACTCCTCACCCAACTTCCCCTCGATCAACTTCCCGAAAATCCCCGAGAACGACAAAAATTATTAGCCTTAGATGTGGTTTCTCAATATCACGGCAAAGATGCCGCCTTAGAAGCCCAAAAAGCCGCCTTAAACCTCACGGGCGGTAACGTTAAACAAGCCGATGCCGTTCCCGAATTTTCCCTAGCTGAAATCGAATTTCCGGCAAAATTATTCTACATTCTCAGCGCCAGCGGATTGTGTAAAAGTGGCAGCGAAGCCCGACGACAAATGCAGGGCGGAGGCGTGCGGCTAGACGGCGATCAAATCACCGACGCTGACCTTACGTTTGACTCAATCAATGATTTAAACGGACGGGTTTTGCAAGTCGGGAAAAAGAAATTTGTGCGGTTAGTCGGATAATGAATACAGAAAAAATAATCGTTCCCCTCGATGTTCCCACCATTACAGAAGCGATTGCCTTAATTGACCAATTGCCCCAAGTTTCTTTCTGGAAAGTCGGTCTGGAACTGTTTGTCAGTACGGGACCGGAAATATTAACCCAACTGAAACAGCGACAAAAACGAATATTTCTCGATCTCAAATTTCACGATATTCCTAACACCGTAGCGGGTGCTTGTCGGGCGGCTTCTCAGTATGGCGTTGATTTAATTACCATTCATGCAACAGCCGGAAAAGTGGCGTTAAAAGCCGCTCAAAAAGCCCTAGAAGAAGGCGCAAAAGCGGCAGATAAACCCGTGCCAAATTTAATCGCAATTACCCTATTAACGAGTTTAAATTCTCGGGAATTAGCCTTTGATTTAAAAATCCCCTTAGAGTTACCTGAATACGCCCTACAAATGGCATTACTCGCCCAAGAAAGTGGGTTGGCGGGGGCGGTTTGTTCCCCCCAAGAAGTCGAACAGTTGCGAAGAACCTGCGGCGATGATTTTCTACTCGTTTGTCCGGGTGTTCGTCCGACTTGGGCGGAAAAAGGCGATCAACAGCGTTCATTTACCCCGTCTCAGGCGTTGAAAGCCGGTGCCGATTACCTGGTCATCGGACGACCTATAACCGCCTCAGAGGACCCCGTAGGTGCTTTACAGCGCATTTTTGAGGAGATATCGTAAAGAGAGGGAACAGGGAACGGGGAACAGGCAACAGGGAACATTATCCATTATCCATTATTAATTATCAATTATTGAATGTAGGGGCGGGTTCCACCTGAATCTATGTCATCTCACAGACAACCTATGTAAACCCGCCCCCACTAAATTGAATTGATTACAGGATGAATTTATGACAAATTCCAATGAGATTGACCAACGTTTAAGTGCGATTGAAACTGAGATTATTCAACTCAAGCAAGGACAGCAAACTTTAAGCAGTCAACTGGAAAATTTAGCCCGAGTTTCTCTCGACTTGGTGGAAGTTTCCAGAGTTATTCAACAGGAAGCCCAACGCGATCGCGAAGCATGGAGGGCGGAAATCCGACAAATTTGGGAATATTTACTCAGACAAAGACCGAATGGAGGTCAACCTTCCGGGGAGGATTAATTGATGAAAAAACAAGCCAAAATTGTAGGATGGGTTAGCGAAGCGTAACCCATCAATCCCCAATTGAATTATCATTTCTCTTATGGGTTTAATACCCCACCGTCACCCGCGGTGATCAAAATTGTTTGGGGGCGCGAATCCCCATGCAATTTTCCCTCCTGACTCCTGACTCGGTCCTCCTGACTCCTTCTTCAA
>JAYKHV010000078.1:0-52350 GCA_035285085.1 Lyngbya sp. | reverse complement strand
AATGAGATCATTATAGTCCTAAGAAATGCCAATGCCAAGGTTGTAGAACCCGAAAATAGATTTGAAACATTACAGCAAGAAATTGAAACTTGGTATCAGAATTCAACAGAATACGCTTCGCGGCTTTCTCAAAAAAAAGCTATCATTCTTTCTCGAGTTGTAGCTCTTCTGCTGGTAATTATGTTTAATATTGACACGATCAATATTGTCGATCATTTATCGAAGAGTGAAGTTTTATCTTCCACCTTCAGCAGCACAATTATGGGAGTGATTCAATCGAGTGACAGGAGCGATTACTGTTCAGAAAATGATGAAACATTAGATTTTAAAACTTGCATGGAAGGGATTGAAGATGAAGTTAAAACCATTTTGGATCGTGTTGATAACTTACCGATTGGTTGGAATTGGTCCGACCCTTGGAAAGAACAGTTTACTCCCTTAAATTCCGGAAATGTAATCAATGCACTAACGGGTTGGATGATCAGCGCTATTGCCATTTCTATGGGCGCTCCATTTTGGTTTGATATCCTGAAAAAGTTAACCCGCATCAAGTCGGAAAATTCATCAAAAGATGAGTCGTAACAATTCTAATTTTTTTCAACCCAGTCACTACCAATAACGCAGTTATGGAAAACCTATCTCAGTCTATCAATATTGTAGCGGAATTGCCTGTCGCTCCCGGCAATATTACCGTCACACCACAGGGTCGTATTTTTCTCAGTCTTCACCAGTTTTACAACCCCGATTTTCACGTCGCTGAACTGGTTAATGGAAGTTTAGTTCCTTTTCCCAACGAAAACAAACAAGGAATTACTTTTGAGGCGGTTTTAGGCATTCACTGCGATCTTAATGGTTGTCTGTGGATACTCGACAACGGCCATCAAAGTCAATCCGTTCCGAAACTGGTGGCTTGGGATCTGGATAAAAATCAACTCGCAAAGGTTATTTATCAATGGATAATTGACAATTGATAATTGATCATTAATTAATCAGGTTGAAGACCTCGACTTTCAAGGAGAAAAAAGAAAAATTATTTCCTCTCTATCAATCCTCTTCATAAAGGATCGAGGTAATTATCCATTATCCATTATTAATTATCAATTATTGAATTTGTAGGGATTTTAGCAGTTGAGAAGAAAAACGGCGCGAACCTTGTCGCGAGGCGCGGGGGTTTGCGATCGCCTTTTTGTGAATTTTACCGAGACTGAATAAATCGCTACGGTTCCGCTATTGCCGCACCCGTTACATTAAGGGTAAGCACCTGAAAATCTCACCGCCATCGCGTCTTTATCCGGGCTTCCGGTAAGTTTGCCTGAAGTGCCTTTTCCTCTGGCGATCTAAAATGCCCCGTCCTATAAAGGGTCTTGCCGTTGATAGTTTGTAGTATGCTAATGTAGTTGGGAATAGCTGTTCCGCCATTGAAATTAAGTCTTAGGGGATGATGAAATGTCAAGTCAGAGCATAGGTTCAGTCCAAATCCTCTTCCAAAGTCGCTTGACAACTCTTGAACACCTTTTAAACTCAGCGCAGACTCATTTTAATGGTAGCGAGTCATTCCTTCACCAGCGTATTGTGGCTGATATGCTTCCCTTCGGAACACAAATCGCTTTCACCTGCAACCAACCGCGCAACGCGTGCTCTGTGGTGTGACAGTAAACCTGCCAATAATCTCGATCCAGAAGTTACATCTGTTTCTCAGGCACACGAGTACATCGGGAATACTAAAGAACTGCTTTCAGACATTAACACTAAAGACGAAAAGCTAACTGAGGTTATGTGCCTCGAACTCGGTCAAGACCTTTACGCCGAACTGTCCGGTAGTGCCTATGTGAATGACTTTCTGATTCCGAACTTTTACTTTCATCTGGTCACAGCTTATGACATTCTTCGCATGGTTGGTGTACCAATTGGGAAACGGGATTACATGATGCACTTGGTACCATTGTTAGAAAGACGTAAAGCCTAACTCTTCGGGCTAATGCGCTATCCCGACTAGCAAAGATAGCAATTGGTGGTGACGGGTTTTCGCTGATTGAATTAGAACTGTGAACCTGTTTCTGTCTTGCTGTTTGGGTAGAATAAAAATCTGATGTTCCTGCCATTTTTTGTACTGTAAAATGTAACCAAACTGGTCATGTTTAAAAGTTTTGGGGGATGGGTGTGGAGTGATTATCGTCAAAGACAAAAGTAGCCAGCGTGAAACACAGAAAAATCGCTCTCCAGTTTTTCGTGAACTGAAAGAGCGATTGCTTTTTCCTAAGAGTTTGAGCTACAAAAACTTAGGAAGGTTTATGAGAACGAACAGAACTAATTAACTTTTGGGTGGATAAATAGTTAGCAGACGGGAATTTCCCGTAAACCGATGATAACCATTTTTTCCTACCACGATCTCAAATTTACCTACAGAAGGAATTTCAAAAGGTAAAATAATTTGAATTTCCTTCAAGTTCCAGTTATCCGCAGTTTCTCCAAAAGCCTCCTGAGAAACGTGTTGTACTTGAAAAAACTCAATTTGATTCGGATTACTCAACTGAGGAATTTCTAATTTTTTGGTCACACTTGAATTGTTGCCCAATCCTCCGCGTCCTGTAAATTCAGGAAATGTCTTAATTGGTTGGTTTTGTAGTTTGACAGAAAAGTTTGCCCAGCTACCACTGCGTAAATCATCGCCACCTGTTAGAATTTTTACTTCTAAAGTTGCCATTGCTTTCAAATTCTCCTTAATTAATAGAATTAACTACGATTGAGAAGCTCATTGGCTTGCTCTGTTATCTAATACGCAGAAGGAATGAAAAATATTCCGTAGTTTCCTAAAAAAGTTGTGGATATTCTATTTCCTAAAAAAACGCTTAAATATAGCTCAAAAAATCCCGCAGCCGTTAAGCCTTGGGATGAGCGATGTACTAATTAATTGGAGTTTGAATTCAATCTTTTTTGCTACAGTTGCTTTTCTAAGCGTTCAATCTCTTTTTTAAGTCCTTCCATCGCCGTATTCAGTCTTTGAGAAAGCTCGTTAGCCGCTTTCAGGCGAATTTTGGTATTACCCAACACTCCCGCAATACCAGATTGCGAACTAAATCCTTCGTCAAAGATATCAATCAAATCAAAGAGAATATCTTCATTAATCCTCAATCTATCGATGGGTGAAGGATCGGGTTGGGGTTGAGGAGGAAAGGGTATGACTGGTGCAGGAAAGGGTTGAGGAGGGAGTTCAGGATTGGGAATTAGGTTGGGAATTTCCGGAATCCCAAATAAGTATAAATATTTAAGATCCCAGAAGAGTTGAGCGGCTTGTTCATCCCGAACTCCACGAACAAGTAAAGCAAGTGCAGTTTGCTTGATAATGCTATCCAACATGGTTATCTCCTATGGAAGTTTTATCTCGTTAGGGCGAAAGCTTATTGGCTTCCTCTGTTACCTACTACGCAAGAAGAATAAAAAATATTCCACATTTCACGAAAAAAGTGTTGTAGTAGGTTGAGTGGAGAGTTTACCCAAGCTGTTGACAGCAAACTGGCAGAATGTAAGCCTCAAACCCGTCATTACTTGTTTAAAGTCTTTTTTAAGGAGCATCCCTAAAATGGCAATCAGAGCTTCAGAAGAACCTCTACTTCAAAAACTGATTCAGCGATATCTCAACGGCGATAACCAAGCTTGTCAACAACTGATAAGTTCTTCAGAATATCAACTCATAGTCGAGAAAATTGCCCGCAAACAAACCCGAGGACAACCTCTTTCTTGGGAAGACGCAGCCCAAACTGCTCACGAAAAAGTCTTTCAGGCGCTTCAAGACAAAAGGTTTCACCCAGAAAAAGGATATTTTCATCATTGGGCGGCTACAGTCGCTAAATTTGCCATCATAGACTGGGTGCGTAAAGAACAGCAGAGAACCCTTAAAAGTCTCGATCAAAATATTCCGGGAACTGACATTCCCTTATCAGAAACCATCGCCGACGAATTTAATTTATTAGATGCAGTCGAACGCACCGATTTAGTCTTTCGGGTTAAAGAAGTGATCGCTATTATAAACCAACGCTATCCTCATCGAAATTACGGTAAACTGTGGCAAGGTAAAGTAGAAGGCAAAACTCAAACCCAACTTGCTACCGACTTGAACATCACCCAAAGCGCCATTTCTAAGCGTTGGAAAGAATTAACAGCCCACATCGCCCAAGAGTTGGGGCTATTACCCGATGTGGATGACCAACAGGGGGCTAGGAGCAAACCCGAACAGAAAAAACGGCGAACACGCTCCAATTTGAATTGGTAACGCAAACAATTATCACAATGGGTAATAGTAACCCGCTTTCATCCGTAACTGATCATAACCCAAGCACTCAATCTCGTTATTTGGAATTCACTAACTCATGCGTATCAACTTTAATCAATTTACCTCCAATCCCCATCAACAACTTGACCAAAAATCGCCTCTACCGGGCGAAATCTGGCAAATCAGTTGTTCTGTACAAACTCCCCTAGAATTTTCAACAGAAGAACAACACACAATGTACTCGGAGATTGCACGACGTTTTTTAGAGGGAAATTCTCCACCCCGCTATGGGATGATTGTCAGCGAACCCGAATTACTTGAAACAGAAGAAGAGAACTGGAAAATTCTATCTGTCATGCTATTTTCTGAGCAAACGGACTTTCAGAGTAATGTCGATATTCTCCTTCCCGCAGAGGTTTCTGGTTTAAAGCAAGATGTTCTCGCCCTCACTTGGCAGGTACAATTTATGCTGGCTTGTAACTTGTCTCATCCTGTCGGAAAACGACTGTCGAGAAAGATTTATGATGTCTTGCTAAATATCGGCGATTACTATCACAATTTAGTTGAAAAACCTCCCTCAAAGCCTGAAATCGAGTCTCTAGGATTACAAATGGGAAACGTTTGTGCTAAACAAGATTCAAAAATCGCAGAATTTCATCGGTTAGAAATGGCTTGGACGGATGTTCTAAAAGTTCCTTTAGATGCCTATCGCACTTATCAAAAAACGATGAATTTTACAGGTAAAATAATAGATGCAGCTTTGGAATTAGAACGGGAATTGGCAATCTCCACTCAAAAACAAGTTGCTCTCGGTCAATGGCTGCGGAATATTTTTGAAGCCGAATGGCTCAGTTTTGAAGAATTTTTGCGGACACAACCTGCAAATTTAGCTTGGAATGTTAGAAGCGCTGAAGATTCTCACCAACTCCCATTAAACCAAACAGAAATAACCCGAATAATTGCCCAATTATCTTCAGAACAAGACGAACATCAACGGCGACGTGCGGCTAAACGGTTGGGAGAAATCGGTTTAGGTGATGAAAATGCGATTCGTGCTTTGGTGAATTTGCTACAGACGACCAACGATGATGAAACCCTCTGGACTGCGGTAGAGAGTTTATGGCAAATTGACCCGACAAATCCTGCTGCTGGTACTCGTCGGGTTAAACTCATTAATTGGGGGATGCAAGTTGTAGGAAATGCCGTCGCTTTAACGGTTGCCCTCGTACAGAAAGCCAATGGTAAAATTAGTGTATTGATTCGAGTTTATCCTAACAGTAATTCCGCTTATTTACCTCCCCATTTAAAACTCATTTTGCTTTCGGAGTTTGGGGGAATTTTGCGGGAAGTCACAGCTAGAGAGTCAGACCTTTATATTCAACTGAGATTAAATGGTCAACCCGGAGAAAGATTCAGTGTTAAAGTAGCGCTTGGTGAGGGAAGTCTGACAGAAGATTTTGTCATCTAAAAAGCTGGCTATATTGACGTTTAAATTCCTCGAAACTCTTGCCAAGTTCGGGGAAATTCGGCTGGATTTTGACAGATGACAGGTAGCCAAGTCGCACAGGGAAATTCATCTTCCCAGCCGTGAAGTCTTTCCCTCGCCTGACGTACCGCAGCCATTAAAGGTTTTCCACTCGAAAATGCTGCTAAAAAGTATTTCAAGAATTCTTGGGCAACTTTATCGGGTACGGGTTCGCGCATGACAATCATTTGAGGTATTTGTAAATCTGCTAAATTAGCAGCGAGTCCCAAGCCATCACAGGAATTAAAAATTGCCAATTGTAATCCTTGGGAAATCGCTTGTTGAAGGGCATATTTCAACTGAGGAATCGTCAAAAATTCTGCGGGATTAATTGAAATTTTACCTGTTTTATCTTCTGTATTGCTAACACTATGACCTGCAAAAAAGAGGATATTCCAAGGTTGCGCCCAGAGTTGGTCATTGAGTTCTTGGCGTCGGGGTTCGACCAGAAAAGTAACGGCTGCATCTGGTAATTGTTCTAGCATTTGGCGGTCTTTTTGAACGTCAATTCCCGTGCTATTGCCTAAAATTGCTAATATTTTGACTTTAGACTCAGGATAAATCAGTTTTTCAACGGGTTTATAGAGACTCGTACTGAAAGCAATTTCAGCTTGGCGATAGCGCTCGAAAAAATCCCACAAATGCCAAGGAATTCGCCACAAAGAATGATCGGTTTGCAAGATAAAGCGGATTGAATCCGAGGTGTTTAAAGTGGTAAGAAGTTCTTCTTTGATGGGGCGAAATTGCTCCGAATTTAACCAGAGATTTAGTTTGATTTTCAAGTTTTCTGCTGATTCGTAGCATTGGGATAAAAACTCTTTGCGGCTGACATTGGTGATTTGTGTTTCGGGGATATCCAGCCGATAGCCAACAGTTATACTACGATGATAAGCCGATTTCCATTGATGGTAATCAGCAATAATTTCGGATGCTGGAGGCAATTCACCCGCACATTCAACATCAGGACGAGTTCTTTCTGCACCAATTTGAAGTGTGACGGGAAAACCTGTTTTGAAGTCACCTTTCCCAAATTTTAGGACGACTAATTTACCCTCTACAGATTTCTGTTCGGCTTGAATTTGTTGACTGTTAGTAGGTCTGCTGGCTAGAATTTGAGTTAATTCTTTTAACTCTTGATGATGCTGGCGATAAATCGAAATTTGCTCATCTTTACTGTTGAGTTGAGCTTGATATTTTTCCTCAATGGCTTTGAGGGCTAATTCATAGTTTTGAGTAAATTCAGCATAAATTTTAGCTTTATTACTGTTTGCAGGTACATCGACCCTGACAACAATTAGTCCATCCCCTTTATTTTCAATTGCCCGAATTACAAGTTCTGTTTCTTCGTTCTCAACTTGCATTTGTTTAAAGGCAGTCGAAAAAGCTTTCGGGTTTATACCATTGCGGAAAATCAAATCGACCGTTTCTAAAACTTCCTGAAATAGCTTGGTAAATTCTCCGGGTTGAAAGTTACCCCGATGAGGACGGCGCTCTCGGTTATTGTTTTCAGAAGTGGGAGTTTCGAGAAGATAAACAAACTGACATTCAACTTCATTTAGCTGTGTTCGAGCATCAATATTCCAACTTTCCAGACAAGCCCCTGTTAGTTTTGCCCCAGTAAAGTTCGTTGCAATTGCCTGAACTTCTGTTAAATTTGCCGACTCTAACCAAGCTTTTTCTAAAGTGGCTTCGCTCAGGTCTGCTTGTCTCAAATTAGCTTGGCTCAGGTCGGCATACATTAGGTTTACACCTCGGAGGTTGGCGCCGATATAAGATTTACTTCGACCATTACCACTGACTAATAAATCTCGGATTTCTGAGTGAGTAAGAATGGGATTATCCGAGGTGGCAAAGTCGAGTTTTTGCGTTTTATACCACAGAGTTCGAGTGAGATTAGCTCTCTTGAAATTCGTGCTTGAAAGGGTAGCGTGACTGAAATTAGCATCCGTTAAATCTGCTCCATGAAAGTTAGTGCCTCCTCTAGCAGCAAAAGTAATAGAAATTTGGCGAATCCAAGCAAATTTTTGCTCTTTAACCAAAGCTCGCCACGCCAAATAACCCGCGAACAAACTGGCGATTAAAGTTCCAGCAATTGCAGCATTGGCGGCTCCGGTTACTGCTAATAATTTCGATTCGGGTACGGTACCGGTTTTATTCAGTACCTCAATTGCACCTGTCCCGGCTATGATACCAATTTTCACCCCAACTTTTGATCCCGCTACATTTGCAGCGATCGCGGCTACTCCACCGATTAGACCTGCCACAGTCCCGGCCATTGCTATAATTATTGCGATCGCAGTCGTCATTACTGCTACAATTGCGATCGTTAAGGTGACTGTGACGGCTCCTGCTGCCACTCCAGCGATAGTTTGGGTGAAAGTTCCGAGTATTGTCCCCAGTATTGTTCCTGCAATTAATACGGCAGCAAAAGCGACCTGCAACCCTCGACGAATTGTAAGAATCAAAAACAAGACAAACATTAATAGGACAATTATAGTCGCTAAAAGATTGTCCGAGCTAATCGAATAGGGAAAAAGTAAATAGCCCGTAAAAACCGACGTTAAGACGGAAGTTAAACCAGAAAAAGCAGATAAAAGTAGCGAGATCAGCACCAAGCCAAGGCGAGAATGAAGTTGCAGTCCGGCTTTAGCATAGCTAAAGTTTGCACCACTCAGGAGAGCGTTGGTAAAATCTGTACCTTGAATATCTGAGTATGAAAAGTTTGCGCCTGTGAGGTCTTCACCTTGAAAGCAACGACCTCGGAGACTTTGACCCGAAAAGTCTTGAGGCATAATTTAACAGACAGAATTTAGTAATTTTTAGATGTGGACTGTCCCAATAAGGTTCCCATTTTATTGCTAATACTTATAATTTAGGAAAGCTTACATCTATCGGCCAGTCGCTTTTTTGAGTGACACCCCTGAAGGGGCGACAATAATCTGATACTCTTTCCATTTATTTTAGCATAAACTATCAATATTTGCGGGATTTTTATCGGATTATTGTGGGTTTAATTTTTCCGATAAAGCCCCCCTCTTTCTTTTCAGCTCTAGAGGGATAATCTAATTTACACTTTTTTAAAAATTCTGCATCTATTGTATATCAAGCACTTCAGGCAAATTAATACAAACCCGATGAAGTTGTAAAAATTTAGACTTCAAGTCCGATGCAGAAGTTCAGAGGCAGAAATTTATAAATTAGAATTAAATTCTTGAGCTTGATTAAAAGCTAAAATCACTTCATCTATTTTATCATCTTCCGCTAACGACTTTCCAATCCTCCTCAATTCCATAAATTAACGGTTAAATATAGATACATCCTATCCCTGTATAATAGATTCAGCAATAGCCCCAAAGCCAGCGATCGCATTACACTTCTGAAAAGATCCGATCATCTAAATTTGAAGCTCAGAATGCTAAAGTTGCTGCGGGGGAGCTTCAGTTTCAAAAATTCTTCCCCGTTTTGGGCTTCTACGCGATCGCTTACTGATAGTAGTGGTCATGGTTGTTAGTAGGTAATTAGGCAATCTTATAAAATCTTTGTTAAACCAAATAAGAGGTCTGAAATTTGCTGGCCGCGAAAGTGATAGAAGGTCTTGATGGGCGGATTAGGCCCATTGTGAATAAAAAAAAATAAAGTATCAAAGTTGAGAAGTCTTTTAGAAATTTAGTTTCTTAGGAGGGGGTTAGATCGCCACTTGAATATAAAATCAATAAAACTGTGCATAACCTTAACCAATTTAGACATATGTGTCTGTACAAAGTCGTACTCGCCTATCGTTTACTGATCTGTTTAAAATGTTACAGCCGAATCAATATTCTTCAATACGCTCAGAGAGAGCCTTAAGCAGGAATTGAGATCGATATGTTGCTACTTGGAACGTTTCTCGGAAGTTTTCGGGTTGGGCAAAAGCGTTAGAATGTGTTTCCGACAGTTGACTGCTTTGAAAAAGCAAACTTAATTTGGTATTTGATTATTAGATCGGATTGGCGGCGATCCGATCTAAATTTTGGGCAAGATATGAGCGAAATTTTGGGCAAGGTTGCGGCATTTTTTTTGGTAATATTTTTACAGACTGCGGTTTTTTTATTTCAAACTCCGTTGACTTTTCGGGCGAAAACCTTTATGAGTGCAGGCGTTTGCTCTGCAAATGTTCATCTGTCCTGGTGCATCGAATTATGTGGAATAACCTCGTTTTTTTGTGCCGCATCTGGTTGAGCGGGACAAGTTTTCTGAGTGTTCTGTTTGCCGCCTTCCCCGCAGCAGCACAAATTGTTCCTGATAATACGTTGGGAAATGAAAGTTCGGTTGTGGTTCCCAATCAAAATATTCGCGGAGTGAATAGCGTTCGCATCGATGGCGGTGCGGTGAGGGGAAGTAATTTGTTTCACAGTTTTCGAGAGTTTAACGTGGGAGAAGGACGGGGAGCTTACTTTTCCAATCCCGATAATATTGTTAATATTCTCAGTCGGGTTACGGGTGATAATATCTCAGAGATTCTGGGAACGTTGGGCGTTTTGGGAAATGCCAATTTATTTTTTATAAATCCCAATGGTATTGTCTTCGGACCGAATGCGCGGTTGGATGTGGGCGGTTCTTTTTTTGCCACAACTGCCGATGGAATATGGTTTGAGAATGGCTTTGAATTTGCCGCATCTAACCCGGAAGCACCCCCGTTATTAACCATTAATATTCCTCTCGGGTTAAACTTTAGAAACAACCCCGGTGAAATCCGAGTCGAAGGGATTGGTAATAATTTAAGTTTTGATTTCGAGACCTTGGCAAAAATTCGAGACAATCGACCTGTTGGATTACAAGTTCCGGATGGTCGGACTTTAGCTCTAATTGGAGGTAATATCTTGCTGGAGGGAGGAAATCTAACTGCGGCAGAAGGACGAGTTGAACTTGGTAGCGTGGCTGGTTCTGGAACAGTAACACTTGCTCCTCAACTCAATGAACCATTGATTTACGATGAATTCTCTACATTTGGCAGGATTCAACTGTCTCGGGCTGCTTCGGTGGATGTGAGTGGTAATGGTGGAGGTGACATCAATGTTCAAGCTGGACGCTTGGAATTGCTAGATGGTTCAGCAATGCTATCACAAACACTCGGTTCTGAGTCCGCCGGAGGGATAGCTGTCAAAGCATCAGAATCAGTTGAACTAATTGGTACTACTGCTGGCGGTCAATTTCCCAGTCTAATGAGCGCTTCAGTTGCAAAGGAGGCGACAGGAAATGCAGGAAATTTAACCATTAATACTCGGCATCTGTCGCTTTCGGATGGCGCACAAATAGCAGTTGATACATTTGGCAATGGAGATGGGGGAAATTTAACGGTTACGGCGACCAATGTGGAACTGTTTGGTCAATCTGTTAATGGTGAATTTCCCAGTGCTTTGGGAGCTTTAGTTGCACCCGAAGCCACAGGAAATGGAGGAACTATCAATATTAATACTCAACGTTTGTCGGTTCGCGATGGCGCACTAATAACAGCTTCAACTTTTGCTCAGGGTAATGGGGGAAACTTAACGATTGCTGCTACGGATATAGAATTGGTTGGTACTGGTCAGTTACCCAGTGCTTTAAGAGCTTCAGTTCTATCGGGAGCTACGGGGAATGGAGGTACTTTAACCGTTGATACTCAAAATCTGTCGGTTCGAGATGGAGCAGCAATAGATGTCCGTTCCGAAGGCACAGAAGCCGCAGGTGATTTAATTATCAATGCTCAATCAATTCTTCTCGATAATCAAGCTAGTTTGAACGCAGAAACAAGCGCAGGTCAGGGGAATATTATCATTAATACGGATGACCTCAGACTGAGCCGCAACAGCAACATTACCACCAATGCAACCGGAGTTGCAACTGGAGGCAATATTCAAATTAACACCGAGAATTTAATTGCCATTGAAAATAGCGATATTTCTGCCAACGCTCAACAAGCTTTTGGGGGTCAAGTTTTTATTGGTGCCGATGCAGTTTTCGGAACCCAATTTCGTCAAGAACAAACGGATGCTAGTGATATTACAGCCAGTTCAGAACTCGGCTCCGAATTTAGCGGAACGGTTGAACTCAACACCGAAATTGACCCCAGTTCCGGATTAATTAAACTGCCTCAAATTGTTGTTGACCCCGCCCGGTTAATTGCTCAAGACCCCTGTAGGCAAGGTATCGAGAGCGAATTTGTAATTACGGGTCGGGGGGGATTGCCTCCGAGTCCTCAAGAAAGTGTACGCAGCGAAGAAACGTTTGTTTCCTTGATGGAATTGCCCTCAGAAGTTGAGTCTCGCCGCAATAATTCACCCTCTCAAAACAACTCAAATGCTTCGCCTAGAGTGCAGTCAAATACTTCTAAAACTCCCAATCAATCCGTTTCCAGTTTAGATATTGTTCCGGCGAGGGGATGGATTCGCAATGAAAAAGGAGAGGTGATTTTAGTCGGTTATGACCCCACCACAACGGGAGTTCAACGTCAGCGACAACGTTCAATTCAATGTCAGCCTTGAATCTTATTATTATTCCCCTCTCCACATGAAACTCCCGGTGGTATTAGGGTTAATTTAGCCTCTCCAGAATATCTAATTCTCAATAAACTTCTGTGGAGAAGTTCGGCTCAATCGGACAAACAATGGCGGGATATTTTGGGAATATTAAAAGTACAAGGAGAATCCCTAGATTTTGATTATTTAAACTCTTGGTCGAATCGCTTAGGATTTCCCCAAGATTTACAACAAGCACGAACGGAAGCCGGACTTTTAATTTTATTCAACCGGGACGGGATTACATTGAATAATCTGGGGTTGTTGACGCTGAACTCCCGTTTTTGTTGGGTCATAACCCACTAAAATAACTTCCCCATTTTCGGTTCTTATCCAACCTCTTGCGGGAACAATTGTTCTTGAATCTACAGGATGATCATCAAGATTATTATCACGATTTCGGGATTGTTGTTGACGACGTTGGAAGGAATTGTTGGGTTGAGAAGGCGTAGGTTCTGCAATAAAAGATTCCCATTCAATTAACCCTTGAGTTATAGATAAAGGTTGAGTGGGGTCTGGTGCTATTCCCCCTCGTCCGGTGATAATAAATGAACTATCTCGACCTTTTTTGCAGGGGTCTTGAGCAATTAATTCAGCCGGATCTACAACTGTTACTTCGGGTGATTCTGGGGGGTCAAAATTGAGGGTTGTATCGATAGAAAGTTCACCGGCTGCACTAATGGTACTATTTTGAGATTGTAAAAGTCCGAGTTCTGAATTTCCAAAAGGACGGATATTAATATTGCTTCCCCCTGTTGGGTTTGAAGCATCAGTGATAATGCCACTACTTCCGAGCAATATGAGTAAATTAGCATCAATGGCAATATTTCCTTCAAAGGTTTGACCGCTTTGACTTCCGGTTGCTTGAATTAAACTTTGATTAAATAGGCGAGTATCACGCGATCGCAAATTAATATTTCCCCCTTGACCCGCCTCTGAACTTGCATTGAGTTGAGCTTGATTATCTAAAAGGGTTTGATTAGCCGAAATATTGATATTACCCGGAATTCCTGAACCGGCTGAATTTACCAAAATACCAGCTTGATCCCGAATTTGCAATTGTCCGGTTTGAATGGTCACATCTCCAGCATTTCCAGTAGAGGCAGTTTCAGCAAATAAACCACCAGAATTTCCATTTGGTGCAGTTCCTCGAAGTTCTACTTGTTGAGGAGCAGTAATGGTAATATTGCCTGCATTTCCGCTACTGTTTTCGGTTGCTGCAACAGCAATTGAGCCTCCATCACGAATACTCAATTGACCTGTTGTAATGTTAACGTTGCCTGCATTTCCCTGTCCTGCTGTAAAAGCAATTAAACCGCTTCCACCGCTTCCATCTGTAGATGTCCCTCCAATGTCAACGAACTCAGGAGCAGTAATATTAATATTGCCAGCATTTCCCGTACTCTCTTCGCCGGTTGAGACACCAATTAAGGATCTACCAAGAATGCTCACTTGTTCTGCGGTAATTGCTATGTCTCCTGCATCACCACTCCCTTCTATCCCTGCTGATATTCCTGACTTGTTATCCATGACAAACCGACCCGTTTCAATAGTGATATTACCTGCATTTCCAGCATTACTGGTAAAAGAGCTAATTTGAGCATTATTAGTGAGTTCAACAGATTCAGAAGCAGTGATGTTAGTATTGCCTCCATTGCCTCCAGTTAGAGTTAGTCCGTTATCATCTAAAGGTGTATCGCCAACACCGATTATTGCTCCATCTCGAATCGTTAATTGTCGAGTTAGGATAGTAACGTCTCCGCCATTGCCTGTTCCTGTTGTCAGTGTAGATAAACCTGCCGGACGACCCGATAACTCAATTCGATCAGTTGCTACAATGTTAATATTACCTCCATCCCCCGCATTAAGACGGGTATCGTTTTGAGAAGAAGCACTGATTAATGTATTTCTAATGATCAGTTGTCCTGTCTGAATTTCAATATTTCCGCCATTACCCTCCCCAAATGTACTCGCAGAGATTCCGAATGAAAATTCACCCTGACCAATACCGACTAACTCAACTGAATCTGTTGCAAATATTCTGATATTTCCGGCATTTCCTGTTGCCTCTTGGGGGAGTTCTAGAGAGTCCAAAGCCTCAGCCAAACCTGATGTAGCACTAATGCCAGAGCGATCCTGAATATAAAGTTTTCTGGTAAAAATAGTGATATCGCCTGCATCTGCACTTCCTGTTGTACTGGTATAAAGATCGCTACCCAAAAGTTCCGAACCCGGTAAAATCCCGCTAAGTTCAACAGATTCAGAAGCATTAATTAATATTTGACCTGTCTGACCTTCTCCATTTGCTGTTCGCGCTTCAATCCGTCCACCATTTCGTGAAACTAACCGTTCGGCTTCAATAATAACGCTTCCTCCACTGCCCGTTCCACTCGGCTTCACACTCGCATCTATTAAGGAGGTGGCTTGATTATTGACTGCATCTAATAATTCTACATTGTCTGCTCGTACAATAATCGTGCCAGCATTTCCTGCATTATCGCTTGCGACAGAGACACTTGCACCATCGGTAATTCTAAGCTGTTGTGCTTCAATAATAATAGTACCTGCATCTCCTGTACTATCTGATTGTGCTAAAAAACCTGTTGAAAATCGCTGTTCGGAGGAAAAAATGACTCCACTTAGGTTAATATTTTCAGCCTTTACAATAATAGTACCTGCATTTCCAGCACTAGAAGTTGAAACATTAAGCTGTGAAGCATCTGCCATTTGCAATTGTTGAGTTTCAATATGAATTTTGCCTCCATTACCCATTGCACTTTCTTCAACATTACTAAGAATATCACCACCACTTAAGAGTTCGACAGAATCAGTTGCTAAAATTGAAATTAAACCAGCATTTCCTTGTCCGAAGGTACTACTTTGAATTTTCGCTCCATCCGCCAATCGTAATTGTTGAGTTTCAATTTGAATTAAGCCTGCATTACCAATCCCTGTCCTACTGACATCAGCCAAAAAACCACTTATTAACTCACCGTCTGATGAAGTTCCTGCAAGTTCGACAGATGCAGCTTGTATAATTATATTGCCTGCATTTCCTTGTGCTGAGGTTCTAGTAATAATTTGTGAACCTTCAGACAGTAATAAATTACCCGTGTTAATTTCAACTATTCCCCCATCACCCCTTGCACCTTGTTCAACACTACTAAAAATAGCACCACTTGATAATTCAACAGAATCGGTTGCTGAAATTGATACTAAACCTGCGTTTCCTTGTCCCAATGTACTGCTTTGAATTATCCCTCCATCAGTCAATCGTAATTGTTGAGTTTCAATTTGAATTGAACCTGCATTACCCATTCCTGTACTATTGACATCCGTAGAAAAAGCACTCGGAAATTCACTATCAGCAGAAGTTCCCGTGAGTTCGACAGACACAGCCTTTACAGTTATATTTCCGGCGTTTCCTACTCCAGAAGTGTCAGTAATAATTTGCGCTCCTCCAGACAGTAATAAATTCCCCGTATTAATTTCAACTGTTCCACCATTTCCTACTGCACCTTCTTGAACGTTACTGAAAATATTACTGCTCGATAATTCAATAAAATCTGTAGCAAAAATGGAGATTACACCTGCATGACCTACCCCAGAAGTGTCAGTAATAATTTGCGCTCCTTGAGAAAGCAACAAATTCCCTGTATTAATTTCAATAGCTCCGCTATTTCCTACTGCATTTCGTCCGACATTAGCAAAAATAAAACTATTTGATAACTCAACAGAATCCATTGCTGAAATTGATACTACACCTGCATTTCCTTGTCCAAAGTTAGCAGCATTAAGCGCAGTTTGATTGCTCATAACTAATGAGTTTGTAAATATATTAATATTGCCTGCATTTCCTTTCCCAAAAAGAGAGGTATTGAGAAACCCTCCATCATTGATTGTAAATGATTGAGCAGTTACATTGATATTTCCAGGCTGACCAATAGAATCAACACCGATATTATTTCTAATCGAACTTTCTGCACCCGTTATCAAAACGTTTTCCTGAGCATTAATATTAACATCTCCGCCTTGTGCTTCATAAAATCCTAATCCATCATCAATTCCCGCTCGAATAATACTACCGCCCGATATCTCAACATTCCTTGCATTAATATTAACATCTCCGCCTCCATCTGCACGAACATTTATCTGTGATTGATTGGTTAACCCCACATTTCCTCGTTGAATATTATCGGGAAAGGTTAAAGTCATATCGGGGTTAATTTGAATAATTCCCGGTTCTGATAATCCTCCTAATTGAATTCGACTACCCGGAGAAATTGCAAAGCCCCCATCAAACAATACATCTCCCCCAACCAATGCTAAGGTTTGATTTTGAGGAACATTTAAACCTTGGGGAATCAGAAATCCTGCATCATTTCTTAACGGATTTCCATCGGGTCGAACCAGTTGCGGTGCGGCTTGATTAACAATAGTCCCAGGATTTTCTCGAAGGTTTAACCCGATGGGAATATTTATGGTTAATAATGGCGGTGCTTCGGGGTTAGATGCTGCAAATTCAAAGCCATTTTCAAATAAAATACCATCGGCTGTAGACGCAAAAAATGAACCGCCTACATCTAACCTTGCGTTCGGCCCAAATACAATTCCATTGGGATTAATTAAAAATAGATTTGCATTGCCTAAAACGCCTAATGTTCCGAGAATTTGTGAGAGATTTCCCCCCGTAACCCGAGTCAGAATATTAACAATATTATCGGGGTTGGAAAAGTACGCCCCCCGTCCTTCATCTACGTTAAACTCTTGGAAACTATGAAATAAATTTCCCCCTCGAACTGCACCCCCGTCTATGCGATCGCTCGATATTCCCCGAATATTTTGATTGGGAACAACCACCGAATTTTCATTACCCAAACTGTTATCCGGGATAATTTGTGCCACAGTTGCCAAGGGAGTCAGGCAGCAAATTGTTGTTGCCGCCGCCACAGCCGAAAAGGTAGATGGACGAGAACCCATAAGTTGATTAATAAAGCAATTTAGGATTGATGAAGCTACCTTGGATTATAAACTCAAATTCTTGAATTTCTTCAAATCAATTTTTGTTGTTATCAAACCCCGTTGGCCAAATATTGGGGTTGAGTTTGGGAGTATGTACCAATGGAGAATTGAATTGAGTTTAAACAGTTTTTTCAACTTTTTACCAACTAACTTTGTTCAAATTCTGATTTTTCAGGTGGTTCTATTTCAGTGGATTGCTGAAGTTCCCTAAGTTCCAACTGGTTTAATTGTTCAACTTCAGACTGCAAAGGTTGTTGAATTTCTAACGGTTTTGATTGTTCATTTTGAGAGTTTTCCTGCTGTTCAACCTGGGAAGGATTGGATTCGGGAACTTGATAATTTTCCTGTTGTTCAGGACTTGGTTCCTGAACTTGGGAATTTTCCTGTTGTTGAACTTGGGATTGTTTCTGTTTTTTGGGTTTGGGCTTTTTCGGAGGTTGGGTTTCCTGTTGATTCTGTTGTTGAACTTCCGAATTTTCATCGGGTTGAACTTCGGAGTTTTTAGGATGTTGAACTGGCGGTTTTTTACCCTTGAAGGATTTGGGTTGTTGAACTTCTGATTGGTCGGGAGATTGAGTTGAAGATTGTTGTTTTTGGCGGTCTTTGACTTCGGCCAGAGCTTCGGCTTTAACTTTTTTGGAGGCTTTTAAGAATCCGGGGGCTTTTTCAGTGGGTTCTTCCAGTTGTTCAACAAATCCAAATACATCACGCCCAGGGAGAAACTTGGCTTTAATTTGCACGAAGTAAGTTTTTCCTTGCTGTTCTTTTTCCAGTTTGGGGTTGAATCTAAACGGCTTTACGGGGCTATCTCTCCAGAGTAAGGGAACGTGAGAAGCTTTCATAAATTTAACTTTCTTGACTGCTTCTGCTTCTTTTATCCAAGCTAATCGTTCTTTGTTGAAGTTGCGGAAAATGGAAATGCAGGGGGTTCTACAAACGGGGATGAATTGCCAGAGTCCTGAGAATTTAAACTCAAAATCTTTCAACTCCTCATTCAGGGGGGTTGGCTTGGATTTGGAACCAATAAACCCAACGACTTGGAAACTAACCCGGTGGGGTTGGTCTTTTTTGGGAAAGTGAAGGATTCGGGGATAAACTATCAACCGCTGAGTGGGATTTTGGGTTTGATCAATTTCCCGTTTCAACGCTTCGTAAGCTTTCTTTCGCCGATTTGGAATGTAAAACAGTCGGTATTCTTGCTCCCCTATTTTGATAGTCGAACGTTCTTCAGTTAACGTCACTTCCCCCTTAATTATTCCTATTCCTTGAAAATAATACAAACTCTCCGGTTCATCATCCGATTCCGACTCATCACCTGAAGTTTTATCCTTTGTTTCTTCGGATTCGGTTTGAATATTATCGTTGGATTTTTCCTTTTTGGTTTGGGAAGTTTCCGAATCTCCTTGCTTTACTTGAGCTTTTTCAGCAACCGTTTGAGAGGTTTCAACTTCAGGAGTAGCTAATTGACCTTCCGCTAATTTAGATGAGGTTTCCAGTGAGGAACTAGGCTGTTGAACTTCAGCCGATTGTGATGAGGTTTCCAGTTTGGAAGTGGCAAATTTAACTTTTTCGTCGGTGGAATTATCCGACTCGGATTTTAACTGTTGATTAACTTGTTCGGAATCAACTTCAGAGGTTTTACTTTCCGGTTTAACTTGAGAGGGGGTTGATTTTTGACTTGAAGCAGTCCCTTTAACTTGTTTGGTTTTTGCTGATTTAACGGATGAAGATTTGGGTGGGGAAGGAACTCGGTTGGGTTTGGGAGCTAAAGGCGGTTGAGATGTTTGTTCGGTTGGAAGTCTAGATTCTTCTTGGACTTCTGATTGAGAACCCAACTCGGTTTGAAGTTTGGTTAACAAATCTTGATACATCGCCTTTTGCTTGGGATTGGTGGCGGTCTTGATTAGCTTTTTGATTTTTTCAACTTGTTCCGACATTTTGATACCCAACAGATTCTTAAACTATTGTACTACTTTAGCTGAAAGTTCCGGCTCTGTATTGGCAACTCCAAGTTTGACAATTCCTTATCCAGTTCCAAGTTGGTTTTGTCCGCTTGGGTTGAATTCGAGTTGTTGATTTTCTAATTAATCAGGAATTGATTCAGAACGTTTGATTTGGAATACTGCTGAAACACAACCCTTTTCTTGGATAAGTTTATGAAGTCTCGTTTGATTGAATCACTACCATTTTTTAAATGCAGTATGTTCAATAACCGATTAGCAATGGCGCAGTAATTTTACCCGAAGTTTCTCCTCCGGTTACACTGGGTACAAATCCGGCGCCATACACAGCGTTGTCTTTCCGGCTCCCAGAGGCTCAATAATACTGAGAATTTCTCCCGGATCTATATTAAATGAAACAGTCTTTTTCCGCAACACTCTCTGAGAGAATTCAATTTAACTTAATCAATGATCCTTGAACAGTAATAATTCCTCTCGCCTGAATATCAATTTTACCTGCTGAGTTTAGGCTGATTCCGGTACGATCCATCTTGAATGTATGACTTGGAGTTTTTACTTCAATACAACCGTTTTTATCATCTAATCGTAACTCATGTTTGCCCTTGGTTTTAACTTCAATAGCCTTTTCGCTGTCATTTAACCGAATCTGATGTCCGGCTGTTGTCTCAATATAAACACCCGCTTTACTTTTCCCTTGATCTTCTTCTATAAACTGAATTTGATGACCCGTGCGTGTTTTGAATGTTCGCACTCGGACATTACTATCTCGAACACTTTCAGCCACAGGTTTTGGAGGAAGATCTTGGCCGTTCCAAACCCCTCCTAAAATGTAAGGACGGTGAATATTTCCATGCTCAAATCCAACTAATACTTCATCATTAATTTCCGGTAAACAATCAAATCCTCGTCCCTTTCCCGCACCAATTGCTACAACTCTAGCCCAATGACTCGCGTGGGCATTTTCTCCCGTTTTAGGGGTGAGGGTGGGAAACCAAACTTTCACTCGCCCCAACCCTTCAGGATCTTGATTATCGGTGACAATTCCCACTAAAAAAGTTTGTCCGGGTTGAAGACGGGTAGGGGGAGAAAGTGTCGCTAATAAATCACCTCCGCGCAATCCCCGCACACTAAACTCGGTGGTATATACTCGTTCAAAATAGGTGTGACGAGTCTCCGTAACGTAGTAGGAACCGCTGTGTTTTCCCAACTCTTCTAATATTACCGTTCGTCCGGGTCTAATGTTAGGATTTCCCTCGGCTTGAGCATCTGCGTAAACAAATTGTCCGCCCAATTCATCAAATAAAGCTTGAGCGATCGCATCGGCTTCTTTGGGTGTAGAAATGGGTTGATCGATAACATAAACTGTCGGTTTGGTCGGTTTTCCTTTAAATTCAGAAATTGCTACACTCCCCTGACCATTTTCAGTTTTTGTGATCACATTTTCAGAATTACGAGTCGAAACAATCGGCTTTTTTTGTTTGTAGTCCCAGGCTCTAACATTGACTTCTTTAACCTGTTCGGCGCTGGTAACACGCACTCGAAAACTATGTAAATCTGTCAGCCATGTGAGTTTAATTTTTTGGGTCGATGTTGGGCGACGAAAGTTTAATTTTCCATCTTGAACAAACAGTTCAAATCCTATTCTAGCAGCCCGTTCTCGCAAAAATTCCATGTTGGTTTGATTGTTTTGAAAAACGTACTCATGGGGAATTCCGCTTTCGTCAATTTGACCGGGTTCTATGACAACTTCAGCAAGAATCTTCTTGACAATATCGCTATCCGTCATTCCTTGAAACGAACGATTCCACCGTCCCCGATGTAAACGATGGGAAATATCATAACCTCGAATTACAATCGGCGCTTGGGATTGTTCCGTGAAATGGGTTTCAATGGCTGTAATTTCTCCTTCTATTAAATATTCTTCTTTTTCTTCGCTAAAATCTTGTGATTCTGTTGTACTTGAACTAAAACCTATTTTAACTTTTTTGCCAAATTGTAGCAGGTCTTGATGTTTCCACTTTTTTTCCTCTTGACGACCTGGGAAATAGTCATTTCTAATGACAATTGTAAACATTGCGGGTAGATGTAGACTTTCTTCGACAATGATTTGAACTACATCTTCCAAAACCAGCTTCATTTTTTCAGCGGATTGACCTTCAATATAAACTTTCGGAAGTGCGAGATAATTGGCTGATGTCATAGGAGTTAATTCTTAAAAAGAGTTGTTGATTCGATTGAGATTGGGATGAATTTAAGACCGATTTTTCCGATTATTTTTGGTTTTCTTACGATTATCTAAACTATCACTTTTACGACGAACTGTAGAAACTTGATCGGAGACTTGATCAATTTTATTGTCAACTCGAAGTGACCCGGAAGGCTGAGTATCTTCTACCTCTTTTAGTGTTAAACTATCGATCACCGCCCTCACGGGGGTTCCATCGCTGAGAAACATTGTAAGTTTATAGTTGAGTCGTTCGATAAAGCATCGCCGAAGATAAACTTGATTTCCCCAAATTAACATATAAATTGGCGGACGTTCTTTTCCTTTCGCAAATTCTACAGCTTTCCGAAAGGGTTCAATAAAAGCTGTTACCACGTTAATTCCGGCTTCGTAGGTATCAAATAAAATATTATTAATTGTCACTTTGTAGGCTTTGGTGTGGGAAAAGCTGACTTTAGGAATTCCGCGATCTTGACTCCGCGAACCGGGATTATCTGCGGTTTCTACGACCCCCTCAAATACCAATTCTCCGGGGTTAAACATAAAGACGATATCCGGTGCGTTATCCTGACATTTTAGAGTGGCTTTAACAAGCTGTGTCATCAGAGTCTCCTTGAAAAATCATTAAGAATATACAGAATTTACCGGGGGATATTACCTGTATAATAAAATCCCAAACGTTCTCGATCTGTCTCTATTTTAAATTGTAAGAGTTGATAAACTTTTCGGGTGAGGGTTTGTAATTTATAATTAACTAATGAAACCGCCGATCCGGTTTGGGTTTGAAGCTGTCCGACTGGAGATGTATTTGAGGAAAATGCAGATGCTTTTACGGGATTTATTTGACTGATAGTATCCAGCCAAGGTAAAGAACCATCGGTTTTAAAATGATGACTTTCCCGTTCAGTTTCTAACTTTTGTCGCAATAAATTATAAACTTTCCTCGCCAACATTTCCAACTGTTCCTCATCAATTAAAACAGATTCTTCGCGTTCTCCCATTACTTTCTCTGCTTGGGTTGGAGAACTCGAAACCGATGCTGGACTATCTGGAATAGATTGTTTTTGTTCTCTTGTAATCAATTTTGAACTCTCTGAAGTCAATTGAGAATTAGATGAGGAATTGAAGTTATCATAATCTATAAATTCAGCGAGATTTGACCAGGATTCCTGATTATTTTCTGTTACTGGAACACTTTCAGCACTTAGATTAAATTGACTTGACCAAGGTTCTGGTGTTTCATCCTTTTGAAAATCAGTTTTCTCGGGTGAAGGTTCTGAAGTTTTTGGAGATACAATCAAATCTGATTGTTGAATCAAAGGTGAATGGGATTGTATCAAATTTAGATTGGTTAAATTTTCAGAATTCAAACTCGGTTGAATTGGAAAGGCTTGATTTTCTGGAGTAGAATCAACAGATTGTGTTGAACTCGAATTAGAAATAGGTTGAGAAATATCGCCTGACCATTTGGCTTGAACGACGGGTAAATTATCGGATTTATTGTTTATTGATTGGCTTTCTGAGTCTTCGCGTGTTTGCGGAGAAAGTCGTTTGTCAGAAGCAGTGGTGAGAATTCGAGATTGAGTTTGAATTAATTGTTCACCCAAGCGGGGATGAAGTTCTGAAAGCGGGTTATTTTGCAGGTTTTCTTCTGTTGAAGGGTGAGTTTGAGATTCTTCTGTACTTTCAGAAATATTGCGGTTAATATTCGCTTCCGATGTAGATTCTAACTCGGAGTCATCATCGACAAATCGATTAATTCTAGAGATGGGTTTTTCGGGAGTTTCTGAACCTGATAAACTTTCTGTAAAAGTGAACAAATTCTCGGACGGTTCTACAGTTTGGGATAACATTAATTGTGAAGTCTGAACGAGAGGCGATCGCACTTTTAACATTCCCTGTCGTCCCAACGTTTCGGGAGGACGTAAATAATCATTTAAACCCAAAGGAGATGTAGACATTGTTAATTCACCTCGGACTCGTTAAACCTCAAAAAAATTACAGTTCTCAAAGTTATCTCCTTCTGTTCCTTGTATTAGAATTGGTTTGACTGGCTTGATTAAAAGGTTGTGTTCCAACGTTGGTTAAGTCACTCGCAAAATAGCCTAAACTACCGCGAGTTAATGGACTGGCTGGATTAAATCCTCCTGTTTGCTGTCCCAAACTCCCTCCTTTATTAATCGTCAAACCTTCGTAGGCTAAGGTTAATTCTTCAATCGCAACGGTATTAGAGTCGGCTTGAAAAGAGGGTGCTTTCCAACTAACCGGAACCGAACCAATCAGCGTCCAAGATTGCATGGTTTCCCCTTCTTGATTGAACAGTAACAGGGTAACGTTTAAACGGGTTTTTTTGGGTTCTCGCAAAACTTTTTCTATCCAATTTAAAAAGGTTAAATCATTTGTAATTCCTCGCTTTAATGTAACTTCTGTAAATTCGGCTTGTCCCAAAATAATTCGCTGTTGATCGTTGACACCCCCTTCATTGTAGGTTTCCCGCTTGATATTTATCCCCAAACCCGAACACTCGCTAAAACAAGCTGAAATCTGGCTATCAATTTCTACATAAAATCGATTCGCCGTCACATAATTGAGTTCGTAAGCTGAGGGATCTTGACGATTCATTTTCATTATAAAAGTCTCCGTGAGTTGCAGGTGCGATCGCGTTGATTGCGAAGATCTTCTTTCATCAGTTCATAAACTCTATCACAAAGTTTTCGCAGTAACATCGGATCGTTAGTGACTTTTTCAATTAATTTAGCTTCCAAATCTTTTTCGGACATTTTGATTAATTTTCCTCCCGACTTTTATTTAACTCTCGAATCGGAATTAATCCCGCAGAATGTAATAAATGTTGTCCTTCGTCGGTTTTCATTAGATTAGAAAACACCTGACCCGCAGAATCTTTTCCACCTTCTTTTTGATAAATCACAGCAATTGCATATCCCAAAGGATAATCTCCTTGTTCAAAAACTTTGGGGTTGGGTTTGTAGCTTCCTTTATCCATACATAAATCGGTTGCGGGTGTGATTGAACTGCCATTATTCTGTATAATAGGCTGCACTGCTGTCAGTTTCCCTTCTCCGACAATTGCTAAAGGGTAGACAGAACACTGGTTAAACACTTTGCTAAACAAATCAATCCCAATCGTTGCTTGACCTCCTTGTTCAAATTCGGCTAAAGCAATTGCTTGTCCTTTAGTATATCCTGTTTGTGTGCAAGCTTTTTTATCTTCATCAATAAGATTTCTAAAGTTATCGATTTCTGCTTCATTTTTCCAGGCTAAATTTTCAAAAAGCGAAGTCACCAGAAAAACTTCTTCGGGATTTTTATTACAAATTGAAATCCGTTTGACGGTTTGATTGGGTGAATTATCAATTCCTAAATCTTTCAACGTTAAGGGTTGATCGGAATACAGTTGCTTGAGAGAGTCCAGAGAAATTTTACCGGAAAGTAATCTAGGTAAACTTCCCTTTCGCTGAACATCACTGAAAGCAACATAAGCGAGTAAAGCGTCATAAGCAATGATTTCTACTTCTAAGTTTTCGCTGTCTTGTAATAACTGAAGTTCATTTCCCAAGAGGGAAGTGACAATAAACTGAGAATTTTTTAAAGCGGATAAAAGCCGAGTTTCTAAGCGTTCTTTTTGTTGTTCTTCTGTTTCCGTGTTGTTTCCTTCACGAATCAAAGAAAATAAATTTGGAGGTTGCAGATTTAAGGAAATTTGAGACGGGTTCAACTGGTTGGCTAAAAATTGATTTCCACCGTAGCCAACGGAAGTTTTGAGTGCGGTTTTCCATCGTTGATCGGCCGAATAGTTAATACTTTGATTGAGCAAAATTGAGGGAATATCAACTTGAGCGAACCGAGAGGGAACAGAGTTTTTATTAAAGACAATATTGGCAGGGTTTGGAGGCTTTGAACCCGATAAAAATCGCCAAAATCCTACGCTTAATATTCCCAAGCTCACCAAGGTTGCCAGTAGAAGAATTAGAGGGATACTCCAAGAACGTTGAGATTTTGACCGGGGTTGCTGTTCGCTCTCAACAAAAATATTCTCGGGTAAAATCGGATCTGCGGGTTGATCTAAACGTAATTTTAACAACTCTCGATGAGCATCTGAGGCTCTTTTAAATTCACCCGAATATAATCTTAAAATAAAGTTTTTAAGTTCGGGATGACAATGTTGATGCCACTGGAAATCTTGATCGGGAATCTCCTGTTTTCCTCCAGATAAAAGGTAGCTAACTCGACCCAAATCTAGGAGATCTTGTTGAAAGGCTTTTTTCGAGAGAGACGGATGAATTGTTTCTGATTCTAAAGAATCGATCAGATTTTCCCACAGTGCAATGCGACTGAGATAGATAGAAAATTGTTCATCTTCTTCATCAAAGGGAGATTGAGTTTCATTATGAACGATCAGTATACTATCTAAATTTAGGTTTCCGTGACCAATTCCTGTTCGCATACTTTGAAACAAACGAACTTCATAACAGTTGTGTAAAAACTGCAAGGTTTGCAACACTTGTTTGAGAATTTTACTCGCCTGAGTCGGCGTTAAAGATTGATGTCGCCGCTGCAAATCTTCCCGTAAAGTCAAACTTGGGGGAAGCCGTTCAACAATTAAATACCAACGAATATCCTGGGGATTATCCTCGTAAAAATCTTTGATGATATCAATCGGTGTCAGCAAACGAAACTCTTTAACTTTTCCGTTCTGATGGTTAACTTCCGCCAGGTAATCCGAATCACTTTGGGTCAAATATTCTTGAATTAACACCCGCTGTTTTTGCTGTGAAATTGGAGTCGCTTCATACTGACGAATCCGATCCGAATGACTCAAACACTGACCAATTTCATAACGTCTACCAAAGCGATCGCGAATTTCGTAACCTTGAACGAGAACTTTTTGGGTTCTGTCTTTACGACGTCGCCGAGAACGTTCTGTTACAATGGGTCGGTCTAAAGTTGCGGGTTGAATGCGAGTTTGTACACCCCCTCTTTCCCGGTTAATTCTTGGTTCTACTTGAAAAGAATGCTGCGATTGTTGAGAAACAGGAGTTTCTTTTTTTTGATGATTGCGATCGCTTCCTCCTATTTCCACCCGTTCATAAATTTGTTGCGCCCGACGCCGAACGATCCGACGAATATTAGCTTCTGGATGGGAAACCCAGTTAAAAAATTCTCGTCCTCTAGCCCTAACCCTGTTAACTAATTCTGGTAGTTTCATGGCAATCGCTCCTGATAATAAATCATCAATCTATCTCGGCATTCGTTGGGTCATTTTAATTAAATTTCGTAGCACGATTTCTCGCTCTCTACGGGCAATCATATACTCCGGATCTAACTGCAATGCTTGTTCAAAAATAGCCAAAGCATCTTGATAGCGACCCAAGCGAGAAAGGGCGATTCCTTTTGCAGTAATTACCCCCACATTATCGGGACTGAGAGTGTCAGCTTGGGTGTAGGCATTTAAAGCGCCTCGATATTGCTTTAATTCGAGTAAAATTAATCCTTGATTGTGCCAAGCCTCAAAAGATTGGGGATTCAACTGAACCGCTTCCTGAGTGGCGACCAAAGCCTCTGTTAACAGTTGGGAATCTCGCAAGCGCCACAAAACAACGGCTTGATTAGCCAGAATACTGGCTTTGAGGATGCGGTCATTGGGGGTGAGATCGCCTGCTAGCGCCTGCTCGTAAGCCTTTCGTGCGGCTTGATAGAGTTCTGTAGCCTCCTCATCCCGTCGCTGTAGACTCAGCAATTGACCGTACTCGCTGAGAATGCGACCGTGATTGTACCAACCTTGAGGGTAGCGGGGATCGAGCTTAACCGCCTCACGGGTCGATAGAAGCGCCTGTTCATAGTTGATTTCTGCAAATTCATACTGTTGTTCGGCTTGCTGGAGTTGGCCCAAATGCCACAGCATCACCCCTCGGTTGTTCCAGGCGGCGCTGTAGTCTTCCTCCAGAGTAATGGCGCGATCGGCACTGGCCAAAGCATCGTTATACTGTTTTAATCCCGCCAAAGCCGTGCTGCGTTGATTCCAGGCTTTCGCCGGACGAGTATCGCCCCAATTTTGATCGCCAGAAAGGGCGGCTTCACAGGCGCTTAGGGCTTGTTGATATTGTTCGAGTTGATTGAGAACTTCGCACTGGTTTGCGAGCGCCAAAGAATAGTTCGGTTGAATCTGAACCGCCCGACTGTAGGAGGTCAACGCTTGAGCGGTTTTTCCTAAAGTTTGTAGGGCGATACCCTGTTTTGTCCAAGCTTCGGCATTGTTGGGATTTTCAGACAAAATTTGTTCGTAGAAACTGACTAAATTTTGAAATTGTTCGGCGAGTTCTTCGGCTTCTTTTGGGTTATTAACCCGGAGCGGATTTGATGGGGCGATTTCTTGACGGATAACGAGCAAATATTCTAAAGCTTGAGCGGAGGTACTGACGCCCCAATTTTCGTTCACGGCGATCGCCAATTCGCAACTTTCACGGGCTTCTTGATAGCGTTCTAATTCTATCAATATACCACATTTTTCGGTTAAAATCAAGGAAGAATTCGGCGCAAATCTCAGGGCTTGATCGTAGGAATTCATCACGGCTTCTAGGTTTTGAATTTTCCGGGATTCTGCCGCATCAACTTGTCCTAAATCTTGCAGTTTTGCCGTTTCTAAGCGTCCCAACTCTAGCAAAGCGATCGCTCTTTTTGTCCAAGCATCAGCCGGACTGCTTCGCCCCCAAATCCCATCAATTTTCAGGGCTTCTTCGCAAGATGAAATCGCTTGTTCATATTGTTCTAATTCTAAAAATATTTCGCATTTTTGCAATAAAACTTGAGAATATTTCGGTTCTCGCTGCAATACATAATTGTAGGAAACTAAAGCTTGAGGATATTGTTTCAACTGTTGTAATGAACGGCTCAAACTCATCCATATTTCTGTATTTTCTCGTTTTGGTTTCAGTTCAATTACCCGTTGACAAGCCGCCACCGCTTCGGCGTATCGTTCCGTCTGTTCGAGGGTGGAGCAAAGTTCTTCCCAAAATTCTACATTATCGTAATCAAAATTAGTTAAAGGAAGTTCGGGAACAGTATCGGGTTTCGGTTGCGGTGCGGGGGGAAATTGCGGTTGAGGAGGCGACGGAAGCGAAGGCGGGGGCGGAGGTTGAGGAATTTGGGGGATTTGAGGGACTTCTGGAGGCGAGGGAAGCGATCGGGGAATATTGATTAATCCTTGGGCGAAATTGAGTTGAGAATTTGAAATTTCCCGTCGTTTGAATGCACCCGTTGCTTGAACTGCGGTTTGAATACAGAACCCGAGTCCAATGCTAACAATACCTATCCATCGCAATGTTGATTTTATCCTCATTAATATTTTCCCGAATCCTGTTAACTGTGATACATTTAATTAAATTTAAGTTTATTTTAACCTTTTGCTACAGAAAAATTAAAATCTCTTAAATAAAAACCATAATAACGATAAAATCAACTAAAATGCAGCCATGTTATTATACTACAGTTGAATTTCTTCAGTTTCAAGTATTTGTCTAGACAAAAAATACCAACGCACCGTTCACTCTAAGAGGAGAACAACAAGATGGGGACTGGGCTATGAAACAGAATCTTTACAAAAGTCAAATAATAGCTGTGATTGTGATTGTCCTGGGAATAATATTGGGGTTGGCAGTACCCGTCTCGTCTGAACTTTCTAGAGTGATGAAAAAATTAGAGCAAAATGGAGAATGTCGGCGTTGTGATTTTGAAAAAGCCGATCTGAGCGGTTTATTTCTACAAAATGTTGATCTTAGTAAAGCAAAACTTAGAGGTGCAAATCTCCGAGGTACAAATCTGATTAAAGCTAACTTAGAGCGAGCCGATTTGCGGGATGCTGACCTGCGAGATGCAAACTTAAAAGATGCTAATTTAAGTCGAGTAAAATTAGAGGGAGCAGATCTTAGAAATACTCAACTCAATGAAGAACAACTCGATCCAAAATGGCGTTTGGTTTGGCAAATTGTCAATCATTCAGAACCTTGGACGCAGGACTTAAGCGGTCAAAATTTAGCCGGTGCGAATTTAGAGAATGTTAACTTAACTCAAACTCAACTGGTGGGAACAAATTTGGAAGAAGCCAACCTCAAAAATGCCAATCTTTCTAACGTTAATCTCTCCCATGCGAAACTGCGGCGAGCTAATTTATTTATGGCAAACTTAAGCCACAGTAATTTAAGTTATGCCGACTTAAAAGACACGGATTTAAGCTATGCAAATTTAAGCCACGCCAACCTTAGTTTTTCCAATTTGAGCCGTTCTAATGTTAACTATGCTGACCTCAGTCATACCAACTTACAAGGCGCAAATTTAGATAAAGTTGATCTCGAAAAAGCTGACTTAAAAAATTCAAATTTAGAAACGACCACAGTTAACCCATGAGCGATCAATCTTTCCCGACTCCCTCTCCAAATCCTCTCGATCGTCTTCATGTTACAGACGGTTTAATGATTAATGCTCAACGATGGCGTTTAGCACATACCTATTCTCGGAAACGGCAAAATTTACATTATCAATCCCTAAATCAACCAGGAATTGTTTGCGGGTTGGGCGTGCATCCTACAAGCGCTCCTGCGGGTGTACAGTCAAAATTTCAAACCGGATGGTTAATGGTAAAACCCGGAATTGCGATCGATGGCGAGGGAAATCCAATTATTATTGATCGTCCGATGGAATTTAGAATTACTGACCCCAAACCCTCAAAAACCGAACCGATTATTGTTTATTTGGTGGTCAGTTATGTTGACCCGGAAGAACTCAGTTTGAGAAATGATAATGATGTCGTTCGAGAAACCTTTCGGATCGACCAAAAAACCGATCCACCCAGTCATTTAGAAGTAGAAATTTGTCGAATTAATCTGCAACCGGGAACCGTTCAAATTTGTCAGCCCCAGGAAGTTTTATTTCCTCAAGTTAATGAGTTGGATTTACGCCATAGAATTCCGGCGCGATCGCGCCCTCAAATTGTAATCAAAACGGCGATGTTATCCCCTCAAGCTTCTAGAGGAATGATGTCAGAAGCCGAAGGAAAATATTGTCAAGAAAATCTGGCTTTTCTGATGCACTCCGTAGAGTCGCTTGACCCGAGAATGCAAGGAATTTCTGAAATTCAGCAAATTCGCCTCGAACGACAGGACTCTGTTGATTTTGATCTGCTGTATTTAACCGAACAACAAACTCGTGAATTAGACAACAATCAGTTAGAAATCTTAGGCGGTTATCTCGAAACAGGAAGAACTGTATTAATTGAAATTCCGATTGATGACGACCTCAATCAAAACTTTAAAGAATTAACAGATTGGGCAACAGAAGAATTTAATCTGAATTTTATAGATTGGGATTTGTTAGATAGAAATCATTTAATAAAAATCCATCCGTTTCTATTTGCAATTCCTCCGACTGTTAACTACGAACCCATAGAACTATTTTTGGGAGGAGGAATGATCCTGATTATTGGTAGCTTATCAAAAGCGTGGGGAATTAACGAACATACCCTTCCCCGAACCGAGATTAGAACGGCTCAAGAATTTGGAATTAACCTACTTTATTTTGCCTGGTACAGACGACATCAAACTCAATTGTTAGAGGTAGTTTCGGAATAAATAACCTGTTTTTACGGCTTCGGTGATTCTCAAGCTCACTTAATTTAACCAATCATATGATAGATTTTATTAGATTAGAAGTTGAACCCAAATACATTAAATTACAGCAAGGTTCGCAGCGTTCTTTATTCTTTAAAGCTTATGTTACCAACTACAGCCAAGATTTTTATAGTTTTTATTTAGAGTTAATTGTACCCGGACTCGATCCGGGGTCAAATATTAAATGGTACAGCACAGAACCTCAAGTCGCCGCCAAGAAACCCCCTGGTGCAACAACAGAATTTACCGTTAATATTCATCGTTCTCCCCGTCCGGGTTATGAAAATCCATTAGATTTAACCGTCAGAGCAATTGCCATAGAAAATCCCGAACTTTTCGCCACAGAAACCCTAAATTTAAAGCTAGAAGCCCCCCTAAAACCGCTAACTTTATCAATTCTCACTCCCAGAGATGGATTAAAAGGATATCCCGGCGAAATTATTGAAATTCCTGTAATTGTCTCCAATTTTAGTCAAGATTCAATGGCGGTAAATTTGACGTTCAAAGGAGAAGAAACACTCGATAAAAGTTGGATGATTCACGGAACTGAAAAACGAATTCCAGAACTTAATCCCGGCGAACCTCAATCGGTGATCTTTGAGTGTAAACCCCCAGAAGAAGGCAAAGCATTGAGTCAAACTTACAGCTTTAAAATCGTGGCTAAAGCGAATATAACACTAAATCCTGAACCCGAAGTTTCCGGAACACTCGAAGTTTTACCGAAGGGAATTGTCAACTGGGAATGCGATCCAATCGAGCAAGTTTTATCCGGTGTTCGATGGAATAATAGCGTCAATTATACCATTCAATTAGAAAACAAAAGTAACAGGACTCAAGATATTAATTTTGAGATCATTGAAAGGGCTAAAAGACCGCATCATCTGAGTGTTTGGTCAGTGGAAGGACAAGAACAAGAACTTTTTGTCGAATCAGATCAACAGCAATCTCACTATATTTATACCGGGTTAAATTTTGAGACAATTTATCCCCAAGAGTCGGGATTACAACAACTTAAAATTAGTCACGCTCGCTCCTGGTTGGGGATTGGCAGTCAACTTAAATTTAAACTTAAACCTCATTTATTCCATCCAGATTATGACTCTCCCGAAACGCCAGTTTTTCCCAAGCCTGAAACCCAAACCATTACTTTAGATGTTAAGCCAATAATTCCATTTTGGTTGCAACTACTCGCCTTATTGTTAATGGTTTTATTGGGCGGATTGTGGTGGTTACTCAGGCCGAAAAATCATCATACCGATCCGGTGAATTCCGTTGCTTTTGATGGCAAAGCCAATACAGTGATTAGCGGTTCTAGCGATCGCAGTATTCGCTACTGGCAAGTCGAAGGAAATCTATTTTATCCCCCAGAAGTGATTACCGATGAAAATGAAAAAGCGGTGCGTGTCGTGCGTTTTTTGCCGAAAGATAATCAACAAGTTGCCGCCGGTTTAGAGACGGGAGAAATTAACCTTTGGAATGTCACGAATAAACAGAGACAAGGAACACTTTATATTGATGAAAGTAGAAATGACCGAGTTTTTGGCTTAGAATTTACCAAGGATTCTCGTTATTTATTAAGTGCTCACGGAAGCGGAATGGTGCGATCGTGGAATTTAGCAGCGATTGATTCTGGCGTTAATTCATCAGAAATTCGACAAACTCGTAAGGTCAAACAGCGCTCTGGACTTGAACCCCTTGCAGAAACCTATGACCTCTACAAAGATAACTTGAGAATTGGTCGAGAATTAACTTTAAAACAACCCTTTTCATTGCTAACCTTAGCCATTAGCGAAGCTCGAAATCAACCGAGATTGGTCTTTTTTGGAGGTCAGTATAATAAGTTAGCGATTTGGGAAAATTGGGAAAACTGGCAGAACTGGCAAGAATTTGATAACAATTACTATTATGAAAATTATTATGATTTTACCAGTTATAATGATTTTCTACAACAACAAACCCAACAATCTGCCACCCGCAATAAGTTATATTATTTACCCTATACTTGGGAGAATCAACCGGATGATTTGGAGAATAATTTGAGCAACCAATATGATTACATTACCAGCCTAGCAACCCATGAAGAAATCGATCAGACTAACCTCCCCAATTTGTTAGCCAGTGCAGACACCGAGGGATATATTACGCTGTGGAACCTCGATAAAATTCGTCAATGTATTGAACAGTCGCCTGGACGCGGCGAGACTCTTAACTGTTCAGAAAGTACGATCATAGAACAGTGGAATAATGGTCATAAAAGCCAACCCGTTCGGACAGTTGCGTTGAGTCAAAATGGCTGCTATCTGGCGAGTACCGGAGACGATGGACGAGTGATGCTATGGTCATTAAATCCCGATGGAACACGAGAGAATGAAAAGGGAAAAGTTGTGGCTCAATTTCCGGGGATTAGACTCAATAGCGTTGATATTAAAACGTTTGATGATGAAATTCGCCTCACCTTTGATGGAGAAAATCATCATGTGAATATCAAAACAATGAAAATCAAAAAGATTGCCAACTGTATGAATGAACGAAAAACCCGTTAGTTAGTTTTATTAAACTGGAGATATTATGCAATCAACCCGTACACCGATTTTTATTCAGGAAGATCAGAGTAAAACAAGCCTCAACATTTTGCGAGGTTCGACCGAAAAATATCGCTTAACAGTTACAAACTCGGATAACCAAGAATTATTAATTGTCGTTTGGATCAAAGCCAATGACGCCCGTTCAAAGCCGATAGAAAGATGGTGTACAATTATAGATGAGCAATCGTCGATTAACAACCGTCTCCGACTGAAGCCAGATGAATCAATCTCTATTGAGCTTCAATTTGAAGTTCCGCAGCAAGCCGCACCCGGAACCTATTACTATACAATATTTGCGGAAGCTCCCGAACAATATCCCGATCAAGTTTTTCGCCGTCCTCAACAACTTCGAGTTCGTTTAGATCGGGAAACAATCTGGGACTATGAACCCGAATTTATCCTTCCTGTTACCAATCCGAATAAACCCCATGAATTGCAAGCGGGAGAAGAAGTAGAAATTCCCATTCAAGTCAAAAATCGCTCCAAATTAGTGGATAGATTTTACATTATTTGTCCCGATTTAGAACCGGATTGGTATGAGGTTCGTTATCCAGAAGTGAATACCAATTTACCGGGATTAATTCGAGAGACAGACGGACTAGAACTGAACCCAGAAGATCCCCCCGGAGAGATTAAATTAATCTTGCATCCGCCCAAATATACCCCCGCCGGAAACTATTTTCCCACGATTCAACTCATTTCAAAAAATAATGAATCTCAGCTAATCATTCGAGTCTTTTATTTGCTGATTTTACCCGAATACCAATTACAATGTACCCTGCACCCTACCAAAAATAAAGTAAAACACGGTGAAGCCGATTTTGAAATTGAATTAACCAACGAAGGCAATACCAAGCGTTATCTAACTCTATTAACAAACTTTATTCGACAAGAAAAGCTGTGGAATTACTCTTTTTCGCCACATTCAGATGTTAGACTTTTTCCCAGCAAAAGTAAAACGATAACTCTACAAGTTCAGCGGAAAGGTTGGGGATGGCGTCGTTTAATTCCCAGACCCGCTTTAGAACTTCCCTTTGAGATTGAGATAGAAGATGCTCAAAACTTACCTTTAGACCGCGAATCCCTTCAGGGAACATTAATTTGGGATAAAAGTCCTTGGTGGCATTTGTGGCTGTTAATTTTGTTGGCATTTTGTATTCTGGCGGGAACTGCATTTGCGATTTGGTGGAATTACTTCAAAATGCCGCCTTTACCTAAAATTAGTGAATTTAGTACCCTAAAACCAACCCCAAAATATAACGAAGGTGAACCCATTCAAATCGAGTGGGAAGTCAGCCACCCTCAGCAATTAGATAAACTTGTTTTAACTCGTATTGATAGCCAGGGAAGCCGCGAATTAAAAAACTATCCATTTTTAAACGGAAAACCCAATTTCTCAGATGAAGTCCGCAAAAACTCCGAACCTTGTCAACTGAATGAAGAAGAAAAAATGACCCGTTGCAGCTTAACTCTGGCTCCCCCTTCTCCCAATAAATATACACTGGAAATCGAAACATTTCCCAAACCGATTAACGAGCTATTTAGAAAGCGTTCATCAAACGAGGCTTCTGATTCCAGTCGGACTGATACAATAGAAATAATTCCAAAACCCGAACCTCTATTATCTCAAATTAACGAAATAACGTCTCCAAAATCGGCTTATTCCAAAGTTCAACAAGAAGAAATAGTTCTTCAGTTCGATCTCAAAAATCAGAGCCAACTCGCTCAACTTGATGTTATTACCGAGGGAAGCGATCAGGTCATTAGAACTGCTTCTTATGTAAAAGACTTAGAAAACGCTCAACTCCAGCCTAAGAATATCAGAAATACTTGGGGTGATTTGGTTTGTGAAGTCGGAGAACAACCCGAAGACTTAAGCTGTCAGTGGAGCTTAAATACTCGTTTGATTGAACCGGGAAATTATACCTTCAAAGTTGCGGTTTATTCTTTATCTAATTCAAAAGAACCCTCGGATTTTCAACCCCTACAGAATACTATCGTTGTGCAACCGGAACCTTCACCCGAACTCGAACAATTTACAGTATCAAAAGCGGTTTATGAAGAAGCTCAAAAAGAACCCATAAAGTTCAACTGGGTGATTCAAAATCCCAACCCGGTTAAAGAATTCGTTATAACTGCTCAAAGTCAAACGGGTTCAACTCAAGAAATTCAACGCTATCAATACCCCAGTCAAGTTAGCCAATTCTGTTCAATTCCTGCAACTCTCGGTGTACCGCTTGTTTGTCGGGATGTTCCAACAACAACTTTACCCCCCGGAGAATATACGTTTCAGCTAGAAGTTATTCCTAAAAAATCGGGAGAAACTGCTAATATTACCCGCACTTCACCGCCGATTAAAGTTAGACCCATACCGATTGAAATTGAATTTCAAGTAAACGATCAATCCATTACTCAACCCGTAGAAAATTACCCGCCAATTGCAATTAGTAAAGGAGGCGCACCAGTCTTTCTTCAGTTAGCCTGGAAAGTTGAAGGCGGCGAGGGAATTCAAGTCGAATTAAACCCCTTAGTTGGTGTCGTAGAACCGGAAGGTTCAATGACTTATACGATTAGTGAGGCTCCCCTTGCTGAAACCATTACTTTGCAAGTAACCAATAGTTTGGGCGAACAAGAAACTCGCTCTATTGTCATTCAAACCTACGAGTCAAACAGTTCTAGTCCGAGTCAGTTTGATTTCCCCAAAACGGGAGAATTGGAAACACCAGAATCCGAACTTCTTCAACCTTTACCCTCCGAACCCAGCCGTTTAGAACCCCTAGAAATTCCGCCTCAACCCGATTAGTTAACCGCCGTCAAAATTCCCGTATAATGTTAAGTTCGTAGGTGGAAAAGGCGGGTTTATATTGTTCAATAATTTCTCGAACCAACGGTTCATCAATCTGATTTGGAAAGTCAACTCGCAGGCGAACAATAAAGTGATAAGCGCGTCCCCCTCCTAACATCGAATCTTGATTAATATGAGTTCCTCCGACAACAAACCCCCGATTAAAATCTTCCCAAATACTAATATGTTTCTCGGCTTCCGGTAAGTCTTCATCTAGGGGTAAACCCGTAAAAAGATGCAGGTAAAACCGCAAACCTTTGCGAGTTCCATGCCAACGGTAAAGAGTAATTGCATTGCGAATGAGGCGGCGCTGAATATCGAGAGACCAGCGAGAATTCATTTTCCAACCGACCCACTGGGCTAAAAAAGGAAGAAGCGCTTCCGGTGCCGTTAGCGGGTCAAGATAGGCCCATAAATTATCGGTGGTTTGAATGGCTGGGTCATAGGTTTCTTCAAGTATTTTCAAGAAACGACTGAGAAAATCCGTTTCCCCGTAAATAACAGGTAAAAAGTCCAGATATTCTATTCTAGGAGCAATTTTTAAGTCAAAAACTTGATAACCAATTAAGCGATGATTGGGAGGGTTACTATAAACAAAAACTTGAGCAAAATAATTAATTTCTAGTTTACCCTGTTCCGAACTTAAGGCGGTTTGTTCTTCAAAAAAACTTTGCGGAAATTCAAACTCAATTTCGACTTCTTGCTGTTGCTGAGGCGCAATTGTCAGTTGATAGCTGAACCCCCGAACGTCTTGGGGTTGAGTTGCGCCATTATTAACGCTTTGCTGATACCACTGACACCAATTTGAATTAATTTTGGGTTCAATTTCTAGCTGTAAGTTTAGCGCGAGAGATTCTTCCGACTGGTTTTCTAATTTCAGGATAATTTCACTCGGTTCTCCCGGATAAACCCTTAAGGTTGTTTTTCTTGTATCTTCGGTTTGACGGCGAGATAACGCCAACTTTTGTAAACTTCCACCATCGGGAAGCTGCATGGCGGTGAGTCGAAGATAAAGGGTTGGACGAGAGTTAGTTTGAGTCATCCAATTTGATAATTTTAGTCTTAATTATCCAGTATAAACTTAATCTCGTGAGCGGTTTTTCTTTCCCCGTTCTCCTCCCCATTATCCCAAGAACAAACAACCCCAAATTCCCCCGGATAAATAACGGGTTCGGGTATGGGCGCAACAATCCAATTCGGGCGATCTTGTGGACGAATTCCCCTCAGTTCCAACGATTTTAAATAACGAACGTGAGGAATTTCCTGATAAAATTTCTGACAATAGGCGACAACATCCGACGGATAAACCGGATGTCCTAACGGCCAGCCCTGACCGTTTGTTCCGCCCGTAATCGGATTGAGAAACCGATACAAAAGTTGCAGAAATTGAGAACGAATATATTCGCGATCGCCATCCCGCCCAACCAAAACAACAGCCTCAACTTTCACCCCAATATATTTAGGTTCTCGCAGCAAAATTTGCACCCCCAACGGTTTGCGATCATCCAAATAATTTTTAATCTTTTTAGTCAGTTCATCATCGAGCCTTAATTCTTCAGGAGATAAACCCCGGTTCAAATCTTGAATCTCCGCCTTTGGTATCGTTAAAATACACACCTGACCCGGTTTAATATCATCCGGTTCACTCCAACGTCTACCCATTTCCATGTTCGCATCCAAACAATGGGCGCGAGCCACACCCCCACCCGGAACTCGCATCGCGTGGTATTCAAAATCATCCCGAATAATCGCCCGTTGACTCGATCGCAGCAGTCCCGGTACCCGCAAAACCGCCTTTTCCAAAGACTCCGGTTCCGTTCCTCCCGTCGCCGCTTCGTAGTTGATCACCCGCTTGACGTAGGGGATGGCCGATCGCAATACCGTTAACGTTTCCGCCTCAACATTTCCCCTCGTCCCTCCCCCCGTGCGGTAAGCCTTCATATAAATTTCCGCTCCCGGTGGCGGCACCCGGCCATACTGACGCTCTTGGGCCTTTCCTTCCGTCTCCCCACTAGCCGGAGACAGCGCATCCGCAGAGGCTTCTGTTCCGGTAAACTGGGTTTGCAGGCGGTCTTGGGTTTGAAAACGGGTTCGCGCCTCGGTTTGTAACCTCAATTGACTCGGTTCTCGAATTAGCGGGCCAAACTGAACCACACCCGTTTGGGAGTCAATTAAATAGTGGGGATCGTTCGCCCCAGAATCGGCAAAATCGGGGACTTCCAGCCAACCTTCGCGGGGTTTGCGATCGCCGGGGGGCTGAATTTCAATATATTCATTATTCTGCCGTTGGAGAACCGGTTTTCCCTGCAATTCAAACACCTGACCCGCTTTACCGTTGCTCACCCCCAACAGTTCATCGCCCACCCAAACGCATTGCGTCGCCTCAACCGTTCCGCCAATGGCCCGCACCGACAGACCAAAAATTAAAGGAGAACTGCTGTAACCGTATTCTTGCTCATCATTATCTCGCAAATATCGATAAATACAACGAATCCAATGACCCCGATATTGAGTTCCCAAATCATCCTCCGGCCAACGATTTGGGAGGTGCAAAATCACATCCGCTCCCTGTTCGGGATTGGGGCCTTGTTGGGTGATTTCTGCAAAACTAAATCCATCGGTGCGATCGTCGTTTTCCTCTCGCAAAACCGAAACCCATTCTCGACCGTTCCAAGCTTCCCACTCTCGGGGCGGATTTTTCGGATCAATTCCCGTTGCGGTGGCGGCCTGTCCTTTAAAAGTAATCGCGATAATATTACCTTCAATGCTATTTTCTTCGCCCGTTGGTTTGGGTTCAATCACCAGATAAAAACAATTTCCCCGTTGCGGCGACTGTTCAAAAATTGGCGTGCGAATGGTTGTCAGCCATTCCCCGTTTTCTTGGCGACTCCAAAACGATCTTGTTCGCGGAAAAATTGCTTCTAAACTCTCATTGATCGGATTTTCATTATAGTCATATTCTGTGGCTTTCAAAAAACATTTTATCCGGGGAATTCCGATTAATAACTTTCGATCCGTGCTGAAAATAATCGCCTCTTCGGTTTCCGTGCGTTCCGTTGCCACCTCCGTTCCCGCCGGAATTGGAAAGGGTATATTTTGAGCTTTTGTCAGTTCAAAAGTAATTAGTGTTCGCGCCGCAGCAGGTGGCTTTAGACGAATCCCCAACATCTCCAAAAATACAATATAATTTCGGATCGGAACTTGATTGAACCGATACAACATCTGATCGGTTAGCCAGGAAAACAGTTCGATCATCGTAATTCCCGGATCGCTCGGGTTGTGGTTCGTCCATTCGGGACAATAGCGGGGAATCCGAAGCAAACATTCCTGCACTAAATCTTCAAATTTGCGATCGTCAAGATTCGGTTTGGGTAAATTCGGCAGAAAATCAAAATTCGCCATGCTGCTAATTTTAAAAAGTTAATACAGACCGCTATTATTGAACAGTTGGTTCGAGGTAAAATGGATAAACCAAACTGCGAGTTTCAAAGCTATTTTTGGGCTGATAAATAATATCCAGTTCTACCATACCTCTAATCGGATCTGGGTTGGTTCGTACCTCTCGCAAAATAATCCGGGGTTCCCACATTTTCAGCGCTTCTTCGACGTAAAGACGCAGCAGTAAAAGGGTTTCGCGGTTGAGCGGCGCAAACACCAATTCTGACAAACGGGAGCCAAAATCGGGCCGGTAGACCCGTTCTCCGAGGTCGGTACTCAGGATAATCCAGATAGACTCCTCGATGTTGCGAGTTGACGAACTCAGCAGCACCCCTCCGGTGACGTTCGTTTGACCGGGAAATGCGATCCCCGATCCGATATAATCTGGGGGTTGATTGTTGTCTGCAAGTGGCATTTGGGTTTTTGATCAGCTTGAAGTACCTGCCGATGCTGATTATCCTAAAATGTCGGCTTGAAGACCCTCGGTTTCACCGTGCGCTCCGGAAAAGCCGACCAGTAAACAAACCGCACAGCAACAAGATTTTAGCATCTTTTCGGTCATCCGTTCACCGCAAGCGAAAAGGCGGTGACGGAGGATGACTCGCGACCCTTCGTCAAACTAGAAAACTCTGTGCTAAATTATATTTAGGCTAGTGAGGTTGGCATAAATGTTAGTTTTGGAGTTCAAGGTTAGGGCTAAAAAACATCAGTACACAGCCATAGACGAGGCAATACGCACGGCTCAGTTTGTCCAGAATAAATGCTTGCGTTTTTGGATGGATAACGAAAAAGTTAATAAGTATGACCTTAATAAATATTGTCGTGTATTAGCCCATGACTTTGACTTTGCTAACAAATTGAATTCACAAGCTAGACAGTCTAGTGCCGAAAGAACGTGGTCAGCTATATCTCGTTTTTACGAGAATTGTAAACGTAAGATTACTGGTAAAAAAGGGTTCCCAAAGTTTAAGAAAAATTGCCGTTCTGTAGAATATAAAACTACCGGGTGGAAATTAGATTTAACTACCAGAAAAGCTATTACGTTTACCGATAAAAATAATATCGGTAGATTAAAACTGGTTGGAACTTACGACTTAAACTTTTACCCAATTTCGTCCATTAAAAGAATTAGATTAGTTCGTCGAGCGGATGGTTACTATTGTCAGTTCATTCTCTCAGTTGATGTCAAAATAGATACCTCACCAGCCAATAGCGTCATTGGCTTAGATGTAGGATTAGAATCATTTTACACTGACCAGAATGGCAACAAAATTAATAACCCTAGATTTTTAAGAAAAGGGGAAAAGCAACTTCAAAGACTTCAAAGAAGACTGTCTAGAAAAAAGAAAGGGTCTTCTAATAGAAAAAAAGCACGGGCAAGATTAGCTAAAGCTCACCTTAAAATAAGTAGGCAACGTAAAGATTTTGCTGTGAAGTTAGCAAGATGCGTAATTCACTCTAACGATGTGATAGCCTATGAAGATTTAAAGATTAAGAACTTGGTTAAAAATCATTGTTTAGCTAAATCGATTAATGATGCTGCGTGGTATCAATTTCGTCATTGGCTTGAGTATTTGGGAGAAAAACACGGCAAGATAACTATTGCTATACCACCTCAATTTACCAGTCAAAACTGTTCTAACTGTGGGGAGAAAGTCAAAAAATCTCTCTCAACAAGGACTCATTTTTGTGCTTGTGGTTGTCAGTTAGATCGTGACGAAAATGCAGCCCGTAACATCTTGAAACTTGGATTAAGTACCGTAGGGCATTCGGGAACTAGGCTACAAGATAGCCTAAACGCTTTGGGAGAGGATACCTCTACTTTTTCAGAAGAAGTTCTGTCTTAGCAAGTAACCTCTGTGAACAAAGAATCCCTCGCTTTCAGCGACGGGAGTGTCAAATTAAGCTAGAGTTACGATAAGCGAACGTATTTTTGTGTTAATTTAACCTTAAGTTTCTGGGGGCGGCTATGAATCCGATTGACAAATCGCAGCATTTTCACGCCATCTACAAGCGAACCGAGGAATTAATCGAATTGGGTGGGAGTCGTTTGTCCCAAGAAACGGTGGAGTCAATTTTATCAATTGCCAGGGTAATTACAGAAATTGGGAAAGATTGCGATCGCTTTCGGGCCGAAATTCAACAGCAGTTAGAACCCCGAGCCAAAGCCGTCAGTCAAACCGATACGTTAGAGAAAGTTCAAGAACAATTGAGCCGAATTATCGAAATTTCTCAAGGCGGAGATCGGCCCGCTAAAACCGTTCAAGATTTAATTTCATCCGTTGGAAAGTGGCGGGAAAATTTTGTTAGCGTCCTGCATAAAATTGAAGTTTCAGAACAGGAAGCGCGGGTAAAAGAAAAGCGGTTAAATCTCGATTTGGAATTAAAAGAACTGCAAAACACCGTTCTCAACAGTTCCCACAGCAATGCTCAGAAGTTGGAAATCTTAAAAGAGTTGCTGACCTTAGAAAATCAGCTTCAATCCTTACAACACTCCTTTCAGGGTGCGGCAAATTGGAAAGATTTAGAACGAGAAATCAATCAACTGGCGGAGCAATTAAAAGCCGTACAAACCGAATTTGAAACCGATTCAGACCCTCAAAAAATTACGGGGGAATCATCTTAAACTATTTTTCTCAATTTTTGAGAGAGCTTCTGTAGTTAGAGTAATTTCATTTTAACCTATTTTATTCGCATTCGATTTTCGCGATTGAAAAGATCTGTACTCATCGAGCAAAGCCTTAAACATATCCTTGCCTCGCTGTTTGATCGCGCTCGTGTGGTTGATCATCTTGTCGTGAACATTTGTTCGTCGTTCCCGCTCTTGTTGTGATACATTTCTATCTTGTTTTACCAGTTCTGCCGCCGCCGGATCGTAGGCGCTGTCTACCATTTTGTTGAATGCCTGGATAACATTCTTCAGATCTTTTTCAGCTATTCCGAGCGGGTGATTTTCCTCAACTTTTGTTATCAATGTTTTGACAGCATCTTGAAAATATTTGCTCGCATTCCCATAATTCTGAGAATTTGGGTCTTGAGCTTGGCTGCTGCTGGTGTATGCCTTAAGATCTCTTGCCGCTTTGAGAATCGGATCATTCACGAATTCCTGATATAGACGATTGGTTAACGGAAGAGATTGAAGCTGCTGTTTAATGTCTTGAATAGAGTTAGTGATGGATTTTTCCAAATTGTTAAATACATCCTCGCCTTTCTTGTGATAAACCTCTTGCTCTGCATTCTCCGTTCCACCCTGACGTTGAACGGTAGACCGTGAGTCTTCCCAAGCCATTCTTGCTATTGGATTACCCACTCGTTCTGCTCGTTGTAGAATTGTTTGCAGGTTAGGCTGTTCCCGCTTCTGTTGAGGAGATTCAATAAAGGGACGGTTAGCAAATCGACTCGTTTGTACACATGGAGAAGACGAGAGAGATTGTTTTTTTTGCTGCGATATCAACTGATGAGTCATATTTCGCTTCCCTATTAATTTCAGCCCTTTTCCAAGTTTAGCATCTTTTAACAATACCGCCGCAAAATCTTTACAGAAAAATAATTTTAAATAATTATATTCTACTATTTTTATCAACTTTTTATCGAGATTATGTACCCAGAATCACCACATTTTAACCCATTTTATTCACCTTCGATATTGGCGATCGCCTCAACGGGTGATAACTCTCCCGAAACAACCGCCAAAATTCCCGGCAAATACTCATCCATCATCATTACATTCGTATAAACTAACGATTGAATCAAAGCAGAACTGAGCGTATCTCCTTCAACATCAATAGAAGTTTTGAAGCGAATTTCCCCATCGGTAAAATCCAGTTCAAAATTGCCGATAATCGTGCCATAATTGGCTCTGGCGATAAATTCCGCGATCGCCTGTCGCTTATCTTCGGGAGCATTAACCGAACAAATCGAATAAAAAACAAACTGTTTTTGTGCTTCCCTAACTTTGGCGTAACAGTCCCAAGTTCCGTTTTTTCCTTGAAAAGCCGAACGCAAAGCTAAATCCCCTTGAATTTTAGTAAACGGCCAATCATCTTCGGTAAAAAAGTTGAGAACGGTCTGAAACATAGAAGGGTTCGGAGAAGATTTTGAGGTGAGTTCTTGAAAAAAGTTAGAAATCGTTCCGACAGTTTCATCGGCAAATTCTTGCATCGCACTATCCAAACTTACCCCGACAACATCGGTAAAAAAGCGGGTAATATTTTCCGATAATTCTTCACTAGAAATAGAATTACCATTTAAAGTTTGAGGACTGACATAAGACCAAAACGTGCGATAGCCAATTTCTCCCGAATTTTGCTGTTGTTTGACCGACAAAGCCAACCAATTTTCAGTTTCTAACAACGTGAAAGGATCGTCAGTTTCAGGGGGTGTATGGCTGTCCGGTGAGGATGCTTGCTGTTGACTGAGGTTAGACAGATAAAAAGCCGCTTCTTCTGCATTGGTCGCCTGTGGTCGAAGCAGAGAAAGTCTATCGGGTTTGAGACTGGTTTCGATATGGATATTGAGTTCGGGTTTAAACTGGCTATTAGTTAAAGGAGTCCGAACTTCAGGCTTGAGGTTGAACAGTGCTTCGCTGTCAATTCGATGATAGAGTTCAGGAGTAACCGCAAAACTCAGGCGACATTCGATAATTTCGTTATCTTGTTTAGTAAGGGATAGGGAAGTTGTGCGAATGGTTAAGGGAAAGTGGGAGGAGTTCTTTAATCTTAACTCTTTGTCTAAGGGAAAGTTTTCAATCTGATTAGCCATGATTTTATCAATTATTTACCTAATTTCCAACATTGACCTTAATTTTATTCATACCCAATTCCTTCAATGTAGGTTGGGTTGAACGAAAGTAAAACCCAACATTTACCTAATTTCCAACATTGACCTTAATTTTATTCATACCCAATTCCTTCAATCAAGTAAATCCCTTCATCTTTCCCCCAATTGGGTGTCAGTACAGCATTTTTTACATATCGATGAAAGCTAGAATATTCCCAGTTTTTAGGCGCATGAACCAAGCCATGTTTAACCGGATTATAATGAATATAATCGATATGTTGCATCAAGTCTTTTTCATCTCGGATATAATGTTCCCAAAATCGCCGTTGCCAAATGGCTTGCTCATTTTTTCGTTGTCGGGATAATGAGGGTTGTTGTTTATATTTGCAATGACACCGACGGCTAAATTCGCTTTTAATCAGTCGCCAACGTGTAGAGAAGTCGTGATCGTTTTCGGGTAATGTCCAAATACAATGCAAATGATCGGGGAGAATTACAATAGCGTCAATTATAAACGGATGATTGACCATGACATAGCGAAAACTTTCCCGCAAAAGCGCTATATTATCCGGTTCACAAAGGATTTTACGCCGTTGATGGGTAACAACGGTAAAAAAGTAGGTTCCTCCATTGATTTTGGCACGACGATATTGCATATTCTTTTAAAATGTAGGTTGGGTTGAACGAATGTGAAACCCAACATTATATTAATTCATTCTTCCATAATTGAGTTGAATTTATATAGGAGTTGCTTTTGTTGGGTTTCATGCTTCAACCCAACCTACAAGATCGCTTGACTCACGGTGTTGGGTTGAGCTTTGGTATGAAATCGATAAGTCTCCTCAACACTACTAATTTGCTCAACCCAACCTACAGGCGATCGCGAACTCCCACTTTTTTTAAGAATGTAAATTCACGGTGTTGGGTTGAGATTTGGTATTAAATTGAGTGGGTTTTACAAAACTATTGATTCGATCAACCCAACTTACGGGATCAGAAATACTTTCATTGTTCTAGCCGTTGAAAGTCTGATTGATTAAAGTCTGGAAAAAGTTGTGGCATTATTTCTCGAAAGTTTCGTTCTTCTCTAGGCATAGGTGCAGAAGGATCATCATCTTCGGGGCCAGCAATAGCCAGAGGCCAATACCAAAAACCGCGAGATTTAAGTAACAATTGAAGATACCCTTCAAAATCAACACCTAATGGTCTTGGTTTTTCACCCCGATAATAATAATATACTTCAGGACTATCTGAACCATCTAAATAAAGCCCTGCACAAGCATTACCAATGAAATAGTCTATAGGATGTAAAGGTTTACAAGGATCATCTTCATCAAAATAAATATTATCTTTCCAATCACTAAATACTTCCTGAACTGGCAATAAATCAATCATTCCCGCAATTACACATCCATCAGGAAGTTCTTTTCCTTCTCGTTTTTCCCATTGAATACTGATCCCATTTGCTTCACTATAAAAATCAATCATCGCCGGGGTGAGATTGAATTTTATTCGTGCTTCATTTAATTCGTCTTTAGTAGCCGGAGGATTAAACTGGCATAGATAAACATCAATAGCAGAGTTCTTTTTAAGGTCGGCTACCATTGAATGAAATTGCTTAACAAAACTTTGCTCTTGCATAATATTCATCTTCTTTTTCATCTGGATAATAATCATTTTTATGAACGCTTTCTCTAGTTCCCAGAAATAGAATTAGGCTCGTTACTCTAATCAACTTCCATGGGCTCGCCATCACTCAAATTAACTGCCCCGCCCTGGTGAGCATCTTGACGCTGTCTCTTTTTCCTAGAACTAGAATTAGGCTCATTACTATCATCAACTTCCATGGGCTCGCCCTGGTGAGCATCTTGACGCTTCCTCTTGTTACTAGAACTAGAAATAGTCAAGTTCAATGCTTTTTCTAGTTCATTAATAATAGATCTTTTTTCTTGACCGTTTATTTTTGTAATCTGTCCGTTCCACACACTCTTTGCTTGCTTTAGCTCTATTGTTTTATACACTGATTGATAATAGTCCTCAAAGCTATAGTCTGGAATGGTTAAAAGATTATTTATAAAGTCACTCTCAGAACGCAAGTTTGATCTGTATACAGAGTGAGCATCAGCATAGTTAGCTCCTTCTCTTCTCGGTCTTTTTGATGGCATTTGAATAGCCTCTAGCTGTTCTTGATGCTTTTTAACCATCTTCGCTATTTCTCCATCTAATTCCTGAATTTGTGTCTCTGTACGGCTTGATGACAATTCTACTTTATTTTCATCAAACTTAGGGTCTTTGTGGGGAGCTTTAGCAGAGGGATCAAAAGAAGCGTTACCAACCGATGATTGTTTGACAGCCTTGAATTCTGAGTGAATGGTTGTATTCAAAGCACCTAACTTTGCTCTCTTTCCATCAGCATCAAGTCGGTTTGCCTCACAAATAAAATCAGCATTAATTTCTTTAATTTCTTTGTTAACGATCTTAACATTTTTTTGATCAACTTTTACTTTATAATAAACCCAATAACCCTCATTGTTAACCCATTTCTTTACTGTAGATTCTACCTTATTTTCGTGCATCTTGTTGGCAGCAGCAGTAATTGGGTAAAGGTTATTGTCATCTCCAGGCCCTCCAAGGTTATCATTTAGAAGATGACCTTTTATATATTTGTTTTCATTACTTAACTTAGGATCTGTATCTAAATCTTTCATGATCTCTTTGAGATTACTTCCACTTGGTGGCCCTCCTTGTGGGTGATTAGGTCCTAATTGTTGGGCTTCCATTACTTTTCCAACTGGATGACTGTTAATCTCACCCGCTGTAAAAATCACCTTTTGTTCAAATCCATTTCCATTACTGTGTGATGTATCCCCTTCGTTCAGTAACAAACCAAATTGAGTCAAATCAATGGTTGCTGTAGGATTGAGTTCCATAATGATAGAAGCTGAGGGAGTACCTAGCTTGTCCCACTCAAGTTTCTTCAGTCCAAATTCTTTTTTAATAGCCGGAAACTGTTGTTGAACTTGTTTTGTACTCTCTGATTTTGCAATAATTCCCTGTAATTTTTTCTGGGCTGCTGCTAAGTCTTTTGCTTTTTCATCTTTAGTTCGCTTGTCCTTTGCTGTATTTTGTTGACTTTTATCATTACCTTTCCCTTTCTTTTTATCCTTATTACCCATTTTCTTAGCAAACTTCACCGCTTCATCCAGCACCTTATCGATCGCTTTTTCAATCGGTTGACGCGCTTTCTCAAACATCTCCTGAACTTTTCGACTGATATCACCCAACCCTAATAAACGCGCCAAGAAACTGATCACCACCGGTACAGCTTTCGCGAGAGCATTTTCGATCGCTTTCACCATTTGCCCCACATTACCCGCTGCGATCGCCACTATACTATCTAAAATCGCATTAATTAACTCAGCAATCTGTGCGGCACGCTCCATAAAGAATTTAACAATCCGATAAATAGCCTGACAAGCTTTGACAAATGCCGAAGCCGGATTTAGCATACTCAAAATATACTGAATTCCTTCGGTGATCACCTTCTCAATCAGGTAGTTTTGGATCGTATCCATCACCATCGATTTGAGATCGCCAACTTTATCTTTAACCGACTCCCACAGTGCTGATACTCCCTGAGTTGCTAAGAGGCGGAACGTCTCAAAACTTTGTTCTAAGAAGCTAACTTTTTCTTCCCCTAAACGTTTAACGGCTCTTGAGCGGATCATCGGATAACCTAACCCCAGAATTTGGGCGGCTATGCTAAATACCCCCTGAAGATCAAAGCTTTCTGGCATTTGAATCCCTGTTCCGGCTACAGCACCCGTCAACCAACTCATTAACCCCTGCTGAAGATGCTTGCTAATATTGGCGATAAAGTTTTGAAAACCTTGCTTGAGTCCAGAGACCAAATTACTAAAGAAACCGATCGGATCTGCAAGAATTTGGGGAACAACACTGGCCACCCGTGCCAACACTTGCAACAATAGTTGCATCATTTCTGCGATCGTTTTGATCACTCCCACCACAAATTCAACCGCCTTCTGAATTAAGCCCTTATTTTCCTCTTGCATCTCCTTAATGCGGGCATCAACTGCATCCAGGTTTTCTTTGTACTTCTGGGCTAGGGTGTCAATCAGTTCGTCCTGCTTGCTTTGGATGTCCTGTTCCAATCCATCAAACTGGCTTTGGACATTAGTGGCAATTTCCCCACCGATCGCTTTCAAATCTTCCGGCAGTTGGGCAACATACTCTTTAACCTGCTTCCTGCCATCCGCAACGTCATTTTTGGCTTCCGTTAGACCCTTGCCAACAATCGTGACGACTTTATCGATGACACCATCCATGTGCTTGAGGTACAAATCCCGTCCTTCTTCGTAGAATTTGTTAACTTCGTCTGGCATCCCAAAGACTTTATCTTTTAGCCATTTCCCCGGCCCCCAAAAGCCGCTATAACGCTCTGCCTTATAAGCATCCATCCGCTTGCCAACATAATCCTCAAAGACTTTCTTCGCCTCCTCCGCACCCGCATCAAACGCACTTTCTACGTCTGTTGTCAATTTCGCGAGTTTTTCATCTACTTTGGTTTTTGTGGTTTGATAAATCTTGTCAATATCTCCGGCAATTTTGGCGCGGGACTCCTCATCTTTCCCCTTGCCTTCAACTTGCTTCCCGGTTACTTGCTCCAGCGATTGACTCCGTTGGTCGTGCATTCCCTGAACTTTCTCCTGGACTGTCGCCACAGCAGTAGATTGTGCTTGGGAAAGTTGGGTTTGTTCGGCTTGGCGGTAGGCTTTGGGTGCTGTTTCCGAGTGAGTTTGGGCTGCTTTCTTGCTATCTAGTGCCGATTGAAACTGGGGTTCGTTCGATTTCGCCAACTGCTCCTCAGTAATGTTCGCTTCGGCCATCTTCTGGTCTAGTTCTTGGCTTCTCGCTTGTGCTGGCGCTTCCACTTCGCTTTCCCCCTTCGACTTGGGGGCTGCCTTCTCCGCTTCATTTATCGATGGCGTTTCTCCAACTTCATTCGGGGGTAGGGGCGTAACAGGCTTGGGTGTAATACCGCTGGTGTCGGGCGTTTCTTTTGTTTTTTCCTCTAACTCACCTTGGGAATCTTGCTGCGCCTCATCGACTTTCCCGGTCACATCATTCTTAACGGATTCCAGTTGGTTATTATCCTTAAACTGATCTGCCTCTTCCAAGGTTTTGGGCGTGATTTCAGCAATACGGTTCATCAACGCTTCTTTGAAAGCTTTGGCATCAAATGGCGGTGTCGGAGCATTCCCCATCTCATCAACCTGTTTATCTTGGGCTTTGCTCTCGACCTCGTTACTCGGAGGTTCGGCTGCGTCCTGCGCTTCCTGGGATTTTTGTTGAGGGGGTTCGTGTTGCTGCTGCTCCTTGGCCACACCTTGACTCTGATCAACAACCGCTTGAAATTGGGGATCGCCTTCTGGACTGTTGGGTGCCGAACTTCCACCCCCCGGACTTGACGCGCCGCCCCCTTCACTCGGAGGAGTTGAACCCGAACTTCCCGGGGTTTGAGCAGAGAGCGCCGTTTCACCTCCCGTTGTTTCGGGCTGTTCGGAACTTCCGCCCCCCGAACTTGACGCGCCGCCCCCTTCACTCGGAGGAGCCGAACCCGAACTTCCTGGGGTTTGCTCAGACGGTGCTGTTTCGCCTCCTGTGGCTTCGGGGAGATCGGATGTACCCCCCTCAACGGTGGACGGCGTGGGAACGGTTTGAACGGCTTCTGATGATGTCTCCTCCCGCCTTTGAATGGTGGGTTCAGCCAACGGGGTCATACTCTTCATTTGAACTTTGTTGGCTTTGGAAGATTTTTTATTGTTGGAATTATTGTTTGATTTTGCAGTTTTTCCGCCCGTTTGTTGGATGGTGTGAGTTAGTTCGTGGGCTAATAGTTCCTGACCTTTACCCGAACTCGGATCGTATTTTCCTGAGTTGAAATAGATGTCGTTTCCGTGCGTAAACGCTTGCGCTCCCAGTTCTTGGTTCATCTGGGCGGCTTGGGAGTCGGTATGAACTCGCACTTCACTAAAATCCGCCCCAAACCGAGATTCCATGAAGGATCGAGTATCTTCGGGTAGGAGACTTCCTCCCCCTTTTTCGCTAGCTAACCGATTTTCTAAACTGGGTGCTACTTGTTTTTTTCCCGCTTTATTATCCCGGACGGACTTGAGGTTTACTGAACTCTCTAATCGTCTTTGAACTGAGGTAATTGATGGGGCGATGGGTTGCTTTTGAACAGTAGATTCTTCTTTTTCAACATCCTGAGACTGAGGTGTATTTTCCTCTGTTTCTGTCTCCGGCATTGTCATTACTCTAGCAGCAACGTTATCTGCTTCTTGTTCGTATTTGTCTCCGGGTTGACCAACGGTTAATTTAGTTTGAACCTCACTATTTTTCTGTTCTTCTTCGGGAGATGATTGTTTTTGAACGGTTTCTTCTTCGGGTTTTTGTTCAGATTCTTGTGATTGAATTGTCGAATCTAACTGGGTTTGAACTTCCGTATCTTTCTGTTCTTCTTCGGGAGTTGATTGTTTTTGAACAGTTTCTTCTTCCGGCTTTTTCTCAGATTCTTGTTGTTGAATTGTCGTATCTAATTGTGTCTGAACTTCGCTATCTTTCTGTTCTTCTTCGGGAGTTGATTGCTGTTGAATTGTCTCTTCTTCTGGCTTTTGCTCGGATTCTTGCTGTTGAATAGTTGAATCTAACTTAGTTTGAACTTCTGTATGGTTTTGTTCTTCTTCGGGAGTTGATTGTTTTTGAACGGTTTCTTCTTCCGGTTTCTGATCGGATTCTTGTTGTTGAATTGTTGAATCTAATTTCGTCTGAACTTCCGTATCTTTCTGTTCTTCTAAATCTTGAGACTGAGTATCTGTAGCGGCTTCCTTCTGAACTTTCGACTCTTCTATTTCGTTTTCCGTGACCCCCTGACGTTGAACTTCTGGCTGCGTATTCCCCCAAGCCATTTTTGCCGTTGGATTGCCCGTCCGTTCTGCCCGTTGTAGAATTGTTTGTAGGTTAGGCTGTTGAGCTTTTTGTTGAACGGGTTCAGCAAAGGGACGGCTGGCAAACCGACTCGTTTGCACGGGTGGAGAAGTCGTCGGGGAGGGGCTACTTTTCCGCGAGATAAACTTTTGAGTCATGTTTCGCTTCCCGGTTGATTTCAGCCTTTTTCATAGTTTGCCACAAATTCACGCGATCGCCACAAAATTTTTAGAGAAATTTGTCAGTTGAATTATAAATCAAAATTGAACCCTTCTCGTTGGACTTTACCCCAGAGGAAGAGTCCCCAGAGGATGTTTTTAAACAGAGAAGTGATAAGGTGAATAAAGTTGATTGTTTGGGTAATTTATCGCTGAAAATCTTGTATGGTGAAAGATAGATTTCATGCTGTTGTTAGAACTGCTTTGGAAAAAGACAACTGGCAAATTACGGCTGATCCTTATGAAATTAGTATAGATG
>JAYKHV010000077.1:0-27732 GCA_035285085.1 Lyngbya sp. | reverse complement strand
GGTCTGGGTCAGTTCCGGGGTCTGGGTCAGTTCCGGGGTCTGGGTCAGTTCCGGGGTCTGGGTCAGTTCCGGGGTCTGGGTCAGTTCCGGGGTCTGGGTCAGTTCCGGGGTCTGGGTCAGTTCCCGGCGTGGGTGTGGGTGTCGGAGTAATGGGAGTATCTGGGTTTTCAATAAACTCCGTATTGGTGAAGTTCTCAACGCTAACACCTTGAAGAACCGCCAAAAATTCGCCTGTATTCTTATCAATAAGAACCGTATTGTTATCACGTCCTTCTATTGATAAATCTTCAAAAACAAGCCCACCAGTTAACCCAATTTGGTCAACACCGACTTCAAAATCGGTAATAATATCAGCCTGTTCAATGGTTTGACCGCCTGTCGTTCCGATGACAATACTGGCGCCGGACTCAGACTGAGTTAATACTAAACCGATAGAGAAAATATCGCTTCCTTCGCCACCCGTGAGAACATCAGCACCGCGATCGCCAATTAACAGATCATTACCCAAATCACCCGATAAAGTATCAGGACCCTTACCCCCATTTAAAATATCTTCGCCTTGACCGCCAAAAACCGCATCTGCGCCAATATCACCACTGAGAATATCATCACCCGCATTTCCGAGAACTTGATCGTTCCCCGATCCTCCGAAAGCCGTATCATTTCCCACATCCCCGAACAGGATATCATTGCCTTCACTACCGATCGCACTATCATCCCCTTGACCGCCATAAAGCTGATCGTCGCCAATACCGCCATCGAGGAGATCGGTCCCGGAGTTTCCAAACAAGACATCATTTTCATCACCCCCGAAAACAGAATCATTTCCCTCTCCGCCAACAACGGTATCATTCCCCTTGTCGCCAAAGACAACATCATCCCCAATACCACCATTTAAACTATCATTATCACGACCCCCATACATACTATCGGCGCCGACCCCACCCAACAGAGTATCAGCGTCTTTATCGCCGAATAGGGAGTCATCGTCTGCGTCTCCCAATATCAGGTCATCATTTTGACCGCCTCGCAGACAGTCTACCCCTTCACCGCCTTGAATACCATCATTACCCTGATTTCCGTTAATCACATCATCACCCCCATCGCCGCTGAGAATGTCATCTCCGGCTAAACCAAAAACGGTATCATCCCCATCGAGGGCGGAAATATTGTCATTGAAATTACTCCCCAATATCGAGTCGCCGTCTTCGGTTCCCACCCCAGCGCCTTGAATAGAAATAAACTCAGGTTCTTCGGGTTCCGGTTCGGGGTCCGGTTCCGGTTCGGGGTCTGGCTCTGGGTCCGGTTCGGGGTCGGGTTCGGGTTCCGGTTCGGGTTCCGGTTCGGGGCCAGCGCTAGGTTCCGGGTCAGGTGTAGGTGTTGGGTCAGGTGCAGGTGTAGGTTCGGGTTCGGGTTCCGGTTCGGGTTCAGGAGGTTCAAAGTCATCTGGGGTAAACAGAAACGAACCCGCAGGTCCCGGTTCAACTTCTCCCGCATCACCATCAACAGTTTCAAAACCGCCATCTTCTAGAGGGATTAAAACAATGACTGTCCCGGTTTCAACAGATACCGCTTCTAACCAAGTTTCATTGGGAACAAAGACTAACTGTCCGCCTTGATTGACTAACGTTCCAAACCCCAATTCTTCTGGACTAATACTCTGAACAATACTGGGTGTATCGGTCGGAACAAGAATAGCTATTTCACCCGTAAAAAATAATCGATTACTCGGTTGTACTCGTCGAGCAACAACCGCAGAAGTTTCGGGAACACCAGCACCTACAGAGGTCATAATATTAACTCCTTTTATAATAGTTTAAGAATGAAGGCAAGAGGAGGAAGGGGGAAGGGGAAGGGGGCAAGAGGCAATCTTGCTATAGGCAATAGGCTGAAGAATGGAGGATTAAAAAGGAAGGATTAAGGCATAAAATTATGAAGTTTTTAAGTTTTAATTCTGTGTCCGTTTGATTAATTTTGTGATTGAATGAAGGCGAGTTTTTAGAGTTGACAGTTGACAGTTGACAGCGAAGACTGTACGGGTTACAGGTGACGAATGATTGCTGAAAACAAGGAGAATGGATTGCTGTAAAAACTGATAACTGCATAACTGATAACTGTAAACTGTAATCCGGAGTGCCCCCACACAATTATTATTGCTTAATCAAAGCGGAAACATCGGGGCTTTTAAAGCGGGGTAATCAGCTAGAAAATTCGATAAAAACTCCTAACTGATTACCCCATTTAACTAAATAATCGTGAAATCATCCGAACCAATAATCGTACTAATATTATCAGTAGACGGATCGATAGACGAGAAAATAGCCAAGTTAAAAGCGGGTAAACTATCATCACTCAAGTCCGGGTCAAAAGCGAGAACATAGTTTCCGGGGAAACCGGGGAAACTCAAGTTATTTCGATAGACAATTAACGCCGAACTCTCATCAGAACCATTTTGATTGGCCAGTTGAGCATTCACCGCTTGAACATCATCAAAAGTATCTCGGAAAATGATCAACTGTCGGCCAGTAATATCATCTCCTTCCGAACCTAAACTCGTGACAATAATACTTTGCAACGGTGTAGACGTACCCACATTTGAAATTAAACCGGGGAAATTACTCGTTCCTGAAACAATCAAGAACCGATCATTACCCGCCACATCAAAGTCATTAATAACATCAACCCCTTCACCCGGATTGACATAGTAGAAAACATCATTTCCGTCATCGGAAATCAAGAGGTCGCCGCCTGCACCCCCTGCCATCGTATCATCTCCGATTCCCCCTCGGATGCTATCATTGCCTCCATCTCCGAACATCAGATCGCTATCTTCCCGTCCGAAGATGACATCATCATTATCTCCCCCAAAAATAGAGTCCTGACCCTGTTCGCCAATTAGGGAGTCATTGCCCTTTTCTCCAAAAATGTTGTCATTTCCGACGCCACCACTGACGGTATCATTACCCCCGTTTAGAGAATTAATCCCTGTATCCCCCAACAGCGTATCATCTCCTTGATCGCCGGAAATCGAATCACTCCCCCGATCGCCTGCAACCACATCACTATTATCTTGACCCAGGAGAGTGTCGTCACCTTCTCCACCCCGGATAAAATCACGACCCGCACCCCCCAGGACAAGATCGTTACCACCCGGAAGCGTCAGATCCTCTTGGTCCCCGCGTAGGGTATCATCACCTGCATTCCCATTAACGGTATCATCAGCAATTCCACCCACGAGAGAATCACTTCCCAGTCCAGAAGTCAGGCTATCATTCCCCTTTCCACCGTCGAGGGTGTTGGTTTCATCGCCACCAATTAAGATGTCATTTCCATCATCCCCTTGCAGGGTATTAAGACCCGCAGCGCCATCGAGTAAATCATTTCCCGATCCACCGACGAGAGAATCATTTCCCTCTTGACCCAACTGAGTATCATCGCCGGAACCGCCTTCGATCACGTCATTTCCGGTACCGCCATCGAGGGAGTCATTACCGCCCAAACCTCGCATCACATCGCGGCCACCGCCACCCAAGAGGGTATCATCAACGTCCGTACCGACCAGTAGTTCGCCCAAGTCGCTACCCGTCGTTGCTTTTCCGGGGGTGGTATTTAACGCCCGGTCAACCAGGGTAATGTTAAAGAAGGTTTGCGGTAAAGTCCCAATACCATCTGTCACCGCAAAGATGAATTCATCTGCCCCCGCAGGGCCACTACCATCATAGCGAATCGAACCGCTATCAATCTGTTCCTGAGTAAAGCGATCGCCGACTCGCAAGGGTTGAGTTTGGCTTCCCAGTCGCACTAAATCACCCCGTTGAGTTCCTTGGGTGATAATGTACTGAATTTGACTGGGGGGATTATCCGGATCGACCGCTAACAAGATATCTCGACTAATGGTCGTCGCTTGCGGATCGCTCAAGTCTACCACTAACAGTTGATTATTCGCTAGTTCTGGCGGCTGATTGACACCAATGGTAACTAATGCTGTAGCGGTGTTATTGCGACTGTCTGTAATCGTATACCTAAAGGCATCAGTTCCCAAAAAGCCAGATCGAGGAACATAAGTAAACACGCCCCCGCCTTGGTTGATCAGTTGTCCGCCTGTGGTTGAACTAAAGGCGTTAATTTGAATGACATCACCATCGGGATCGCTATCATTGGTCAGGACGTTAAAGGTGACGGGTTGATTTTCGCCTCTCCTGACCACATCATCATTCGCCACTGGTGGACGGTTGACGGGTGTTGGTTCTGTCGGTGTTGGTTCTGTCGGAGTCGGTGTTGGTTCTGTCGGAGTTGGTGTTGGTTCTGTCGGAGTTGGTGTTGGTTCAGTGGGGGTTGGAGTTGGAGGGGTTGGAGTGGGAGTGGGAGGTGTGGGTAAATTATCGAGGGAAACCGAAACAAAGTTATTTTCAGTCAAACTACCACTATCAACCCCAAGCAATACGGCTAAATATTCTCCTTCTTCGCCGAGACGAATAATAGTATCTCCGGCGTTTTCGCTGCTTTGGGAAATATCAAGATCGCTGAAGTTCAACCCTCCCGCTAACCCAATAAAATCATCGGGTTGGAAGTCTTGAACAATATTAGATTCTTCAATACTCTGACCGCCTGTTCCTTCTGCGATCGCAAAGGTATCACTTCCGGTACCGCCTGTTAAGGTATCGGCGCCAACTCCCCCAAACAGAAAGTCCGACCCGACTTCACCGGAAATTTGGTCGTTATCCTCTCCGCCCAAAGCGGTATCGGAACCGGTGCCGGCAAAAATGGTATCATTGCCGAGATCGCCGAGTAACGAGTCGGCGCCATCGTTGCCAAAAATCAGGTCTTCGCCACTCCCGCCATAAACGCTATCATTGCCTTCATCGCCCCAAGCGACATCACTATCTTTATCTCCAAAGACCAGATCGTCATCTATACCTCCCCGTAAGGAATCATTAGACTGTCCGCCATACATGGAGTCTCGACCTTGACCGCCAAGTAGGGTATCTTCGCCTAAATTTCCAAATAAACCATCATCCCCTTCATCTCCAACGAGGCGATCGCTTTGTTTTCCGCCATAAATTTGATCGTTGCCCGTTCCGCCTTCTAAGGTATCATTATCGGGGTTTCCAAACAGAAAATCATTGCCTTCGTTTCCTCTAACTTGGTCGTTTCCAGCTAAACCAAAAATAGAGTCATTCCCTTCTAAACCATCAATCACATCATCACCCGATGAACCTGTGATGGTATCATCTTCGACAGTACCTTTGCCAATTCCTTCGATCAAAATTGGCAGATCTTGAGGAATAACGTTAATTAAAACTTCGGCTAAATCGGTTGCAGTACCATCGGTAACGGTATAACTAAAGCCATCAACCCCGAAAAATTCGCGGTTAGGTTCGTAGGTAAAGATTCCCGCCCCCGCAAAGGAGAGTGTACCATTTTGAGTTTGCGTGAATGTTCCAATACTGAGGGTATCTCCATCGGGGTCTGTATCATTTGCTAAGACATTGAAGAAGACGGGATCTCCTTGCTTGGTCTGAAATTGATCGTTCTCACCAACAGGGGGTTGATTGGATCTCAGGGTATCATCATCACCATTCCCACCTGTGGTATCATCACCATTCCCACCTGTGGTATCATCACCGCCATTACCATCACCGCCATCGGTGGTATCATCACCATTCCCACCTGTGGTATCATCACCGCCACCGCCATCACCATCACCATTACCCCCATCAACGGTATCCTCATTCACAAAGGGAGGAAGACTGGTTAATGAAACAAACTGAATACCTGTTAGTCCTCCGGGTAAAGTGGTTCCGAAAATCTCCTCTACTTCGAGATCTTCTTCAAATTCTAAGCCTTCGGTTTCGATGCGGTTTGAGAAGTTGAAAGTCTGAAAAACTCTTTGACCACCGCTTGTAAATTCAGTCTCGGTAATCTCAATCAGAATGGGTAGATTTGTCAGCGGATTAACAATAGGAATACCATTCCGACCGACTAAATCGGCGCCAACTGTAATGAAACCTGCCCCTACACTGGTCATAATTTAACCTCCTCTCAATTGTCCCAATTTTGTAACTATTTTTTTGAATTTATCCCGCTTTTTTTGAGAGTAAAACTTCAAATTTATTCTCATTTTTTACTGGATTGGGCAAATTCAATTCAACCCTTAAACACAAGTGTTTGTAATGTTATCTAATGTATTTTTAGGTTACATTAAACGAAAATCGGTGATAGATATCAGTCTAATGATTGGAGACTTTCACTCAATTCACCGGATTTAACTTCAAAAATAATCAGGGAAAATAACAACTTTTCAGCCGTCTATAGTAATCACAAATGATTGGTGATAAATTTAAAAGCTGATCAAATGTCTGAAACGACTTCCCTTCTTGTCTCTTGCCTACCTTTTGCCTTTGGCCAGAAGATATTTCACACAACTCAGAACAGACTGCTATAGATTGAGTTGTTATTATAAAAGCAAAAACTCTAATCTCTTTAACAACCCCCAAAAAAAATAGCGGTTGCTTCAAGTCATTAAGCTGTTTAGTGTTAATCATTATGTTTGTATCTGCCAGTCAGATTGAACAAAAAATTGGCACAGGAGAGGATAAAACGAGTCCAAATCAAAACGGGGAGAGTCCATAATATAAAATTTTACTGCACTTCTCGGGAAGTCAATCAATTTTAATGTGGGTTCGGAATCAAGAATTAATTTACAATTGACAATCCTCAATTTTCACAGGGTCTCCAGTATTCCCCATTCAGCCTATAAAGACATCAACTAAATTGACATCACACAAGCATGAACCAGAGGTAAAAGGGGGCCGAGTTGTTCTTGACCATTAACAGCCAGATCGCTATGACACAAGTACAAGCGATCGCTGACTCGACTCAATAAATCTAGCAGAATTCGATGCAATCGTTGTGTATCGGCATTGATCTGATCTTCGGGGGTCCAAGGCGTTCCCTGCCATTCTCGCAAAAACAAAGGCGCTCCCCATAGGGTACTCGCTCCCCCACTCAACCACAAGGGGGACCCCACATCTAGCCAAAAATGCCAACGATGGGACTGACGGTTGGCGCGATATTGGAAAATTGTAGCCAGAGTAACCGCCTCAGTCGGAATTACCGCTTTGACGGGATAGGGGTTGGCGCTGACGACTCCCCGACGCAACAGTTGAATAAACGAACGAATGGTGCCCTCTGTCTCGGTCGCTGTGGGTTGATGGAGTCTTCCGTGTACTTCCCAATAATGAAGGGCGGTTTCCATCAATTCTCGCAGAACCGCCAGTTGATCGGAAGGTAAGGACTGGGTGGGAACGAAAAAGCGTTGAATGGCGCGATCAAGTAAGGAAACCGGACTGGGAATCAGACGTTGTTCGTATTGTTGGCGTTGTTGGTCAATCCAGTGCCGAATTTGATTGTAGCTGGTGGTGGCTTGATATCCCAACCGATCCCAACGGGGAAACGCCGTAACTTCTAGCAGGGTCGGCTGTTGGGGATGGGGACGAAAACAATAATCGGCCAGCAAACCCGCCCGTACTGGGTCAATGGTAGACAAGGGGTGTTGGGGCAACTCATCCGTTTGTTTAGCGGGGTCTGGCTGACGCTTGAGACCGCTTAAAACCACCAACATTTCGGCGATCGCTTCTCGTTCGACTAACCGCCCTAAATCGGGATAAACCAGGGCTAACAGCGTCAGTAGTGATCGGACCAAAGGCGAACTTAATAAAGGCCGTTGTTCTTGTAGCGACTCAACGGCGATGCCCTCATGGTTTAAAATTTCCTTGAGGGTATAACGGGCGATCGCATCTAAACCCGGTCCGATGACGGCGATATCTTGAGGTTTCACCTGTTGGGTTTTTACCGCCTTAATCATCGCCTCGGCGGTGCGTCGGAGTAAATCTGCTCTAGACTGGGTTTGAATCGAACGAACCTCCGATAACGAGTAGGAAAGTTCGGTTAATCCAATATTAGTCTCAATCACGCTGCCAACAATCGGTTCAAAAAGTTGCGGGGCTAAACCCGAAGGTAAATCTAAAGGTTCGATGTGACAACGGTATTGTAACTCGGCCAAATAGTTCGGGTCGGCGCCCAAACCTAAGCGAATTGATCCACTGGGGTTAAAGGTAAATGCTCCCATTTTTCCGCTTTCTAAGAGAAACTCAAACAGATGGCGCATAATGGCGGGATATTCATCCACATCATCGGCTAAAACCATCTGATAGCGGCGAGTTAGGTGTTGCTGATAGGTGGGATGATTCAACAAATGCCAGTAAAGTTCTGTGACAATACCGTAGGTGAGAAATCCCCTGTCTAGACACCAATTTCGCCAACGCACCAGCAATTGACCCATGCAGGAATAAAGGGAATCCGATCCCTCTGACGAGCCGAATCCCCGTGTTAGAATTGTGGGGATTTCTTCGAGAGATTGACCGCTCATCGCTGCCAACTGCATCAGATCGAGGGTTTGACGCACGATCCGATCCGGGCTGATTCCTGCTCGGGCGAGAAGTCCGGCTTCGAGTTCTTGACTCCAAACAAAGGTGGCAAGTTCCTGTTCGGTTTCGGGGCGTAGTCTAACCGGAAATTGGGCTTTTAGGTGCAACGACTCCACCAATAACGGCCAAAATAGGGTAACTTCATCCTGCAATAAACCCAACGGTGTGGTGGAGTCAAAGGTATATTGTCGCAGGTTGGTTTCCTCAATGCGATCGATCAGATCCAGTCGGTTGTCACTGTTGGCGGCTAAAATTAATGCTGTCACCCCTTGGGGCTGTGTTTGTCGTTGAGAAGCTTTCAACATCAAGGGGGATGAAACTGTAGGTCTGGGATGGTCGGGGAGATCAATATTCCAATCCCGAAATTGCTCAATCAGGCGAGTGGTTTTACCACTGCGAGTTTTTCCGGTTATCCACAGAGACAAAACAGCCACAATTCTATCAATAAATTTGTTAAGATACCCAACACATTAACACGTTCTCCCTCAGCTCAACATTCGCTGGCACTGATTATGAAAACCTCGACCTGGACTCAGATTCAAAAAGCTCTGCGTCGTGCCAATCGCTGGTTTAAAGATACTCCGGAGCGAGCTTTAGATCAAGCCTATGACGCAGCTTTAAGAATTAAGGCGATTGAAGATGAACATTTCCAAGGTGGAAAGATCACGAAAGATTCAGACGAATATAGCGATCGCGTTTTGTCTTATTTTGATTCCGAGCTAAAAAGATGTCTGAATATTATTCAAACTCGTTTAGTGATGTTTAACACCAGTCGTTCAATTTTTGGCGGGTCGGAATCGTTGAATTTTAAGGACACCAATGGCTCGGTGCCTTCGGATTTTTCAATGGATGATTTGAGTTTACCGAATCATATTTCTCTCGTTTGCGAAAAACTGGATTTTATTGATCGGGTGATCGCTCGGTATTCTCCTGCGGATACCCAACCCAAACCGAATAAAAAACCCCTACAATCGACTTCTATTGTTGAAGCCAAAAACAATTTGAAATCGGTTTCGCTAGGGGCGAGTATGAACGAGGAAAATACTCCCGTTTTGGGTGAAAATCCCGCCACGATGAAATTTCCTAATTCCTTTTCGAGGGATAAAAAAAATCTACCCAATGAACTCACAACCGGTTCAGAAATGAGTTTTTTACCTCGATCTCTTTTAAGAACCTTTGGCCGGATTCGTCGGGAATTGAATCCGGAATCAGAAGAAGAAGTTATTAAAAATTATCGCAAATCAAAAGTTAAAACGATTATTTCGGTTCGGTTTATTTTATTGTTAATCTTGGTGCCGCTTTTAACTCAACAATTGGCTAAAAATTTTGTAGTGGGGCCGATTGTTGATGCTTTTGTTTCTCGCCAAGAAAATGCACCCATTTTTCTGAATGTCGAGTTAGAGGAAGAAGCTTATACGGAGTTAAAACATTTCAAGGAACACTTAGAATTTCAAAATATGATCGGTTTAACTCCCCATCTCGAACCCGAAGAAATAGAAGAACAGTTGAAGGAAAAAGCGGTTGAAATTGCCGAGGAATATCGCTCGTTTGGCTCCAGCGCTATTAAAAATATTTTCGCGGATTTGTTATCGGTCATTACCTTCGGAATTATTATCTACACCAATAAACGAGAATTAGAAATTTTGAAATCTTTTTTAGGGGATCTGATTTATGGATTGAGTGATAGTGCGAAAGCGTTTATTATTATTCTGTTAACCGATATGTTCGTCGGATTCCACTCTCCGCACGGATGGGAAGTGATTCTCGAAAGCATCTCCAGACATTTTGGACTCCCCGAAAATCGAGACTTTAACTTTCTGTTTATTGCGACATTTCCGGTGATTCTCGATGCGGTGTTTAAATATTGGATTTTCCGCTATCTCAACCGCAGTTCACCTTCTGCTGTTTCTACTTATAAAACCATGAATGAGTAACACCCAAAAAACCCAGTTTCGTAAAAGAAACCGGGTTTCTATCCATCCTATTGACTTTCTAAGTTGTCGGTATTTTGCTCTTGATTTTCTTCTATATTTTCTAGCTCTTCCTCGGGTTGAGCGGGAGCAACAACAGCCTGATTCGTCACCGAATCAACGCCTTTGATTTCTAATGCTAAAGGTTCGATGCGGTTTAGCTGTTCTTCGGTGGGAACCGTTCCGGATACAATCACCAATCCTTCTTCGGCTTTAACCACCAATTCACTCGCGGGTAAATTGGCTTCTAATTTACTGCGAACTTCGCTAGCAATATCATCACTATCCCGGTCTTCAGCGGCGCCGTTATTAAAGGCATTATTGCGCTCTTCTCTGGCTCGAATATCGGAATTTAATTGATTTCTCCGAATTTCACTTTGAGCGTCTTCTTGAGCGTCTTGAACCGCTTCGGCTTCGGGAACCTCTGGAGTTGTTTCTACCGTATTCGGCGCATCTGCACTGGTTTTAGCATCATCAGCACAAGCCACCGCACCAAAGAGCAAAGCACTACCAAGTAAAAAAGAAGTTAATTTTTTCATGGTCTTTTCCTACCTGAAATGTTGAAATAAAGCTTGAAAACTTGCCAAATGTGGGGGTAAAAAGGAGCAAGTCTATGAATCACCTTGCCCCAAAATAGCGGTTTTAAAAACCTCAATTATGTTGGAAATAATTCTTAGTAGGTGCGATCGCGATGATCGACAATTTTCACTTTCGGATCGCGACTGACTACCCGAGCGTGTTCGGCATCAGATTCAATTCGTTCTGTACTATAACTGTCAGGATTCACCGCAGTGGGATCGTAAATTCCAAACTCTTGAATTCCTTGACGGTTAAGAATGGATTGAACTTGGCGCAGATCGTTATCGGTACCTCGAACAATCACTAAATAATGACCTTGACCAACATGATCGTGATACCGTTTGGCTCGATCTTCAAAAATTCCTAAACCGGCATAATTATCAACTCGATTCATACGGTTAATATCCGGAATTCGATGCATTTGATCGGCATCGTGCGCGACAACAGAAACATGATTCATCGGAAAGTCAGCATTTTTCAGTTCGGTGAGGGCATATTCTGCCTGTTCACGGGTCGAAAAAATACCCACTCCATGTTTATAATTGGGCAAGTCGGCATCTCGGCGAGGGCTACCAACGACGGGAAAATCTTCATGCTTTCGCTCATGTTCAGGTCGTCTAAATATAGCCCATTCTTGAATTCCTCGACGGTTTAAGAGGGTTTCCGCGTGGCGAATTTCGTCGGGAGTTCCTTCAACAATTACCAGATAATCTCCCCGATCAAAGCGATCGTTGAAAAAACGATTGCGATCGCCAAGAAACCCTAAAAATCCGCGATCGAAGCGGTTATGAACTTGAAAACCGTGACGGTTGGGATGATGGTCATAGTCGCGCCCGACGAGATAAACTTGACGAGCAGGAAAGCCTGCATTGATCAGATCATCGAGGGCTGCATCTGCATCGCGGCGACGAGAAAATAGACCAATCGCCCGATAGTCGTAATGGGGTTGATGGGTTACAGGTTCAGTTCTTTGATGACGATATTCGGAGTCGGGAATATCAAAAACACCCCAATCTTGAACTCCTTGACGGTGTAAGACGGTGTGGGCCTTTCGGATTTCATCGTCTGTGCCGTCAATGATCACTAGGTAATGTCCTTTAGAGACACGTTCGTTGTAGGTTCTGGCCTGTTCCTCAGGAATTCCCAAACCAATCAGCGCCCCAATTAGACCGCCTGCTGCTGCCCCAATTGCACTGCCTGCTACTGTTGTAGCAATGGTTGTAGCGGCTGCACCGGCGAGCATGATTGGCCCAATTCCCGGAATGGCTAAGGCTCCCAGACCGACTAACAAACCTGTTAAGCCGCCCAATGCACCGCCCGTCAGCGCCCCGGCTTTCGCTGCGTCATCGGCTTTGTTTCCGTGATGATGATCGCGAACTTCTGTTTCACCGATGCGACCGGGTGTTTCTGAGTCCCGTGCAATGACGGATACTCTATCCATCACAAAGCCAGAGTCTCTGAGTTCGTGAAGTGCGTTTTCTGTTTCTCTACGGTTGGGAAATGTTCCCACTGCTCTTTTATTGGGTCTTAAAATCATTTGTTTTCCTCCCCATTGGGAATTTTATTGACTTTATTTAGAACGCCTTTTTAGGAGTTATTTATATAATGTATTGAAGGAAAACATTATCTACCTCTATCGAAGTAGACAAAAATTTATCGCATTACATCTATCAAAAGATAGACCAAGTAAATTTTTATGACTTTTAAAAGCTTTTATAATAAAATTAATTTTTAATTCTAAAAGTTATCTTTTTACTCAGGAGACACCGAGACAGGAGACACCGAGACACCGAGTCAGGAGTCAGGAGACACCGAGTCAGGAGACACCGAGGACCGAGGAAAGAATTACCTATTACCTCTTGCATGGTTGCCTTTCCCCTTTCCCCTTTCCCCTTTCCCCTTTCCCCTTTCCCCTTTCCCCTTTCCCCATTCACTGCATTTGACGGGCATAACGGGGACGACAGGGGGTTCCCATACAAACTTGACCGGGGGGCATATCGCTGAAAACACTACTCCGGGCGGCGATAACGGTGTTGGCACCAATAACGACGCCGGGGCCTACAAAACAGTCTGCGGCAACCCAAGCGCCATCTTCTACGGTGATGGGGGCGGTTTTTAATCCAAAAGCGGGGTCGGTAATATCGTGACTTCCGGTACAAAGATAACTTTTTTGGGAAATAACGCAGTGTTGACCGATATTAATTTGATCTAAACTATAGAGAACAACATCATCGCCAATCCAGCTATAATTATCAATTTTAACTTTCCAGGGATAGGTAAAACGAGCGGTTGGACGGATGAGAACCCCTTGACCTATTTTAGCACCAAATCGCCTTAAAATCCAGCAGCGAATTCCACTAAAAGAATGCAAGGTTAGGGGAAAAGTAACCGCTTGCACAAACCACCAAAGTAATATAAACCAACCGGGTTTTCCCCGATCAAAATTCGATTGGTCATATTGACGCAAATCCACCCAGGATGATGTTTGTTGAGTCTCTATCATAGTCAATTTTAGAGTGTAGAGACGTTATGGAAAACGCCTCTAAAGTCACTATTTCTGTACGGTTTGGGGAACTGTGGAAACTTTTGTTGTCTTTTCCGCAGAGGGTTTGTTAACGTTTAAATGACCACCAAATTGACGCAATTCATACAATTTTACACCAATTTGATATTCGTATTGACTCAGAAGACGGCCATAAATATAACCCGCCCGACCATCTAAAAAACCCAGTCTGAGAATATAAAACAACACAAATCGCAAAAAGGGTTTAAACGGAAGTCTGACCCAAACTTTTTTCAAGAATCGTTTGCGTTGAACTGCATCCCCAAACAAATTGGCGCCAATCGTCTGACTGTCATCTTGTCCCGTCAAAATGTTATAATAAACGCGAGCTTCCCAGTTAGAATAACGGTTATGTCGGGCTATCCAGTGGAACATATCTCGGAAGTCTTCATGGAGCATATCATTTTTGAGATAGCCGACTTTTTCCGGGCCTGACATGACAACGTGTTCGTGAACTTCGTTATCTCCGGTATTGCGAACGCCTTCGGTTTTTAGGTTTTCGTAGCGACCCTGTTTGTGCTTAAATAAACGCAGATTCCAATCGGGATATTTGCCTCCGTGACGAATCCAAGCGCCCAAAAAGAAAACCCGTCGATTGAGATAATAACCACAATATTCGGGATTTTGAATAACAACTGCAATTTCATCCCAAAGTTCGGGAGTAATGCGTTCGTCACAGTCTACAATTAACACCCAATCATTGCGAAAGGGTAAATTTTCTAACGACCAATTTTTCTTTTTCGGCCAGTTTCCGTTAAAATGAAATTGTACAACTTTCGCACCGTGACTTTCTGAAATCTCGACAGTGCGATCTTCACTTTGAGAGTCTACCACAAAGATTTCGTCTGCTCGGGCAACACTCGCCAAACAAGCGGGTAAGTTTTCTTCTTCGTTTTTAGCAGGAATCAGAACGGAAACCGGAATCTTAGATGCAGTTGAGGTCATAGCGAGAAGTTTCCAGTAGTAGTTTTACAAAAAATTAGATGCGTGTCCAAAGTGTTATAAACTTTTGGCTCTAGAGAACCGTAGAGGATATATCCAGAGAATATGAGTATTGAACCTCTCCCCTCTTCACTCTAACCTTTCCCTACTTGCCTTGCCCAACAATCAACCTCAGCTACCCTTGTCTGTCTATCTGTGAAACAACCCTGACTAGCCAGTTCCTTTTTTTCTAATGCTTTTGGGATTTCGAGGTGATGATTCCAGCAATGGCAGCCCCTAAATAACCAATCTGACCGTAAGCATACACGAAATTATCAAAGCGTTGTGCAGGATCGCTGAAATTCTTAACGGATTTGTACAATCCTCTCACAATTCGTTCCCCTCCCCGGCCTAACTGACGCCATCCCGCCTGACCTGACAGTTGTTCGCGATAACATTCGCTAATCCCCTGCCACCAGCCCCTTTCGATGAACCAACTGCGGTTTACTCGTTCCGGGGCGACGTTGTGGGCGACTAACGCTTCGGGGAGATAGGCGACTTTCCAGCCTTGTTTTAAAGCCAATTCCGTCATTAGAAGTTCTTCGTTGGAAAGTAACCGTTTCCCGACTCGGCCTAAGTTGGGGTCGAACCCGCCGATTTGGTCTAAAAATGTCCGACGAATGGAGTAATTTAAGCCTCTGGGGGTTAAACCGGGGTTGGTGATGTAGACCACCTCGTTTCCCAAGTCATAGGCCCCCAAATTGCCTGCTAACCCGTCGGATAACCATTTGGGGGGTTGAATGTTTTCCGGCCACAATAAGGTTACTTTACCCCCTGCGATCGCCAGTTTCTCATCTTGTTGATAAGCTTGATGTAAGATTCGCAACCATTGGGAACTGGCAACGGCATCATCATCGAGATAGGCGAGTATGTTGCTCTTGGCTTCGGTGGCGCCTCGGTTGCGGGCGACGGATAACCCCGTTACTTGTTCGTAAACGTAGGTTAATTTCCGATGAGGTAGCCTCGCTTCGGTGACTTCCCGAGTGCGATCGCTAGAGGCATTATCAACGACAATTATTTCATAGTCTTCAAAATCCTGTTGGAGTAAACTATCAATGGCGGCTCCCAAATAGCGATCGCGATTGTGAGTGCAAATAATGGCTGAAATCTGAGGATCTGTCATCGCTTAAGACTCCCAAGCGTAGCCTGTTTTAATTTTAAGCGATTAGGGGTTAATTTCAGCAGTTTTTTCGATAGGGATTTGGATTTCGCTTCGTTTGAAGGTTTCAGGAACAAAGGGTGAGTCATAGAAAAACCGTCTGGGTTGTCCAACTACGGCATATTCGGGGTTTTTTCTTAACCAATTGTATAGTTTTTTGATATTTTCTTGATAACTGCTGTAGTCGTAGCTTCCCCGCAGTCCAATACTCACCACTGTCATCGGGGGAATGTCTTCGACTTCGATATTTTCTGCTATTTCTTTCGGGTAAGTGTCAGTATCCCGGTAGAGAAAAGAAACCCAAGCTTCGCCGTTTCTATCGGTATTATCGGGGTCTAGGGTGGAAGTGGGATAACGGGTTTCTACAGGAGAAGTCATGGAAATCTCGTTATCGCTGATATGGCGAAAAAGGGGATTAAAAGCCCGAAAAGTTGCCATTGATAAATCGCCCGTATACCGAACCGTTGCCGCCCGATAAGCCGGATAACGTTTCACTTCGATTTGACCTTCTTCGGTCGGGGCGGGAAAGCCTTTGGGTAAAGGTGCAGCTACGGCGCTATTGTAAGCATACAATGCGATCGCGCCAATTGCTAAAATTCCGAGAGGTAAGAGTAGTTTTTCGAGTTTAACGGGAAACATCAGTCTAATTCTGTAAAAACCAAAAATTCAGTTCTGAACGATTGAACTTTTTTTAGGGTATCACAGTCTACAGTCACCAGTCACCAGTCACCAGTCACCAGTGAAAGAAAGGGTGACTAAAACGGGGCGGGTTTATGAATTTTGTCTGTGGGAAATATAGATTCATGCGGAACCCGCCCCTACAACCCGATTAAATTATCTTACATTTTACGCAACATGAAACGTTTATCTTATCTAAAATCAGGTTTAACTGTTCTGACGGCTTTGGCTACGATTACGTTAACGTTTTTGCCTTCTATTGCTGAAAATCCTCGAAATTCCAATAATCGATTTGATCGGGATTATTCCTCTCCTAATTCTCAACCCAGTCTTCAAACACCAACCCCCTCATCTGAAGATTTGGGAAAGCAACTGGTTCAAGACCTTTCTCAGTGTATGAGAAATGCCATCCCTAACAACGAACCGGAATCTTTAGAACAACTTCAAGCGGCATCAATGCAGTGTACAGTTCGGGTGATTATTCTCACACCGGATGGCAAAGTTAGAACCGATGCCAACGAACGCATGAATGCCATTTTAACGGCGATGAATGTTTCCCTTCCCGCCACAGTGAGTCAGGGACAAGCTACGGTTAAATTAGAGAGAATTCCCGAGAGTTTTGTTTATACGGTTCCGGTGGTTTTAGGCGGAAAAACGCAAAGATTTTTATTAGATACGGGTGCATCAAATTCGATTTTATCTGAACCCATTGTTCAACAGTTGGGGCTGACAGGCACAACCCTTCCTGGCGATCTTTTAGCTTATTTTGTTGTTGGGGATGACTGTTCTAATATTAAGGCAACTTTGCACAGTTTACCTGCCATTACTGTTGATGCGGCGACGGTAGAAGGAATGAACGGAATGGGATTACCAAAGACGGCTATTCCCGGAGATGTTGCGGGGGTTTTGGGGTTGGATTTCCTCAAAGGTTTTGATGTTTTAATTAATCCAAAAGATTCGAGTTTACAACTTTTACCCCGTTCAAATTCTATGGCGGGAGGAGTTCCATTACAGGGAAAAATGGGAGTAATGACCGCAGAAGTTTTTGTCAATGGTAAAGGACCTTATACGTTTTTGTTGGATACGGGTGCCGATGTGATGGTACTTTCCAACCGTTTGGCGAATACGTTATCTATTGATTTGGAAAATGCAGAAAATACAGATGTTCGGGGGTTTTGTGGGACAGAAATTGGTCAGAAAGTTCAACTTTCGTCTGTCAAATTACAACGTTATGAGTCTCGGAATTTAGATGGTGTTGTCTTGAATAATGAATTGTTAGATTTATTAGGTGTGGATGGAATTGTCGGTCAAAATTATCTCAACCAATATCAACAACATTGGCGGTTTAGCGAACCGAATAGTTTGGGGTTTCCGGAAACCGGAAGTTTGATGTTGAAGCCATTGTAAGTTTGAGAGGTTTTTGAGGTAAACTAGGTCAAGACACCCCCTTGACCTTGTTTTTTTCGGAACTATGTCTTCTGACCCCGAACCTCATTTAGTCACACGAATTTCACAACTTGAACAGCAGCAAGTTCAACTGAAAAAATACCTGGCTACCCTCAAACGTCGCCTGGACGAACAGACTCAACAATTTAACTCCCGACCCGAACCCCAACAGTTAGCGGAGTTACAAAAACGTCTAGATGAATTGTGTGAAAATCGGGTTAATATTTCCCCATCCCCAGAGACAGATATACCCATTTCTGTTGATATTATCCCGACAACACCGCTACTAGAAACGGAGGTAATTTTATCGCCGCCAAAGTCAGAATTGGTGTTTGACCGTTCGGGAAGTCGGAGTGTTTTATTAGAAGCGTTAGAAACCGCAGAAGAACGGTTAATCATCGTCTGTCCCTGGTTAAATTGTAACAGCATTAATGATAACTTGCTACAAAAAATGCGAGATTGTCTCAACCGCAATTGTCAAATCGATATTGGTTGGGGATATTTAGGCGACCGCAGTAAAATTGGTAAAGGTTGGCGCTATAATGCTCTGGGCGATTTACAACAGTTAGAACAGGAATACCCCGATTTGTTTCGTTTAAAGCTGTTGGGAACCCATGAGAAGTATATCGTTTGTGATTTTAGCTTTGCAATGGTTGGAAGTCACAATGTATTAACGTCTGGGGTTCAAAGTGCGGAACGAGAAGTCGGAATTAAAACAACTGATTTTCAGATTATTCAAGGGTTAATTAACCGTTTTGATGAGAGTGAGGAAACGGAGAAAAGCGAGATTGTTCAACGGTTTTCAGATAATATTACCCAGTTAGATGAAGCGGAATATTTAGAAGGAATTGTCGAAACTGAAGATTTTGACGAGGATGACGAAGACGAGGATGTTGAAGAAAGTCAAGAACCTCCCGTTACTGCTGAGGAGTTTTTAAGGCGTTATAACGAAGGTGAACGAGATTTTACCGGGATTAATTTAGCAGGTGTTGATTTGAGTAGCACTGGAGAATCATTAGGTTCTGATGTAAATTTATCGAAGGCAAATCTTAGAGGTGCAAATTTACGTTATATGCACTTGGGTAAGATTAATCTGACTGGAGCAAATTTAAGAGAATCCGATTTATCTGGTGCTTATTTAGTCAAAACAAAGTTAGATAGAGTCAACTTAAAAAATGCGGATTTATCTAAAGCAGATTTAAGAGAAGCTAGTTTCAAAAATGCAAAATTAAACAATGTTAACATGAGTGAAGCAAATATTTCTGATGCTGATTTAAGTGGTGCTAATTTAAGTCAAGCTGATTTATACAAAGCCTATCTTCACTGTTCAAAGCTTATTTATACTCGTCTAAATGGTGCAGAATTGAGTGATGCAGTTTTAACAGTGACAAATTGTAAAAATGCTGAATTCACTAATGCAAGACTTGTCAATGCAGATTTACGAGGTGCAAAGTTTAGAAACGCTAACTTCAAAGAAGCCAATTTTCATAGAGCAAACCTGAGAGGAAATTATCACAATCAGCAAATTCTTGTAGATCTGATCAATGTCAATTTTGAAAATACAAACTTAGAGCAAGCTATCTGTGATGAAAATACTCGTTTTCCTGTTGATTTTGATTTTTTACGGAGAGGAGTCTATTTAATAGCTCCCGGTGTTTCACTATCCAATGCGGATTTAAGTACAATAGATTTGAGTTATACTAATTTAAAAGGAGCGCAATTAAAAGGAGTACAACTACAAGAAGCTTGTATAATTTACGCTCAACTAAGCTACACCGATTTAAGTCAAGCTAAACTCAATGGAACTGATTTGAGAAATACTTGTTTAGCTGCATCAAAATTAGTTGAAGCAGATTTACGAGAGGCTAAGTTAGAAAGTGCCAATTTATCAGGAGCAGATTTAAACTCAGCAGACTTGCGCTCATCACAATTAAATTATACAGATTTGTCTGGCGCAGATTTAACTAATGCTAAATTAGATGGAGCAGACTTAAATAATGCTATATTAAAGGGTGCAACAATGCCAGATGGAACGGTTCACGAATAAAGGATTAAAAACCCGGTTTCTGAGAGAAACCGGGTTTTTGGGATGTGCTATAAATTTAGGCAGAACCCACCCCTACAAAATTAATAATCAACATCGAGAATATTACTTAACGCAGACTTGTCTGTAGATTGTTCAAACTTTTGCTTTTTAATAATCGTAATATTCCCCATCGGTTCCATAATAATTGCTTCCACATCCTGCAAAGAAACAACTCCCTGCTGTCGAACGGTTTCCAAGAGATTCTTCTTCGTTAAACGCTGTTCTCTCATCGCCTTCTGGATAAACTGTCCGTCAAAATAAAGTAAAGAAGGACTCGCCATTACTAAATCTGCAAAATCAGAAGATTTAATCGTCAGCCAAGAAACAATATATTGTAATCCAATTAAAACCCCAAAAGCGGTAATACTTTCAGCTAGAGAAACGCCTTTTGCTGTTAATAATCGACCAAAAGTTGAACCAATTGCAACCGTAATCACAAAATCAAACGCATTCATCTGTGCAAGGGTTCGTTTTCCTGATACCCGCAACAGCAATAACAAACTAATATAAGCCAACGTCCCAATAATAATAATTCTGAAAATGGGTTCTAAACCTGTATAAAAGAAAACGACTTTATTCATTGTAAGATCATTTAATTCTCAAAAGCTAAAGAGTAGAGATGTTTTGAGGTCGGTTAGAAGTCCCCCTTTTCTTTACAGGGCCGTTTCATTCTCAGTTAAAAATTGTCGGGGGGGATGGGGTGATGGGGTGATGGGGCGCTGGGAAGAGGATTTTTTTGAGATGAAAAATAGCTTTTTATTAATAAAAATCCTTCCTACCTCCCTACCTCCCTACCTCCCCACCCCCCCACCAATCAAATTTTGGCCTTAGAACGAAACGGCCCTGCTTTTCTTTAAGGGGGATAATGGGGGATCTTTCCTTTTTAATCAAAATCTATTAGACTTGAGTCAGTTCTCTTTGAACGACAGGATAACCTTCAACATCAATTAAAGCCGAACTCGATGTTCCTTTATTTTGTTCAATCACGCTGAAGTTACCGTTGGTTTCCAGAACAACCGCTTCTACATTTTCTATTGCTGAAATTCCTTTGGCGCGAATAGCGGCTAATACATCTTCTTCTGTAATTCGTTCTTTTTTCAGCGTTTCTGGAATCATTTTCCCTTGATAAAGCAATAGAGCGGGTTTTGCTTTAATCAACGCTTGCATTTGTTTAGAATTAACCGATAACCAACTGACCCCAAGTTGCAGCAGAACTAATAAACCAAATCCAACTGTTCCTTGAATTAAACTGGTATCCTCTGCTAACAGGATCATTCCCAGAATCGAACCGAATGCAATTGTCACGATAAAATCAAAAGCATTCCATTTAGAAAGGGTGCGTTTTCCTGAAATCCGTAGTAGAATAATCAGAACGACATAGGCAAGGGTTCCTATGACTAGCGTGTGAAATATCGTTGTCCAACTACCTGACAAAATTGTTCCTCCCTGATAAACTAAAGTGATAGGATTGGTTACAGCTTACGATAAGAGCCTGTAAATCACATCTCCTCTAAGACAGACATCGCCGAAAAATCTTTTTTTGGCTTTCTGTTAAACTCAAAATGTAAAGATTAATTACAATAGAAAGAGTCTCTTTATAACAAAATCCGATGTATCTGACTTGGTTTGATAGTAATTCTTGGCTATTAGAGATTGGAAACAAACGAATTCTCATTGATCCCTGGTTCGTCGGGCCGTTAGTGTTTGGGAATCAGGCTTGGTTGTTTAAAGGCGAAAAACGCACGCCTCGCCCGGTTCCTCACGATATTGACCTGATTGTATTGTCGCAGGGATTGGAAGATCACGCCCATCCCCCGACGTTGAAAATCCTTGATAAAATGATTCCGGTTGTGGGTTCACCAAGTGCGGCTAAAGTTGCCCAAGAATTGGGATTTTCCCAAGTTAGGACATTAGAACAAGGTTCTACTTATTCGTTAGATAATCAAGTTGAAATTAAAGCCGTTCCGGGTTCTCCCATCGGGCCGACAACGGTAGAAAATGGCTATTTATTCCGAGAGTTAGAAACGAATTTAAAAGTCTATTATGAACCGCACGGCAATCACGATAAATCCCTGCAACAAGAAACACCCATTGATGTGGTAATTACGCCGATAATTGATTTGGCTTTGCCCTTAGTCGGGCCGATTATTAAAGGAACCAAAAGTGCGTTACAAATTGCGGAATGGGTGAAACCGCAGGTGATGTTACCGACGGCAGCAGGTGGAGATGTTACCTATGAGGGGTTATTAAATTCTCTGCTGAAAGCTGTGGGTAGTTTAGAAGATTTTCGGTCGTTGTTGGCGCGTCACAACCTGTCTACCCGGGTTCTCAACCCCACTCCCGGCGAACGGTTTGAGGTGCCGTTAGAAAAGCAACCCGCAGCGATCGCGTAACCGTAAACCGTAAACAGGTGTCGGGTGTCGGGTGTCGGGGAGAGGGGGAGAGGGGGAGAGGGGGATGGGTAACGGATGGGTTGTTGGTGGGTTTTTTGGGTTAATGATGCATGGAAACGGATGGGTTATCGGTGGGGAGGACCGGGTGCAGGGGGAGATGGAAAACAGATTTTTCGGTAGGGGCGCATGGCAATGCGCCCGGACAAACTGGCCGACTATAGCAAGATTGCCTATTGCATGATTGCCTATTGCCTATTTGCCTATTTGCCTATTTGCCTCTTGCCTGTTCCCTGTCCCCTGTTCCCTGTTCCCTATCAACTATTCCTGGTTAGCCTGAGCATCCCGAACGGCAGCCCAAAATAAAAGCCCTCCCAAGGGGATACTCAGGAGTAAAATAACTGTAGTTACCGTTGCACCCAGTTCGGGTTGTCCTGATGAAAGTTCAAAAATCGAACCAACGGCAGCGATCGCAGCGATGCACGAACCCCCTAAAAATAAGGCACTCTTTGGCGTTCCAACCATATTTGTATTAACCCAATCTGTTAATAAATTTTAACTATGGTAATATTTACCGGGAGCAAAAGCTAGGGGTTGAGGAATTGGCAATGCGTGGGTTGTACCAACTCCTCGCCGAAAACATTAAGACTTAATATGTTTAACGGCTTTGGGAGAAAACTTGTGTTTGGTCAACTCTTGAGTGAGGGCGAGTTGATTTTCCACCCGGTCTACAAATAATACCCCTTGCAGGTGATCCATTTCGTGTTGAATGGCGCGAGATAACAATTCATTGGCGCGAATAGTCCGGGGACGTCCGGTTTCATCTTTAAACGACACTTCAACCACTTCCGGGCGGGTCACATCCATATAAACCCCCGGAATACTCAAACAACCTTCTTGGAAAGGAGAGATTTCTTGACTAGACTTTTTAATGGTCGGGTTAATCAAGACTAACGGGGGAGTTGCAGCGTTATCGGGTTCGCAGTCAATTACAATCAGTTGTTTTTGAATCCCCACCTGCGGCGCCGCCAAACCAATACCATCAGCACTATACATCGTTTGCAGCATCTCTCGTATCAATCTGCGAGTGTCGTCATCCACACGAGAGATCCGTTTAGCCGACTGACGCAAAACGCGATCGCCGAGATAATGAATTTGAAAGGGGGGATTGTCTAACTTTTGCTTTTCAACGATTACTTGAGAAGTCATGGATTTCGTCACTCGCTTGCGTAATACTACCGTTCTACTCACATCTTAAAGGATCTTCGCAACCGTTGGAGTGAGGTCAGGACGAGGGAAACGGTTCGGATATCAGAAGTCAGAAGTGGGGAGGGACCGGAGGTGGGGAGGTGGGGTGCAGGGGGAGATGAGGAAGTGGGGTGCAGGGGGAGATGGGGAGGTGGGGAATAGGCAGTTATCAGTTATCAGCGTTGTAGGGGCGGGTTTTTACAGTGAACCGGTATCGTAGGTTACAGGTTAGAGTTTACAAGCGATTGCTGAAAACACGCTCTAATTGATAACTGTAAAAACTGGTAACTGCATAACTGATAACTGTAAACTGTCAAAACCCGCCCCCAAGTCGGGATTACGAAGAAAAACCCGGTTTCTCAAAGAAACCGGGTTTTTGGGTAGTTTTGGGTACTGGTGACTGAAAGGGCGCATCGCCATGCGCCCCGAAGGATTGACTTTGTGGCTTGCTTGTGCTAGGTTCTTTAGTAGTAATAATTCAACTCAACAAAAAGAGCCAGCAAGCTATGTATTCAGCGAACAGCTATTTTTATTTTTGGTTTACCCCGGTTCACCGAGAGTGAGTCCAACTTTTCATGGATAACTCAAGGTGAGCCGCAGAACTAAGACCTGCGGCTTTTTAATTGCTCAGAACACAATTTCCTCGTATTACCGCTCCAGTGATGATTTTATCCAACACCTACTTTTATGGCTTTTATTTTTGGCCCCGAACAGGTTCCGGGTAAGTTGTCATGCTGGTTCTTTTACCTCACCCGGAACACCTACAAGTTCCGGGTTTTTTTTTGACTCATTCACAAACTTTAGGAGAATTTCACCATGTCTCAAGCTAAACTCGTCAGCAAAACCGATCTTCAACACCAAACCCAAATTAAAATTAACGAACAAACCACCGTTGGCGGTCAAGAGTTGTTAATTATTGGTGGTCCCTGTACCGTTGAAAGCCTCGAACAAATGGAACAAGTCGCCCAACAGCTAACAAAAGCCCCCGTTCAACTGTTGCGAGGTGGCGTCTATAAACCCCGTACTTCTCCTTATTCCTTCGGTGGTCTCGGCTTGGAAGGATTAAAAATTTTAAAGGGGGTGAGTCAGCGTTATAACGTTCCGGTGGTGACGGAGGTGATGTCTATTCCCCAAATTGAATCCGTTGTCGCCTACGCCGATGTGTTGCAAATTGGCAGCCGCAATATGCAGAATTTCGAGTTGCTCAAAGCCATCGGACAGGTGGGAAAACCGGTGATTTTGAAGCGGGGACTGGCGGCAACCCTCGAAGAATTCATCATGGCGGCCGAATATATTATGGCGCACGGCAACCCCGATGTCATCTTGTGTGAGCGGGGAATTCGCAGTTTCGATAGTTTCACCCGCAACGTTCTCGACTTGGGGGCGGTTGTCGGACTGAAACAGTTAACCCATCTTCCGATTATTGTAGATCCTTCCCACGCGGCCGGAAAACGGGAACTGGTTGAACCTTTGGCACGGGCGGCGGTTGCTTGTGGGGCAGATGGCATAATGGTAGAGTGTCATCCCGAACCGGAGAAATCTGTCTCCGATGCGCGTCAGGCGTTGTCGTTAGAAGATATGGTGCAGTTGGTGGAAAATTTGCGTCCGGTGGCGGCGTCTGTTGGGCGGAAAGTGATTGAGGTGGCTTCTGAGTCCCTCCTTTGCGCTTGACATCCTCCACAATTTTGTAAATGATTTTTAACTAAAATCGGGGTGGGGCTTGGCTCACCCTTGATTTTTTTGTGAGCAAAGATTGACATTTGACCGGACTGTGCCAAAAATAGTACACAACAACATTTTCAGATTGATTTTCCCTAAAATCGAATTGGGGGTTGCGGATGAATCAGTTTAAATTACAAGGAATAAATCATTTAGCCTTGGTTTGTCGGGATATGGCTCGAACGGTCGATTTCTACACCAATATTTTAGGCTTGAAATTGATCAAAACCATTGCTTTAGCCGGTGGCGGTCAACACTTTTTTTTTGATGGGGGAAATGGGGATGCTTTGGCGTTTTTCTGGTTTCCCAATGCACCCGCCCCCGCTCCCGGAATTGCCTCGGTTGACCCAGAACGTTTAAAAAAAGGGGATATTGTTACGGCTCATGGTTCTATGAATCATGTTGCTTTTAATATTTCTTTAGAACATTTGCAAGATGATCACCAAAAATTCAGTGAGTTGGCAATTCCAACCCCTCCGATTTTGCATCACGCAGATGTTCCTTCTGGTTGGGTTGAACAAAGAAATGAAACGACATTTATCTCCTCGTTTGATTTCTTTGACCCCGATGTAATTTTGCTGGAATTTGCCGCAAAAACACGGGAATTAGGCGATCCAAAACGGGATATGCAACATGAACCCGCAACCGCTACCAACTGAATGACTGTGAAAAAATCTTTGAGGTTCCGGAACCTTTACCGCAACTTTAAAGACTTGTTTAATGAAGCTGACCGCACAGTTGTTACAAATTTGACTGTTTTTAGGTCGTTCGGATTCTATCTATAATTAAAAATCAAAAACCTTCTGATCTCATGGAGATGAATCCGAAAAAGCAAATTATTCAGCCATTCAGTCACGTCCACAAGGTTATCTAAATCAGAGTTGGTCTATCAACGTTGTTAACGTCTAGACTATGACCACTGGGTTAATAGTGTAGAGATTTTGAACACATTTATTGAGGTTTTCTCAAGCTATGAAACGTGCATTTAAACGAACTTTTGCAGCGCTCGCCCTGACCGTTTTATCCACTGTAAATGTCGCCTCAGAAGCCTTTGCAGTTCAATTTGGTCAAAAAGAAGTCGAACAAGAACGGTATGTGGCGATGGCTGTTCCTCGTACTTATGGGTATTCATTAGTTATTGTTGAACAGATTTCTAATACCACACCTTGTTGGAGCGAAAGTGGTAGTAATCCCATTCAAGTTGATCCGTTATTACTCAACTTTGATTTTACCGGAATTTGTGGGCGGGCAACCGATAGTAATGGCTATTCTGTTCGCATGGGAGGCGAAGATTTAGCCCTGTCTCATAGTCTCAGTGTTCGAGGTGTGGGCGGTGAGATTTTATTAGTCGCAACTTCTCGGGATAATCCCTACAATGAACCCATTGTTATTGGTCGAACTAATGGTATGTCTAATGGGTTTGTCAAGATTGTTTTAGAACCCGGTTGGCGGTTTACCAAACGCACTTATCAGGATAAAACTTTGGGTCATATTTACTTTACCCATGACTATTCTGCAAGTGCTTATTCCCAAAGTATTAATCCCACTCAAACCGACAACAGAACCGATAATAGCAGAAAAAACACCACCGACAATACCACTTCTAAAACCCCCGACAACAGCGAAGATAACACCGCTAAAACCCCCGACAATAGCGAAGATAAGACCACTTCTAAAACCCCTGAGAACAGCGAAGATAACACCGCTAAAACCCCCGATAACAGCGAAGATAACACCACTAAAACCGCCGATAACAGCGAAGATAACAGCAGCAAAACCGGAAGTTCTACCCGAATTTACAACCGAGTTGGAAACCGAGGAGAAAACCGCAATTCTAATAGCGCTGAAAAAACCACAGACGACACCGAAACCCGAGTTTCTGAGCGGAATTCCGAGCGAGTTTCTGAACGCAAGTCTAACCAAGTTTCTAGCCGAGTTTCTACCCGGAATACTAACTCCAATTCCAAGAACTTTTTTAACCGCTCTTACGACAGAGATTAATCAGGTTTAACTCCTGAGATTGTAGAGATGTGTTCTAATAGCACGTCTCTACATCTTCTTAAAACATTCACTAACCCAGTGAAATCGTTTGATTACCAAAGCCATCTAACACGCTAACAGGCGTTAACCTGATGTCTGCACCCCCATCTAAAACTGCTATCGTATCTCCTTCAATTGCAACAATTAAATCATCATTTCTCTTATGGGTTTAATACCCCACCGTCACCCGCGGTGATCAAAATTGTTTGGGGGCGCGAATCCCCATGCAATTTTCCCTCCTGACTCGGTCCTCGGTCCTCGGTGACTCCTGACTCGGTGAGGCAGTGCGGACTTGGTGGTTTCCATCAAGGAGCGCTTGCCTTGCGGCTCGGCGGTTTCCGTCGAGAGCAAAGTTTGCAAGAGAGCAACGGACGTTCCCGGAGG
>JAYKHV010000076.1:0-18637 GCA_035285085.1 Lyngbya sp. | reverse complement strand
ATTTGGTTGCCAGCTACGATTATGTAGAAGGAATCGGCAAAGATAATCCGTTTGAGTATCCAGATTTTACTCAAATTTCCAATTATGTTGAAGCGTTCTTAGCCAATTATCCCAATGAAACAGACTTCTGGGAAATCCTCAATAAAAATCTGGTGACCGAGTTATTGACTCAACCCATTCCAACTGTATTTGGATTTGATTATCAGTTAGCAGAGGTGTTAGATTCTCTCACCGTTGGAATTGGGATACAACCCGGTTCTTCTAATGTCTTTATTCCTCGATCTAGTAATGTTACAGGAACGTTGGTTGCCACAGCTGTACCTGAACCCGGAATGGTGATCGGATTGGGTTGTATTACAATCATTGGAATACTGAAGAGAAAAACTTTGACTCAACAGTAGCAAGCATCAGCATAAATGTACAGAAAATGATGCTACAGATCAATCTTTAGCTGATGTAGCAACAGGGGGCGAGTTTATATCAGTTGTTTATGGGAAACATACATTTTGACAGAACCCGCCCCTACAGTGTTCTCCATCAATTATCAATAGCGAATATTTAACTCTTGAAGATTAATCTGTAAAAAAATAGGATAGGTTCAACCTACCCCAGTCTTTAATTTGAATTGCAATTTAACCGTTAAAAAGGCTTTTTATAGTCGGGAATTTGAGAATTATTATCCCCAACAATTGCCTTCATTCCTTCTAGGGTTGCCGGAATACTGCGAGGGTCAATAAACATCACCTTGCTGCTATCACTATTCCCAATGGTTGTTCCCATATCCATATAATTTTGAGCGAGTAAAAATTGTAGCGCTTCTTTGGCTTTGGGATCGCTGTTGAGAACTTTCGTAATAATTTGCAGCGCTTCAGCGGTGGCGTGGGCTTTCAACACTTGAGTTTGACGTTGGGCTTGGGCTTCTAAAATCATCGCCTTTTGATGGGCTTCTGCATCCAAAACCCTCGCTTCTGCATGACCACGCGCACTATTAATCGCAGAATCTCGTTCCCCTTCAGACTTTAAAATCGCCGCCCGTTTTTGACGTTCAGCCGACATTTGCAACTCCATTGCATCCATAACCGCCTTCGCCGGACAAATATCCCGTAATTCTACCCGAGTCACTTTTACGCCCCAAGGATCAGTCGCAATATCGAGATCTCGCAACAACATTTCATTCACTTCTGTACGGGCGGTAAAGGTTTGATCGAGTTCAAGTTTACCCATTTCCGAACGAATTTGAGTGCGGACTAAATTCTCCATTGCTGCTTGCAAATTATTGACTTTGTAGCAAGCCTTTTCTAAATCCATAATTCGCCAATAGACAACCGCATCCACACTAATCGAAACATTATCCCGAGTAATACATTGTTGGGGAGGAATGTCTAAAACCTGTTCTCGAATCGTTTCTTTATAGGCAACCCGATCCAAAAAAGGCACAACAAAACTCAAACCCGGTTTCAGTTTGCGACCGTTATATTTTCCCAACGTTTCGACTATGGCTTCATCGCCTTGATTGACAATTTTGACACTGCCAGCCAGACCCGAACCTCCCAAAGCCAGCAGAACCAGTAAAAAGAATTGTTCCATTGTGAGAACCCTCAATTTGTGCTAATGTTTAGCAGACATCAATAAGTTATATTGCAGATTACCGATGAGAAAAACACCAAAATATAATCTATACTCCTCTATTATTTTATCTACAGTTTCAAAGGCTTTTATCTCGGAAATCTCCAGTTTCCGAAAAAAATTAATTAAATCTTAATCATTCTGAAGCATTCAGTAACTTTTCTGAGATCACAATCAGGGTATTGCCTTCGCGTCCAATCACAATTACCCTTTGATGAGGAGCGATCGCCATTTCTCCCGCTTCCAAACGCGCTCGCCAAGAATTCCCTTCATACAAAACTCGACCGGTTTGACCGGGTAAAATTTCCGTTAACGTTTCCGCTTCTTGTGCATCTTCAATGGTCGCAACTCGACGGTTCGGAAGCCATCGCCGCAACCCAACAATTGAACCCACCGATAAGATCATCCACAGTAAAACTTGTACATTGGCATAGGGAACAATTAACGATACTCCCGCCACCACCAACGCACTCAAACCCATCATTAATTCTACAAAAGCTGTCGGCACAAACAACTCCATCAAGCAAAGCAAGGCGCCAGCCAGTAACCAAAAAATTGTCGGATTGAGAAACATAGGCGATGAGCATGAAGGAGAACACAAGACCTACGCACCGCAGGGGTGAGACTGAACTGATTGTTCTTTCATGCAGAGTACATCAGAACAATCAGATAGAGGCTACAATCATTGTATATTTGAATTTTTCTAAGTTGAGTCCTTCAGCAATATATCTTGACTCGTGTCTTTACAAAAACTATTCCAAATTAGCAGTGCATCGCAACCCCCGATTTACTGTCCTAACCCCACCTGTCCAGAACCTCGCAACGCCATTGGCCGTCCAGTTTGCGAGACTTGTCAAACTCAATTGACTTATCGTTATCTGTGGGCTGTCGGTTCGGTTGCCAGTCAAATTCAACCCGGACAAGTCGTTGGAAATCGCTATTATGTCGGTACGCCTCAAGTTTGGCTGGATACCAAACCCGCCGTACCGCCGACCATTCCCGAGTCGGTGTCCGATGCGATGCTGCCCTATTTGTACCTGTATCCCCATCGTTTGCATTTGCCGGGAATTCATGGGATTTATAACTTGGGTTCGGCTAACGATAGCGAAGAAATTTTATTATTGGATAATATTCCGACCGATTCTAAAGGCGGACTTTTCCCTGCAATGGTGGAAGTTTGGCCGAAAACTAAAAGTGTGCGTCAGGTGTATTGGTTGTGGCAAATGTTGCAACTGTGGACACCGTTATCGGAACAAGGGGCGGCTTATAGTCTTTTAGTTAAAGATAATATTCGCGCCGATAGTTGGCGAATTCGATTAATCCAATTACATCGAGGGAAAGTGCAGCCCAGCTTAAAAGATTTGGCGGAATTTTGGTCAGCTTTTATTGAAACTGCTCAAGATGAAGTCCAGAAACCTCTGCAAAATATTTCTAAACTCATGCAGAGTTCTTCGGCTTCTTTGGAAACAATTTCCGATGAATTGAATCAACTGTTGTTAGAACAAGCCGCCCAATTGCCTTTACATTTAGCCGTTGCCGGTCGGAGCGATACGGGCCAGGTGCGATCGCATAATGAAGATAGTTGTTATCCCCAAACCCTCGATTTAGAACAGATTAATAGCTATCCTAATAATCAGTTAATTCCTCATTTAAGTCTGATTTGTGATGGAGTTGGGGGTCACGATGGCGGAGAAGTTGCCAGTCAGTTAGCGGTGAAATCAATCAAACCGTTAATTGCAACTTTTATGGCAGAAATTAACGAACAAGTTGGCTTAACCCCCCCGGATTTAATCATCGATCAACTGCAAGAAATTACCCGAGTTGTGAATAATGTGATTGCCGCCCAAAATAACGAACAAAAACGGGAGTTAAGGCAACGCATGGGAACAACCTTGGTGATGGCATTACAACTGCCACAAAAGATCAAAACCGCCAAAGGTTCGGAGTTGAAAAATGCTCACGAATTGTACATAGTTAATGTGGGCGATAGTCGCGCTTATTGGATGACTCGGGATTCTTGTCAAGCCCTAACCGTTGATGATGATGTGGCAACTCGGGAGGTGAAATATGGTCGAAGTTTGTATTGGGAAGCCTCTCAACGTCGGGATGGCGGGGCGTTAACTCAAGCCGTTGGTACCCGAGAAGCAGAATTTTTGCGTCCAACGGTACAGCGATTTGTTATCGAAGAAGATGGCTTATTATTGTTATGTTCTGATGGGTTAAGTGATAATGATTGGGTAGAAAAATCCTGGGCGGCTTATGCCCCTGCTGTCCTGCAAGGCGAAAAATCTTTAGAGTCCGCAGTCGAAGGTTGGATTAATTTAGCCAATACTCACAATGGTCACGATAATACTTCTGTTGTCTTAACTTATTGTGGCGTTTCACCGCAGAAATTAATTCTGATTGATACCGCAGCTAAACCGAGTATCCCTGAAGAAATTGAGTCCGAACCGACCGAAGCTTCTAAGGCGTTAATGTACGATGAAGAAGAATCCGAAAAACCAGCGCAACCGACCGCTTCGGGCTTGAAAAAATGGCAACAAATTTTACTCGTTATTGGGATAGCCGTGTTAGTGATTGGTGGGGGTTTAACGATTTGGTGGCAAGTTAATCGTTCAACGGAATTTGAACCCGAAAAAGAAACCGTACAAAGAAGTTAGAAAAATACCTTAACTTTAAACGAGGTTTAATCGGCGATCGCACAATCAGGCCCTCGCTTCCTCCCCGCTATAAGTAACGGGGCTTCCGCTCTCGGGTGTTATTTTCGTGATCGAACAAGAGCAATTCCCGAATTCAGGCTTTGCTGCTATATTGGCGTTTCGGGTTGGCTGGGATAGGTAGGTTCGGCATTGGCCAAGGCGATCGCGCTTCTTTACAAATCCTTGATTTTAGTGACTTTGATCCCGAATGCACCCGAAAAATCCTATTTTTATGTAAAGAGTGTATATATTGATGTAAAAATTTGATGAAGCTGGCCCTCAACAGTAGTTTTGCGGAGAGAGGGTAGGTTAGACTAGGTGAGGCAAACCTCACGAATTCAGTGTTTTCACTGAGGATTGCCAGACAGAGGAAGTAATCGACATCCCGAGTACACAAACTGGCTGAGAAAGATACACCCTATGCAAATCAAAGAATTAAGCGATTTAGGTATTAATTCAAGTCATTGTTTTTTACGGTTTTCTACCGTTAAAAAAGAAAGATTTAACACCGACAAGTTCAATCAAAGCCTAGCCCCGAATTGATATCAGCTTCTTAGATTTGTTTAGCCCTCTCTAACCCACTTGTTATGTCCTCAGTTAAAAAGCAGGCTGTTAAAGGCACAATCTGGACACTGGTTGGTTATGGTGGGAGTCAAGCACTGCGTTTAGGCAGTAACCTGATTCTCACCCGCCTCCTGATTCCTGAATTGTTTGGTCTGATGGCTTTGGTGCATACATTCATTATGGGTGTAGCCTTATTTTCAGACATTGGAATTCGTCCCAGTATTATCCGCAGTCCTCGTGGGAACGACCCCGTTTTTCTGAACACCGCCTGGACGCTACAAATCCTCAGAGCCTGTTGGATTTGGATCGGATGTCTGATTCTCGCTTGGCCGGTGTCTCAGTTCTACAACGATTCCCGGTTGCTGTGGTTACTTCCCGTTGCAGCTTTAACCGTTTTCATTAATGGATTTAGTTCTACCTCTCTGGCAACTCTCAGCCGCAAACTTGAGCTGGGAAAAATCACAAGACTTGACTTTGCAACCCAGATTATTTCCCTTGCCGTGACAATTGTTTGGGCTTCTATAACCCCTACAGTTTGGGCTTTAGTCGGGGGAAATATTGTTTCTAGTCTGGTCAAAACGACCTGGAGTCATCGCTTAGAGCCAGATACTTCTAACTGGTTTGCTTGGGATAAAGACTCGATCAAAGAAATCATGTCTTTTGGGACTTGGATTTTTGTCTCCACAATGATGACTTTTTTGGCTTCCCAAGCTGACCGACTGATTTTAGGAAAGCTGTTTACGCTTCAGTTATTGGGAATTTATACTGTTGCCTTTACTTTTGCAGATTTGCCCAGACAAGTCGTTCAGCGAATTAGTCAACAGGTGATGTTTCCTGTCATTTCTAAATATGCCGACTTAGATCGACCCAGCTTGCGAGCTAAAATTTTACAAAAGCGTAAGTTTCTGTTAATGGGGCTTGCTGTTATGGTGACGATTCTGGCTAGTTTTGGAGATATCATCATTGAAATACTCTACGATGAGCGATATCAGCAAGCCGGATGGATGTTACCTATTCTCGCCGTTGGACTGTGGCCTTTGTTGTTGTCAGCAACAATAGATAAAGCACTTTATGCGATTGGAAATCCTAAACCCGTAGCATTCGGTTACTTCCTTAAATTCTTGTATATGGTTATATTGCTTCCCGCCGGAAATGAACTTTTTGGAGTTGTCGGCGCCATTACGGTAATTGCTTTTAATGACCTACCCAGCTATTTAGCTGTTAATTATGGCTTATGGCAAGAGAAACTCACTTGTTTTCGACAAGACCTTAAAGCAACAATTCTACTGTTAGGTTTGCTATTTATCGTTTGTTTAGGTCGCTATTCTTTGGGTTTTGGATTACCTATTGATAGCCTCTTGTGATCGCCATAATCAAGCTGGAATCAGCAATCAAGATACTTCAACCTAACCCGTCATTCTCACTTCTATTCATTTTTCAGTCATAGGCAGCAGTCACCGAGCGCGATGAATTGGAGGTACAGTTAAACCCAATGATGAGCGAGTAGATTTTTGCAATTTGATCAGAGTTCAATTGTTATGGCCACCAACAGTCCAATTGAGAAAAGTAAAATAAAGTTATCTGAAGTCTAATTATCGAGAGTAGCGAATGACTCCTCAAGCTCAACTTGTACTCCAAATCTGGTTGCCGATAGTCCTAGCTTTGTTTAAGTTTCTTCCGGCTCGCAAAGCAGTCGTAAGTAGCTTTATCGTTTCCTGGTTATTTTTACCTCAAAGAGTTGCATTTCTTTTCCCCGGTCTTCCGGACTATAACAGAACATCTGCCACTTGTTACAGTATCCTGCTCGCTACTGTTCTGTTTGATTCTAAACGTTTGAATTCCTTCAAATTTGGGTGGATCGATGTTCCGATGTTGGTTTGGTGTATCTGTCCGTTTATTTCATCGATGACCAATGGTTTAGGGGCTTACGATGGGATAGCAGCCCTTTTGGATCGAACCATGCAGTATGGAATCCCCTATTTTCTCGGTCGCATTTATCTCAATGATCTATTAGGTCTTCGTCAACTGGCGATGGGGATTTTTGTCAGTGGCTTGATCTACGCGCCCCTCTGTCTCATTGAGAGTGTGATCAGCCCTCAGTTGCACCGCATGGTTTACGGTTATCACGGGATTCACGAATTTGGTCAATCCGTTCGTCTCGGAGGCTACCGACCCAATGTTTTCATGGTACATGGTTTGAGCGTCGGCGTGTGGATGATGGCTGCTTTGATCGTCTCAATTTGGCTGTGGCAGTCGGGCATCCTGAAAAGTTTTTGGAATGTTCCCATGAACTTGCTCGTCGGCTTTCTGTTTGTGACTCATATTTTGGTCAGATCAACTGGCGCTTATCTTTATACTCTCTACGGCATTATGATTTTGTTGGTCGTCAAGTGGTTGAAAATTTCACTTCCTTTATTAGCATTAATTTCTGCTTTATCTTTTTACCTGTTTCTAGGAGCAACCGGAAACTTTACCGGCGATCAAGCCGATGCCATTATTTCTGTGGCTACAGATATTGCAGGTGAAGAACGCGCTCACTCCTTAGCGTTTAGATTTGATAATGAAGAATTACTCGTTGAAAAAGGTCTAGAACGAATGGTTTTTGGATGGGGCGGCTGGGGACGTAACCGTGTATTTGATTATAACTGGGCAGGAGAGTTAGTGGATGTCTCTGTTACAGATAGTTTATGGATTATTGCCTATGGTGTGAATGGAGTCGTCGGTTTGAGTGCTGTTTTTGGCTCTATATTTTTACCCGCTTTGGCTTTTGTATTCCGTTATCCTGCTACCACTTGGTTAACCCCCAAGGTGGGGCCTGCTGCTGTTGTTGTTGTGATTACTGTTTTATATGCACTAGATTGCTGCTTAAATAGTCAGTTTAATCCAGTTTTTACTTTAGCTAGTGGGGGCATAGCCGGGTTATGTTTAAGAAAGCCAGAACCAACCCGACGACCGTTAAAATCTGCCAAACCTACCCGCAAACTTCCTGCGGCTCGCTCTGATAGTTTGAATTTAAGATAATGTTTCCAGTCATTGAGTCCAACCTGTTTCAACGGCAATCCTTAATATTTTTCCTATGAAAACCTCACAGTTAAAACTGAAAAATTCTTTAATATTTTTTGGAGTTGGAATGATTTTGTTTTCGACTTTATTGCCCAGACTATATCATCAAGCTAATGCCTGGTTATTTCCCCCAATCCCTCAGATTACCTTGAGCCAAAACTCTAACTCAAATCCCTTAAACGATGATTCTCCTCTCGGGATTAATTTAAGTGGGATTGCCCCTTGGGCGTCACAACTGCCCTTTTTAGATTACTTTAAATCTTCTCAAACCTGGATTACTCAGTGTGCGAAAACAGACCCGGGTTGTCAGGGAGAATGGGATACCAAAGAAGAAGATCTCTTAGATTTAGATGAAAAGGGTTGGGTGAAGTCTTTACCTTCTCCGGAAGATTCTCCAATATATACTCGGGTAAGCACTTTATTTTTGAGAGGAATAGCGAATCATTTTTCAGAAGGGAAGTATCTTGTTTTTTATGACGGAGAAGGAAAAATAAAATATGGTTTATCTGCAAAACATGATGAAGCCGCCTCAACTCCTGGTCGAGATGTTATTGATGTCGATTCATCCACCTCTGGGGGAATATTAATCACGATTCTAGAAACTGATCCGAATCAAACTGGAGATTATATTAGAAATATTAGAGTGATTAAAGCAGAGGATGAAAGCTTATACAACAGTGGAGAAATCTTCAATTCCGATTTTATTGAAAAAATCAAAAAGTTTAGAGCTTTACGCTTTATGGATTGGATGGGAACGAATCATTCCCAACAAAAAGAATGGCAAGATAGACCTACACCTGAAATCGCTTCCTACAATCTTAAAGGTGTACCTTTAGAAGTGATGGTTGCTCTAGCCAACAAAGTTCAAGCCGATCCTTGGTTCAATATGCCTCATATGGCAACAGATGAATATATGACTAACTTTGCTCAGTTGGTCAAGGAAAGTTTAGATCCTAATCTTAAGGCTTATGTAGAACTTTCTAATGAAGTGTGGAATTGGCAGTTTAAGCAAACTCATTATGCTCTCGAAGAAGGTCAAAAGCGTTGGGGAAAGGATAAAAAAGATGCTTTTCGACAATGGTATGGAATGCGAACCGCTCAAATGTGTGACATTTGGAAAGAGACTTTTGGAAATCAAAAAGATCGGGTTGTCTGTGTGGTTGCGACTCAGATTGGATGGAAAGGAGCGGAAAAAGGTATTCTAGATTGTCCATATTGGGTTGCCGAAGGAAATAAAGCGTGTTATCAACATGGTATCGGAGCTTATGCGATCGCTGGATACTTTGGTGCTTCTTTAGGTCATCCCGATAATGTTAGCAAGGTTGAGTCTTGGTTAAAAGACGGTGATGGCGGTTTCCAAAAGGCTTTTCAACAGTTGAAAACTGGAAATTTATTGTCAGAAGGAAGACAGGATAGTTTACCTCAGGTCAAAGAACTGTTTTCCTATCATGCTCAGGTCGCTCAGGAAAAAGGGTTGAAGTTAATGGCTTATGAAGGTGGACAGCATATTGTTGGCCGCAAAGATGTGGTGAATAATCAAGAGTTGACGAACTTTTTTATTGAACTTAATCGCCATCCCCAGATGTATGAACTGTACACCCAGTTATTCAAAGACTGGAAAGAAGAAGGGGGAACAATGTTTATGCACTTTGTTGATGTTGCTAAACCAAGCAAATGGGGAAGTTGGGGGGCTTTGGAGTATTTGGATCAACCCGAGTCTCCCAAATACAAGGCTTTAATGGACTTTATTACTCAAAACTCTTGTTGGTGGGAGGGATGCTAAGTTTGTAAAAAATCAATAAAATTCAAAAAATTATGATAAACTAGAGAAAGTATTTGGAGTGAAAAAAATAGTGTTTCATCGCACTATTTGGGAAACTCATTGTCCCAATTAAAGTTCCTCATTCCAGAGGTAGTAGTTAATGGAGGACAATTCTTATTGAACTTCTGAACCTACCTTTGTTGTGGGAGCTGAACCCTCAAATACAACTGTCTGAAGTAGGAAATATCATTCTCAATTCCCCAACGGTTCTGTGATTTTCATCCTTAATTTGACGGGGATGGTGAGGAATGAGTCTGGAGAACTTTAGTTCGACCTAAAAGTTCAGACCATTTGATGAAACGCTGAAGCTTGTAAACGTTGTAATTGCTCAAGGTAATGCATCTGGCGATTATTATTCTTAATTACCGGACGCCGAAGCTGGTCATTGATTGTTTAGCTTCTCTAGAATCGGAAGTTAAAATTGATCGAGACACAGTTGTGGTTGTCGATAATGCCTCTGGCGATCAGTCCGTAGAAATGATTGAAGCGGCGATCGCCCAAAATAACTGGAGCAACTGGGCGCGAGTTTTACCCTCTACCACGAATGGGGGTTTTTCTGCGGGAAATAACTTGGGAATTAAGTCGGTTAAAGCTGATACTTATCTGCTTTTAAATAGTGATACAATCGTCAGGAAGGGTGCGATTGATTCACTGTTAAAGGCAATGCAAGCCTATCCAGAAGCCGGGTTAATTAGTCCTCGTCTGGAATGGCCAGATGCCCAACCCCAAATCAGTTGTTTTCGTTATCATTCTCCCTGGAGTGAGTTGATAGATTCGGCGGCAACTGGACCCGTTACCGAGCTTTTGAAAAAATATGATGTTCCGATTCCGGTCTCTAACGTTCCCTTTGAACCTCAATGGACAAGTTTCGCTTGTGTATTAGTTCGAGGAGAAGTGATAGAGCAAGTTGGCTTGATGGATGAAGGATATTTCATGTACTACGACGACGTAGACTATTGTCGTCGAGCCAAAAATGCCGGGTGGAAAATTCTTCACTGGCCGTCGGCGAGAGTTATCCATCTGCGAGGCGGAAGTGGTTCTGTAAAATCAGAAGTGGCGGCTCGAAAACGACCTCGACCCTATTTGTATGCATCGCGATCGCGGTATTTTGCCAAATTTTACGGAGTTCTGGGTTTGGGTCTGGCTAACTTATGTTGGTTAGTCGGTCGGAGTATTTCCCTCGCTCGTGAGTTAGTCAAACACAAGTCACCTCATACTTGCGAGTATCAAGCTCAGGATATTTGGATGAATTGGCAAAATCCAATGAAACCCCCATTGCTACCTGAAAAACAACAATGAGTAAATATCCTGATTTTATTATCATTGGTGCAATGAAATGTGCCACTAGCACCTTGCATGAGCAGCTTGCTTTGCAATCGGGTATCTTTATGAGTGAACCCAAAGAACCCTTTTTTTTCAGTAATGATGAAGAATATGCCCGAGGAACCGAATGGTATCTTTCCCTGTTTAAAGATGCCTCGGAAAATGACCTTTGCGGCGAATCAAGTACCCACTATACCAAGTTACCCACCTACCCTCAAACCCTTAAACGGCTGCATAAACATTGTCCTAATGCCAAGTTTATTTATGTAATGCGTCATCCGATTGAGCGGTTGATTTCGCAGTACATTCATGAATGGTCGATGGGAATCATTTCGGTCGATATAAACTCAGCAATTGAGCAACATCGCGAGCTTATAGATTATAGCCGCTACACGATGCAACTAGAGCCATATTTTGAAACCTTCGGCTGTGATCGCGTCCTTCCCGTTTTCTTTGAAAGAATGTTGAAATATCCTCAACAAGAGTTAGAACGGGTTTGTCAGTTTATCGGTTATTCGGGTCAACCGCAATGGGAATTTGAACTGGGCGCTCAGAACGTTTCGCGAGAACGAATGCGTCAGAGTGCTTGGCGCGATATATTAGTCGAAACACCAGGACTCAGAGAATTTCGGCAGTTGTTCATTCCCAAAAGCTTCCGCACTTGGGTCAGAAGTTTATGGACGATGAAAAAAAAGCCAGAGCTAGCACCCGAACAAATTACACGTTTGCAGCTAATTTTTGATGAAGACTTAGCCAAACTGGGATCTTGGTTGGGAGTTGATTTAACTTGTCATAACTTCAAAGAGACCGTCAAAGCCAAGCCTTTTGAGTGGGTAAAAGTCTCAAAATCGAGTTCAAATATTGTCACTAGCTCTCATCAATAGATCCCGGCTGGATTCGGATAAACAGGGATTAATAAACACTCCCAACTGTAGATTCCAGTTTGGATAATCTTCTAAAGAGCTAGGCAACAATTTTTAATAGTGATTCGGCAGAATTTTACCTCTGTTTGTAGTTTATTTTAGGGATCGGGTATGCGTCAAAACCAGGTGATTTTTATCTGTATAGATGGAGCAGATAGAGACTTAATCTTTCAGTGGGCTAATGCTGATTTACTTCCAACTTTCAAAGATCTACTTCGTAAAGGAGCTTTTGGATTCACAGAAGATCCCCCTGGAATTAACGGCTGTCACTGGCCTACTTTTTTCAGTGGAGTTTCCCCAGTAACACATGGTCGGTATTGGTCGCAACAAATTCAACCGGGTACTTATGAGATCGGGCCGACTCAGTTTGAATGGGAACCGTTTTGGAATGTTCTCAGTCGAGCAGGTCGCAAAATCGCATTAATTGATCCTCCAGAAGCTCGGATTTCTGAGAATCTCAATGGAATTCAAATTTCGGAAAAATATAATCCCAAACCCAATGAACCTGCGATTCAGACTTATCCTTCATCTTTGAGAGCAGAAATAGAAGCAAAGTTTGGTAAAGATGCGATTGGCAGTCCCCGTTTTTGCGGACGAGATTTAACAGAAATTCAAGAATTTTGTCAAAGCCTAACAAGAAGTATTGATAAGAAAAAAAGACTCTCAAGCTACTTTTTAAATCAGAAAGACTGGGATTTGTTTATCACTTCTTTTCGGGAAAGTCACTGGGTCGGACACCAATGTTGGCATCTCCACGATCCAAACCATCCAGAAGATGACCAAAATGTTGTTAATGTCATTGGCAATCCGATTCAAGATATCTACATCAAGATTGATGCTGCTATCGGAGAATTATTGCAGCAGGTCTCATCAGAAGCAACTGTTTTTGTCTTTGCCAGTACCAGTATGGAGCCTAACTATACTGGAGTTCATCTTCTCGATCAAATTCTTTTACGCTTGGAAAATCCTCAAACAGCAAACCAAAATGAAGGGATTAACAATGCTCTTAATTATTTGAAAAAGTATAAGTTTCTCCGACAACTTAAGAAATCTATTCTTAAGCCGATTCAGAAGGGGAAGGGAAAGAAAAAACAATGGAGCGATAATCTGAGTCCTCGTAAATGTTTCCAAGTTCCGATTAGTGAAGCTTTTGGAGGAATTCGCGTTAATCTTGTGGGTCGTGAACCGCAAGGTCGGATTCAACCGGGACAAGAATATGAAGCTTTCTGTGAGGATTTGTGCAAAGAGTTACTAGCTTTAGTCAATGTGGAGACTGGAGAACCTCTGATCCGAAATATCATTAAATCCAATGAAATTTATCGAGGATATCGTCCGATTGGCTATCCCGATCTTCTGTTTGAGTGGAATCGGAATGCACCGATTACTTCTGTTTACTCCGATCGGATCGGGAATGTTAAAAAAGTTTATTGGGATAGCCGAACAGGAGATCATAAGTCGGGTGGCTTGTTTTTTGGGCTGGGATTGGAGATTAAACCTGGACGAATTGAAAAAAGTTCATCAATTGTTGACTTTGCACCGACCATTGCTTCATTGCTCGAAGTAGAACTTCCACAAACTGATGGAAAATCTCTTGCAGAAGCTTTGTTCCCAGAAGCTTCATTGAGGTAACACTAAAAGATTCATCTTTGCTATTCTCTTTTTGCCAACAAGATGTTATCATCATAAATGATTGGTTGATCTGTTGGTAATGCACAAGATGAATCATTTATTTATAGAGATAAATTGCTTTCAATCTCTATAACAATTTAATTAAATACTCTCGATTTTTCCGAAATCGAGAGTTCAACACTTATTCGATTTTGAAGAGTTTTTATAACAATAAGGAAAAAACAGATGCAAAGCGTTAAGAATTCTATCAAAAATGTAGTCTATCCTTTAATTAAAGCCCAGCCGGATTTTTTGATTTTAGGAGCGCAAAAAGCAGGAACAACATCGCTTTATAATTATTTAATTCAACATCCTAAAATTTTGAAAAACACCTCATTTAAAGAGGTTCGTTATTTTGATCGCGATGAACATTATAATCTCGGTTTGGGTTGGTATTTAGGTCATTTTCCTTCCAAACTGAGTAAAGGAGATCGGTTGAGTTGCGATGCTTCGCCAAACTATCTTTATTATGAAGATGTTCCTAAACTCATCAAACAGGATTTAGGAAACATTAAAATGATTGCCATTTTGAGGGAGCCTGCCTCTCGTGCATACTCTGCTTGGCAAATGTTTCATAGTTTTTTTGATATTGATAATGACCATTTAAGACCATTTTACGATAGTCGCAACTTTTCTGAAGCTGTCAAGGAAGAATTTGAACCCGACTTTGATTATCATAAGTATCCATTTCGTTATGACTATGTAGATCGAGGAAAATATGTTTATCAGTTTGAAAATTACTATAAGTATTTTGATAAAAATCTTCTGATGATTATTAGCATGGATCAATTAAAAAAAGACAGAGGAGGAACACTTAATAAAATTTGTGATTTTCTAGAAATTGAACAATTTTCAGAAGAAATGCTTCAGAAGCTTGAACAAGAGCAATATAACGTCGGAAAGTATAAGAAAGAAGAGAAAAGTCAAAAAGATCAAGAAACCATACAATTTTTAAAAGAATACTATGCTCCTTTCAATCATAAACTGTATGAACTCTTGGGCTATGAATATAGTTGGTAAGGTTTAAAACGAGAGATGATCGGATTTTAAAAGCAGGAGTTGAAATGGTTAAGCAGTTTGTTAAGAAAGCAGTTTATCAAGTTTACCCTCTGATTAAGTCGCCACCCGACTTTTTAATTATTGGAGTTCAAAGAGCAGGAACAACTTCACTGTATGAATACTTGACTCAACATTCTCAGGTTGTAGTCACTCGGAATTGGAAAGAGACTTACTATTTCGATGTACCCGAAAATTATAGTCAAGGCTTCAAGTGGTATTTAGGCAATTTTCCCTCCAAATTTAAAAAGGGAAATAAGCTGACCTTTGAAGCTTCACCGAGTTATATTTATCACCAGAATATTCCCCAACGGATTAAGCATGACTTGGGAGATATTAAGATGATTGCTCTATTGAGAAATCCAGTAGATAGAGCTTATTCAGCATGGCAGATGTATCACAGCTATTCCTATAATCCACACCAACATTTAAGAAATAGAGCCGATGAAAGATCATTTTTTGAAGCGATTCAACAAGAATTAAATCCAGAATTAAATCAAGCTAAATATCCTTATAACTATTTAAACAGAGGAAAGTATGTTGAACAGTTAGAAAACTATTACACCTATTTCAATCGAGAGAAGATTTTACTTCTCAGTTTTGACGACTTTTGCCAGAATTTAGAGTCGGTTCTTAATCAAGTCTGTAATTTTTTAGAAATCGATAGTTTTTCTCTCCCACAGATTGAGAAATTTCGACAGGAAAAGCACGCAGCAGCTCCCTATAAGACCAATCCTCAGGATAACGAGGTGATGGCAAAACTCCAAGACTATTTTCTTCCTTTTAACGAAAGGTTATATAACCTCGTAAATCGTGATTATGGTTGGTAAAAGTTAAATAAATCTAAACCAATCTAAGCTCAGAGGTTAGCAAAATATCAGTTATTGTCGGGAGTTCTCTCATGTATTCTACAGATAGAAATGCTAACCAATTTTTTAGATTCTACGGTCTGATCAGTTAATTGTACACTCTATTAACTCTATAACTCAATCAATGATGAAACCCATACGTGTAGGTTTTCTTTCCCACAAAAACTACCTGGATAAAAATACTTTTTCAGGTACACTCTATAGTATGTATAGCGCCTTAAAATCAAGAGATATTGAACTAATTAACTTAGGAAATCCACAAAAGCCTTCTGCATGGCAAAAACCCTTAAAACTAATTGACAAAGTTAGTTCAGTGTTGAGAGACGAATCAGAAAATTCAAACGAACAGTACGAAAAATTTATTCAGCAAGTTGAGAAACAGCTTAAAAGTCAACCTTGCGATCTCATCTACGCACCAGTTGCTTCAAAAGAATTGAGCTTCTTTGAAACTGATATACCCATTGTCTACTGGTCAGATGCAACGGCAAAACTGATTAACGAAACCTATAAAGTATACTCCTGTGAAGAAGACTTTATCCTAGCTTCTCAACAAGAGCTTACTGCTGTGTCAAAAGCTAGCAAATTAGTTTATTCTTCGGATTGGGCTGCTCAATCTGCCATAAACGATTACGGTGCAGAACCGAAGAAAATTGAGGTAATGCCTTTGGGAGCAAATGTAGACAAAGTTCCCGATCCCCCTGAAACCCTTGAGAAGTGTAATATTTCTAAATGTAATTTGTTATTTATTGGCAAAGATTGGCAAAGAAAAGGGGGGAGGATTGCATTTGAGACTCTAGTTTCTTTACTGGAGATGCAAATTGATGCTGAATTACTTTTAATTGGCTGTACTCCTCCGGCTGAATTTAAACATGAGAAAGTTCAAGTTATTCCATTTTTGAATAAGAATATCCCTCAAGAACAAGAACAATTTAGTCAGCTTTTATTAAAATCTCACTTTCTGATCTTTCCAACTCGGGCTGACTGTTCTCCGATTGTCATTTGTGAGGCAAATGGCTATGGTATTCCTGTAATCACTACAGATGTTGGAGGAATACCAACAATTATTAAAAATGGAAAAAATGGAAAAATGCTTCCTCTTTCTGCTGAGGGGAAAGACTTTGCCAGTGTCATAGCCAGTTACTTTTCTAATAAAGAGATTTATGAACAGCTTGTTCGTTCTTCAAGGGAAGAATACGACAATCATTTAAACTGGAGTAAATGGGCTGAACGTATGCATCAGATTATGATCGATACTCTCGAATGAGAGTTATTGATATTTATCCACGAGAAATAAGAGCAATAAGTTGCCTTTTTTCCAGGGGTATTACAGCAGCACTGAAGGGGAGATGGGGAGACGGGGAAAAAGATGTTGTGTAGCATCGGTGCTTCCGTATTTGATATAACAATTATGACTAAAAAAAGTAGGATGAGTATTACTCATCCTACTCTGCTTTAAAGAATTCTTCAAACTTGATATGAAATCGAAAAAATCATGCTAGAGACCAATCTTGAGAGAACAGGGAACAGCGGATCGGGGAATAGGATTTAGGGTTTAGGGTTGAGGGTAAGTTGACTTACCCCAATCCTTAACACCTAACTCCACTCCTCACAACTCCCCCTGAACCCTATCTATCATGTTTCGCAAACATTAAGCGATTTCATATTAGAACAGACTCGTAAAATCATCCGCAGTAATGAGGCTAGCATTGATATTATCAACCGTAGCTAACAGTTCCTCTCCAAACTTAATTAGAGTTGAACCACTTTCATCGACAATACTTAACTGAGCAAACGTTAAGCCACCATCGAGAATAAACAAATCTTCAGTATCCGCAAAATCAGTGATCAAGTCCGAACCATCCCCACTACGGAGTAAAAAGCGATCGCTTCCTCCTTCTCCTGTTAAGGTATCATTACCCTTACCACCGAGGAGTAAATCATCTCCTTCACCGCCAAGCAGTTCGTCATCATCTGAACCACCATTGAGGGTATCATTTCCTTGACCGCCTTCTAAGAGGTCCGTACCTTCGTTACCATCAAGTAAGTCATCCCCTAAATCGCCGTAAAGGGTATCATTACCTTGATTGCCGGAAATGGTGTCGTTATCTTTACCGCCATAGATGAGGTCGTTTCCGTCGTTTCCTTCGATTAAATCATTACCAATGTTACCGTATAGGGTATCATTCCCCGTTCCACCTGTGAGGGTGTCGCCATCTTGACCCCCATAGACCATATCATTACCCTCACCACCGTCAATGAAGTCGGAACCTAAGTTACCGTTTAACCAGTCGTCTCCGTTTCCACCGTCGAGGGTATCGTTACTTTGACCACCAAAAATGGTATCTTTACCTTCACCGCCATCAACGAAGTCATCATCTTTGTTTCCGTTCAACCAGTCATCGCCTGCCGAACCAAAAACAACGTCGTTATCTTTTCCAGCGTGAACGGTATCGTTACCTTCTCCACCATCAACAGTATCATTGCCTTGGTTAGCACTGATCCAGTCGTCGCCATCACCCATGTTGATAATGTCATCGCCTGCGAAAGCACTAATTTGATTATCAGTTCCATCACCAACTAGAACATCTGCCCCAGGAGTCGGTTCATTGCTAGAATTAGCAGAACTAACATTAGCCGCAGTGTTAGACGGTGTAACAGGCTTAGTTATAGCAGGAATAAAGTTTGTTGGGTCGTACAGAACAACTTCTGTAACTGGGGTTGTTGGGACTTCAACAGGAGTCGTCGGTTGCGGTTCAGGAGTCCCAGTCGGTTGTGGACGTTCTACAGCAGGTTCCTCAGCAGCAGGTTCCTCAGTCGTCGGTTCCTGATCAACAGGTTCCTGATCAACAGGTTCCTGATCAACAGGTTGTTCAGTCGGAGGTTGCTCAGTCGGAGGTTGTTCAGTCGGAGGTTGCTCAGTCGGAGGTTGCTCAGTCGGAGGTTGCTCAGTCGGAGGTTGCTCAGTCGGAGGTTGCTCAGTCGGAGGTTGCTCAGTCGGAGGTTGCTCAGTCGGAGGTTGCTCAG
>JAYKHV010000075.1:0-3418 GCA_035285085.1 Lyngbya sp. | reverse complement strand
CTCCTGGTCGGGGGTCTTGAAAGGTTTCTCCTGTCACTTCTTGGTAGATACGGGGTAGGGCATCATCGAATTCATGTTTTTCTTCGAGCCAGATGCGCCGAATTTCGCTGAGTTCGTAGGCACTAATCAGTTCTAGATCTTGGGCGTGATCGGGGGCGTTTTGTCGAGCTTTTATCTGGGCTTGGAGGAGTTGTCTGAGCAGTTCTTCTCGCCAGGGCTTGAGGTAGGGGCCAGGGATATTGGTGATTTCTGTGCCACCTTGTTCTCTGTTTTGTCGTTCAAACAGTTGGACATGACCAGTAATCCGTCTAAAGTCTCGATTTTCTCGTTCTTTTTCCCGTTTGCTGTCGCTCCGAAAGTCGAGTAAGTCCCGAAATTCTAGGAGGGGTTCCATCCAGGTTTTTTCTTGATCGTTGATGATCATGGCTTGCATGGATTTGTCTTTATCGACGAGGGTACATACCCAGCAACCGAAACGGGAGTCCCCACAACTGGGGGTGGTGGTATCTACGACTAGGGGGCATTCGTTGTCGGCGGTGGCTCCTCGATAGAGTCTAAAGAGTTCGTCGTTGCTTTGGCCCCAAGGGTTTTCGGTTTCGTTGAGGTAGAGCCAGACTTCGTTGTTTTCCCAGTCTTCGATGGGGCTATAGATGAGGGAGTTAGGCAAACTGGCGTTAGGACTGAGGCGATCGCGGATGCGGCCTTGTTGGTGTTTTTTCATGGTGGCGGCCCGTTTGGCACTTTTGGCTTTACGGGTTCCGAGGACTAAGATGGTTTCGCCGTTTTCTCGTACTTTGTCGCGAATGAAGTGGTTGGCGGGATGGATTTTGAGTCGTTCGGTACACCATCGAAATTTTTGGCGCGGGGCAGGATAACCTTTTCCGAGCAGGTTTACCCAAAAGGTGTCTTTGAGGTCGGGATAGAGCAAATGGGGTTCGACGGGCATTTGCTGTTGGGCGGCAGCTTGTTTGATGCGATCGTGGGATTGTCTGACCCAGGCGGCGACGATGGGGTTTTCGACTCTGGTATCGGTGGAGATGATATAGATCGTTTTATGGCGTTTTTCGACGGGAATTTGTTTAACAGCATTCCAAATTAATTGCAGTACACAGGTACTATCTTTTCCTCCCGACCAGCCAATAACAATATTATTTTTAGAGTCTAAATAAATTTCTTTAATTTCCTCCATGATGAGTTGAATTTGCTCAAAAAAAAGTTTTAGATAAAAGCTAGTCATTGATATTTATACTCCATTCCTGGAATTTTAAATTGACCTATAATCTCTTTTAGTCTGCTAACACCTTGACTTCTAATTCTGATAAAAGGTTGATTTTTTTTATTAAACAAAATTTTATTTGGCAAACCATAAGCACCATGAAGCATAATTGCTAACCATTCGACCTCATCTAAAGCGAAAGAGAACGTATATAAATAAGCTCCACACCCATTTTTTGACAAATGCCCATCATCACAAAACCAGACAGCTAAAGAGAATTCATTAAAATATTTATCCAAAAATAAATAGGGTAAAACTTTTCTGTTTTTATACCAAAGACGATGTAAAGGCGTTAAATCGGGATGAACACAAGTGCGAAGCCACCAACCGAGATAACTTTTTCCACTTTTTACGTGGGGAGCCGATAAGCGTTCTTTAAATGTGCAGGAAAAATATTGTTTCAAAAAATCATGTTTCCATTGCATATAAGTTTGATTATTTCCACCCTCTGCATAACGAGCATTAAGTTTATCTTTTTGTTTTTCAAGGGAACCATCGCCCAGCATCGAACCTGCAAAAAAATGAAATAATTCATCGTCTAATTCTTTTCCTTGATATTGAAGATAGCGTGACTGACTTAATGATCCTTGTCCTCTTTTAGATTTCATATAATCTGTCATTAAAGGATGATGAGGATAAAGTTTTTGATAATCTGTAATCGTTAAAGAATGATGCTTTAAATGTGAATTATGAATAACCTCAAAAAATTTTCCACATACTGCACATTGGATCATTTCTCGTCCTTGACGTTGTTTTTTTCCCCGTTCTATTTCGCCTAGCCTGGCATAGTATTTAGATCGACGATTTTTTGTGTGTTCTTTTTCACAAATTGGACTCCCGCAAGTTTTCCGCCAACTACGACGAGACAACTCAAGCGGAATTTCTCGACGACAGATGACACACAGACACTCTTTTTTAGAATTAACACCCATAATTTGTATCCATATATGGCAACATCTTCGATTATAACTTGATGTATCCATATATGACAACATTTACGAAGCCTTTTCCCTCTGGCAAAATCAAGGCATGGGACAAGCGGGAAAGGCATTACGGGAAACATTGACGATTTATGACATCAGCCAAAATCAATTGGCCGTTGCAATGGGGATCGACCGCTCGAAGATTTATCGTTGGTATCATGAAAAAATTGATCCTACTGCTGAAACTGTTGTAGAGATGGTTAAAGCATTGAATCAAATTAAGCCTGAAGCCGCAGAAAAATTTATTCAGTGTTATTTAGGCAAGTTGATCGAATAAAAGATTTTCTGGATTTTCTTGCTGAAAAATATTCTCAAAATGCCACTGTAAAGCGTCAAGTCTTGGATAATATAACTCTTGATTGGGCAAAATTATTTGCTCACCGTCGAAATCTATCATTGCTCGATTGTTAGGTGTTATTTCGTGTAAACCTTTACTGACACTAATTCTATAATTTTTATCAATACCAAACCAACCTCGATCAAAAGCCCAATGATGATTTTTACATAGTGAAAGACCGTTATCAATGCGATCATCTCTAAATTCTGAAAAAGGTTTAATGTGAGAACCATCTACAATATTTTGACCAAGAGAATTAATGATTTTTAATCCGCAAAATGAACAACGATAATTATAAACTGAAATAACAACTTTTCTAAATGCCGCATCTCTAACAATAACTTGATCTTCATTTTTTAAATCTTCTACGCTGTAAATCTTTCCACCAGATTCTTTAAGCTTATTCTGAAATTCTTGAAAAGCATCAATGCGAAAAAGTTTATTGACTTGTTCTTTTTTGTCAGAAAACCAAGTTTCTACTAAGGTATTAATTAAAACTGATCGAGAAACCGAATCTTGCAACAACAAAAATAATTCATCGTCTAAAAACGCATACAAAATAAACGTTTGCAAAGATTTTAAACTTTTAGGTTTAAAACCAGAAATAACTTCTTCTAGCCCTGATTTTATCTTAAGATGCCAAAATTTATCACTTTTTAAATAAAAGAATGGTAAATAGCTAGAATCTTGATGTCTTTCCGATCCTAAATAACTCCAATATTTTGAAAAAGTTGCAATTAAACTAGCTGATGGATAAATTTGATTGACTGTAATTTTTCTTTGTTCAAATTGTTCAATAACCGATAACAGCATGATTGGCTT
>JAYKHV010000074.1:0-7477 GCA_035285085.1 Lyngbya sp. | reverse complement strand
GAAGTTGTCGGGGATTTTTGCTTTTTTAACGGATGGGTTTGGGCGAAGTTGTCGGGGATTTTTGCTTTTTTAACGGATGGGTTTGGGCGAAGTTGTCGGGGATTTTTGCTTTTTTAACGGATGGGTTGATTGTGGGTGGATTGAGATGATCTATCCGTTTTCCTCTTGGCATTGGTATAATTATCTCCGCCGAAGTTTAATCCGTTGCCAGTGGGGTTTCTGTTATGGGGATTCCGGGTTCTAATGGGGTTTCGGCTGGGGGTGATATTACGGTATCTCCTGCTTTTAAACCGGAGGTAATTTCGACTTGTATTAATCCTTCTAAGCCGAGGGTAACGGGTTGTTTTTGTGCGGTGTTTTCGGAATCTAATATCCAAACATAATTAGATGTTCCTTCCCGTTGAATTAATTCGGTGTTTAAGACAACAATATTATTGCGTTCTTCTAAGATTATTTCAACACTCACCGCACTTCCTGGTATTAATGTTCTTGTCGGTTCATCGAGTTGAATGGTTGCGGGAACGGTGGCTTGACCAGATGAATCAGAATTGTTATTATTTCCTGCACTACGAGCTTGTAAACCGATGCTTTGAACTCGTCCGGTAAAGGTTTCGGCGTTGGGACCAATGATGCTAATTCTTGCCTTTTGGTTGGGTTGAACTTGCGCCGCATCTAGGGTAGAAAGTTGCATTTGAATCAGTTCTTGATTCGGATCTCCTAAACTCATTAATTCATCGCTGCGGTTAACTCCATCTCCCGGTTTAACGTTAATATTAAGGATAACTCCACTAATGGGAGCGGTAACAATATTGTTTTCTAATCTTAGGGATTCTTCTTGATATTCGACTTGGAGACGTTCAAGTTCGCTTTGGCTTTGTTTCCATTCTGCTTGGGCTTCTTGCAGTGCGATTTCGGCTTCAAAAACCTGAGTGCTATTCGCCTCAGTTTCAAAATTAAGTTCTTCAACTTGCTTGGTTTCTAACTCTATTTTGGCGTTTTTTAACTCAAGTTCGCTATCTCTTAACGATGCTTTCCGTTCGCGAACAGTTTGTCTTTGACCGTCAATTTCCTGTTGAGCAACGAACCCCCGTTCTAAAAGTTTTTCTAAGTTGTCAAGTTCGGCTTCGGCGGCTTCTAAATTTGCTTTTGCTTCTTCAACTTTTTGGCGATTGCGATTAACTTGTGCTTGAAGTTTATCAATTTCTAATTCTTTAACAGCAATTTTAGACTCAATGTGTTGACGATCATCTTCTAGATCTTGTTCGTAGTCTAACTGAGCAATTCTTAGCTTTTTTTCGGCTTCTTCTATTTTTTCTCGATTTCGTTCAACTATTATTTCCTGTCTTTGAATTTCTAATTGTTTTTTATTTAAAACGGTTTCTCGTTGGGGATTTCTCAAAATAATTAATTCTTGACCCGTAGAAATGCGATCTCCGGATTGAACTAAAACACGTTCAACGGCACCTTCTTCGGGGGATTTAATCGTTCGTTGTCCGCCGAGTTCAACGGTTCCCCCCGCGCTAATTTTATTTTCAATATTTCCCAATTCCACTTCAACTAACTCGGCACTTGTTGGAGTCAAGGGTCGATTTTGCATCCAATCATAACCCCAAACTCCTCCTAAACTTAGGCTGGCTAAAACAAACGCTCCCGTTAGCCAGCGCATTCCCACTTGGTAGGCTTTTTTCGCTTGATAGTCTAGACTAGACACTGTAAACTGAAAGCTAGAATTTTGACTGTAAAAACACCAAACATCCTGACTCAATAACTTCGTTTGGTTACTTCCAGTTTAACCTGTTTTGCGAGATTTCATCTACCTTCAACCGAGGGGAGACAAGGCGGTAAAATTTCCCGCAAATGAACCACATCTCCTATAATGGCGATCGCGGGTGCTTCAAAGCCTGTGGTTTCTACTTTTTGTACAATTGTATCTAATTGTCCGATTAATTCTTCTTGTTCGGGTCGAGTTCCCCACCGGATCAAGGCGATGGGAGTTTCAGGCGATCGACCTGCGGCAATTAATTCTGAGGTAATATGGGTTAAATTGTGAATACCCATGTAAATTACCAGGGTTTCTGAACCAACGGCTATCGCTTTCCAGTTGACTTCTGGTCGATATTTTCCTGCGGCTTCGTGACCGGTTACAAACGTCACCGATGAGCTATAATTGCGGTGGGTCAGTGGAATTCCCGCGTAAGCCGGCGCCGCAATTCCCGAAGTTACACCCGGTACAACTTCGACCGGAATTCCCATTTTAACTAAGTCTTCCATTTCTTCCCCACCCCGTCCAAATACAAACGGATCGCCGCCTTTTAATCTTACGATAATCGCGTTTGTTTTGGCTTTTTCGATTAAGATTTCCGTAATTTCATCTTGCTTTTTTGAGTGGCGTCCCCGTCGTTTTCCCGCATGAATTTTTTCAGCTTCGGGGTTAATCATTTCTAGAATAGGCGGACTCACTAAAGCATCATACACCACAACATCCGCACATTGCAGCAGTCCTTTTCCTTTCAAGGTGATTAAACCCGGGTCTCCTGGCCCCGCACCCACCAAATAAACTTTACCATAATTTTGACTGGTTTTATTTTCTACAATACTCTCACTCATGCTGGTCTCGCTTTTACTCCCAACTGACTCAATTTTATTGACTGTCGTTGATTTTAACTCTCGGTTAGCCTATTATACTCAATTGTTTTCTGTATGGTGCATCAAACCGTAGGGTGCATCAAACCGTCATTTTTGTTAACCCAACCTAGATGTAAGTCATTTGATGCACCCCACTCTTTTATTAGGTTTCATCAAACCGTCGTTTTTGTTAACCCAACCTAGATGTAAGTCATTTGATAACCCTACAAAAACCCGGTTTCGCAAGAGTTACCGGCTTTTTTAAATTATACAATTGATTTTAAATTTCTGAAGTTTTCAAGGATTGTTTGAATCTTTCATCACCCATGTAGGGTGCATCAAACCGTCATTTTTGTTAAATCAACATAGACTTAACAATTTGATGCACCCTACTATTTTTATCAAACCGTCATTTTTGTTAACCCAACCTAGATGTAAGTCATTTGATAACCCCACTCTTTTTTTAGGTTTAATCTTTATGTAGGGTGCATCAAACCGTCATTTTTGTTAAATCAACCTAGACTTAACAATTTGATGCACCCTACTATTTTTTATGTTTTATGGCAAATAAATTAACTCAATTAAAGCTTCAGCTAATTTCTGATAATCCGAAGAATTATTATAAATTTGAGCCGATATTCGCATTAACTTTTGAGGTTGATTTTCCCAAGGAATTATGGGAACTTCTATTTTGAATTGTTCCCAAAGTCGAGTTTGTAAGCTTGGAATTAACTGGATTTTCTCCGGCAAAATAATCGTTGCCATCGAACCAATCATTTCATCAGGACAAGGTAACGCAACGGCTAATTTTTCACTCAACATTTGTCGGGCGGCTATCACTGTATTATGATTATATTGAATTAATTCTAACCATCCACCCGGTAACAATGACCCCATAAATTTTATCGCTTCGGGAATGCAAAAATAAGCTGTTGGGTCGTGAGTTCCCATCCAATCAAATTCCAGTTGAAACCGGGAGCGATCAGTACGAGGAGAATTAGCACCGTGACTAATCGTTACGGGATGAATTTCGCTTTGTTTGTCGGGGCGAACATACAAAAATGCGGCTCCTTTCGGTGCAGAAAGCCATTTATGACAATTTCCGCTGTAATATGTTGCTCCGATTTCTGTTAAATTTAACGGTAACATTCCCGGTGCGTGTGCGCCATCAACCAAGCTATCAATTCCCCGTGAATTTAGGTCTTGAATTAAAGATTTTAACGGAAAAATTAAACCCGTTTGACTGCTAATATGATCGATTAAAACTAATTTAGTTTTCGGTGTAATTTGTGATAAAATAGCGTTAACAATCTCATCGGCCGAGTTGAGGGGAAAGGGAATATTAGCCACAACCACTTTCGCCCCCCAACGTTCGGCGACAAAGTTTAAAGCGTTGCGACAGGCGTTATACTCGTGGTTGGTGGTTAAAAGTTCATCAGTTGGCGAAAAACACAGCGATCGCAGTATACTATTAACACCCGTCGTAGCGTTGGGAACGAATACCAGTTCTTCTGGGGTAACGCCCAAAAATTCCGCCAACTGCTGACGCGCTTCATCAAGTAAAGACTCCCACTCCCGGACAAAAAAATGAACGGGTTGACGTTCTAGCTGTTGTCGTTGTTGAGTTTGTAGCTGTAAAATCGGAATCGGACAGGCGCCAAAAGACCCATGATTAAGAAAGGTCACTTCAGAGTCAAGTAACCAATGTTGGCGAAAGTCTGAAGTCTGAAGCTTTAAACTGAACGTTTCATCCTTCATTCCTCATCCTTTGCTATTTGTTTAAACTCCCCGGGTAGGATTCGAACCTACGACCAATCGGTTAACAGCCGACCGCTCTACCACTGAGCTACCGAGGATCGCTCGAAAAAATTAATTTAGTCACAGTTACTTATAGTAACGCACCTCATCAAAAAAAGTCAACCCCCCAGAGAAATTTTTTTTTAAAGTTTACTGCTTGAGTCCCATCCGTAGCATTGATAACCGTTTCTGAGACTCGGCATCAAGAGAATTCGCCAGAAAACGACCGGAGGAGTGTTTACTTGGCTTGTGACGGCGTTGACGGCGACGGGCGGTTGATTCAACATCGTGAGCCAACTGCAAGGCTGACACCCATTCGGCGCCGTAACCCATGACGGTGAGTTGATGCGCTCGGTCTGAGGTCGCGACAATTAACCTTCGCCGAGATAAGCGCAATTGATGAGCCAAAGACGCACAGATCTTTTCAATATAAGTATCTGCGGTCTGACCATAATCGGTGTAATGAACCGATAAATTGCGAGTTACCGTTTCCACCACGCTAGGGGTATTTTGATAATGAGCATCAAAAACAACCCGAGCATCAAGTCCTTCAAAAGCGCTGTAGTTGACCAATGTCTCTACAAGCGTGCGACGAGCTTCTTCCATTCCCTCCCCTTCTTGCTTGCTTCGCAATAGGGGCCAGACTCCGATCATGTTATAGCCATCAACTAGGAGGATGGCTTTTGATAAATGACGTGGCATGGCTTAGGACTCTGATACTCTTGCATAAATTGACAAGGGGTTCCACTATACCACCTAACGGTGACATTTTTTTCTTCACACATTATTACATGAGGCGGAAAGAATTACAAAGAAATAATTAGAGAGGAGTCAGGAGTCAGGAGTCAGGAGTCAGGAGGAAAGAAGTCAGAAGTCGTGATGTCAGTCGTCAGAAGTCAGAAGGAAAGAAGTTCAGAAGTTTAGAATTACCTCTTGCATGATTCCCTGATCCGGCGTTCCCTGATCCGGCGTTCCCTGTTCCCTTTACCCCTTACCCTTTACCCCTTACCCTATTCACTGGTCACTGATAACTGATAACTGTTCCCTGTTCCCTAATGCTGCATCAAACGCTGCTTGAGGGGTTCGGGATCGCCTTGGGCGACGACCCGTCCGCCAGACAGCAGAAACGCGCCGTCGCTGTAGTCGAGTTCGTTGAGGCGATGCGTTACCCACAAAGCGGTAATTCCCCGACTTTTGACCAGGGAACGGACTTGACTGACGAGATCGAGTTGGCTGTCGGGGTCGAGTAAAGCGGTGGGTTCATCAAACAGTAAAACTTGGCATTGTCGGGCCAAAGCCCCGGCGATCGCAATTCGTTGTTTTTGACCGCCACTGAGGGCATAAATAGGCCGTCGGTCTAATTCTTGTAACTTCACCGCTGAGAGTGCATCGGCGACTCGTTGACGAATTTCCGTTAAAGACAGTTGATCCTCAACCAAGCCAAAGGCCACATCCGCCCCCACACTGGGCATAACCAGTTGATGGTCGGGGTTTTGAAAAACAAACCCCACCCGACCTTTAATTTCAATTTCCCCAGACTCCCGAGTTAATAACCCCGCCAACAGACGCAATAAGGTTGACTTTCCGCTACCGTTTGTTCCCAATAGCATCCAAAATTCACCTTGGGGAACCGCTAGAGAACAAGACTTTAAAACCTGAGCGCCTGTCGGCCAACTATAGCAAAGGTTACGAACCGTAATGGCTGAGGTCGGAACATTTACCGAGTCTGAGGGGTTCATTGTCCGAGGACGGCAAAGCCCGGTGTTCGACCTGTGGGCGATGCTCCCGATTTTTGGGAGATTTGCACGGCTGAAATTTCGCTACTGAGAATAGAAATTTTCTTGTCGGGAATTTTATCACAAGTTAGTTCGATCACCTGCGCCTGACTGGCTTGCATCGCATCGATCACTTTTTGATAGGTCGCTTGAGCATCTTCGAGTGTTTTTTGTTCTACCGACAACGGGATGGGTGTGTACTTGACAATAATATCAATCGAGAACATGGATTTTTAAGAAAACCTGAAAATTATCACTTCATCAATCAGTATAGTATTTTAGCCAAGAGACAGTCACCAGTCACCAGTCACCAGTCACCAGTCACCAGTTTTACAGTCACCAGTCACCAGTTTTACAGTCACCAGTCACCAGTCACCAGTCACCAGTGAAGACAGTTCGCAGGGGACAGACAACAGTAGGGGCGCATTGCCATGCGCCCGAACTGGCGTTAGCTACTGCCTTTTTGCCTTTTTGCTTCCCTCTCCCCTGTCTCCTGTCCGCTGTAACCTAATAACTGGTGACTGGTGACTGGTGACTGGTGACTGTATAACCCCTTGTCAGTTTTACCGATAATCCTTATACTGATCACAGAGGTAAAGAAAAGTAACATCTTCTTGTAGTCTCTCTCATTTTTTGTTAAAGCAGATGAGAAAGACGGTAAAATATAAAGTTACTTAGCCTCTTGTAATCATAAATCTGGAGAATGTCGTAAATGACTATTGCTATCGAACGTTCTCAAGCCCAAAGAGGATGGTTTGACGTCCTCGATGACTGGCTGAAACGCGATCGCTTTGTGTTTGTAGGTTGGTCGGGTATTCTACTGTTCCCCTGCGCCTACCTCGCATTAGGTGCATGGTTAACCGGAACCACCTTTGTTACCTCCTGGTACACTCACGGTTTGGCCAGCTCCTACTTAGAAGGCTGCAACTTCTTAACCGCAGCAGTTAGCACCCCCGCCAACAGCCTGGGACATTCCTTGCTGTTCCTGTGGGGACCCGAAGCACAGTGGGACTTCGCTCGCTGGTGCCAACTCGGTGGACTGTGGACTTTCACCGCCCTGCACGGTGCATTCGCGCTGATCGGCTTCTGCTTACGTCAGTTAGAAATTGCCCGTCTGGTGGGTGTTCGTCCTTATAACGCTATCGCCTTCACTGCACCCATCGCTGTGTTCGTGAGCGTGTTCTTGATGTATCCTTTAGGACAGTCCGGTTGGTTCTTCGCTCCTAGCTTTGGAGTAGCGGGAATCTTCCGTTTCATCCTGTTCTTCCAAGGATTCCACA
>JAYKHV010000073.1:0-103758 GCA_035285085.1 Lyngbya sp. | reverse complement strand
ATGAGCCACATCTTCCCGGTCTTATAGGCACCTTCGACTCGGCCTGCGCTCAGGAGAACTCGCAGTCGAGCGGTAGAGATTTTTAGAATACGGGCAGCTTCTGTAGTACCGACTATCATTGGACTATCAGGGAATCGCAATAGTTTTGATAACTGTCTAACAAAACTATAAATGATCTGCGGATCAATAGTCAAGGATCTGCTATTCGGTGTTCGGAGTAGCGCGGTTCACAGGAAGCCTGTTCACTGTCGCTGGTACTGGCGCAGCCCGCGCGGTCTTGGGGTCCCCCCAAGTGGAGCGACAGGCTTTCCCGTAAGGGTCAGGTGTCTGTTATTCGTTGATTATACAACCGGATTGATATGAGCTAGTGCGGTCTTGGGGGTTTCCCCCACGCAGCACAACCGCGAACCCGAAGGGTGACTGAAATCACCTCCCCTTTCAACTTGGATTCTCAAACAATCATTACAAATTATTAAGACCAGGCTTGAGTTCTCCGTATATTCACGGAGACTGTCACCGATGGGGTTAATGATGCTCAAAGATATCTTTGAAATGCAATAAATCTAAGGTGATGATTGTCGATAAACATTCAAAACAGTTTTGAGCGAGATCTAAGCGTTCTTCTCGCTCTAGCATGGTTGCCAGTTTTTCCTGTACATTCAACAAATATCGGACATCATTGGCTGCATAATTGAGTTGATCTTCGGAAAGATTGCCCACATTTCCCCAGTCGGAACTTTGAGAGGTTTTATCGAGTTCGACTTGTTCGAGTTCTTGAACGAGTTCTTTTAAGCCATGTTTTTGGGTGTAGGTTCGCGCCAACTTGCTGGCGATTTTGGTACAAAAAACCGGATTAACATCGATATCTAAATGATACAGCAATGTTGCCATATCAAACCGGGCAAAATGAAAAACTTTTAGGGTGTTTGTCGCTTCTAAAAGCTTTTTTAAATTGGGCGCTTCGGTTTGATCTTTGGCAATTCTAACCGCAGTGACTTGACCTTTTGGATCGCAAAGCTGCACCAAACACAGGCGATCGCGCCAGGGAAGTAAACCCATTGTCTCGGTATCGACAGCCAAGCGTTCGGCTGTCAAATAAGTTGATAGAATCTCTTCGGAAATATCGCGATCGCAAACTTGAAAATTATTCATAAGAAAGGAAAAATTAAACTCAAAACCGGATTATCGAGTCCGAACAAAAATCTGAGTAAAATAATACTCTCCCTTGGCATTTTTGGCAATCCCAATCCCGGTTAAATCAAAGTTTCCTTCTATATTGCGGCGATGACCTTCACTGTTGATCCAGCCTTGGACTACTTTTTGAGCGGGATCGGAATATCCCATATTGTACCCGACATTTTCGGCAATCTTCTGATAAGGAATCGTCTCGCCAATGGTATCAAATCGTTGTTTTGATCCCGCATGACTAAATGGGACTTCTCCACTCGCCATCGCCTCGCTATGTTGCTTTGCTTCCTGGCTAATACGCGGATCGAGTTTGAGGGGGGGTAAGTTTTGTGAGGCGCGATATTCATTCACTCGTTGATGAACAGATTGTTTTAATTCATCGAGACTAGAGGTATTCTGAGCGACAGGAAAAGAGGACATTTTGGGGATAGACAATGAAGGAACAATAGAGGTTTTGAAACCCTGTTCTTTTAAAAATAACACAATTATCACCATTGCGGGAATGGCAAAAGGAAGAATATGCGATCGCGGTTTGGGCATGGATTTGTAATCATAATCAATTCTATTCTCTATTGTAATTAATTTTCTCCAGTTCGGGGTTAATAATAACAGTCTTCAGCCTTTAGAGGGGTTAGAAAATCTCCCAATCCCAACTCAACTCACCCTGAATCTTTCAAGGGGTTTTCCGAGTATTAATTAAGAGAATATGGTAAGATCGCCTATAAAGCTTAAACTCAGTGCTAATTAGGGAGTGTTTCATCTATTAATTTATGAGTAGTTCTAGCCGAAAGAAAAAAACAATATTATTTCTAGCTGCCAACCCCAAACAAACAAACCATTTGCGGCTAGATCAAGAAGTAAAAGAGATTCAAAATGGATTAGAAAGAGCCAAAAAACGCAGCCAGTTTAATCTAGAGTCTCGTTTTGCTGTTACCGCCAGAGAAATGCAACGGGCGGTGTTAGATTTCAAACCTCAATTTGTCCATTTTTCAGGACATGGTGCGGGAGAAAATGGTTTAGTTTTAGAAGATGAAACCGGACAAGTTAAGTTTGTTAGTGCGAAAGGATTGGCGAATTTATTTCAGTTCCTTAAAACAGAAGTTGAATGCGTTGTTCTGAATGCTTGTTATTCAGAAATACAAGCTAAAGCAATTGTCTGTTATATTCCTTATGTGATTGGAATGCAAAAACAAATCGGAGATCAAGCCGCCCAAGAATTTGCCATCGGATTTTATGATGCTTTGGGTAGGGGAGAAAACATCGAAGATGCCTATCAATGCGGGTGTATAGCCATCAGCATGGCGGGAATTCCTGAAGAACTGACTCCAGTTATCAAGAGAAAATCCGATGAATCAAACGCCGAAGATATTGAGGAAATAGAGGAAGATTCAACATCCGAAAATACAGTTTTAGAAAATCCCCGTTCCCCTGAAACCTCTACTCTTTCACTTGATGAATTAGAGAACCCAGAAGGTTCGGTGAGTCTAGATTCTCCCTTTTATATCGAACGTCCGCCCATAGAATCAGACTGCTATGAAACTATTTTAAAACCGGGAGCATTAATCAGAATAAAAGCGCCCCGACAGATGGGAAAAACCTCTTTAATGCAGCGCATTCTCGCTCACAGCAAACAAAACGGATACCAAACCGCCTATCTAAATTTTCAGTCAGCCGATAACGAATTTTTTACCGATATTGAACAGTTTTTGCGCTGGTTTTGTGGAACTGTTACCGAAGAATTAGAACTCGAAGATCGTCTCGAAGACTTGTGGAAAGGTAGCCTCGGAAGTAAAAATAAATGTAATAACTATTTTCGCCGATACCTTCTCAAAGCCATCAATCAACCTTTAACGTTAGGGTTGGATGAAGTCGATCAGGTTTTTCAACACTTAGAAATTGCCCAAGAATTCTTTGGTTTGCTGCGAGTTTGGCACGAAAACGGCAAGAACCAACCCGACTGGAAAAAACTCCGTTTAGTGATTGCTCATTCCAAAGAAGTTTATATTCCCCTGAATATCAATCAATCGCCTTTTAACGTTGGTTTACCGATAGAGTTACCCGAATTAACCTTTGAACAAATTAGCGAATTAGTCGAAAGACACGGGTTAAACTGGTCGGGGCCGGAGGTAAACTCGTTAATGGAAATGGTAGACGGACACCCGTATTTAGTCAGAAAAGCGCTCTATGAAATGACGCGACACGGGTTAAGTTTTGCCGAATTTATCGAAACCGCACCCACCCAAAGCGGAATTTATAACGATCATCTACGGCGACATTTGTTGAACTTGCAAGCCAATGAAAAATTAGCAGAAGCCATGAAGGAAGTTGTCTCGACAAATGAACCAGTTCGACTCTAAGAAAGTCAAGCCTTTCAACTACGAAGTATGGGTTTAATTAAACGTGTCGGAAATGATGTGGTTCCCCTTTGTAATCTCTATCGTCTCTATTTTAGCGATCGCTTTGGGGAATAATATTACCTCCCAAAAACCCGGTTTCTCAGAGAAACCGGGTTTTTATTCCAGTGACAAATGAGCGCTTAACTGTTGAAAACTAACTATTTGCTGTCACCCATAAATGTAGGGTGGGTGACAAATGAGCGCTTAACTGTTGAAAACTAAGTATTTGCTGTCACCCACCCTACGGTAAAAATAACTATTTGCTGTCACCCATAAATGTAGGGTGGGTGACAAATGATCGCTTAACTGTTGAAAACTAACTATTCGCTGTCACCCACCCTACGGTAAAACTAATTATTCGCTGTCACCCATAAATGTAGGGTGGGTGACAAATGATCGCTTAACTGTTGAAAACTAACTATTCGCTGTCACCCACCCTACTATCTATAATTGGTAGCAAGTATTTAAGGATTTTATAGGAATTATTTAAAATAAATCATTGGCTGATAGCTACGAAATGTTAATATTAGAGGAGTGAAATCGAAGCGCGAGAATTGTTAGCCAACGCGACTTTATAAAGTTCGGGGATTCCCCGAAGTTAAATCATTTCCCCCACTGCCTAAACCCAATACTGAAGAAGCATTCAGCCTTTAAATTCTTGATTTGCTTAGGTGCAGTAAGTCGGAATATCTTTAAGGGAACATCTCTAAAAAATGGTGATGTTGATATTAGTGTCGCTCATTTAAGCGACAAAATCTCTAACTCTAATGACCACAGGAAGGAAAACCCATGTCTAGAACTTATGTCATCAAAACAATCAAAGCAGGTGACACTTTATTCAAAATCGCTGAACAATTTTATGGTGATCGAAATTTATGGACTAAAATTGCTGCGGCTAATGGCGATATTTTACCGGAAAATTTGAAACCGGGTCAATATATTACGATTCCAAGATATTATGATTCCAAGTTAATCAGAATGTCGGGTGGGTGAGAATAATCCCCCTAAATTTCCCGCCCCCGTGACCCCGCCCCCAAACCCCCAATTTTGGGGGCTTTGATAATGGGGGTATTGGGGGTAATTGGGGGCTTTGATAATGGGGGTAAAAGGGGGACTTGAATCCCTCTTTTCCCCCCTTTCCAAGAGGGGCTAGGGGGGATCATAACTCTTTTTAAGAGAATTAATCCATTGAATATGGTAAAATTGTTAACCAACCGGACTTCATCGAATGAGTCATTCATCTGAGTCGAATTTTAGCTATCAGGTGGGTGGGAGTCTACCCGCAGACGCCCCAACCTATGTAAAAAGACAAGCCGATGAACGCTTTTATCAGAGACTCAAAGCGGGTGATTTTTGCTATGTTTTTAACTGTCGTCAGATGGGGAAATCTAGCTTGAGAGTCAGGACAATGCAGCGACTCCAAAGCGAAGGGTTTGCTTGTGTGGCGATTGATATTACCGGAATTGGAACGTTTGATATTACGCCGGAACAGTGGTATTTGAGCGTGATTGATGCGATAATTGATAGTTTAGACCTCTACGAAATCTTTGATTTAGAGGAATGGTGGCAAAGTCTCAATTCTCTGTCTATTATTCGCAGATTTAGTAAATTTTTTAGCGATAAACTTTTAGAACTTGTTCCTCAAAATATTGTTATTTTTATAGACGAAATAGATAGTATTCTCAGCTTACCGTTTAATATTGATGACTTTTTTGCCGTTATTCGAGACTGCTACAACAAACGCGCCGACGAACCCATTTATAACCGTTTAACCTTTGCGTTATTGGGCGTAACAACACCCGCAGATTTAATTCAAGACCAACGACGAACCCCTTTTAATATTGGTCACGCGATCGAACTCGACGGCTTTCAAATAAACGAAGCCGAACCGCTAAAAAATGGGTTTATTTCTTTAACGGAAAATCCCCAAGCGGTGTTGGAAGCGGTGCTGTATTGGACGAACGGACAACCCTTTTTAACGCAGAAAGTTTGTAAATTTATTCGGGAAAGTTCGGGTGAAATCACGCCCGGAAATGAGGCGAACTGGGTGGCGGAATTGGTGCGGGAGAAAATTATTAATCAGTGGGAATCTCAGGACAATCCCGAACATTTAAGGACGCTACGCGATCGCCTGTTGAAAGCGGAAGAAAAACGCACCGGACGTTTATTAGGACTCTATCAACAAATCCTGCAAAACAAAGAAATCCCCGCCGATAATAGCCCCGAACAAATGATTTTGAGACTGACGGGGTTGGTGGTGCAAACCAAGGGAAAATTGCGCGTTTATAACTCAGTTTATCGGGAGGTTTTTAACTTAAATTGGGTGGAAGAACAACTGGCAAAATTACGACCCTATGCCGAAGCCATTAACGCTTGGGAAAAATCCGGTCGAACCGATGAGTCCCGGTTGTTGAAAGGGGAAGCGTTAACCGAGGCGAAAACCTGGGCAACGGGAAAAAGTTTGAGCGACCAAGATTATCAGTATTTGGCGGCCAGCGAACAACTCGATAAACGAGAAATTCAGGCGACATTAGCCGCAGAAAAACAAGCCAATGAGATTTTAAAACAAGCTAATGAAGTTTTAACGAAAGCCAAAAAACGCGCCGCTATTATTTCGGTTTTGATTTCGATAGGAATATTAGGTTTATCTTCCGGGATAGCGGGTCTTTATCTCAAAAAAGCCTATGACAATCTCAACTTAACAGAAGTTCGCCTCACCAGTGCCAGAGCAAAGGAATTATTCACCTCCGGTCAAGGACTGCAATCAATTGTAAAAGCACTGAAAGCAAGCCAAGACCTGAAAAAAGTACCGACTTCTCTATGGTCAGAAGTGAATACAGAGGGGACCGTGATGTCAGTCCTTCACGAAGTTCTTGATCAAGTCCAAGAGCAGAATAGCATTAGCGGGCATGGGAGTTATGTCTACGATGTGGCATTCAGCCCGAATGGGGATTTGATTGCAACTGTTGGTGGTGACAACACGGTGAAACTGTGGGAGCCAGATGGCACTTTGGTCAAGACATTGGAGGGGCATGAATATATTGTCAGCGCTGTGGCATTCAGCCCGACCGGGGATATGATTGCTGCTTTTGGGAGTTCTGACAACACGGTGAAACTGTGGTCTCCCGATGGCACTGAAGTCGCCACTTTGGAGGGACATGGGAGTATGGTCACGGATGTGGCATTTAGCCCGAATGGGGAAATGATTGCATCTGCGAGTGGGGACAAGACTGTGAAACTCTGGAAGTCCGAGGGCATCTTGGTCAAGACTTTGGAGGGGCATGAGGCTTGGGTCAACGGTGTGGCATTCAGCCCGAATGGGGATATGATTGCCTCTGCGAGTGATGACAACACGGTGAAACTGTGGAAACCCGATGGCACTTTAGTTCAGACCATAGAGGGGCATGGGGATTCTGTCTGGGGTGTGGCATTTAGCCCGAATGGGGATCTGATTGCCTCTGCGAGTCGTGACAACACCGTGAAACTGTGGAAGCCTGATGGCACTCTGGTCAAAACTTTAGAAGGGCATGAGAGTTATGTCAATGCTGTGGCATTTAGCCCAACCGGGGAAATGATTGCTAGTGCCAGTTGGGACAACATTGTCAAACTGTGGAAAGCTGATGGCACTCTGGTCAAAACTTTAGAGGGGCATGAGGGTTCTGTCGATGTAGCATTTAGCCCGAATGGGGATCTGATTGCCAGTGCCAGTCGGGATAAGACGGTGAAAGTGTGGAAAGCTGATGGCACTCTGGTCAAAACTCTAGAAGGGCATGAGGATTCTGTCAACGCTGTGGCATTTAGCCCAACCGGGGAAATGATTGCCTCTGGGAGTTATGACAATACCGTGAAACTGTGGGAGCCAGATGGCACTTTGGTGAAGACATTGGAGGGACATGAGAGTTATGTCAACGGTGTAGCATTTAGCCCGAATGGAGAATTGATTGCATCTGCGAGTGGTGACAACACCGTGAAACTGTGGAAGCCTGATGGCACTCTGGTCAAAACTCTAGAAGGGCATGAGGATTCTGTCAATGGTGTGGCATTTAGCCCAACCGGGGAGATGATTGCTAGTGCCAGTTGGGACAACATTGTCAAACTGTGGAAAGCTGATGGCACTCTGGTCAAAACTTTAGAGGGGCATGAGGATTCTGTCTGGGGTGTGGCATTTAGCCCCAACGGGGATCTGATTGCCAGTGCGAGTGGCGACAATACTGTCAAACTATGGAAAGCTGATGGCACTCTGGTCAAAACTTTAGAAGGGCATGAGAGTGATGTCTCGGCTGTGGCATTTAGCCCGAATGGGGAATTGATTGCCTCTGCGAGTGGGGACAAGAAGGTGTTGTTGTGGACGGTTGATGATCTCGATGACCTGATCGCCGAAGGTTGTACAGTAGTGAGTGACTACCTGAAAAATAACCCCAATGTCACCGAAGAAGAACGCCGTCTTTGTGGGGTAGAAGCTTCGGCAACGGCTTGGTTTTTGCAGGGCGAACAGTCAGCAGCAGACGGTAATATTGATGAAGCGGTTTCTCAGTTTGAACAAGCGGTTAAACTTGACTCGAACTTTAGTTTAGAGTTAGCCGCAGCGAGTTTAGTGAGAAGTGGAGAGTTGTTCGCATGGAGTGATGAAGTTGATGAAGCGATTTTAGCGTTTCAAGCGGCGTTAGAATTTGACCCCAGTTTAACGTTTAACCCCGAGAATAAAGCCAATGCTATTGCTTCGATTTTGGAAGGAAGGGATTTAGCAGAAAATGGTAAAATAGATGAGGCAGTAGCTCAGTTTGAACAAGCTCAAAAATTAGATGCTAATGAAATTTCTGCTTGGTCTTGGAATTCACTTTGTTGGAATGGTAGCCTGAATAAACAAGGGTCGAAGGTGATGTTTGCTTGTGAAAATGCCGTTAAACTTACGCCTAAAAATGAAACTTTTATCAATAGTCGGGGTGTAGCCAGGGCGTTAACGGGTGATTTTGACGGGGCGATTAAGGATTTTGAGAAGTTCGTTGAATGGACGAATAATGAGAAGGAAACAGCACAGCGAAAAGGTTGGATAGAGTCTCTGAAAAAGGGTGAAAATCCGTTTACCGATGAGGTGTTGAGGGGGTTGCGTTGACCTCTCCCCCAACCCCTCTCCTAAAAGGCGAGGGGAGTAAATTCTTCCCTCCTTTTAGGGGGGACTGAGGGGGGTTAAAGAAGTCAGAAGTCAGAAGTAGATATGCTTACCGATGAGGTGTGGTCGGGGTTGCGTTGACCTCTCCCCCAACCCCTCTCCTAGAAGGCGAGGGGAGTAAGAAGATCAAGAAATTGCATTGTAGGGGCGGGTTCTGTCAAGATGTATGTCTGTAACCATTAACCTATATAAACCCGCCCCACCATCGACTAGGGAAAGGTCAAACCAATGTTTAAGCCGGATCGAGGAACTTCGCAACCGTTTGAACATCTTTGTCACCCCGTCCCGAACAGTTTAAAACAATGCGGGGACTCCCTTCCAACTGCGGACAAAGGGTTTCCAAATAGGCGATCGCATGGGCAGTTTCCAGCGCCGGAATGATCCCTTCCAACTCGGACAACCGTTTAAACGCATCCAACGCCTGTTGGTCGGTGACACTATAATACTCCGCCCGTTGGCTGTCTTTCAAAAAGCTATGTTCCGGCCCAACACCGGGATAGTCCAACCCCGCACTAATAGAATGGGGTTCGATCACCTGTCCGTCATCATCCTGCAACAGATAACTCATCGCCCCATGCAACACCCCAACCCGTCCTTTGGTGAGGGTGGCGGCGTGTTTCCCGGTTTCGATGCCCTCACCTGCGGCCTCAACGCCAATTAACCGCACCGAGGGTTCGTTGACAAACTCGTGAAACAGTCCCATCGCGTTAGAACCCCCGCCCACGCAAGCCATTAAAATATCCGGCAAACCGCCCCATTTTTCCAGACATTGGGCGCGAGTTTCAACGCCGATCACCCCGTGAAAGTCCCGGACGATCATCGGGTAGGGATGGGGTCCAGCCACCGAACCGAGAATATAATGTGTTGTTTCTACGTTCGTTACCCAGTCTCTAATCGCCTCTGAGGTGGCATCTTTGAGGGTGCCGGTCCCCGCCTCGACCGGTTGAACTTCCGCCCCCAGCAGGCGCATTCTAAACACGTTCAGGGCTTGTCTTTCCATGTCGTGAACCCCCATATAGATCACGCATTTCAAGCCAAACCTCGCACAGACCGTAGCAGTGGCGACGCCGTGTTGACCCGCCCCGGTTTCGGCGATAATCCGCTGTTTCCCCATTTTGACAGCTAATAACGCTTGAGCCAAGGCATTATTAATTTTGTGGGCGCCCGTGTGGTTGAGGTCTTCCCGTTTGAGGTAAATTTGCGGTCCGGTGCCGTCAGGTTTGGCGTAGTGTTGGGTTAAACGTTCGGCGAAGTACAACGGACTCGGACGGCCAACATAATCCCGCAACAGTTGTTGTAATTGTTGTTGAAATTCGGGGTCGTTGCGGTACTGTTTGAAGGCGGTTTCTAGTTCCGCCAAAGCCGGCATCAGGGTTTCGGGAACGTATTTTCCCCCAAATTGGCCGAAGCGTCCGAGGTCGTCGGGGCGTTGGGTGGAGGTGGGTTGAGAATCCGGGCGAATGGGTGTTGTGGTCACTGGCTCAAAACGTTAACTGAACGATGGATATTATTATATAACTTTGGCATCACTGCTTCTGTTTGTTCAAGTTTTTTTTAAGGAAATCTAGGTAAATTGGTGTTCATCTCAGGCGACTCCAAAACCTGTATATTGTCGAACACTCGGTTCGTGGAAACCCAAAACAATCTCTTCTTTTGGAATTCCCGCTTCTACCAATTCATTGGCAATGCCATATTCGGTTCCATCTCGCTGTACCCAAACCTTTCCCTCAATAATTTCCAGATGAATTAAGCAGCCATGAATCCGCTTGGGTTTGTTTTTGTACCAGCCGATTGACATGACTAAATAATGATCGCGATCGCAAATCATTTCATTTTGAATCGCTGCGTTGGCATATTCAAGCCGTTCAAATTTGCCGAGGATATTTATGATAATTTGACGATAGTTTTCTAGCTTATCCATATGATTAACTTAAGTTGACATCCTCCTTTTCGTTTACCGAGATGATTCCTGTAAGGGCGCAAAGCCTTGCGCCCCTACTTAACTGGTTGCCAACGAGGGTAAAAAGCTGACTATTTGCGGAAAAACCACAATCAGCACTAACACAATTAATTGCAGGAGAATAAACGGAATTGCCCCTTGATAAATATCTTCTGTTTTGACTTCGGGCGGTGCAACACCTCGCAAATAAAATAACGCAAATCCAAAGGGAGGAGTGAGGAATGAGGTTTGAATATTGGCGCCGATAACCACCCCAAACCAAACTAAATCCATTCCAAAATTCTGGGCGATGGGAACGAGTAACGGCACGACAATAAACACAATTTCAAAAAAGTCGATAAAAAATCCCAGAATAAAAATCAACACCATCGTAATCAATAAAAAGCCGATTTCTCCTCCGGGTGTATTGGAAAGGGAATCTCTAACTAATTGTTCGCCGCCGAGTCCTCGAAACACCAAACTAAAGGCTTTTGAACCAATTAAAATAAAGATAACCATGCAAGTGGTTCGCAGGGTGGCATCACAAACTTGGCTGAGATTTTCCCAACTGAGTCGGCGGTTTACTGCGGCTAAAATCATCGCCCCCACACAACCAACGGCACCCGCTTCTGTGGGGGTGGCAATGCCAAAAAATATCGTTCCTAATATTAGGGTAATTAGTAAGATTGGCGGAATTAAAACTTTAACAATTCTACCTCCGAGTCCGGGTGCTTCTAACACTTCTTGGGGCAAAGCCGGGGCAACGTCTGGGCGCAAAAATGCTACAATTAACACATGAATTAAAAATACTCCCGTCATTAATAAACCGGGAATAACCGACCCAATAAATAAGTCTCCAACCGATACACCAAGTTGATCTCCTAACACCACTAAAACCACACTGGGCGGAATAATTTGTCCGAGGGTTCCCGATGCAACAATCACTCCGGTTGCTAACTTTTTGTTGTAGCTATATCGCAGCATTGTTGGCAAAGAAATTAATCCCATCGCGATTACTGTAGCGGCAACAACGCCCGTTGTAGCAGCGAGTAAAGCGCCAACAATTATCACCGCAACGGCTAACCCTCCCCGCAACCGTCCGAATAAAATCCCCATCGTTTCTAAGAGGTCTTCGGCGATGCCGGATTTTTCTAGCATTGACCCCAAAAAGATAAAATAGGGAATGGCAAGCAGGGTAAAATTGTTCATTGTCCCGAAAATTTGTTGGGGCATTGCTGACCACAAAATCGGGTCAAATATTCCTAATGCCATCCCAACAAAGGTAAAAATTAGGGCGACTCCTCCCAAGGAAAAAGCGACGGGATAACCAACGGCGAGGAAGACTAACACCGCCCCAAACATTAAAATACTGAGTAAATCCGGGTTCATAGAATGCGATAATGTTTAATCTGATTTCGGTTCAAAAAACTTGAGGTTTTTTTGGATGAGTTTGCAAAGTTTGGTGATATAATTGTTGCAGAAACCTTGTTTGCATCTATTCTATTGCTCGGCGGCTCGGGTCTTCAAGTTCTGGGTTGATAATTCCTTTAAAGATGGCAAAGTTTTTAATGGCTTCCGAAATGCCTTGAATAATTAATAGCACAAAACTAACAATAATTAAGGTTTTAATCGGATAACGGGGTAAACCGCCCGGATCGGGTGAAGTTTCTAAAATTGCCCAAGAATTGCTAATGGCACCCCAAGAGTAAAAAATCACCATTACACAAAAGGGAATCAGAAACAATACACTTCCCAAAAAATCAACTAAGGCTTTATATTTTGTATTGAGACGACTTTGAATCACATCAACCCGAACGTGTTCATTATGCTTTAAAGCATAAGCAGCACCTAACAGAAACAGGACATCAAAAATATACCATTGAGTTTCAATCAGCGCATTTGAACTCAGATTTTGACCCAGAGTCCGCCCCAGATAACGCCCCACAACGTTCCAAGTTCCGACAGCAATCATCAATAGGGATAACCAATAAACAATCCGACCAATATATTCATTAACCCGGTCAATCAGTCGAGAAATCTGCAACAGAACTTGCACAGTTGACTCCAATTTGTAATTAAATTAACAGATAGACTCTCCTTAATCTTATATCATTAAAATCACTTCAACTTCAAGACTGTAGGGTGCATCAAACACAAAGTTTTGTAAAAAGCAAACCCAGATTTAAGGATTTGCTCCAAAAGTAGGGTGCATCAAACACAAAATTTTGTAAAAAACCAATCCAGATTGAAGAATTTGATGCACCGGACAACAGTAGGGTGCATCAAACACAAAATTTTGTAAAAAACCAATCCAGATTGAACGATTTGATGCACCCTACAACTAAACATGGAACGATTTGATGCACTCTACAATCCCAAATATTTAATGCACCCGACGACAACAAGAATACACAGAGTTAACCGTTAGTTTGTACCTGAGATAGCAATACCGCAAACCAGGGATGAGAATCAGTCCAAACCTGTAAAGTCGTTAACCCTTTAGACTTCAGATAAGCTTGCATTTGGTCTAAATTAAACTTGCGGGAAATTTCGGTGCGAAGGGTTTCTCCCGCTTCAAACTCAACCGTTAAGTCTAAACTGCGTAACTGCACCGTTTGCGATCGCCGACTTTTTAAGTGCATTTCAATCCGATGATCTTGTTGATTATAAAAAGCCCAATGTTCAAACTGCTGTAAATTAAAATTCCCGTCAAAACGGCGATTGAGATGTTGTAGCAGATTCAAATTAAACGCAGCCGTCACCCCTTGAGCGTCGTTATAAGCCGCTTCTAAAATGTGGAGAGGTTTTTGTAAATCAATCCCCAAAATAAAATATTCTCCCGGTTGTAAAGCGGTGGTAATTTGAGAAAAGAATTGATCGGTTTCTGGGGGGGAAAGATTTCCCAAGGTACTCCCGAGAAAACCAATCATCCGAGTGGGTAAAGGAGGGGGATTAAGTTTATCGAGCGCTTGTTCGTAGGTCCCAACCAAACCATGAACGTGCAGAGAAGGATAATCTGCTAACAATTCATAAGCACTTTTTTCTAACATTCCCCCGCTAATATCAATGGGTAAATAGCGGAGAGGATGACCAATATTTTGGTAAGCATCTAACAAAATTCGCGTTTTTGTCGAACTTCCACTTCCCAATTCTACCAGTTCACAAGGCCCGGTTAAACGAGCAATTTCCGAAGCACAATTTCTCAAGATCGCGGTTTCTGTGCGAGTCGGATAATATTCGGGTAATTCACAAATTTGCTCAAACAAAACCGAACCCCGGTCATCGTATAAATATTTAGGCGACAGGGTTTTAGGGGTTTGAGTTAACCCGTGAATGACATCAGTAGCTTGAGCAATTTCCGATTCCAGAGAAGCGGTTTCACTGACCAAATTTTCGATCCACAGCCGTTTTTCGAGTAACAAGCGATCGCTTTGAGCGGAAGTTAATGGGTTTGAAATTTGCATTGCAACTTAGCTAGACGCAGCAATTGAGAAAAACGCCGACTTGTCCGATCCTGATCACATTTGACTGACAAATATCAGACGATTCCGTTAGGTATTGTCTCATAATCAGGAGCGAGGGTTGCACTTGTTTGATTTACCCCAACTGAAAGTTATTTCTCCTGGTGAACTTTATAACGGGTAAAACGCACTCTGACATCTATCTGAGGATGGGAGGGTAACAGCTATCGGAGGAATTGTGCTACGATCGCCACAGAATAGGGAGTGACATCCCTGATGTTATACACCCTGTTATGACAATCCGCTATTGCTGTGGAAAACCCGCTCATGTGCGTCTCTCCGTCTGGTTCAGACTCAGGAAAAACTGCTTTTACTCCGAAAACATCTAGACGTTTGAAAACCCAGTCTTCTACTCAATTGTCACCCTTACCCCCGGTTACTCCCGAACCCGAAGCCGAACGGCAAGCATGGCAACTTCCATTTCATCTTCAGCATTGTAGCCGAACTTTGCTCGCTGTTGTTCAACCTTGTGGCTTCAGGTTGCTTTATGGAAATCGTTCTTTTTGTCAGTTACTCGCTCTTGACAGCGCTTACTTGTCTTCTGGGGATCATCAACTGAACATTTTCGATCAATTTCAAGCGCTCGAAGGAATCAGTCTAGAACAACTTTATCGCTATCATTTAGTTGAAAAAATTCTGCAAAAATATTATCAGATTAATCTCGAATCCTTACAAATTTCCGAGAAGTCTGTTCTCGTTGAACCTCTATTTTGCCAACAAAAACAACAGCAGTTAATTCGCTTTTGGTTAAACACCCAAGGCTGCGAAATTCATCGAATTGACCCGAATCTTGATGAAGGGGAGCAACTCCGCGAACACCTAGAACTTTCCCAACTCAAACAACCGGGAAAGCTCGCCGCGATCGCCCAAAAATTCCCCTTAGAAAACTATCGGATTGAAGGGATGATTGTTTTAGAAGGAATTGATGTCACTTGCGACGAACAAAAACGTCGTTTGGTTAATCAACTTCTGAATCGCAATTTAATTCGTCAGCGTCGAGGCTGGGAACAAATCGAACAAAGTTTGATGGCGATATTCGAGGCAAATTATAGCGTTATTTTGCGATTTAAAGGCAACAAAGCCAAGCTGTCTTTTAGTTTAGATACCAAAGCAGCAGCCCCGACAGTTTATAACTTTGAAGCCTTAGAAAATTCTTATTTCTTTCAATCGGCTCACCGCAATCAAGTAATAATTATCCCGGAATTACAGCGGGATTGTCCTACAGAATGTGAACGTCAACTCTACAATCAGGATATTCGCTCTCTGTTGCTGATTCCGTTGGTAATTCAATCTCATTTTAGTCATTCTCCAGAGGAACAAATTCTAGGAATTATTGGACTGGGAAGTGATGAAAGCGATCATTTTCATCCCCACGCTCTTGAACTCGCTCAAGAATTAATTCCGGCTTTAATTACTGCTTTTCATTTCTCGACTCAGCAACGCTTGAGTAATATTCGCAATCTTCATCCTTCTGTGGAATGGCGTTTTTTACAAGAAGCCGAACGTCGGAGTTGGGGACTTTCACCTCAACCGATTGTTTTTGAACAGGTTTTTCCCCTCTACGGAATTTCCGATATTCGGGGTTCGTCAGAGGAACGAAATCGCGCCATTCAAGCCGATTTACTTGCCCAGTTTCATTTGGGGTTAGCGGTGATTGAAGCGGTTTGTCAGGCTCAACAGACGGCGCTCGGTGAACAATTGCGTCAAGATCTCATCGAGTATATTACTCAGATTGAAGAAAAAATAACCGTTGAGGGTGAAGTTCGAGCGACGGATTATTTAAAGACTCATTTAGAAATTTATTTTGATTATTTTTGTGAAAGTTCGGCGGAGGTGGAAGCGGCGGTTCAAGCTTATCGCGAAGCTTGTGATAATCAGCATGGTTGTGTTTATACCGAGCGATCGCGTTATGATGAAATGCTGAATTTAATTACAGTTAGTCTACAAAAAAAATGGAATCAATGGCAAGATGAGATGCAAAAGATTATTCCTCATTACTGTGATGTCGAGTGCAGTGATGGGATCGATCATATGCTTTATGTTGGGAAATCAATTGATTCCCGGTTTAGTTTTTTTCATCTCAAAAGTTTGCGTTATGAACAGTTAAGAGCGGTTTGTGATTGTGCGAGAACGGCGTTAAAATTGAAAACCGAAGGAGAAATTACTTTAGAGTTAGCCCATCTAATTTTAGTTCAACATACCACCATTGATATTTTTCACGATGAGAATACCGAACGAGTTTTTGATGTGCGAGGAACTCGGGATATTCGCTATGAAATTGTTAAAAAACGGATTGATAAAGGGGTTGATTTAGAAACTCAAGAACGAATTACCCAAACCGGAAAACTCACGGTTGTTTATTCCACAGAGGAAGAATGGGACGAATATCAGCAATATTTACGGTATTTAGCCCGTGAAAATTGGGTAGAGTCTCAACTTGAAATGGGTTCAGTCGCGCCTCTACCGGGTGTTAATGGTTTGAAATATGCTCGGGTGAAAGTGATTGAGGGTTAAGAAGAAGAAGAAGGGGTGCATCATTGTCAAAAATTATACACCCCTAGATCTGAGTAGCATTCACTCATCAAACCCTTAATCAGGAGTTAAGGTCTTTACCTTAACAGATAGTTTATGGCAAAATCAAGCTTCAAAAAATGAGAAGTTCTTAAATCAAAGATAAAGTTTACTTAACAGTAAAAAGGGACATTGAAGCCGATCATTTGCCATTAACTTAACGAAAAGATATCGGTAAAATAAGTTACTTCTATTGTTGGTATTATTTGCTTAAAACGACTTCTTTTTGAGAGGATTGAGATCCAGAAGTTGTGGCATTGTCTTTAATCTCTAATTCACTACCAGGGGCTTCAGGATGCAATTTCACCCGATCATTGAGTTCATCATCAATCTCAAATGACATCGCTGCTAATTCAGCTTCACGGCGACGGTGATATAATAAACCGAGTCCTAGAAAACCCGCAGTTCCAGTTGCTGCTGTAATTCCGGCCGCTTTAGCGATATCTTTTGAAGTCAATAAGTTTTTCCAATTGAAAGCAACTTGATCAGTAGAGTTGAAGCTGTTCGAGCCGGATTTTAACTTATTGTATAAACAAGCTTCGGCAGAAGTTGAACCTAAAATGATGCTGCCAGCGATGGAAACCGTTGAAAGAGCGGTCATCAAGAATTTAAACTGAGTCATGGTTATCTAAATCAGAGAATTTGGTCTATATCTTAATACAACTCCTAAAATTTTGCAGTATATTCTTGTACCAATTTTCCTGAAACTTGTCATACTTAAAGATAAGTTGTCCTAATACCAATTTAGTGATTTGATATGAACCTTTTGACTCAAGTTCTTCACATCGTTGGCAGTGGCGCGAGTGCCTATATTACCGCTCGTAACCTGCGGGATGCTCAAACTCGCCCCAACTTATTGGCTGGTTTTCAACTGGCGGAGTCGGGTTCAGTTCCGTTTTTGGAGAAACTCCGCGATCGCGCTTTGGCTGAAGGAGACAACTGGTTAGGTGAACAGTTAGAACGTCACGCCAACGATGAAAAACGTCATGGTCAAATTTTCGCCCAGGCCCTCAAACGCCATCACAAACAGGTGATCGACTTCAAAAAACAGTCGGAAGCTGAACAAATTGCCGACAAACCGGAGAAAAAAGAACGTCAGCGCAGTCCGTTTTTTGATGCGTACTTCAAAGATTATACCTCCGAACAGCTCAAAGCGGAAAATATCGACTGGATCGTGTTTATGGGGAGTACCTACATCCTCGAACTCGACGCCAGCAAGGACTTTGCACGCATGGCGAAGGTTTTACCGGATGACGATGGGGTGACGGCTAGCACCAAAAAAGGCATTCTCAGCGTCGCCCAAGATGAAACTCGCCACGCGGCTTACCTGTTAGAAGCCTTACACCGTCGTTTGACTCCTGCGGAGGTTGCTAACGTTATCGATGAGTGGCGTACTCGCAAAGTCGATGCGTTGTTGGCGATGGTGGGCAATTTTGTCGAACGTCAGGGCCAAATGCGATCGTTGGTTCAAGATGCGGCGCCTTCTCAAACCCACGAGGAAGCGGAATTAACAGAATTAACCGCAGCATAATTTGTAGGATGGGTTAGCCTAGCGTAACCCATCTTTTATTCTTGATTCAATTGAGCGGTAACACTACCATTAACTTGATCGGGTAAATTGCGAAAAACCAAGGTATAAATATCAGTTGGCATATCAATATTTGCCTGTTCTAAGGCTTCCTTAATGCCTTGAGTTACGTTGGAAGTTGTGGCTAAATAGCCCGCCCGTCGAGAATCAACCCAAAACCGGACTTCTAAATTAACGGTACTCGGCGCTAATTCTTTAACTAAAATATCAGGCTCGGGATTGTTTTCGACATCCGACATTTTATTAAGAACATTTAAAATAATTTTCTGCGCCGTACTGAGATCTTCACTATAATCAATTCCCACAATGACTGAACTGCGACGACGGGGAGAAGCGGTATTATTAATAATACTGGCTTGGAAGACTTCTTGATTGGGAATATAAACCAAACGCCCATCATAAGTTCTCAGGGTTGTTCCTCGCAATTGAATTTGAGTAATCGTTCCTTCAAAATCTTCAATGACCACCTGATCGTTAATTCTAAATGGACGAGCCGCAAGTAAAATTACGCCGGAAATATAGTTACTTAAAACATCTTTAAGACTAAAACCAATGGCGACGCTGGTTAGTCCAAAAGCACCCAAAAGGGCGGCAAAATCCAACCCTAAAACAGCCAACGCGACAACAGTTCCTAGCACCCAAACCCCACCATAACTTAATCGCCCAATTAAAATTTCGGTGGTCGAATCCCCTTCGGTTTTTTGCGCCCATCTAAAGGCTGCATAGCGAACACCGCTAGCAATGCCCCAAGTCGCCAAAATAACGATTAAAAAGCCGATAAATGCAGGTAAATTGCTAATCGTATCTCTGAAAAATTGACGGATGGTTTCATACAAACGCTGTCCGACATCGATAGCTAAAGGGCGTTTATCAAAGGCTTCATTGAGTTGATCTGCCCACCTTTGCGCCAGGGCTTCTAATTCCAAACCAAAATCTTGAGCATCCTGCTGAGTTACGGTCATTAAGACGCGATTTCTAACCTGTAACGTCGCAATATTTTGATTCGGATTGAGATTAACTTTAACGGGTGGAACAGTATCCGTTTGAGAGATTAAACTCGTAATTCTGCGGTTAATAATTTGAGCGCGATTTGTAGCACTAACTTCGGCTAAACTTCCCACCTGAAAAATCGGTCTTCCTCGCACTAAAACATCCGCAAAATATAAGCCATCTTGAGTTTGATTGGCTGGACTCGCGGGTGATTGTTGCGGGGTGGGAACCACAACATCTTCAGTTTGAGCAATACTAAGGGGAGTAATGAAAAATAACGCTGTTACAGCAATGAAAAGAGTTAAGGGAAGCCAAAGTTTTCTGCGAAATAATAACTTAAAATATTTCATCTATACAATTTAGATTAACGCTGAAGTCAAATCAAAGCTCAAAAATTAACATAAACAAGATAAGTCATTTGGGGCGATTTTACTTCTATCTTAAGATAGATCATCCTCTGTCCTATTCAGTAAAACGAAGCATCTATGTCATGCTGAGTGAAAAAGCATCTATGTCATGCTGAGTGAAAAAGCATCTTTGTCATGCTGAGTGAAAAAGCATCTTTGTCATGCTGAGTAAAACGAAACATCTATGTCATGCTGAGTGAAACGAAGCATCTGTAAGATTCCTCGCATTCGCTCACGAAAAACATTTCACCGCTCAAAAAAATTATCAGGCTTTATTAAGGTTCGAGAGGTATTCTCATTGTTGTTGAGATTTCGCTCGTTAACCAGAGGTAAAACATGAATCAAGAGTCTCCATTTCACGAGGGTGAACTACAGGTACAGCAACAGGTTGGGGAAACCCAGTCAGCGCGAAAAAATGGTCGAATTATTGCGTCGGCGATCGCCCAAAATGCTATCGAATTTATGGAACAACAACCGATGGTGGTACTGGGGAGTATTGACGATCAACAAAATCTGTGGGCGTCTGTGTTGTTGGGGTCTCCGGGCTTTGCAAAAGCCGTAAATTCACAAAAGATTGAACTGAATTTAACTCAGATCTTTCGCAATTTTGACGAGCCATTTTGGATTAATATTCAGCATCATTCTCAGGTGGGTTTGCTGTTTATTGATTTAGAGAATCGTCGCCGACTGCGAATTAATGGACGCATTATTAATCAAAACAATGAACACTTACAAATTTCGGTGGAGGAGTCCTATCCCAACTGTTCAAAGTACATTCAACGACGGCATTTAGTTCAGATGAAAACCTCTAATTCTATAGCTAGAAAGCGTCAAGGAGAGCAATTAGAACCCGAGCAACAAATGTTGATTACTTCCGCAGATACATTCTTTGTTGCGAGCGCTTATCCGAGTCGAGGTGTCGATACTTCCCATCGAGGAGGAAATCCTGGTTTTGTGCGAGTTTTGGATGATAAAACTTTGCGAATTCCCGACTATGTAGGGAATAGTATGTTTAACACACTCGGAAATTTTGTCGTTAATCCTCGGGCGGGATTGGTGTTTTTAGATTTTCAGAATCATCTGATTTTACAACTCACAGGTGAGGCTGAAATCTTGTGGGAATTAGACGATCCGACTCACGAAACAGGAGGGACAAAACGCTATTGGAATTTTACCGTCAAACAGTGCTTAGAGACTCAACTCACCCAATCCTTTCATTGGGAATTTATTGATTATTCTCCTCACAATCCCTCCTAGTTTTTTTGATTAATAAACTCAATTAAAAATGAATTACCAGGGTAGCACTTCGCCATTGGAATGCCAAAATGTTCCGGTATTTTCTAGGTTTAATTCGTCAATTCGAGCCAGTAATCCCTTGACGGATTCTTCTGGAGTAATTCCCGAGTCGGTAAAGTTTGTCATCCGAGTTTTTACCAATCCGGGGTGCAGAATTGCCACTGCAATTTGACGAGGTTTTAAATCAAGGGATAGGGATTTTCCCGCCATTGACAAGGCTACCTTTGACATTCGATAACCGTAAGAACCCCCAGAGGTATTATCTTCTATTGAACCCATTCTGCTGGTCATTATCACGACTTTTGAACCGCTTTTTAGATTAGGGAGTAACGCATGAGTTAACCGTAAAGGGCCGATTGCATTCACTTCAAACTGTTTGCGAATACTGTCAAAATCAAGGTTTTCAAGGCTAATTCTTTCGACAATTCCCGCATTGTTAATTAATACATCAATTTGGCGGTCGCCCAAACGTTCAACTAAGTCAGAAACACAAGCTTCTGAAGTAATATCTACATCGGTTTCGATTTGCACGTTTAAATCTTTTAGTTCATCGGAAACTGAACGACAAACCGCAATGACATCATCTCCTCGACGCTGAAGCTGGCGACAATATTCTAAACCAATTCCTCGATTTGATCCCGTGACCAGATAAGTTGCCATTTTGAATTCTCTCCAAATCAGTAAAGTATCTGTTTGTTAGAGTTTAAACTGATTCGGGAAAGAGGTCAAATCCAATTTCAACCTGATGCCAAGCTGCATAAAAATCAGCATAGGACATCTGTTGAGCAGCATACCATAACAATTTATAAATTTCTAGGGTTTGCGGAGAACGATCGCCTTGATTTACAGCTATTCCATAATTTTTTAATGCTGTGACAACTTGAGAAAACTGTTCGGCAATCAGTCCATTTTTTAAAAGTTCTATGGTGCGTTTATAAACTCCTGGTGTTTGTTCGGGAATCTGTAAACTTTCAATTAAAACTGAGATAGCTTGTTCATGTCCGGGTTGGAATTTAATTAAAGAAATTGCATATTTCCGTTTTAATTTCATCTCGGATGCTGTAGCCAGTCTATTTTCTAAGATATCCCGGGTTTTATCGAGATTATTTTGTCTTGTGTTCCCTTTAATTTTAGAGGATTGAGAGGAAGATTTATTCCTGGTAAAGTGACAGTTTAAAAGAGGATGTTCGGGTTTAATTTCTCGTAAATCTTTGAACAAACGCGACCGAATTTTTTTTGAGGTTGAAGGAGATTGAATCAGATTAACTAAAGTGTTAATTGCAGTTGTATTTCCGGGGTCTATTTTTCCCAGTCGATAGGCGACTTTACGACGAAGACTATCTTGGGAAGCAGAATGTAAAATATCTGTTAAAGTATTGATCGCGACAGGATGAGCAATATTCACCTGTCCCAAACTGTAAGCAATTTCCATCCGAGTGATTTCATCAAATGCCGTTTCTAATAGTTTTAATAAAGTCTTTTCAGCAACTTTGTTACCCGGGTCAAAGTTTTTAGCCAAACTATAAGCAACCAACCAACAAATTCTCGGATAATTTAAAGATTGTATATAATTTTCTAGTTGTTTAATCACCCGCCGTCTATCCGTAGAAAACAAAGCAATTCTCACTCGTTCTAAAATAGGTGCTGGAAAAGTTAACCATTTTTGCTCTGTCGGATTAAATTCACCATAACACCAGTGAATTAATTGATTAATAATGTCATTCGCTTGACTAAATTCGGGAAATTCTGCCAATCCAGCAGCAGCCAAAAAGTAGGCTTGATATTGATAAAATTGACCGCAATTATCGTCAAATTTAACTAAAGCTTGAATAAATGCTTCTTTGTCTGAATTCGCCACATCAAGACGACCCAACCAGAGTAAAATAATTTCTCGCCACTGAGTTGTAAAAATGGCAGGTTGAGGACAATTATTATCTATAAAAAATTCCCAATTATCCACAGTTTGAGCCGCAAAATATTCTTGAAACGTTGAATGATAGAAAGCATAAACTCGATCTCCTGTTGTTGAAGAAATCCCGACAGGATGCAACCAACCGAGTTGTAAAGCTAAAGCGAATAAGTCCATTTCGTCGGTATCAAGAACACTTTCGACAAAAGATTGACTGAAACGAAACTTCATCTCAACGTGAGAAAATGCGTTTAATGCTAACTTCCCGAGAACTTGATTTAATCGTTGACGCTCGGCTAGACTGGTCGGAAATCTATCCTGTTTCCACTCATAAAGTGCCTGTAAAAATTGATTATAGAGTGCAGCTTTTGTACTGGGAAAATTACCTTGCATCACCGTCCAAATTCGACAAAGGAGCGCTAAACACAGGGGATTTTTTACCGTGTCCCGAATTCGGTGACGTTCCCGTTTTTCAAGTTCAACACAAAGACTATTTCCCCGATCAATCTGTTGTTTAAACCATTTTTTGATAAACTGTTCAACTTGATTATCCGATTGACAATTGTGATTACAGAAGCTAAGATTCCGATAGGTTACAAAATCTTCTAGGGGATTTTTACCCATTTCCCAAACGTTAATCCGACAGGTGAGAATTATATGAGCATCTGCTATCCACCCCCGCAGTTGACGAGCAATTGAACTTAAAGCTACACTGGATTCAACCCCCATTTCATCAATAGCATCTAACAGCAACCAAACCCGTTTTTGTTTAAGTAATTCTGCAAACTCTTGTTGTAATTCTGGAGAAATAATAACTTGGCGCGTGGCAGCTTTTAACCAATCATTGAGCAAATAATATTCTAATTTTTCTCCTTGTAAATCGGCCATACTAATCCAAATCGGTAAAAAGTTATGTTCTAACAATTTTTGTGCTATTCGTTGTAATAAGGTCGTTTTTCCCGAACCCGGTTCTCCAATAATAGCCATGCGTTGAGTGTTTTTTTCAGAAAGTAATTGTTGTAAAAATAACTCTGGCTTGATTGTATCTAGACTGTCAATATTCTCTACATCATTAAGTTCCCAACTGGCATCACTTTGTAGTTCCGTTTGCGATCGCCATTCGACCAAACCGAGAGGAACATAAACTTCCTGAAGTTCAAAGGTAACACCATCACTAACAGTTAAAGGATTGGTTGTTAAACGTTGAATTTGTTGCGTCTCCAGACAGTCTTTAACCCATTTACACCACCGATAAAACTCTTGATTTTTGACCGGGTTTTGAGAGAAAAAATCATCGCAAATTTTCGGGGTTTGAAGCGGTTGATCTTCTGGATAAATTTGTTTAGATTTTTGAGGATGTCGTTGTTGCCATTCCCGCTCAAACTGTTGTAAAATAGCCGTGCGATCGCGTCGTTTATACCAAAATGTTAGGGTAAAATGCCAAGTTTCCGAACCCCGTCGCACCGGACGATGATCTTCTAAAATTTCTAAAAAATCCGTCAGACGATTTAAAGCTTCTTTAATTTGAGGAACAGTCAGAGGATTTTCCGTCAGTGTCATCAACGCTTCAAGAAACCGCAGCTTCGTTTGTACGATTAATTGTCGGTCATTTTTCCAATCCGTTTTTATCTCTCGTTGCAGGCGTTCGAGGGCGATTTCATCACAGTCTAGCTCATCGTTTGCATAGTCTAGCAAAGCGGCGAGTAGCTGTCTCGTGCGTTTTTGGGCCTGAGGGCCATAACTGGTTCGAGGCATTTTTTCAACAAAGTTGGGGGAATCCCCCATCTCAACAACTTCCCCTATCTCTCAAGTGTAGTCTATATCTGGCTTGGCGGCGTCAAGCTGAAAATTCGATTGGGGGAATATTGCCACTTTATCTTATAAACATAGCAAACGGGAAGCAAACCAAATGTTAGAAATAACACAGGTTTTCAACCTAATTGTTTATGTGGCGGGTAGCTTAAATGGTAAAGCGCACTTTTGCCCTTTGGGGACGCAGATTTAGGGTTATCGTCTATACTACGAATCCCCCCTTAATCGCCGAGATGCGGGTTCAAATCCCGCTCCGCTACACCAAAAAAATTCGGAAATTAGAATCAAAATTTCCACAATCTTTGGCAGGTAGTTTAACGGTAGAACACTAACAATTCCTTATTCACTCCTTGTCTGAAAAGACCGAAGAATGAGGGTTATCGCTTCCCCGCGAGAGATGTGGGTTCAAATCCCGCCCTGCCAATTAGGGTTCGCCCTAAAACCAAAGTTTTTTCTAACAAATTTGCCTGAAAGGGCCGGAGGGAAAAATGTTTAATTATACTCTTTCTTTAAGATTAATCTTTCAAGTCTGTTTGATCATCTTCACTCTTAATATGGGTCAAGTCTGGGCTTCAGTCGAACATCGTCAGTCTGGTTCCTCTCAACATCAGCCTCCGGTTTTTAATGATGGTGGTTCGCGTTTTTATGAGTTTAATTATAACGAATAAATTTTCAAAAAGCAAGGAAACAAAACCATGAAATACAACTTTTTTGTCTCTCAAAATCAAACCCCTCAACATCAACCGCTTCCAGGGCGTCAAGCGGAAATGACTCAAGGACGTTCGGGGGGATGGATGTTCAAAGCAGATATCTGGCAAATCTTGCGGCGTTGCTTATTAATTGGAACCGCAAATGGCGCTTATTACGCCGGAAAACATGAATTAACGCAAGAATTTGTAGATACCATTCAACTTGCAATTGAAGACAATTCTCGTCGAGTTGCCGATGAAATTTGTTATGCTTCTGATGGACGTTCTATTAATAATAGCGCTCCGATTTTAGCCCTGGTTTTGTTATCAATGGGAGAAACCCCAGAAGCAAAACTTGTCTTTACAGAAATCTTCCCGCAAGTTGTGCGTACTGGAAGCCATTTCTACGAATGGTTAAGCTATACGAAAGCTCTGCGAGGATTTGGAAAAATTGTCCGAGAAGCGGGGAAAGCTTGGCTGTCTAATCAGGATGTAAAAGCACTTGCTTATCAACTGCTCAAATATCAACAACGTCAAGGATTTTCTAATCGTGATGCGTTGCGTTTATTCCATGTAAAACCGCCAACAGAAGACCATAATTTGCTCTTTAATTGGGTAATGAACGGTTGGGATGAATTGCCGTCAGGGATTCCGTCTGAAGCGTTAAAACAAATTTGGTGGTATGAGTGGTTAAAACGTCATCCCGATCAAACTCACAAAGCAATTTCCCAAGGTCATTTAACCCATGAAATGGCGGCTCCTGTGGGGAAAATGGATAAACGAGCTTGGCAGTTATTGTTTAATGAAATGCCGATAGGGGCAATGTTGAGAAACTTGGGTTCTTTAACAGAATTAAGAATTTTAACCCCTAAGGAACGTAAAAATATCAAACGAGTTTCTCAAGTGTTAAATAACCGTGAACATTTGAAAAAAGGACGAATTCACCCGATAGATGTCTTAAAAGCTCTAAAAACTTATCAATCTGGGGGAAGTTTAGGAAAAAGCCAAAAAACATGGACGGTTGTTCCTCAAATTGTTCATATTTTGGAAAAGGCTGTTGAGTTATCGTTTGATGTAGTTGAACCCACAAATAAAGTGTTTTTACACGCCGTTGATATTTCCGGTTCGATGTCTTGGAATACCGTTTCTTCCATCGGTTTAACCTGCTGTGAAATTGCAACAGTCATGGCTTTAGTGACCGCAAAAGCGGAAAAAAACTATGTGATTCGCGGATTTTCTACCGAGTTCATCGATTTAGGAATTACAGCAAAAGATTCCTTCAAAACGGCAATGACAAAAGCAAGTAATCAGAACTTTGGAGGAACCGATGCAAGCGTGGCTTATAATTGGATGATTCGTCATAAATTCAAAGCTGATATGATTTGTTTTTGGACGGATAACGAAACTTGGGCGGGAACTAAACACACGAGTCGAGCGTTAGCAGAATACCGTCAAAAAATTAATCCAAACATCAAGGCGGTTTATGTTACGTTGGCACCATACAATATCACATTAGTTGATCCAAAAGATTGTAATTCTTGGGATATTGCAGGATTTGATCCCGGTACTCCGCGACTGATTCAAATGTTAGCAACAGGTGACATTTAGTTTTCAATTAACTTCTCAGACCCCCACCAACCTCCCCCTCAAAGGAAGAGGCAAATTACCCCTCCTAACTACTAAAATGGAGGGGATTTTTTAAAAGATGAAAAATCCAAAATTATTCAGAACTCCCCCTTTTTACTTTCAAGATTTTTTTGATTCCCTCGCCTCGTAGGAGAGGGTTAGGGAGAGGTCATTTAAAAACATTTTTATTGTTTCCTTGCTTTGTAGGAAAGGGTTAGGGAGAGGTCATCCTACTATATTAAAGTTTTGTGTATCCTTGACCAGTTTTGCACTTCATAAGGTAAGATTTTAGCCAAAGCATTTGGTGTTGTTGTGAGTGAGGGGTACTATGATTTTAATTCGCTGTTTTTATCCGGCGTTCTCTGTATTACCGATTACACTTTTAAGCGGTTTATCCGCCCTTGCAACCCCCTCACAATCAACAGAAACTTTTTCTCTACTTTCTCCAATTTATGGTTCTGAAATTCTCCTCGCCCAAGCCATTACCCCCGCAAATGATGGTACGGGTACGGTGGTTACACCCGAGGGAAATCGCTTTAATATTGAGGGAGGAACTCGTTCAGGAGATGGGGCAAATTTATTCCATAGTTTCGAGAAGTTCGGACTAGATGAAGGTCAAATTGCCAACTTTTTATCTAATCCCGAAATTCGCAATATTTTAGGTCGGGTTATTGGTGGAGATGCCTCTTTTATTAACGGTTTAATTGAGATGACGGGAGGCACTTCAAACCTGTTTTTAATTAATCCATCGGGGATTTTATTCGGGCCAAATTCCCAGTTAAATCTTCCCGGTGATTTTACCGCTACAACAGCAAACGGTGTACAATTTGGCGAGGAATGGTTCAACGCCGAAGGGTTAAATAACTACGAAATCTTAATCGGAAATCCGACGGGGTTTGCTTTTACCATGACTAACCCCGGAAGCGTCATTAATTTAGGAACTTTAGCCGTTGAACGGGGACACAATTTAACATTATTGGGCGGAACAGTTGTTAACGCCGGACAACTTTCAGCCCCAGAGGGACAGGTGATTATTACTTCCGTTCCCGGCGAAAGTTTTGTTAGAATTAGTCAACCCGGACAACTGTTAAGCTTAGAAATTCAACCGTTAATTCCCGGTAGCAGTCAACCGAATAATTGGTCAATTCCGATTACCAGTTTACCCGATTTATTAACCCGAGGGACAAGTGGTTATGATATGGCGGCGAAAGTTAACCCCGATGGAAGTGTAGACTTAACGGTTTCTAATACCACCGTTCCCGTCAATTCTGGGACAACAATTGCATCTGGAGAGGTGGATGTTTCGGGAGAAACAGGGGGAACCGTTGGGGTTTTTGGGGAAAGAATTGGGGTAATTGATGCCAATATTAACGCCTCTGGAACCAATGGGGGCGGTACGGTTTTAATAGGTGGAGAGTATCGAGGTTTGGGAGAGGTTCCCAATGCCTTAAGAACGTTTGTTAATCGCAATACGATTATTAATGCAGATGGTTTATTAACAGGAGATGGCGGACAAGTTATTGTTTGGGCGGATGAAGTAACGGGGTTTTATGGGAATATTAATGTTCGGGGAGGGAGTGAATTGGGGAATGGGGGATTTGTTGAAGTTTCGGGAAAAGAAAGTTTAATTTTTGATGGAATTGTTGATACTTCGGCAGTCAATGGAAGCTTTGGGACGTTATTACTCGATCCAGACCGGATAGAAGTTGTATCAGATGGCGGTTTCACAAACAATTTAGGTGATATTGATGAAGTTAGTGACCCAAACTTAGGCGAAGGAGTATTTGGCTTTTTTGAGGGGACAAGAATTAATGCAAATGTGATTAATAATGCCACTTCTAATGTCATATTAAGGGCTAGGTTAAGAATTGGTTTTAATGCGGAAATCAACATGATAAACCCTGGTGTGGGTTTAGATGCTGAAGCCGACTATATTGAAGTGAATGCAAACATTACCACTTTAGATGGGGAGATTAGATTAACAGGAAATCGGAATGGAGTTGATATTAATAATAGCATCCTCAATTCGGGAAATGCTGATATTATTCTCACAGGTAGACAAAGTGAACTCACTCCGGGAAATGAATTTGAACAATACCGAGGAATTTCTATTACAAATTCTAGTGCGCTACAAACAACAGGCGGTAATATTATCTTAACAGGAACAGGTGCAGATCCAGTTGCTACTTTTGAGAATAACATAGGAATTTTTATTGAAAATAGTACAATTACAACAATAGACGGTGCAATTACTCTAAATGGTACTGTTATTAATGCAGGTCTTTTTCAAGAACCCGGAATCTTGATTAACAATGGTCAAATCACTTCTACAGAAGGAAATATTACCTTAACAGCAGATGAAATTGATATTGATACTGATTCTACAGGGAGTTTAATCTCAAGCAATAATATATTAAGAATTCAGCCAGAAACACCTAACTTTAATATTAATGTTGGTGGAGATACAACTAACATAGATGCTCTCGATTTATCATCAACTGAAATTAATACTCTGTCAGGAAATCTGATTATTGGGGGTTTAGAAAGTAGTGGAATTATCACGGTTGATGATGTTAGCTTTAATGATTTTATTACTTTTGAATCTCCTGAAGGTACAGTTAATATTATCGGTCAGGTTCTTACAAATGGTAATAACTTCGACTTAAATGCAAATACAATTCAAGTTCAAGCAGCAGGTTCAATTGATGCAGGAGGAGGAGATATTCAATTTACCGGAGATAATATTCAATTAAATAGTCCTGCTAATTCGATTCAAAGTCAGAGTGGTCAACTCACAATTCAACCTGCTACAGTCAATCAAATTGTTTTAGGAACTGATACTACAGCCAATCCCAATGCATTAGAAATTAATGAGAATAGCTTAAATACTTTAGCGAATAACTTTGAGTTAATTCAAATTATTTTAGAAAATGGTGATATTTTTATTGATGGACTTCCAGATGCTGAGGCTATTGTTAGGTTTCGTTCTCCGGTGAGTATAGAAGCCACCAATGGTTCAATTATTGCTAGAAACAATCGAACAATCAGAACACAAAGCGTACCAATCACGCTAAATGCAAGTGATGATATTCAAATTCAGGATGTTACGTCTCTAGGAGGAGATATAACCTTTAATTCTACAGGAGATAACAGCGTAATTACTACGGATGATTTGTTTACAGGAGGAGGAAATGCAACTTTTATTTCAACGGGGGACAATAGCGAGATTCAGCTAGGCCCCATCAATACTGGAGGAGGAACTTTAACGATTAATGCTCCAGGAAGTGGGAGTAGATTTGTTACAATTGGTGGCGCTGATAACTTAGGCGATATCAGAACGGATAGAGAAAATGGTGAGGGTGGAAATGTCGAAATTACAGTCGGTAATGAAACGGCAAATGATGGGGGTTCTATTGAATTAGGCCCTATTAATACTGGAGGGGGTATTCTTACTCTCAATGCTCTAAGAAGTAACAACCCCGGTGAAAATAATAGTAATATTTCAACTCGCTTTATCGCTACAAACGGAGGAGATACTAACTTTACAGCAGCCGGAAGTGGGGGTAGTATCACAGCAACGAGTGCGTTAAATACAAATGGAGGAACGGTTAACTTAACTGCTGGAAACGATACTTCTCCTCAGTCAAGTTTTATTGAAATCACAGGTGAAATTAATACATCGGGTGATAGCACTGGAGGAGATATTAATCTTAATGCGTTAGGAAATGGGGGCGAAATTATCACAGGTTTATTAGAAACAAACGGAGGAGAGGTTAACCTCACAGTAGGACATGAAAATGCTACCGAATCAAGTTCGATTATAATTGGTGGTGAAATTGACACATCGGCTAACAGTAATGGAGGAAATATTATTTTCAATTCGTTAGGAAATGGGGGTGAAATTACAACAGGTTTATTAGAAACAAACGGAGGAAGTGTTAACTTTACTGTTGGAGATGATAACGCAACTGAATCAAGTTCAATTACAATTAATGGTGCAATTAATACGTCGGGTGGAGGTGGTAGTGGAGATATTATTCTTGAAGTGTTGGGAAATGGTGGTCAAATCACGGTAGGAAACATTGATACGGACATAGCAGATATTTTAGAGACAAATGGAGGAGAGGTTAACCTCACAGTAGGAAATGAAAATGCTACCGAATCAAGTTCGATTATAATTGGTGGTGAAATTGACACATCGGCTAACAGTAATGGAGGAAATATTATTTTCAATGCGTTAGGAAATGGGGGTGAAATTACAACAGGTTTATTAGAAACAAACGGAGCAAGTGTTAATTTTACAGTAGGAAGTGAAAATGCTACTGAATCAAGTTCGATTACCATTAATGGTGAAATTAATACATCCGGTGGAGGTAGTGGAGGAAATATTGATTTCAATGCGTTCGGAAATGGAGGTCAAATTACAACAGGTATTTTAGGAACAAATGGAGGAAGTGTTAACTTTATTGTTGGACGTGAAAATGCGACTGAATCAAGTTCGATTACCATTAATGGTGAAATTAACGCATCAGGTAATAGTGGAGAAGGAAATATTAATTTGAATACGTTAGGAAATGGGGGTCAAATTACAATTGAAAATATCAGTACAACTCAAGGTAATGTTGACCTAATTGCGGGAAATGAAAATGCTAATGAACCCAGTTCTATTCAAACGGGTTTAATCGATACTTCCGCAGAAATTGATGGGAATATTAACCTAAGTGCATTAGGAAATGGTGGTAATATTATTACGAATGATTTAATCACTAATGGAGGAGAAATTAACCTCGAAGCGGGGAATAATACAGCCAACCAAGCGAGTTCAATTCAAGTCGGTTCTTTGACAACAACTGTGAGTAACGGCGACAGTGGAAATATTAGCTTAGATGTTCAGTCTGGAACTGGAAATACTAGCATAATAACCAATGAAATTAACTCAAGTTCTACGACCGGAACTGGTGGAACTGTTAGTATTAATGCAGGGTCTAATACGGGAAATAGTACGATTACCGTTGGAAATATTGATTCCTCAGCCAGTCAACGTCAGGGGGGAAATATTTCGTTTACCAGTAATCTTACGGATGATGATGTTCCCACTCCGACTGCAAATGGTGCAAATATTACTTTAAATAACAACCAAACTTTTAACGCGGGAACGGGAACAATTAGCCTCGATAATGTCGGTATTGTTACGGGAAATAATAACTTAACCCTGACCGCAGATGAAATTAACTTTGATATTAGTGGAAATAATCGGACAATTTCAGGAAGTGGGAATTTAACTCTACAACCCTTTACCGAAGAACGAGGAATTAATATTGGAAATTCTGACAATAGCAATACTACAACTCTAAATCTAACTCAAGGTGAAATTGGGTTAATTGAAAATGGATTTAACTCAATTCTCATCGGAGGTGATAACAGTAGCGGAACCATTACGGTTGTTAATCCCGTTACTTTTAATGACCCTTTAACCCTACAAACCCCATTGGGTAATATTATTGTTAATGGGACTATAACCGGACTCGATAACGCTTCGATTACTTTAACGGGTTCAGGGGAAACAACCACACTTAATGCTGATATTATTACCGCTGGAAATCCCATTTTAATTCGGGATAATGTTATCATTGGAGTCAATACTGTTAATCTAGATACGACTAATTTGAGTCAACCGGGTGCTAATATTACGATTACCGGAACTGTGAACGGAACCAATCCCAATACAGAAACGTTAAACCTCACCGCAGGGGTTGGAAATATTAACTATAACAATGCAATTGGTAATTTAATTCCTCTCTCTACACTGCAAGTTAATAGTTCGGCTAATGTGACGTTTAGTAATGTGTTAACCACAGATAATATTATTCTCACTAGCGATGAAATTAACTTTGAAGGTGGTAATAATTCAGTTACCGGAAACTTTATTACTCTCCAACCCAATACTGTTAGTAATATAGCCATTGCGGGTTCAACGGATACCGATAATGGAACACTCAACCTGACAACAACGGACTTAGCTGCTTTAAATAATTTCGATTCTATCTTTATTGGACGGTTTGATTTTAGTGGTAATATTTTAATTGAGAATAACGCTGAATTTTCTGACCCCGTTACTCTTGAAGCGGGAACAGGTATCATTACCTCAATTAATAATGGAGGAATTATCGGGATAGATGATGCTTCCATTACCCTAAATGCAGATAGTGAAATTAATGTTGGTCAACTCTCAACTGATGGCGAAGCAATTAACTTAACTTCAATTGGAGAGACTGGACAAGTCACCACAGGAGATATTACTACAAATGGTGGAAATATTAATATTTTAGTGGGTAATAACTTTATAGAAAATTCAACCCCTAATTCGATTACAACCGGAATAATTAATACCTCATCTAACAGTGAAAATGGCGGAAATATTAATTTAGATGTTCAGTCAGGAGGTGGAACAGCTACTCTAGAAACAGGTGAAATTAATTCAAATTCTATTAGTGGAAGTGGAGGAGTTGTTAACCTGAATGCAGGTACAAATACGGGAGTGAGTAACATCACTGTCGGAAATATTAATTCATCTGTTAATGGCGGTATTGGCGGAAATATTACTTTCAGCAGCTTTATCGGACGCGAACAGCAAGACTTGAGTCCAGATGGTGCAAATTTAACCCTAAATACCAATCAAACTATTAACGCCGGAACCGAAACAATTACCTTTAATAATGTCGGTGTTGTCGCGGAAAATAATAATTTAACCCTCACCGCAGATGAAATTAATTTTGATATTAGTGGAAATAATCGGACAATTTCAGGAAGTGGCAATTTAACTCTACAACCCTTTACCGTTAATCAAAATATTGTGATTGATGGAACAGACAGCGAAGCATCTACAACCCTTGATTTAACCTCAAATGAACTCGGATTATTGGAAAACGGATTTAATTCAATTACCATCGGACGAACTAACTCATCGGGTACAATTACCGTTGCAAATAGCGTCACATTTAATGACCCGATAATCCTACAATCTCCCGAAGGTTCGATTAACATTGGCGGGATAATCACCGGAATTGATGACGCTTCTATTACCCTCAATGCTAACATAATTAATCTCAGCGAAGCCATTACAACGAACAACCAAAATATTACCATTCAAGGTAATGAAATTAATCTCAATGGAAACACAACACTGGATACTGATAATACAGGTGGCGGCGATATTTCAATTAACGGAAATGTTAATGGAAATTCTGACCTTACCCTAACAGCGGGAACAGGAAATATTAGCTTTTCAGGAACCATTGGGGAAACTCAACCCGTTGGAAATATTACCGCCAATAGTAGCGGAATTACTGAATTTAGCGGAACAGTGAACGCGAATAGCCTGACAACAAATACAGGCGGTTTAACCCAACTTAACGGAAATGTAACTACAACAAATAACCAAACTTATAACGATGCGGTGAACTTGTTGGGTGACGTGACATTAGATAGTAGTAATGGGAATGGAAATCTAAACTTAACATCAACAATTGACGGAAACTTTAACTTACAACTCAACTCCGGTAGTGGTAATATTACACTCGGAACTGTCGGAGATAATCAACCTTTATCTTCCCTAACTGTTAACAGTCAAGGTCAAACCAATTTAGACGGAAATATTACAACAAATGGTTCGTCGGATGGTGTTAATTTTGAGAACGCTGCAACGGTTGAATTAAGTGATAATATTACTATTGATACAAGTTCAGGAAGTGGAAGAATTAACTTTAGTCAAGCAAGCATTGACGGAAATTTTGACCTAGAACTTAATGCAGGTAACGGTGAGATAAACTTAGGAACACTGGGAAATAATACCCCGCTTAATTCTTTGACGCTTACAACCACTGGCTTAACAACTTTAAATAATAATCTAACCACAAACAATAATATTGACTTCACTCAAGCAACGGGTGGAACTCAACTCAACACCGATGTTGTTATTACCAGCAATAACGGGGATATTTCATTTGAAAATAGTCCGATAACCGGAACAGGAAATAGCTTAACTCTGGATACAACCGGAGAAATTTTTCTGGATGAGGTTGGTGAGGATAATAATGAAATTGGAGGCGTTACAATTCAGAATGCTAACATTGTGAATTTATTTGGTAATATCTATACAGATGGCGGTATAAACTTTCCAAGTGTAACCACAATTAACCTCAATAACGAAACAGTTACTCTCGAAACCGATAGCGATAATGGAAATATTAACCTTTCGGATGCTTCTGTTGAAGGAAGTGGCGGATTAATTATTAATGCAGGAAGTGGTCAAGTTAATTTAGGTACTTTTGGTAATAGTATTCCCCCTGAAAGTTTAACCGTTAATACATCTGGTTTAACCACTCTCAATGGTAATCTCACCATTAATAATAATATTGATTTCACTCAAGCCACAGGTGGAACCCAACTTAACACCGATGTTAATATTACCAGCAACACCGGAAATATTTCGTTTGAGAATAGTCCGATAACGGGAACAGGAAATAGCCTAACTCTAAGTACACCCGGGAATATTTCACTTAATAATGTTGGTCAAGAGGGGAATGAACTCAATGAATTAATCATTACTAATGCCAATATCGTTGATTTGTTTGGTGATATTTTTACCGATAATAATCTAGACTTTACAGGTGCATCAACTGTTAACATTGCGGGAGGTTCAGTCACACTGCAAACTAATAGCGGAAATGGAAATATTAACTTTTCAGGTGTTCCAATTGAAGCCACAGAACCTGGAAATCAACTGATTCTTAATGCTGGAAATGGTAACATTACTTTAAACAGAGTAGGAACTAATATTCCTCTCAATTCTTTATTGATTAACACAGGCGGTCAAACGAATTTAGGCGGGGATATTAATATTGACGGCGTTGATGGGATTACTTTTGAAAACGCTACAAATATTATTTTGTTAGATAATGTGATGCTCAATACCGCTTCAGGAAATGGCAGTATAAACTTTAATAATGCTACCATTAATGGTAATTCTAACTTACAACTCAATGCGGGAACTGGTAATATTACATTGGGAACAGTTGGAAATAATATTCCTTTAAATATTTTATCCATTAACACCAGTGGATTAACGAATTTAGGCGGTAATATTAGAATCAGTGGAACTGATGGAATTACCTTTGAAAATGCAACCAATGTCGTTTTAACCAATGACGTTCAGATTGATACAAGTTTGGGAAATGGAATTATTAATTTTGGAACTGGAACGGTTGATGGTAATTTTAATTTACAACTGAATGCGGGGAATGGTAATATTATTTTGAGTACATTCGGAGACAATCAAACTCTAAATTTACTGGATATTCAAACTACAGGAATAACAACGCTTAACGGTGATATTACGACCAATAATAGTATTAACTTTACTCAAGCAACGGGTGGAACTGTACTCAATACTGATGTTGAAATTAGTAGTAATAATGGCGATATTGACTTTAATAATAGTCCGATTTCAGGAACCAATAACAATTTAACACTCAATGCACCCAACGGAAATATTACTCTAGATACCGTTGGAAGTAGCGGGAATGCGTTAGGTGAAATCACCGTTAATAGCAGTGGAATTACTCGATTTAACGCCACTGTTAACGCCAATAGCTTAACCACCGACACAGCAGGAATAACTGAACTTAACGCTGATATTATCACAACGGGAGAGAACGGTCAAAACTACGGTGATGCGGTGAGTATTTTAAATAATATTACTTTAACGGGTGATGAAATTAACTTTAACAATATTGTATCCGGTGAAAATGTCAATTTAATATTACAGCCTTTTAGTTCTAATTTTCCAATTGAAATTGGAGGAATTAGCAATAACAATCAGAGTGTTTTAAATTTAACCAATACCGATTTAAACTTGTTGCAAAATGGCTTTAACTCAATTCAAATTGGTAGCAATAACACCGGAACAATTAACGCTGTAGGAAATGTATCATTCCGCGACCCCGTTATATTGCAGTCGGGAACAAGTTCTATTGAAGCCACAGGATTTACAATTACAGGAACGGATAACGCCGCCATTACATTTAATGCCAATCAAAATATTAATGTCAGTAATATTATCAATTCCACTGGTGATATTACTCTAACTACAACCAACGGTTCAATTAATACTAATAATTTGGTTAGTCGTTCTGTTAATTTAACCACAGGAGGAGGTAATATTGTTCTCAACTTTACTCAAAACTTTAATTTTAACAATCCCAACCTTCAGACAAATGGCGGTAATTTTAGTATCAACAGTCCGGCTTTAATTCAAATTTTAGGAACTGGAAATATTCAAACAACCGGAGGAGATATTACTCTATCAGGAACTAATCTTAATAGTGAAATTGACCTCAATTCTAATAATCCTCAAGGTCAAGGCGGTAATATTAATTTAACTGCCACAGAAGGCACAATTTCCACCGCAAATTTGAATAGTTCGGGTTCAACAGGGGGTGACATTACGGTTATCGCTCCCACTGCAATTATCACAGGTCAAATCAATAGTCGTGGTATAATTGGTGATGGTGGAAACGTAATTCTTGACCCGGTTGGTGATGTTGAAGTTGAGTTTATTGACGCTCAAGGTGGGCCGAATGGTCAAGGGGGAAATGTACTTCTAGAATCAACAGGTGGATTTGTTCGAGTAACTGAATCTTTTATCGACCAAAATAACATAAATGCCAGCATTTATACCGCAGGAGGACAGGGGGGAGGTTCAATTATTATTCGACATCAAGGTGGGTTAGCCAATGAACCTATTGCTAGTTTTGAAATCGGAAATACTAACCTAACTGATGATGAGAATGGCACCGCAGGCGCGATTACAACAGGTGAATTTACCCTTGAGTCTGGGGAAACTTTTCCCGAATCTTTTACACGCGGAAATATCGTTCTTCAAACTGATGATATTACACCAACTCCCACACCAACTCCCACACCAACTCCCACACCAACTCCCACACCAACTCCCACACCAACTCCCACACCAACTGAACCCACTCAACCGGAATTTCCCGATGAGATTTTACCCCGTCAAAACCCTATTGAACCTTTATCAATTTCTGCTAATCTCCCTTGTAGTCCGGTTGATGCTGGAATTTTAGCGGTTGAACAAGGATACACTCAAGATTTTGAAGAATATTGGGGAATGTCAGCGAGTAAATCCGCAAAAGGTTTAGTAGAAACCTGTGATGCTTTGAGTCAAATTGCCGGAATTACTGGGATTAAACCTGCTGTTATTTATGTGAATTTTGTTCCCGTTGAATATGAAATAGAAAGTCAAGAAAATAAGCTTGATGTTGCTGAAAATTCATCCCAACTCTCATCTCCCCGAGCAAATGACCAACTCGAATTAGTAATGATTACTGCCGAAGGTCAACCGATTCGGAAGCGAATTCCAGGTGTAACTCGTCAGCAAGTTTTACAAAAACGTAATGCTTTATTGCGGGAAATTTTTCCATCTACTCGACGGAGACCCGACGGTTTCTTACCCCATGCTCAACAATTTTACCAATGGTTAATTCAACCCTTAGAAGCTGAGTTAGAAGCTCAAGAAATTGAAAACTTAGTCTTTATTATGGACGAAGGATTGCGTTCTTTACCCTTGGCTGTTTTACATGATGGTGAACAATTTATCATCGAAAAATATAGCGTAGGACTCGCACCCAGTTTAACTTTAATGGAAACTCGTTATAGTGATGTTAAACAAGCTCGTATTTTGGCGATGGGTGCCACAGTATTTCCGGCTGACCCGACCTTAAATGACTTACCTGCGGTGTCAGCAGAAGTGAATATTATTGCCGATAATTTATGGGATGGAGAATTAGTTTTAAATGAAAACTTCACAATAGAAACTTTAAAACAAGAACGAGCAACTACACCTTTTGGTATCGTTCACTTGGCGACTCATGCAGAATTCAACCCCGGAGAACCCAGTAATTCTTATATCCAATTTTGGGATGATAAATTAAGACTCGATCAAGTGCGAGATTTAGGATGGAATCAACCCCCGGTAAAATTATTAGTATTAAGTGCTTGTCGAACCGCATTAGGAAATCGGGAAGCCGAGTTAGGTTTTGCAGGATTTGCGGCGAAAGCTGGAGTGGAGTCAGTGGTGGCGAGTTTGTGGAGAGTAAACGATGAAGCGACTTTTGTATTAATGTCGGATTTTTATCAACAATTAACCCAAGCACCCATTAAAGCCGAAGCCTTAAGACAAACTCAAATTGCTTTATTAAGAGGAGAAGTTCGGATAGAAAATTCGCGTTTAATTTTACCGGATCGAGAAATCATTTTACCCCCAGAATTAGCTAACTCTGGAAATGAGATTTTTTCAGACCCTTACTACTGGGCTTCATTTACAATTGTGGGTAGCCCTTGGTAACTGCCAATTCTGATAAACATTAAATTTTTCATAAATTTCTATAATTCCGTATGGATACATTTATAATAAGCGCGTATTAGAGACTCTCTATTGTTTCTAATCATTGCAGTTTAAAGATTAGAAAAAAAGACAATGAATAGAAAAACTTATTATTTAGCAGCTTCGATTTTCATCATTCTAGGAATTCTCGGCGTTCTGATCAAATTAGCTGCTCGTACCGAAAGATTAACTGTCATTGTGATTGGTTGTTTTTTGGTTGGGCTAGTTTACATAATTATGGGATCTCGACTGAGGGATTAAAATCTATAAGAATAGGAAGATGTGCTAAAATATTGAGGGGATAATTCAGCCAAACCAATTAAAATAAAGTCCGATCCGATTAAATTTTAGAATGATTATTCATGTCCCCTCTAAAGCAGGTCAACGAAAAAAATATTGGCGGCGAGTGATTGATTTTGTCGATCTCAATCAAACAACAGGATACGCTTTTCAAGGATATCGAGTTGAAGCCGATCAACTGATTGAATTAGAAATTGGCAGTTTTTTACTCACCTACGATGAAATCGGTTCCATTAAACGTTGGTATCCCCAAGTTTGTTTATATCAAGTTCGAGGCGATATTGAATCTCCCCTCGAAGAAAGATATAGTTGGAGTGGGAAAACAGCCAATCGAAATTGGAACCGTTCTTGGGCTTTGTCGGTGCGCGATCCGATTGCTGAAATTGTCAATGAAGACCGTTTATCCTATGAAGATTTGATTGATTGGGATAAAATTTCAACGGATCGCTTATGGAAGGAATTAAAGCGTAGAGGAGTTGTATAATCTACGCCATCTCAATCCTTTAAAAATTGTTGAACTAGACCAAAGTAAAAACATCTTCTGTCAAGACAACCGGATCTAAAACAGCAAGTATCTGATCGGAAAAACTAATTTGAGTTCCTTCAAAAATCGATTCGATAGTCAACTGTTCAAAGGTTAAATTATCTGTCAAACCAATCAAGTCAATACCCATTTCAAAATCTTCAATCCAATCCGTTCCTTCATTCATAGCCAGAATAAAAACATCGACCCCTTGACCTCCCAGCAAAGTATCAAAACCCGCACCACCCCTTAAAGTATCATCATCCAAACCCCCGAATAAGTTATCATTTTCCGAGCCGCCAATCAAAACATCACGACCTGCTTCTCCGTTAATAATATCATCACCAACCCCTCCATAACCCGTATCATTTCCCTCTCCTCCCCACAGCGAATCATTCCCCGATAAACCGCTCATCAAGTCATCTTCCGCATATCCAATTAATTCATCGGCTTGATAAGTTCCCGCCAGATTATCTCTGTCATTCGTTCCTTGAAAACTTAAAATTTCATCCAATAAAACTCCCGATTTTTGGTTTTTAGTATTGATATCAATAATACCCTGATTAACGCCCTCCTCTTCACTGTTAACGCCCTGGCGCAGGGTATTGAGAGAAACTAAAGGATAGGTCAATTCGGGCTGATTTTTGAGCGACGGATTATCAAGTTCATCTAAATCTTTAGAACCATTAACCGATGGCTGTGAGGGCAAATTAAACCCCTGACCCGCAAGTAACTGAGTCAAAAAACCGTGAGCATAACTATGTGCTTTTGCTCCAAACCAATCATTAAATCGGTTAGAATCCGGTTGGTTCCAAGCCTCCCCTTGATTGAGATAAATATCGAGGGTATTTTCATTATCGAAATGCAGTACAGGTAAAGGATTTTGATAGCCAAGATTGCTCGTTGTATGAATGGCAATGACTCGGGTTGCATCTGCTTTATCTAAGCGTTCTGGTAGAGATTGAAACGTCGCCAACGTTCTCTGATTAAAGTTTGCATTTTCAAATCCTGGCCCTGCGGGATCTAAACCGATAATCGTTCCAATCTTTTCATCATCCGGCGAATACTGTCCCGCAAATCCTGCAACTTGAGCGCCCAAACTATGACCAATTAATGTAATATTTTCGGGTTGAATTATATCAGAATCAACATATCGATAAAGCATTTCTTGAACCGCTTTTCCGACAAATTCTGTCTTTTGAGCGTGTTCCGGATAGCTGAAAAAATCTGTAAGTTCCTGACCCGCATCCCAATTGACTAAAATAACGTTAGCATCATCTTCTTGTGTAGAGATTTCCGCCGCTATTTTCCGCATCCAATTATTTGGATCAACCTGATTGGGTATCCCCGGATTATCTCGAAAGCCATGAGTAATCACATAAGTAGGACGATTGGGAGTAATATCAGAATCTTCCAGTTCTTTGAGGGTTTTATTTTCATTCAAAATGTAGAATTTAGCCCACTCACTGTTCGGACGATTTCCAGTCAAGTTCGCCATAAAATATTTTCCTGTGTTGATCATTTAGTACGGATACATTACCCTCATTATGAGTAACCTGTCGTCAAATCAGATCCGCTATTCAGCCAATCTTTCAATTGTCATCCTGACAGTTGGCTCCCCGGAGTCGGAATTCAAGCGATTTTTCCTTAGAAAATTGAGTTACTGTCACCGATTCAAAAGATGAATTTTTCCTCAATCAATGATGTTCTTATGTCCAGTGTAGACAGTTGTAAAAGTGGCGAAAATTTTCTCCAGTATCAGCTAATTTCAGCAGCAATTTATTGGGCGACATACTGATCAAAAGTTCAACAAGTGTGTATCCGCCCTCCTACCGTCTCCGGGGACTAGCTCGCCGGAAAGCTTCTCTCAATCCACCAGTTTAACGAGGTTTAAACCTGTCGGAAAAATCAACTCGTAAAATTACCGATCTGTCTGAGATTTTCAATACATATAAAAATTGTAAAGTCTAGTAATTCTACGATTGCCAATCTCAGAAAATCAGTTTAATCTTAAAGATAGAGATTTAAGTTTCCCGCCCGATAAGCTCTGTTTTTCAAGCAAAGCGATCGCACTGATTAGACAAAATTATCATCGGCATAACCGAGCTTAGATTTCTCCTGAACTTTATCAATCTACTTCCCACCCAATTAACTTTAAGGAAACAAAGATGGCGATTAATTATTTTTTAGAAACTGATGCAAACTCTCGAAATTTCGTTTACAAAAATCTGTTGCTTTGGTTTAAAGAAAAGCAATACCAAGTGGAAGGAACCGAAGCCGATGGTCTTTACTTAATTCAAGCTCAAAAAGTGGGTAAACTTCGCACAGTATTGGGAACAAATCTGGCTTTTAAAGTTAAAATATCCAAGTCAAATGATTTCACAAATCCCCGAGAATTTATTGTAGAAACTAGCACGGGTAAATGGATACAAAACATTGCGGGTGCTGGCGTAACTGCAATGTTTTTAGGAGGATTTACTGTATTTACAGGTTTAGCGGGAGCGGGTTGGGCTTTAGTCATCGAACATGAAATTATCACCTATATTGAAGAAACCCTAAAATTTAAAAAGGTTCAAAAACTCGCGCCTCTATCCGAAGATAAACCCTTAGAATCGTCAAATTATTTTAGCAATCAAGAAAAAGCTCAAACTTCCGGATCTGCAAATTATTCTGCTCGGGAAAAAGCCGTAGCAAAAGCCGATCAAGACTTGAAAAAACTTGAATCAGCTTTTGCCAATCACATTCTAACAGAAGCCGAGTTTTTAGCGAAAAAGCAACGCTTAGAACATCAAATTGATGAAGATGAAATCGAGTTTTTAGTTGAGGAAAAACTGGCGAAGTTTCAGCAAGCTTTTACCGATGGGATTTTAACAGCAGATGAATTTGAAGCTAAAATTCATCAAGTGGAAGAAGATGTAAAAAATCAGCTAATTCATCAACGGCTTGAACAAGAAAAAGAGCAAGTTTTGATGAAATTAAAAGCGGCGTTAGATAGCGGTATTTTGACCCCTGATGAATACGCAAAAAAAGTAGAATTTCTCTAAATTGTTTCTAGTATCTGAAAAGATTTGAACAGAATTGCAGGTGGGGTGACAATGTTCGCTTAGATAACACAGTATTTGTCACCCCGATTTTATTATATAGCGCTACGCAAATTGGTTAGGACATTTCTAAATTCTGAAACCCTTTCAGAGTCCGCTGTTCCCTGTTTCCTGTTCCCTGTTCCCGATTCAAGTAGCGCTATATTTCTATACTCTTAATTAGTTGTAAGCGAATTTCAGCAACAGTTTGTCAGAAATATATATTTGTTCACAACCAACCCCTACAGCATTCCCCATCAATCATTTCCAGACAGGAATTAAGGCTTTTCAGGGGATTTCAACGGGTTTTTTAGGTAGACATAGCTGGCGGTTCCAACTAACCCTAATGCGGAGGGAACTAACGGTATCCAACCCCCTTTTAGAAACAATCCCCAACAACATCCATACAGAATAATTAAAGTTGTTCCAGTCGTCGTTAAAAAAGCTTTAGGCGATCGCACTCTCCAACCGATCAGACCTGCAACTATCGACCAACTCAAGATCCAAATACTTTCTCCCCAGTCAGGAAACCACCAAATTAAAGGTTGATTATCCAAAGCGATACTGAGAAATTGACTGACCATTTGAGCTTGAAGTTCTGTTCCAGTTATGGTTTTAATCGGTTGTTTTCGAGAACTATAGGGAGTCAACCAAAGATGATCTTTGAAGCTTGGTGTTGTGGTTCCGATAATCACAATGCGATCGCGTACCCACTCCGGATCGACTTCACCTGCTAACACTTGAGAAAGCGTTACTTTGGGTGCAATTTCTCCAGATGTGCGATAATTTAGCATGATTTGATGTCCACGCCAGTCTAAACCTGTTTGATAGACACCGCTTCCTTGTTCTAAAATCTTGAAGACAGTATTTCGGAATTTTAACTTTCCTTCTGATGTTGTTTCGGCGAATATTTTTTCATCAGCTAAATAACGTTCAGCTAATTTCCAACTGAAAGAAAAGCGAGTTTGACAATCAGCAGATAATCCGACTGATAATAAATTCCGACGAATTACTCCATCTTGATCGCTGACAATATTAGTAAATCCTTGACGGTTTAAGGGAACCTCAGGAGGGGGAAAAACTCCGGGTTCTTGATGATTACCATATTGACAAGTCGCCAACAAACGATCATTTTTTTTCAGGGAATTGCTGAGGGTTTTATATTGGGGATTGACAGGCGTTTCTCGAAACAAATGTAAGCCAATTACTCTCGGTTGATAGGATTCTAACTTTTCTAATAATAAAGCTAACGAACCCTCTGAAAGTGAACGTCCTTGTCGGTCTTCGGGAGCTTGTCCCTGCACATCATTTCCTGTAATTGTCACCAGCAATAACCGTTCATCTATCCCCGGATCGGGTCGCATTTGCATGAGATGATCGTAGGCTTTCAGTTCCCAAACTTGTAACCCACCGAGCGATCGCACTCCCCAAATCATCCCCGTGATTGTGATTGCAGATAACAAAACTTTTGGAAACTCCCGCCATCGCCAAGATAGAGATTTTACCTGATTAAACTCTCGTTTTTTAATAACATTATCATCTGAAATCTTCGCTTTCTTTCCGACTAAATCTTCCCAAGAAGGAGGAATATAAGTCGGATTTTGACAAATAACCGGAAGCCAACTCGCACAGGGAAATTCTCGTTCAAAATCATCATGTAATCGTTCTCTGGCTTCTCTAACTGCGACATAAAAAGGTTGTCCTGAAGCAAAATTTGTAAGAAAATGCTTTAAAAATTCTTGAGCAACCCGATCCGGAACCAACTCCCGCATGACAATCACTTGAGGAATATTAAGATCGTCAAGTTTTTGTGCGAGTCCCAAACCATCACAAGAGTTAAAAATTGCCAGTTTTAATCCCCGTTCAACAGACTTTCTCAAACCGTACCACAACTGTTCTATGGTTAAACTTTCTTGGGGATTAATATAAATTCGTCCGGTTTCCCCTTCCGTTTCACTGTGTCCCGCAAAAAAGATAATATCCCAAGGCTGTTCCCAAAGGCGATCGTTAATTTGTTTTGCTTCGGGTTCAACCAAGACCACCGCATCAACATTCGGTAAACTTTGAATAATTTCTAAATCTTTTTTGACATTAATTCCTTCTTGATGACCGAGAATCACCAAAATTCTAACCCGGGAATGAGCCGGATAATTTTGAGGCTCTTTAATCGTTTCAATCTCAATCGGACTCCAAGCAATTTCCGCCTTTTGATAACTTTCAAAAAAATCCCAAAGATGTAGGGGTAATTTTTTTAAGTCCGAATTTTTGGTGCGGATTAAAACGCGAATTTCTTCCTCTCGGTTCAGTTCTTCTCGTAATCGTTTATCAATCAGTCGGAAGCTGTTATCATCTAACCACTCACTAATCAGATCGCGTAATTGTTCAGCCGATTTTTGACAATCTTTAATCCGTTCGTTGATAGAACCTTGACGAATAATCGTCTGAGGTTTAATTCTGTAGGGTGCGGCTAAACTGCGATATTTTTCTGTCCAGTGGGATTTCAAATGTTTAGCCAAATCCAGATTTGCAGGTAAAGATCCTTGCTTTTAAAACAGCGTTTGACCCTCAGACGAACGGACTTCAAGCGTCACTTGGAAGCCTTCCTTTTCCAAGTCTCCTTCTAATTTTACGAGAACAGATTTACTCATATCCCAACATCCGAAACATTATTGGGTTTATTAAATCACAAAAGTTTCCGTGACGCTCATTTCTCTCCATACTATTTTAATACTAAACTCTTCTCCTGACTCGCCACTAAACTTAAATAATAGTTTTTCGCTTCCTCCCGCTTCCGCTTGCATCACCGATTTTCCGCTCTGATCGAGTATCATCAGTTGCAGTTCTCGGGGGAGATGACTGTGAGCTTGAGTTGGATAGAGTTCGACCGAGATATCCAATTCTGACGGGGTTGTAGGAGTCAGTCCCAGCAGCAACGCCATTTCTGTTCCCGATGGTTCGAGACCGATAATTTTCACTCGTTCAATTTCAGAGGTATGAGAGTCTGAAGTCAGAGAAGAACTTCGCGAACGTTGACGGAAATTCCATCCTAATTCTAGATTAGAAGGTTGGGTAATTGTTTCAATCCCTTCCCAAGCGTTATCAAAAATTCCTTGTAACCAATTCCCGAGATGAACCTTAAAATTATAGGAATTAGCTGTTTCTAATCGCTCGATTAAATCTAAAAATTCATCCAGCGATCGCCATTGCTCTAAAGGAATTTTTTCCCGTTCTACTTTTTCAAGAAAGCCGACAAATTTCGCCTGGGTAAACCGTTGATCAAACTGAATAGCCAGATAACCAATTCTATCATGCCAAACTTCAGCCGGAACTTCGACCAAAGAATCATCAAACTTGACCGGGCGACATTCAATTTTCCCTAAATTTCCTAGAGATAAATCGGCCACATTACCCAGACTTTGAGTCACGATATTCCAGCTATCACTTCCGGTTAAATTCGTCGAAATTTCCATCCACCGACAATAATTATTAACCGCTAAAACCGCCAAACTATTGCAGTAAACTTGATTTTGCTTTTTGGGTTGTGATTGGTGTAAAGAAAACTTCTCAGCAATCTTACGGTCTTTTTTAGTTATTGGCATGGTAAAGAATGAGTTCATAGCTTTTGACTTGTCCAGTTAAATGAAAATATCTCACTGTTGAATTTGACTTTTGATTTCATCGGAAAACTGCTTGATACATCGCTGATAGAAATCCGACAGGGTGGAAATCTTTATTCCAAAATCTTTAGAGATTTTTTCCCAACTTTCTTCTTCGATAATACGCCGCCTGTATACCTCCTTAAAATTGGCTTGAGGATAGCCTCGAATATGTTTTTCAGCAAATATACCATTGGAGTCTTCCTCTATCAAATGTCGAACGAGATCGGATAAACTTGGAGAATTTTTACCCAATGATAAACTGTCAGTTTCTACAGAATCTGTAACCTGTATTTTATGATTGTTTTTACCCATGACTTCACTAACTGCTTGAGTAAAAAATCGTCTTTCTAAAAGGAAATTAACCCATCGCATGACCGGAGCCTTATCCGGTTGATAGTTATCAATATTAGTGCAAATATAAAGCATGAGATTTTGAACTGCAATTTCATAAATTTCTTGGTAATGTTCAGTAAATTGACTGGGATGAGGATGACACAACCGACCAGAATTTAAAAGTTCCTGGGTAAGTCGAGTCAAAGCTTGACGTCGTTCCCGACTGCGACGAGGGTGTTGTTGGGCTGTCAAAGCCAATCGTTTGAGGTATTCGTCCTGTTGTAGAAGATCCTGATCTCGTGAGTCCACAATTGGTGTTACTCCTTTGAGTTTGACCGCCACCACTACGGTCTTTTACTTCTCTATCAAAAACGAAAGACAGATTTTACGTCAAGTCAATCAAAGATTAACATAATTTGATTTGAGTGATCCTCACCATCCTCAAAGCCTCAGCCCTAAAGGGTTTTCAGCCCCAACTTCCAAAAAAATACCTCCTCATCCGTAAAAACACGCAAGCCGAACTGATAGAGAATACGAACGCCTAGTAGTTCGGGACGATAACCCGTTCTAAGTCTTTTCCATCAGGGGTTTTGGGTGCATTGACTGACTCTCGTTTATTTGAGCAAAAGGAGTTCAGACCGATGAAGACGTCTTCACTTGACATCTACTCAACAACCAAACAACATAACTCTCCATTATCTACTGTGGGGAAAACTCAAACTCAGGATTGGGAGAATTTCTATAACTTAAACTCACCCAAACTGAACTCAAATGCGACCTCAAACCCAGAGATAATTTTAACTCTACTTCGCTTAGATGCGATTGAATCTGAACTGGCAACGGCTTGTTCTCGCTATAGCCAACTCTGTCAGGAACTCGATGCAATTACTTTTCAGAACGAACAATATTGCCGTTGTTCTCTCGAACTCGAACGAGATCAAACCTGTCAGGAAATTTTGTCGATCATTCATCAGATTTCTCGGCTTGAAATTGAACGAATCAACACCGAATCAACGCTAAACTACTCAATTCTTGAGGATTAATCAAGAATTAAAATCTCAAAACATCAATCTTCAATCTTTTTAGGGGAACTCATGGTTTTTACACCAGACAATACAATTGTTGACATTCTTAATCTCAACATTTTAGTGGGAACTTCTGGCTCCGATCAAATTATCGGATTAGCAGGAGATGATCTGATTTTTGGAGCGGAAGCAGACGATCAACTCTTTGGAAATGAAGCTGCGGATACAATCTACGGAAACCAAGAAAACGATATCATTTATGGCGGTTCTGACGCCGATTTACTGTTTGGAGGTCAAGGGGATGATTCCATCTTTGGAGATGATGGAGATGACACGATTTATGCTGACCGAGGAACAGATATTTTAATCGGGGGTGAGGGTGCAGATGTTTTTATCTTGGACATTGGAACGGGTGACTTTAGCGTTACAACAACAAACCTGATCGTCGATTTTAATCTGGAGGAAGACCAAATTGAACTACAAGATGGTTTGACCTTTGAAGACTTCAGTATTGAAGGAACACCAGAAGGAGATACAGCAATTCGAGACCCGAATACCGGGGAAATTTTGGCATTATTACAAGGGGTAAATCGGGATTCTTTCACCGAAATAGTTTCATCAGAACCCACAGTTCCTCCTGAAGAACCTATTGTTACTGCATCTCTAGCCGATGATACCGGAATCGATAATGGTGATAATATTACTTCCAATCCGACCCTAACGGGAACAATCACCAATAGTGCTGAAGTTGCCGGATTAGAAGTCAGTATTGGTGAAGAATTTGTTCCCATTGAGACAAATATTGCCGACAATGGTTCATTTACTCTGACTCAAGAACAGTTAGAAGAAGCACTAGATATTTCCTTCACAAACGGCATCTATACAATACAATTACGAACAGTTGATCTTTCCGGAACCCTATCATCAGAAGTCGCTGAAATTACCTTTACCATTGCTCCCGATGACCCCCCTCCTGAACAAGAGATCGAGTTCTTTCCTCCCGGAACCGATTTTCTCGAACCCACAATTACCGCAGAATTAGCCAATGATACCGGAACAAATGATAGTGATGGTATTACTTCAGACCCAACGATCATAGGAACAGCCACCGATAATTTTGGTGTTGCAGAAATAGAAGTTAGTGTTGGTGAAGAATTCGTTCCCATTCAGACCAATATTGCAGCTAATGGTTCATTTACCCTCACTCAAAACCAATTAGAAGAAGCATTAGAAACTTCCCTCACAGACGGCACTTATACAGTCTCTTTACGAGCCGTTGATACCTCAGAATTGCGATCGCTAGAATTAGCAGAAGTTACCTTTACTCTCGAAACTCCTAACCCCGATAATAGTGGTAGCGAACCCGATACTTCTGACCCCGATAATAGTGGTGAACCCGATACTTCTAACCCCGATAATAGTGGTGAACCCGATACTTCTAACCCCGATAATAGTGGTAGCGAACCCGATACTTCTAACCCCGATAATAGTGGTGAACCAAATCAGCCTCCCGAAGAGGATATCACTATTCCTGAGTCTGTTGAAGATACACCAACAAACTCAATCGAAAATGAAGATTTTCCCGATCCCTTTGAGACTGAAAATGTTGACCTCATAGAAGACCCCGGTAACACCATTCTAGAAGCCTATGAAATCTCAATTAATTCTCAAACCTTCGTTTACAGCCAACAAATCAGCGCAGACGATCCCGTTGACTTCTACGTTTTTAATGTAGAAAATAATCAGAACTTTAACCTTTTCCTAGAAGGTTTGAGTCAGGATGTTGATGTCTATTTATTAGATATCAATCAACAGATTATTGCTAGCTCGGAAAATATCGGAATTACCGCCGAGTCCATTACCGTTCCGTTATCGGTGGGAACATACTACGTTCAGGTGCAATCTTTTGATAGTCAAACTACAACCTATGACCTCAATATATTGTTCCCTCCTCGCACTCCAGAAGTCGCAGAACCAGAAGTCATTGAAATCGTAGAAGATCCGGGTAATATTGTTACAGAAGCCTATGAAATTTCAATTGACTCTCAAACCTCCATCTACAGTCAACAAGTCAGTGCAAATGATCCCGTTGACTACTACATTTTTAATGTAGAAAACGAGCAGAATTTTAACCTGTTCTTAGAAAGTTTGAGTCAGGATGTTAACATCTCCGTTTTAGATATCAATCAAACGGTTGTTGCTAGCTCCGAAAATGTTGGAACTACAGACGAGTCAATAAACCTTTCGTTAACAGCAGGAACCTACTACATTCAAGTGGAATCTTTTGACAGTCAAACCACAACCTATAACCTGAATGTATTATTCCCTCCAGCCCCCTCAGAAACCGAGTCACTGGTACGATATGACTTTGTTTATTACTCCAACGGAATCAATACCGAAAGCGATTATTACACGGGTTATGTGTATGCTGAAGAGGGTTCTTTTGAAGTGGGAGAACGCTATGATTTCTCCTCCTCATCCGAGGGATCGTACTATATCGCTGATATCAGTTCCGCTTCCAGTACGGCAATCGTTAATCAAGTCTTTATCAACAACTACTACGACGTTGATATCAACATCAATAGTACAGTCAGTTACAGCAGTTTCTATTCCATTAATAATCAGGCTTCTGGTTTCTTTGGTTTAGGAAGTGAATACGACTTTGTTGAGTTTGAAGGCATTTTCTTCGGATTTGGTTTGCAATTTGTCACCACAAACATCGTCCTACCTATCTTTATCAACCCCAACTTCCCCCAACGAGATGACTACTTTGTTGGCGATCGCCCAAGCGGTATAACTTCAGCAGACCTCGATGGTGATGGAGATAATGATCTGATTGTTGGCAACCCCGGTTTTGATGCCGCAGTTGAAGGAAGTTTTGATGGAAATCGTATTTCTATCCTCACCAACAATGGAGACGGAACATTTACGGCTCCCAGAAGCATAATTACAGGTTTAGGGCCTTCATTTATTGCCGAAGATCTTGATGGAGACGAAGATATTGATCTGGCAACCGCTCATGCGGAAGATGATGATTTATCCGTATTTTTCAACGATGGAAATGGCAACTTTGCTACCCCTGAAACTTATGAAGCAGGCGATCGTCCTTTCATGGCTAATGCAGGAGATCTTGATAACGACGGCGACATTGACCTAGTAACAATTAATTCAGAAGCACTCAATTTATTCACTGCCAATAACGAGGGCAATAGCATCTCAATTCACTATAATGACGGCGATGGTGGCTTTACCGAACGGGAAACTTTAACGGTTGGAGAAGGCGTTAGCGGAGTTGAAATTGCTGATTTAGATGATGATGGCAATCTCGATTTAATCACATCTAACCGCTCAGAAAATACCCTTTCTGTCCTCTTTAATACGGGTGATGCTTTCTTTACAAGTCCTGAAAAATATGCAGTCGGAGAGCGACCAGGTAGTCCAATTGCAGCCGACCTTGATAATGACGGCGACCTCGATTTAGCGACTGCCAATTTTGCTAATCGGTTCACTCAGGGTACTGTTTCAATACTGCGAAATGATGGCAACGGTAACTTTTCGCCCAGCGAGTTCTTCTTCAGTGAAAACGTTCCGAGTAACTTGACTCCTGCTGATCTTGATGGAGACGGTGATTTAGACTTGATGATGCTGAACTCCTTCTTTATAGTTGGTACAGGAGAACGAGAAGGAAGTATTGTCTCTGTTCTCACCAATAACGGTGATGGGAACTTCAGTTTCCCGGAAAGCTTTCTTGTGGGTGAAATACCGAATGGATTAGTGGTAGATGATTTAGACGAAGAAGGTGATCTTGATTTTGCCACCGCTAATTTTGACAGTGATGATGTGACCGTTTACTTGCAGTCATAGGAGGTTTGAAAGCAAGTTTTGATGTGTTAATTTTGGGGTAGATTTTGAGGGTTATCTTGTTGAAGATTGCCCTCATTTTTTGCTCGAATAAAATCAATTAGTTTTAACTAAAATAACTAATACTTACGAAAAAGTCGCTGACAATCAACAAGCTTTTAAGCGTTTAAGCTGTTACCCATCATCATTACATGATCACAAATCCCGCTTCACCCGACACCGCTTGACAATCATGCAGTTTAAATGTACAACAGCTTACAAGAATTCATTGAGCAAATTCGTTAATCCCTTCTCAACTTTGAGCAGCTCGTTCGGCTGTCCAATGGCGATCGCTAGACTGATAAATTTTCATCCCCTCTAACCCCACTTCTGCGATCATTTGATTAACTTCTTCGAGGGTAAATGCCGCGTGCAACGAATCTCTAAACAGTTGTTTTTGATGGTTGTTACAATCTCCCGCATACCGTTCGACTAAATCATCTCTCGTCGCTTCATCCCCAGGCCGCAACAAATCCCGCAAAAAGATTCCCCCTTGGGGTTTGAGAACCCGCTTGAATTCTCTCAAAAAAGGAATTGGATTGCTCAAATGATGTATAATACTATTAGAAATAACCAAATCAAACTGAGCCTCAGAATAGGGAAGTTGTTTGGCATCAACTCGCTCTAATTTGACTTGAGTTTGTACGCCCGCTCGCTCAACATTTTGCCGACCAATTTTCAGCATATTGTCCGACAAATCAATCGCGATAATTTGCCACTCGGGACGCTGTTGAGCAATTAAAATCGGAATACGAGCGGTTCCAGTTCCCGCATCCAGAACTTGGGCAGTTGTTGGCCCCAAACGAACGGCCTGTTCCGCAAAGTCAGCGTTAACAGCAGTGAAGTCCATTGAGTCATACTCAACAGCTTCCTCCCAAGTGTCCATCACTTCCGGTTCTAAAACTCTTTGCATCATTAATATTTGTAGAGACGCGATCAAATCCCCTAACAGTTTACAGTTAACAGTTTACAGTTAACAGTGACCAGTAACCAAGTACCGTGCAGTGAACAGTGAACAGTTTTTTCGGTGACGACTGGGCGGGTTTATATCAGTTGTCTGTGGGAAGTTATAAATCAAGACCGAACCCGCCCCTACACCTCCGGTCCTCCCCACCTCCCCACCTCCCCACCTCCTGTCTCGGTGTCTCGGTGTCTCCTTTGAAATTCCCCCCAATTTTCGCTATAATTAGCTTAAACGAAGTCGTTATGAGTTTACTTTAATAAGCAATGAGCAATCCAGCAGTAGAAAACGTTGTGATTATCGGTTCAGGGCCAGCAGGATACACCGCCGCCATCTACGCCGGACGAGCGAACCTCAAACCCGTCATGTTTGAAGGGTATCAAATGGGCGGAATTCCCGGCGGCCAACTAATGACCACCACCGAAGTTGAGAACTTTCCCGGCTTTCCCGAAGGCATCACCGGGCCACAACTGATGGACAGAATGAAAGCCCAAGCCGAACGTTGGGGCGCCGAACTCTACACCGAAGACGTCATCGAAGTTGATCTCAGTCAACGTCCGTTTACCGTGCGTTCAGACGAACGAGAATTCAAAACCCATACCATTATATTGGCAACCGGAGCCACAGCCAAACGCCTCAACCTCCCCAGCGAGCATCAATTCTGGAGTCATGGAATTTCCGCCTGTGCTATCTGCGACGGGGCGAGTCCCATTTTCAAAGGCGTAGAATTAGCCGTTATCGGGGGCGGAGACAGCGCCGCAGAAGAAGCGGTATATTTAACCAAATATGGTTCTCACGTTCACCTGTTAGTCCGTCGGGATGAACTGCGAGCCAGCAAAGCCATGCAGCAACGGGTACTCGATAACCCAAAAATTACCGTTCACTGGAATACAGAAGCCGTTGACGTGTTCGGGAATGGTAAAATGGAAGGAATTCGGCTTAAAAATAGCCAAACCGGGGAAGAAACAGAACTCTCCGTTAGAGGGTTATTTTATGCAATTGGTCACACGCCCAACACTCAAATTGTCAAAGGACAGCTAGAACTCGATGACGTTGGTTATATTGTCACCAAACATGGCGGCGTAGAAACGTCTGTAGAGGGCGTTTATGCCGTTGGAGACGTTCAAGACCATGAGTTCCGCCAAGCCATTACCGCAGCAGGTAGCGGCTGTATGGGAGCGATGTTAGCAGAACGTTGGCTATCGGCGAATGGGTTAGTTCAGGAGTTTAAACAAACAGAAACCGCAGAACCCGCCAAAACAGAAGAAACGCCTTCAGAAAGTGTTGCCGATACCGAAGAAACCTTCGATCCTCAAAAAACTCGTCATGTCGGCGGCTATGCGCTACGGAAATTGTACCACGATAGCGATCGCTTAATTATGGTGAAATATGTGTCTCCCACCTGTGGGCCTTGTCACCGTTTGAAGCCGATTTTAGATAAAGTTGTTGATGAGTTTGACGGGAAAATTCACTTTGTCGAAATCGATATCGAACAAGATCCCGAAATTGCTCAAAATGCCGGCGTAAATGGTACCCCAACCGTTCAGTTGTTTAAAGACAAAGGTCTTGTTAAACACCTGAATGGCGTTCAACCCAAGAGTTTATATCGCGAATTGATTGAAAGCAATTTATAGTTGTAGGGATTAAAAACCCGGTTTCTTTGAGAAACCGGGTTTTTGAAGTGTACTTCTCTGTTTTTGGGATGTAGTTGTAGGGATTAAAATGTTATAATTTCGAGGCTATGCTGCTATTTTCTCTCCCCTGTTCCCTATTGAGGGATTAAAAACCCGGTAACTTCTGCGAAACCGGGTTTTTGAGGTGTACTTTTCTGTTTTTGGGATGTAGTTGTACCGATGAAAATGTTATAATTTTAGGAGACAATTTATAACACAAGGGTTAAAGGTCAGGAGATCTTTCTATTCCCTATTCCCTATTACCTATTCCCTTTTTATCACGATTGGAGGCAGTCCAACGGTTTACACACGTCCCCTCGCCCGTTTGATCGAACAACTCCAACGCCTACCCGGAGTTGGTCCAAAAACCGCCCAACGTTTGGCAATGTATATTATTAAACGTTCCGATGCAGAAGTCGAAGCCCTCGCCCAAGCCTTATTAGATGCAAAAAAACAGGTCGGCTTGTGTAAGGTGTGTTTTCATCTATCGGCTGAACCCATTTGTGAGATTTGTCGAAACCCGCAGCGAGATAATGAAACTATCTGTGTTGTCAGTGATTCTCGCGATGTTGTGGCGATCGAAAAAACCCGAGAATATAAAGGAAAATATCATGTTTTAGGCGGTGTAATTTCGCCGATGGATGGCATTGGACCCGAACAATTAACCATTGAACCTTTAGTGCGTCGGGTGAGTCAAAATCAAGCCAAAGAAGTGATTATTGCCATTAGTCCGAGTGTGGAAGGAGAAACCACTACGTTATATGTCGGACAACTGCTGAAACCCTTTACAAAAGTGACCCGAATTGCCTTTGGTTTACCGATGGGCGGAGACTTAGAATATGCCGATGAAATTACTCTCGCTCGCGCATTAGAAGGAAGACGAGAACTTGATTAAATCAGCCTTCAAGCTAGCAGAATTTAAAGTGCAATCGCGCCAACATTAGAACCAACAAAATCTCTAATTTTATGATGAAATTGAGAGTATTTTTGCTTCTCCCAACGTTAACGCGATCGCCAGTTTTAAAAGAATTTAATCTCTGAGAATGCCAGGAGGCAATTAACAAGAATTGACTAGCTATAAAGTTCGCTAGAAGAAGTATCTGATTCGAGATTAAACAACATTTCTAAAGTCGTCATCGCCCGACGTCGGGCTTCGATATCCTGCTGCGCCCGCAATTGTACCATCGGGTCGTGGAGAATTTTATTAACAATTCCCCGGGTTAAAGCTTCGATCACCTCTTGATGTTTTTCGGCAAATTCCGAACCCAAACGGGATAAAGCCTTTTCTAATTCTTGTTCTCGAATGCCTTCAATTTTTTGTCTTAAACAACTAATAATCGGCACCGTTTCCAAACTCCGCCACCAAACATCAAACGCCTCAACTTCTTCTTCGAGTAAAACCTCAGCTTCTTGAGCCATTTGACGGCGAGTTTCGTGATTTTGAGCAACAACCGCCTTAAGATCATCAACATTAAACGCCCGAATATTGCAGAGTTCACTGACATCAGCCGCCACATTTCGGGGAACCGAAATATCAACCAACATTAAACATTGATGGGGGTCTAAAGTCGCTTCTAATTTCGCCCGATCTAAAATCGGTTCAGTTGCACCCGTACTCGTAAAAACAATATCAGATTGAGCGATCACACTCATCATATCCGATAACAGATGCAATTTTAATTCAACTTCACGGAACTGATTGGCTAATTCTTCGGCGCGTTGTAGGGAACGGTTAACAATGGCAATTTCACTCGCCCCTTTCGAGATTAAATGCTGCACCAATAAGCGCGACATTTTCCCCGCACCAATAATAGCAACCCGATAGCCGCTGAGATCTTCTAATTTCATTTGTACCAGTTCTACCGCCGCCGAACTGATAGAAACCGCACCGGTACCGATATTCGTTTCTGTACGCACCCGTTTTCCGGCGGTAATGGCTTGTTTAAATAGGCGGTTGAGAATTTGACCAATTCCCTGATAGCGTTGACCCAGTTTGTGCGTTTGTTTAACCTGGGCGAGAATTTGACCCTCACCCAACACCAAACTATCCAAACCCGCCGAAACTCGCATCAAGTGCATAATTGCATCTTCATGCAACAACGTAAACAAATGAGGACGCAATTGCTGTAAGGGTAACTTACTCAACTCCGAAAGAAACTGAGTCACTTCTCGAATACCCGGTTGAGTTTCAGAAGCCACCAAATAAATTTCCATGCGGTTACAAGTGCTGAGAATAGCAACTTCCTCAATATGAGGATAACTCAACAAATGAGCGATCGCACTTTCGATTTGTTGTTCTGGAATACTCAGTTTTTCACGAACATCAACCGGAGCCGTTTTGTGACTTAAACCTACAACTGCAATATTCATAAAACGGTTGTTTGTTAATTCTTTTTTGTTAGTGATTTGCTTTGATAACAGGCGAAACATCCTCACCTGTAAATTCCATCCGACGAGCTAGAAGAAAGATTTCTAGCTCACAGACCGGAATGAGGAATTCCAGATCGAACCCTTTCACTCAGTCATTCTCAAGGAACTTAGAATCCTAGATGGCATCACTGGTGACTGGTGACGGGCGACTGGTGACTGTTTAATTCCCCATTCCTGACACCACTACCTTTAGTGTAGCTGTAGAGATTTCGGATTATCGAACATATGAATCGTATCAACGAATCGAGCCGTTTGGGACTGAGAAGAAATAACCAAACTCTGAGTCCGTGCGCCGCCGTGGAAGAAACGAACCCCTTCCATCAGCGTTCCCGGCGTAATCCCACAAGCGGCAAATAATACCGTTTCCCCAGAAGCCAACTCCTCAGCATTGTAAACGCGATCGGCGTCAGTAATTCCCATCGATCTTAACCGTTCTAAATTGCCTTCTTTGCTTTCACCGATTAAACCCGTTCCCACCTGTTCCGGGTCATAAATCAGTTGTCCTTGGAAATGACCCCCTAAACAGCGCATAGCCGCCGCAGAAATCACCCCTTCCGGTGCCGCACCAATTCCCATCAAAGCGTGAATATTGGTTCCCGCAAAGGCGCAAGAAATCGCCGCCGAGACATCACCATCACTAATGAGACGAACACGCGCCCCTGCTGTCCGAATTTCGTTGATTAAATCCTTGTGACGGGGACGATCCATCACCACAACCACCATTTCCTCAACACTGCGGTTTAAGCAGTCCGAGAGAATTTTCAGGTTTTCGGTGGCTGACTTGCGAATATCAACATGATTTTTAGCAACCGCCGGCGCTGCCAACTTCTTCATGTAGAAGTCCGGTGCCGCAAACAAACCGCCTCTTTCGGAGATGGCTAAAACCGCCATTGAACCATTTTGACCGTAGGCTACCAGGTTTGTCCCTTCACAGGGGTCAACCGCAATATCGATTTCAACCAATTGTTCCGGGTCGCAAACGCTAGAAGCATTTTCTTGAGTACAAATGCCAACTTCCTCACCAATGTAGAGCATCGGCGCTTCGTCCCGTTCTCCTTCACCGATTACAATACGGCCTCTCATGTGAATCTGGTTCATGCGCTTCCGCATGGCTTCAACCGCAACTTGGTCGGCGGTATTTTTTTCACCTTTACCCATCCATCGAGCCGAGGCGATCGCCGCCTGTTCAACAACTTCGATGATCTCTAAACCAATGACATTATCCACGAATTTGATCCTCCCAACATCTGAGCTTGCCGGATTCTATCAGGCACTCCCAGTGTTAAAGTCTATCAGAGGCGGGGATCGGCTTGGCATTCTCTGGCAGGTGGTTTGTGTTAAGTTTTGCTTCAGAGTTGTCCTGCTCCTGGCTCTGGGTCAAGCTTCAAGCGATTCCGATTAATACGACATTTTGGTTTAATCTAAAAATAGCAAAGCCAACTGAGATCCGATTCGACTGAACCGAAACCCGATCTCCGGTTCAACTGTTTCTTTCCATTCACCCTGGTGATCGGCAATGCCAGTACAAAAAACCATGAGCAATAACGTGATTGTTATTCAAGATTCCGATTTTGAAACCGAAGTTCTCAAGGCTGAACAGCCCGTTTTAGCTTATTTTTGGGCGACTTGGTGTGGCCCGTGTAGACTGGTGTCGCCTTCTGTTGAAGCAATTGCTCAAACCTATGGCGATCGCGTCAAGGTTGTTAAACTCGAAGTAGATGCCAATTCTCAAGCCGTCAAAACCTATAAGGTAGAGGGCGTACCCGCATTGAGGTTTATTAAAGATCAAGAAATGATTGCATCCCACGAGGGAGCAATTACCAAAGACAATTTAATAAACTGGATTGAACAGGGACTTAAAAAACTCGAAAATTCCTAATCCCAGGAAGTTTTATAGCACTACGCAAATTGGTGTTTGACATTTTTAGATTCTGAAACCCTTTCATAGTCTGCTGATCCGGTGTTCCCCGTTCCCTGTTCCCGATTCAAGTAGCGCTATAAACATCGATTTCCCTGGTAAGAACGGGTTGACTTCAATGATACCCGTTCTCTTTTTTCTCTAAAAACTCCGACCCCATCTCAAAAGTCAAGTGAACAGGATTATGAATGTAGAATTTGGGCGGGATGAAATCCAAATAACTCCTGGATGTCAAAAATCTTTGTACTCCCAGAATCAACTGAAAATTCATCATTGCTGTTGAATAATTCTGCACCAATTGTTTCATCAATCCCAAACATTATGCAGTTTTCCAACCGTTTACAACTTCTGCGATCTAACGTCTTTGCGGATATGGATCGCGCCAAAGCCACAGCGTTATCTGTCGGACGAGATCTAATTGATTTATCTCTCGGTTCGTCCGATCTTCCGGTTGCCGATCGCATTATAGATCGCATCCGAGACTCGCTGGCTGACCCCTCTACTCACGGTTACGCTTTATTTCACAGTACCCAGGCGTTTCGCGAAGCTGTCGCCAACTGGTACACCCGCAAATATGGCCTTCCTGTCGATCCGGAAACCGAAGTTTTACAACTCATTGGCTGTCAGGAAGGAACCGCCCATTTACCCTTAGCCATTCTCAATCCGGGGGATTTTGCGCTTTTACAAGATCCCGGTTATCCTTCTCATTTTGGGGGCGTGTATTTGGCGGGGGGGCAAGTTTACACCATGCCGATGTTAGCAGAAAACGGCTTTTTACCGATTTTTGAAGACATTCCCGAAGCCGTTTTAAGCCAAGCCCGAATGATGGTGTTAAGCTATCCCCATAATCCTACTACGGCGATCGCCCCTTTATCGTTTTTCGAGAAAGCCGTAGCCTTTTGTCAGAGACATAATTTAGTTCTCGTCCATGACTTTCCCTACGGGGACTTTGTATTTGAGGGTGCGGTCGCGCCTTCTATTTTTCAAGCCGATCGCGAAAAAACCGTTTCGATTGAATTTTTTACCTTCTCCAAGTCCTACAATATGGGCGGGTTCCGCATCGCCTACGCCATTGGCAACCGGGAAATCATTCAAGCGCTGCGAAAAGTGAAGGCTGTGATTGATTTTAACCAATATCGCGGCATTCTCAACGGCGCTATTACCGCTTTAAACGAACCCCAGGAGTTTATTCAACACACCGTTAACACGTTCAGACAGCGACGGGATGTATTTGTTCAAGCTATGCAGGATATTGGCTGGGACGTTCCCACACCCTCGGCGACCTTATACGTTTGGGCGAAGTTACCCGAACCCTGGACTCAAGACTCGGTGGGTTTCTGTACTCAGCTTGTCGAACAGACCGGCGTTGCGGTTTCTCCCGGTGTTGGTTTTGGGAAGTCGGGGGAAGGATATGTTCGCTTTGCTTTGGTTCGTCCACCCGAGATTTTAACCCAAGCGGTGCAAAGAATCGCCCAGTTTTTGTAACAATTCGGCTACTAGACTTCAAAAACCCGGTTTCTCATAGAAACCGGGTTTTTCTTCTCCAATTCAAAGAAGTAATCCGAGTTTTTACCGAAATTAAATAATCTAAAATCACCTATTTTTACACTCATCAGTAATTTCACGTAGATAATTTTTAAAGATAAATTTGGGTGCTATTACTGATTTAATTTCCCTTTACAAAGGCTAAACTAAATTCATCAAAAATTTATAGACTTTCGGGTGTAAGTCTGTTTATAATGGCTGTAGACCGAAAGGGAAATCCAAAGAAAGAAGCTCAGACAGATGTTTAATCATCTATGTTTAAAGGCTACTTACTCCCCCTACCAAACGTTATGGGTCATCTTTAAACAAACTTACTAATTCTCACCAAATCGGGTGATGTTAATCACAAAAACACTAGAAAACTCTAGGTTAAAACAGAATCATCATCACCTGAAACTTTTACCCAAGTCACACCATTTCAAAACTCAGGAGAAAAAATCATGGCTGGATTGTTAAATAAATTTGTTGTAGGAGCCTCAGTTGTAGTTGGAATGAGTGCCGTTGTCGCACCCGCTCAAGCCGCAATTATCGGGATGAACGGTTCCGATTATGCCACCTACACCCACGATAATAGCGGTCAGAATCTAGAAAATCTTTGGGTTGTTGGTGATGAAGCAACTGCAATTAACGCTTTAACTGACGGCGATTTAACCACCAACGTTGAGTTGGGCTACAGCGGCGAAGGCGACAAGGCAAGTGTTGGTTTTACCGCCGTTGCTGGAGGCTACACGGTAAACGTTTCTAGCGTGACCGATGCAGAATTTGCCACTTTCCAAGAACAATGGGTTGCTGATTTATTAGATGCTTACGCTCCTTTAAAAGCAGTTTTGAGTGGATTAAGCTCTGATGTACAAACTATTGCCAAAAGTGTGTTTACGGGTGCTGTAGGTTCTGGAGATGTTAACGTTGCTGAATTTTCTCTGGATGAAACCGGCGCGATTTCTATGCAAACAATGGGATTTTATGACCTGAAACCTCGCGTTAACATGATGATTAATGAGGCTAAATCCCTAGCTACACAGGAGCTTGCCAAGGAATTTATGAGCTTAAACGCCCTCCTCCCAGAATGGTTAGCTATGACAACAGCTTCTAACATTATCAACACTCAGGTCAATCCTTTCTTGGCAGCATTAAACGAAATTGATGCTTTGCAAATCAGCGAAATTGCTAAAGTAACAATTAACGGTAAGTCTGAGTATGTCTACAGCTTCAATGCGACCAACTCCGACTTCGCTGCTTTGGATGATATTGCAGGAGGAAGTTACACTGGCGTTTACAGTTGGAGTAAAGCGGGTCAGCCTCCGGTTGCTGCGGTTCCTGAACCCTCTACAATGTTAGGTTTAATGGCAGTCGGTGGACTGTTCGCCGCAGCCAAACGCAAAGCCAACAAAGCTTAAACTTTGCGACTTCTGTTTATAGTCTGAGTCATTGGGGGGGGGAGCCGTTTGGCTCCCTTTTTTTGTGGGATAATTTCAACGGATGATTTGCTCAAATGCGGTGAAGCATTTATAGTCAATAGCACAAGTCAAAGTATGCAAGCTAAGGACACCTCAGGATTTAATTGGAAATGGGTGGGGTTACAGACCCAGAAGCATAGCGGTAAGGTTTTCTACGCTATCAGACTATCCTCTAAGCTCTCTAGACGAACGATAGGGGTAGGTAACGATAAATTGGTCGCCCTGAACATTGGACAGCTTATCGATGACCAAATTGACCAATGGATAGAAAAAGGTCAGGAAATAGACCTTGACTTGCTAAAGCGGTTAGCACGTCAAGAACTGGATCAGGTAAAAAACAAGACTCAGAACTTGAGAGTAGTCGAGAAAGATGACCTGATTCAACTTTGGAATGAATACGTTAACTTTCATCTCAATTTAGGGTGTTGGGAAGAAACCTACATTTTGACTCATATTCAGACAGTAGGGAATTTAATCAAAAGATGTCCACATCAGAAATTAGAAAATAAAACTAAAATTGTTGACTGGTTTTTTAACACGGACAAACGCAGTGTAAAAACGAGCAAAGCAAGATTCCAGCTTGTGGTAGCCGTTATTGATTGGGCATCCAAACAAGCATTAATTCCCCGCTATCTTGGTGTTGAATATCGAGATATTCTCAGTTCAATTCACACCAAAACTAACGAACAAGAAAAGGGTGAGGATATTGGTTCAAAAGAAATAGATATTTTCACCGTGTCTGAAGTTTATAAGATTTTAGAAGCCTTAAAAACGGAGAAAGTATCACGTTTCAAGGGTAAGCATTACCAGTATTATCACTATACTTATTTTCTGTGGTTAACCGGATGTAGACCGAGTGAGGCTGTAGCTTTGAAATGGGAGAATGTTGATTTACAACGTCAAAAAATTATCTTTAAAGAAGGCGAAGTTATTGCCAGCGGTAAACGGGTTAAGAAGAAGGGAACTAAAACCGTTTATCAACGAATATTTCCGATTAACAATGAATTGGAAATAATTATCAAATCAATTCCTAAAACTGGTAATAATGGCTATGTATTCGTAATATTGGACGGTAAACCCGTTTCACAACAAGCTTACGTTCGGATGTGGAAAGGGTTGTTAAATAAGCTTGAAATACGTTATCGTATCCCTTACCAATTGCGTCATACAATGATCAGCTATCATGCTAACAATGACTTTCCTGTTCATAAGTTAGCAAAATTAGTCGGTAATTCTGAGAAAGTTATTAATGATCATTATCTACAATTAGACATAGAAAGAATCTCATTACCGGGAGTGATCAAGGGTAATGAAGTCTCCTTCAATAATTGATAATTAATAATGGATCATGGATAATTACCTCGATCCTTTATGAAGAGGATTGATAGAGAGGAAATAAAAAGTCGGGAGCGTTGTCGAAAAACGGATTAAGTGAAAAACGGATGAGCATTGTCGAAGAACGGATTCACCTGTCTGAACAACTCAAAGGTCTATGCGACTTGCAGCCTATTTTAATCCGTTAATTCCTTATCTTATCCGTTGTTAGTGACCTGAACAATTCAGGGGTTTATGCGACTCGCAGACAAGTTAATCCGTTAATTCCTTATCTGATCCGTTGTTTGATAATTTTTCTTTTTTCTCCTTGAAAGGAAACGTTACTTACCCAATCAACAGGCTAGTAGTGATTTGAAGCTTTTCTAAGCTTAATATCAAGCTTTGGAACGGAGAGGGAGGGATTCGAACCCTCGTATACATTACTGCATAACGGCATTTCCAGTGCCGCGCCTTCAACCACTCGGCCACCTCTCCAGAGGCAAGTATTTTATTATTTACTCACAAGATACATATAATAGCAGAACAGCAATAGATTTTGCAAGAGCGATCGCCAAAAATTTTTCAAGGGGGTTTTTGGAGATTAACACCAGTTCTCAGCCGGGACTGACCCCAGTCCGATATAATAGCTAGGGGACAATAGGCCCTCAATCTTGGAATCGACTGTTTATCCTGAAAACGACAAAAAACCTTCTATGTCCCGTTCTTACACCATCCACATTCATCATCGCCAGAAAAATCAACGCTACACCGTTCAAGTTCCAGAAGATCGCTATATTCTTCAATGTGGAGAAAATCAAGGCGCTGACTTACCTTTTTCCTGTCGCAATGGCGCCTGTACTACCTGTGCGGTGCGAGTCGTTTCGGGTGAGTTGTATCAACCGGAAGCGATGGGACTGTCGCCAGAATTGCAAAGACAAGGGTATGCTTTACTGTGTGTTAGCTATCCGCGATCGGACTTGGAAGTAGAAACCCAAGACGAAGACGAAGTTTATGAACTCCAGTTTGGACGCTACTTTGGGAAAGGGAAGGTGAAAGCAGGACTACCTTTAGATGAAGATTAATCGACTCCGGGCGTTACCCTTTCCACAAAACCGGCTATTCTACCGTTTGTCATTGATTGTAATCGTTTTGGGGTTCGTTTTGGCGGGCTGTTCAATACCGGAACCTCCACCCCAGGGGCCGATGACTCGGGTTGAACGAGTGGTCAGCGGACAAACCCTAGAAATTATCGATCCTCGCAGTGTTGTACCTGCACTGCAATCGGTTAGACTGATTGGTATTGCGGCGCCGGACTTAAAACAAGAACCTTGGGGACTGCTGGCGCAACGTTACCTCGAAACGATAGCTTTAGGAAAAGAGATCTTGCTAGAATTCGATCGCGAACAGAGCGATCCCTACAATCGCGTGTTAGCCTATGTGTGGTTGGATGGGATACTGATCAATGAGCAACTGGTTAAAGAGGGTTATGTTCTGGCCGATGAACACATTCCCAATACCAAATATAGCCAACGTTTGCTGTATGCTCAGTATGAAGCCCGGATTTTAGGTCTAGGAATTTGGAACCCGGAGCAACCGTTGCGTCTAACTCCGGCTGAGTTTCGCCGTCAGAATCAGCAAAATTGACATCCTCCCCGCCGTAAACGACGGGGATTCCCAAACCTCACGATTTGAGTTTCTGCTTCCTTCTCTTGCTTGAAGAGTTTTTCGCACCCGCCCTCCGAGATTTACTTTCTTCGGGTCTAAGGCGCGCTCCACAGACTGACACCGCAAGTCCTGCGGCCAAAATATTAACTGATGCGTTGATGTCCCGGTCGTGACGTACCCCACATTTGGGGCAATCCCATTCCCGGACATTCAACGGCATTTTTTCTGCAATATAACCACAATTAGAACATCGCTTTGAACTGGGAAACCATCTATCTATCTTAATTAATTCTCGCCCGTACCACTCCGCCTTGTAAGTGAGTTGTCGGACAAGTTCTCCCCAGGAGCGCATCGCTAATCGCCCGGGCTAATTTATGGTTTTTGACCAGATTTTTCACCGCCAAATCCTCAACCACTATTGTTTGATTTTCACGAATTAGTTGAGTTGTCAGCTTGTGAGTATGGTCGCGCCTGCAATCGGCAATTTTAGCCTGAATACGGGCCACTTTAACCCTGGCTCTTTCTCGATTCTTTGAACCTTTGATTTTCCGGCTTAAAGACTTTTGAGCAAGCCCAAGTTTCTTATAAAGCTTATCGTAATGTTTGGGATTGGAAACTTTAACTCCATCGGACGTTGTTAGCAGACTGCTGATGCCGAGATCTATTCCCACCTTTTTATCGATGGGTTTGAGTTGGTGGTCGGTTGGATCATTTATTCTTAGAGATACAAACCATCTGCCGCTCGGATTTAATTTGACCGTAATAGTGGATGGCGTACAGTTTTTAGGAAGTTGACGGCTCCACCGAATTGGTAAAGGTTCAAAGCACTTGGCAATGTAGACTTGACCATTTTTCCACTTGAACGCTGATTTGGTGAATTCTGCACTTCCACCGCTTCGCTTTTTCTTAAAGTTTGGGTATGAGCGCCCGACCCGCAAAGAAGTTACTGAAAGCGGTTTGTAAGTGCCTTAAACTTTGCTGAAGTGGAACAGAACTTACCTCATTCAAGAAGTCTAGTTCCTCCTGTTTTTTCCACTCCGTCAGCATCGAAGACGTTTGAGAATACCCCACTCGCTCAAAACGTTCATACCACGCTTCGGTTCGCGTCGCCAGCGCTTTGTTGTAGACCAGACGGACGCACCCTAATGTTCTCCTCAACAGGTTTTCCTGTTCGGGAGTTGGATAAAATCGGTAGTGGTAAGCTTTCTCACTCATGCCTCACATTTTAACACACGGTCTGTAAGTGTGTTAGCCTAAATAATTAAAGCCGTCCTAAAGGACGGGGTTTCAGACCCAAAATTACCGATGAACACACCAAATATAACACCCGATCAACTCCAAATCTTTTTAGATATTGCCACTCTTGCAGCCGAAGCGGGGGGCGCTGTCTTACAATCTTGTTTGGGGAATCTCCAAGATATTCAAGAAAAAGGGAGATCGGGAGATTTAGTCACAGAAGCCGATAAAGCTTCGGAAATTGCGGTTCTTGATATTCTCAAGCGTCATGTTCCGGATCATGCTATTCTTACAGAAGAATCGGGAGAATTGGGCAATCGTGAGAGTTTGTTTCTTTGGGCAATTGATCCGTTAGATGGAACAACGAATTTTGCTCACCAATATCCTTTTTTCTCGACTTCGGTTGCTCTGCTCATTGACGGGGTTCCCGCTGTCGGAGCGGTTTTTGATCCCTGGCGGGGTGAACTTTTTCGAGGTGCTAAAGGTTTGGGTGCAACTCGCAACCGTAAACCGATTCATGTTTCTAAAACTGATAATTTAGCGAATAGTTTACTCGTTACCGGTTTTGCTTACGATCGCCGAGAAACGTCGGATAATAATTATGCTGAATTTTGTCATCTGACTCATCTAACTCAAGGGGTGCGTCGGGGCGGTTCGGCTGCGTTAGACTTGTGTTATGTGGCTTGTGGACGGTTGGATGGATACTGGGAGCGGGGACTGTCTCCTTGGGATATTGCCGCAGGGATTGTGATTGTAGAGGAAGCCGGAGGTAAAGTTACCGTTTATGATAGCAGTCCTTTAGACATAAAATCAGGCCGGATTCTCGCCACCAACGGTCATTTACACGCCAGTTTAAGTCAGGCGTTAATGGAAACGCCACCGCTATCTTCATGGTCATCGCAGTAAGAGATGACTGAAATCGTTCAAGTTTAGCTAAAATATTCTTAGGAGCTATAGAATAATCGCCAAGTTAGGTCTAGATATAGACTCTATCTTGATTCGTTTTTTCTGTAGAAATCCAAAAGTCTTGGACGCTGTAGCTTTGAACTTTTAGAACGTTGAGAAAGTCTAGATCGCCAAGATGTCGAAAGCGATCGGCGTGAAGATTTCTCAAATATAGCAGGTTAATCTTATGTTTAAAGCGGTGATATCGGTGGAGAATTACTAAGTCAAAAAGGAAGGCGAAGTCTTATGTCTTTTGAGGTTAAACAAGGACTATTTCAACTAGGATTCACAGATAGCCATGCTATTTTAGGTGTTCCTTTGAATGCAGAGTTTTCTGATATTCGTAAACGTTATACAAGAATTGCTCGTCGCTTGCATCCCGATACTTGTCCGTTTAAAAATCCCGAAGAAAAGGAGTTAGCGAAACAATTATTAGCCAAATTAGTCAGTCCGGCTTATAACCGATTTTCTAAAGAAAGCGAACGCAAAGAATACGAATTACTCCTAAAAACCCTCGGCGAACGAGTCGTTAAAGAACAGCGAAACCTGCAAGTTCAAAGCGAGATTGCCAAACAACTTTTAAGCGCAGCAAACTATCAACAAACCTACGAAACTTTACTCGAACAACTGGCACAAAAACAGTTTGAATCTCCCCAAAACGTTCTAGATGTTGTCGGAGAAATTAGCGAATTAAATCAAGTCTATTTACTGCGAAAAGCGGCTAAAGGCGGTTCAACTGTAGCCGCTCCCGCACCGACCCCGGAAGCGAAAAAATCCGAACCAGAAACGCCAACGCCTGCGCCTCCACCTCCTCCGAAAAAAGACTCTGCGGTTGAACAAGCTTGTAACCGGGCTGAAAAATTAATGGCAATTAAAAACTATGCTCAAGCCATTTTAGAACTTAAGGATGCGGTTAGACAAGAACCCGAAAATAGTCGCTGTCATGGTTTATTGGGTTTAGCTTATCTCGGACAAAATCAACCCAAACTCGCGACTCCCCATATTAAACGTGCTTTACAACTTAATCCCAAACAACCCCAAGCGTTAGAAGCGAAAAAACAACTGGAAAAAGCCACCGTCGCTAAAGTGAAAAAGCCTCAAAAAGAGTCTGGGGGGGGTTTGTTTGGGGGTCTATTTGGGGGTAAAAAGAAATAACAGCAGTAGAACCCCCAAAAAATGATATCCTAACACCGAAACCCGGTTGGTATTTTCACTTCTTTAATTAATTGAGGTTATGGTTCATCAACTCCCTCTCGGTGCGCGAGATCTACTTCCCCTCGATGTTACTCAAAAACTTTGGATCGAACGCCGTTTACAACAAGTGTTTCATCGTTGGGGCTATCATCGGATTATTACCTCAACTCTCGAACGTCTCGATACTTTGATGGCGGGGGGAGCGGTTCAACGTTCAACGGTTATTCAGCTACTCGAAGCCGAAGACCAAGGACTCGGACTGCGACCCGAACTGACCGCCTCCATCGCCCGTACTGTGGTGACGCGGATGGCGGGTAGCTTTTGGTGGCCCCAACGATTATATTACAATGCCAACATTTTCCGCAAAGGGGGTAAAACCAACTACGGCGGCCAACTGGAATTTTACCAAGCCGGCGTTGAGTTACTGGGTGCTGGCGGTTTGTTGGCCGATACTGAGATTTTACTATTATTGCAGGAATGTTTGCAAGGTTTGGGCTTGAGCGACTGCCATTTAATTTTGGGGGAAGCCGGACTGACGCGATCGCTTTTATCTGCCTTTCCAGACAAGCTAAAAGAGCCTGTAAGGGAGGCGATCGCCAATTTAGATCGAATCACCCTCGAAACGTTACCGATGGCTCAGGAGTTGCGAGAACGGGCGCTATTTCTGTTTGACTTGCGGGGACAGCCGGAGGAGGTTCTTTCTCAAGTCGCCCAGTTGGAGTTAGACTCCCAACAACAACAGGCTTTGAATAATTTAAAGTCTTTAATTGACTTGTTGCAAAACTGTTATTCTCCTCAAATTTCTCCGCCGAAAATTGTTCTAGATTTGAGTTTAATTCAAACGTTTGACTACTACACCGGTATTGTGTTTGATGTTGTTAGCAGTACCGAGTCGGGGGCGCGTGTTTTGGCGCAAGGCGGACGTTACGATGAACTTTTAGGACTTTATCATCCTCAAGGAAAAACTGAACCGGGAATTGGTTTTTCTTTTAATATTGAAGACTTGCATCAGGTATTATTGGGAATGAATCAACTCCCGCAAGCGGCACCTTCGAGTGATTGGTTGGTTGTACCGGAAACCCCCCAAGCCTATGCTGCGGCTTTTGCTTATGCGGAAAAATTGAGAGAATCTACTCAATTAGTTCGGGTAGAAATGGAGTTGGGTCATCGCGAAAATGTAGAAGATTTGCGGGATTATGCTCGCCGTCGGGGTATTCATCAAATTGCTTGGGTCAGTTTAGAAGGAATTCCCAGAATTGAAACGGTAAGTTAGTTGGGGTTGGGTGAGTTGAAATTGCGATCGCCCAGATCTTATATAATATCCGATTAATCAATAATTATTCTGTAGGGGCGGGTTACGCCTACGATCTTTACTACTACTAAGAGATTGAGATCAACCCGCCCCTCCTCCAGAACACGCATTAATCAACCGGATATCATATTAGAAAAGGGGAAGTTGAGACGCCGGATACTTCGTTAAAGTGTTGAAATTATGCCGTCCCTTTAAGCAAGTATGTACTCATTTCTCCTTTTCCTTTAACGTTAATTAAACCCCGTTTCTCAAATTTATATTTGTCTTTTAAATGTTGATAGGTGGTTTCGGTGACTTGAATTTCTCCGATAATTCCGTGAGATTCCATCCGACTGGCGATGTTCACCGTATCACCCCAAAGGTCATAAATAAACTTTTTCGCACCAATGACTCCCGCAACGACAGGTCCGGTATTTATACCAATTCTTATCTGTAGATTTTGATGGTTTTTTTGATTGAATTCGATTAATTTTTTCTGCATTTCTAAGGCGGATTTTGCAATGGCTTCTGCATGATCGCGGCGAGGTTTGGGTAAGCCACCGACAACCAAATAAGCATCTCCTATTGTCTTTATTTTTTCTAATTTATTCTGAGTTGTTATTTGGTCAAACTCCGAGAATATTTCATTGAGAAGATTGACTAATTCTATCGGTGATATCTTCGCTGAAAGCTGAGTAAAACCCGCAATATCCGCAAATAAAACGGTGACTTCTTCAAAATTATCCGCAATGGTTCCCGGTTTATTTTTTAAGCGAAAAGCAATCGGTTCCGGTAAAATATTTAAAAGTAAACGTTCTGACTTTTCCTGTTCAATTTCAAGCTGTTTTAAAGCCGACTGAAATGATCGCCAAATCACCAGAGATAAACTAACCATTGCAATGATAGAACTCACCAGAATAACAGTCATTTGCTGAGAGGTTCTTCTGATGTCTTGGTGAGCCAATTTTATTTCTTCATTCGAGAGAGAGAGTAATTGATTAGAAATGGCTTCGCTGTCTTGGTGAAACTGTTCGCTAATTTGATTAATATTATCTTCTAATGCGCTAATTTTCTCAAAATAAAATTTAGATCGATCTAAATATTTTTGTGATTCTTGTTTTTCAGAATTGGTTAAATATAAATCGACTTCTATTAATTCTTGTAACCGATTCATCACTTGATTTAGATTCTCTTTTTCTAGGGGTTTCCGAGTTAAAAAATAAGCTTGGGCATTGGCAATCAAATCGTGATATGCTTCGATCACATCTAGATTACCGGCATATTGTATATTTTCATGTAAAAGCTGTAGCATCTCTTGATTTTTTGTAATTAAACCAATATTTTGATTTCCCAAGTTTTCGGCTACAATGTCTGCGCGAGAAAATTCTTTGTTATACTGCTCAATCGCCCGATTATATGCTAATAAATCCTCGTGACTTTCGCGGAGTTTTTGGCTGAAATTCTGCTCTCTAATTAATTGGCTAATTTGTTGACTAATTTCCTGGATTTGAGTAACATTCTTGTCGTGATATTTCAGATGATTTTGACGAGCGCGTTCAACCCCTAAAGTTAAAATTTCTTCAAAAAAACCTTGTTCAAGTTCGTTTGTTTCTTCTAATACTTGATTCATCTTAAAAACTAACTGTTGGAGTTCCACACACTTCAACATCGTTAATTCAGTTTTCTGACGGACAAAATGAAGCGAAATTAGACTGGTTAGCGTTACTCCTGTTACCAACCCCAAAAGGGTAACTGATGCTAATTTAAACTGACGACTAATACTTTTTTGATTCCAAGTTTCAGCCAAATTTGTTGATAATAGTTTAAACGGAAGCATAATAAATTTTCCCGATTTTTAGGGGGGATTAAATGTCTATCAAATTTTTTTATAGCGATTGATATTTATACAGATGTCGATTCCTGATTTCGGAAAGTTTGGTCTACAGTTCAATTATATTCTACTTTTTTTAAAGTGCAACTTCTGGGTGATCAAGCTCAAAAATCCCGCTTCTGGGAAAAGCCGGACTTCTTGAGTAAAAATAACTAGACAATTAATAATTTATATTAAAAGAAGAATTCAGAAGTCAGAATTTCTGAGTCAGCAATCTTATCAATTGAATAGAGATTTAAACCGATGAACTCCTGACACCAGTCGCACAGATATAAATTCTGAATTCTGTCTCGGTGTCTCCTGTCTCCTGACTACTTTTTCTTGTTAAATATCTTCCATTTCTTCGCACAAATCTTGTAAGGTTTGATGCTGAACTCTGCGAGAAGAACGGCGATATTTCTTGCTTTCTAACTTGGGTTCGTACTCTCGTTTTCCCCCGGATTTTGTTTTGGATTTTAAACTTGATTCTGCATCCGGTTGCTGTTGTAAAGCTTCTTGACGTTTGATTGCTTCTTCTAAGAAATCGAGGTAAAATGAATAGCGTTCCCAATCTCCTCTGACAACACAATTCGGTTCGTCTCGGTGTAAACAATCGCTAAACTGACAGTTTCCTGCGGCTAATCTTTCTCTGGCTTCTGGGAAATAATAGGCTAATTCTTGCGGTTCGCATTCTAATGTCGGTTGATTAAAACCGGGAGAATCTGCTAATAATCCTTTTGAGGGAAGTTCAAATAATTCGACGTGTCGGGTGGTATGTCTTCCCCGTCCCAATTTCCCGGAAACCTCACCGACTCGCAGATCGATATCGGGAATTAATAAGTTAATTAAACTGGATTTTCCAACTCCAGACGGCCCACAAATTACCGTTATTTGATCTTGCAATTGATGAATGAGAGAATGATTCACAGTTGATTTAACATCATAAATGGAATGTTTTTGAATCTCCTGGTCATTCTCTATAATAAATTCTATCCCTTGAAAAACGCTCAGAAAAAAGGGCTGATAACCCCAACTTGATAAACGTTCTCCCCACTGTTTTAACTGTTCAAACGTCACCAAATCGCACTTATTTAAAGCCAAACAAACCTCTAACCCGGTTGACTCGGCTTTGACTAAAAATCGACTCAACGCCTGAGGATCGAGATCCGGTTCGGCTACTGCAAAGACTAACAAAATTTGGTCAGCATTGGCAATCGGAGGACGAGAAAGTTCTGTTTGACGGGGAAGCACTTCCGCGATCGCCCCTCGTCCCCCTGTCCAGTCCGGTTCTTCAATAATCACGCGATCGCCGACCATCACCTTCTGACCGATTTTTTTCAAGCGAGTGCGGCGAGTACACAGCAAGAAAGGATCGGCTAATCCCTGAGCCTCTGGTAAACTCAAACAGGGGAGTGCTAACTGTACCTGATAAAAATTCGCCTGTACAGCAACAACCGTCCCCATCACTTGATGAGCATCTAAGTTGACAGTGTAATCCTGTTCAACTAAACTCATGCTTGAGTAGGCGGACGTCGAACTTGAATGGCAAAGAAACCGGAACGATCCTGTATCTGTTCGATGGGGTAGCCTTCCATCCTCAAGCTATCGGGAACTTGTTCAATGGGTTCGCCAGAGTCCAGCCAAACCTCCAACAGTGACCCTGGTGCCATTTGTTCTAATTTTAATTTCGTTCTCACGAAATTGATCGGGCAGGGAGTCCCTCGCAAGTCGATTTGAGCATCGGGTGTAGAAGTGGTGAAGTTAGTCATCTTGAGTTATTTTTGGTGAAATAGATTGCCGAGAAACCCTTCTAAACCCCCTTTTCCGGTGCGTTCCCCGTGAATTTTCGCCAATTCTTCCAACAGTTCTCGTTCTTTAGCCGTCACCCGAGTGGGAATTTCAACCGATACCGTCAGCAAATGATCGCCCCGACTCACAGGATTTCCCAAACGAGGAACCCCTTTATTTTCTAACGTTAAAACCGTACCCGGTTGAGTTCCAGCCGGAATTTTCACCGAAGTCGGGCCATCAACGGTTTCCACTTCCAAGTTACAGCCTAAAATCGCTTGTAAGTAACTAATCTTGACATCGGAGAGAATATTAATCCCATCTCGCTTAAAATGCGAATCGGGAGACACCGACAAAAACACATACAAATCTCCCGGAGGGCCGCCCCGCTTACCCGCATCGCCTTCATTGGCAACGCGCAAACGTGTACCGTTGTCAACCCCTCCGGGAACATTAATTTTCAGTTTTTTCGTAACTTCCTTCAAACCCTGGCCGCCGCAACTGGTGCATTTTTCTTCAATCACCTGACCCGCCCCATTGCAACTCGGACAGACGGAAACCTGAGTAAAACTCCCAAACGGGGTGCGAGTAGCGCGACGAACTTGACCGCTTCCCCCACAGGTTGAACAAGTTTGAGGACGAGTTCCAGGTTTTGCGCCGCTGCCGTTACAAGTTTCGCAGGTTTCCAGATGTTTGATGCGAATTTCTTTTTCGCCGCCAAAAATTGCCTCTTTAAAATCTAAAGGCAAGTCCAGACGTAAATCATCGCCTCGCACGGGGCCTGTGCGCCGTCGGGTTTGAGGGCCTCCCACACCGCCTGCAAAACCGCTGAAAAAGCTTTCAAAGATATCGGCAAAACTGTCGCTGAAGTCTTGGTTGAAGCCGCTTGCTCCTGCTCCTCCGGCAACTCCTGCTTCACCAAAACGGTCATAACGCGCCCGCATTTCGGGTTCAGAAAGAACTTCATAAGCCCGATTAATTTCTTTAAAGCGTTCTTCTGCTCCTGGCTCTTTGTTGACATCGGGGTGATATTTGCGAGCTAGCCGACGGTAAGCACGCTTAATTTCCTCTTTGTCTGCGTCGCGACCAACACCAAGTGTTTCATAATAATCGGCTGCCATAGAACTTTATTGGTGAAATCTAAATCACTATAGGGACAAAAACGGTAAGGAGTTACTCTAGAGCGAAGTGTTGAACTCCGGACAAGTTCAAACTTCCCAACTCCAAACTAACTGCTGGAATTGATAATAAAAGGATTGCCGGGGTCGGGATCGAAAATCTCTCCGGCCTCCGAAGCAACTTCCTCAGGAACCTCCTCTAGCCCGAAAGCTGATTCGGCGGCGATCGCAGCATCCTCATCGGGCGAGGAAACCTCCTCTGGCTCGAAAGCGGATTCGGCGGTGATCGCATCCTCATCTGAGGGGAAATCTTCCAAGACGGCTTCATCCTCTTCTAAGTCTACCACTGGCGAGCTTTCCTCGGGGGGAGGAGCAACCGCCGAGTCAGGTTCGGTTTTTTCGTATACAGCCGCACCTAAGTCATAAAGCATTTCTTGGAAAGCATCTACCCGTTCTCTCATCTCTTCGTAGGTAACATTCGGGTTGGCGACTGCTGACTTGAGGGAAGCCGCCTGTTGACGAATGCGCTCTTTGAGTTGGGGAGTCAGGAGTTGGGGGTTTTGTTTAAGGGTTTCTTTGCAGTTTTCAAACAGAGTCGCACATTGATTTTTGAGGTCGGCAATTTTTCGGCGTTGTTGGTCTTCATCGCCGTAGAGTTCGGCCTCTTGTCGCATCCGCTCAATTTCGGCTTCACTCAAACCGCCTGTATTAGTAATGCTGATGCTTTGTTCTCGTCCGGTGCCGAGATCGATCGCCGAAACCTTTAAAATGCCATTGGCATCAATATCAAAAGTCACTTCGATTTGAGGAACACCCCGTTTGGCGGCGGGAATTCCGGTTAATAAAAATTTACCCAAACTTTTGTTATCTTTGACCATCGCCCGTTCCCCTTGGAGAACGTGAATTTCCACCGAAGTTTGTCCGTCAACGGCAGTCGAAAACATTTGAGAGCGACTGGTGGGAATGGTGGTGTTGCGTTCGATAATTTTGGTAAACACGCCGCCCAAGGTTTCCAAACCCAACGATAACGGGGTAACATCCAACAGCAGCAGATCTTTGACCTCACCGCCCAAAACGCCGGCTTGAATAGCCGCCCCCAAAGCCACCGCTTCATCGGGGTTAACGGAGCGATCGGGGGTGCGGTTGCCGAAATATTGGCTGATCGCTTGTTGAACGGCGGGAATGCGAGTCGAACCGCCGACTAAAATAATCCGATCGATATCATCGGGTTGTAAATTCGCATCTCGTAGCGCTTGACTCACCGGTTCGATGGTTTGAGCGACTAAGCCTTTGACCAATTCCTCAAATTGGCTGCGACTCAATTCGACTTCGAGATGCTTGGGGCCAGAATCATCGGCGGTGAGGAAAGGGAGATTAATGGAAGTGGTCGTCCGACTGGAGAGTTCAATTTTTGCCTTTTCTGCGGCCTCCCGCATTCGTTGGAGCGCCATTTTATCGCCCGACAGGTCAATCCCTTCCTGTTGGCGGAAAACCTCAACGATCCAAAGAACCAGACAATTATCAAAGTCATCTCCGCCCAAATGGTTGTTTCCGGCGGTGGCGATCACTTCAAAGATGCCATCTCCCAATTGTAAGATTGAGACATCAAAAGTCCCGCCTCCCAGGTCAAAGACCAAGATTTTCTGGTCGATCTCTTGTTTGTCCAAGCCGTAGGATAAAGCGGCGGCGGTGGGTTCGTTGATGATCCGCAGGACTTCTAAACCCGCAATAGTTCCGGCGTCTTTGGTGGCTTGGCGTTGGGCGTCGGTAAAGTAAGCCGGAACGGTAATGACCGCCTGATCGACGGACTCTCCGAGATAGCTTTCGGCTTCTTCTTTGAGCTTTTGCAACACCATCGCCGAGATTTCTTGGGGGGTGTAAACTAGCTCTCGAATCTTGACGTCAACGGTGTTATCCTTACCGGGAACACATTCATAGGGAACCCGACTGCGTTCTTCTTCGGTATCTTCCCAGCGGCGACCGATAAACCGCTTGATGCTGTAGATTGTATTTTCGGCATTGGTTAATGCTTGTCGCTTTCCCAGTTGACCGACTAAGCGTTCGTTGTGTTTACCAAATCCCACAATACTGGGGGTTGTCCGTCCGCCCTCGGAGTTGGCGATCACGGTCGGTTGACCGCCTTCGAGAACGGCGACACAACTGTTTGTGGTGCCTAGATCGATGCCAATGACTTTTCCCATAACGTCTCGGCGATGAAGGTGTGCGTGAGTAGATCGATGTTGATTTTGAGCGGGGGGTTGAGGGAGCGACCCCAGTCGAGCGGGGTGGACAAAGGCTAAGTTGGGGATTTTTCCCGGTTGGCTCAGGGAGAATTTAGGCCTCCTCAACCGGAGTAAATTTTCCCGATTTCAGGTATTCTTAGCCTTTTCCCCTGAAACAATGGATGGCTGAGAACGGGTGAGCGAGCCAACCGTAACAGTCCGGTTTATTCCTGAGAAGGGGATACTTCCGAGTCTGCGTCTGAATATCCAGAAGACTCTCCACCCGTAGAGACTTTGACCATCGCATGACGCAGAACCCGTTCGCCGAGCAGATAGCCTCGCATCAGTTCCTCAATCACAGTCCCGTCCGGATGAGTATCAGAGGCTTCGCGCATCACCGCTTCGTGCAGATTGGGATCGAAGGGTTCTCCTTCTGGACGCATCGCCGATACACCCAACTGCTTGAGGGAGTCTACCATTTGCTTGTAAACCCCTTGATAGCTCTTGTGAATATTCATTTCGCTCTCAGTTTGAGGCTTAATGTGGGATCTGGCCCGTTCAAAACTATCAATCACCGGCAAAAGTTTTTTAAGGGTATTACACTTGATTTGTACCTCTAAATCCTCTTTTTCCTTTTGAGTCCGCTTGCGAAAGTTCTCAAAATCCGCAGCTAGGCGGCGATATTGTCCGTTAATGTCGTCAAGTTGAGCGGTTAACTCTTGATTGGCTTGAGCTAAGGCGACCAATTCTTGCTGAATTTGCTCGCTACTGCTGGCTTCTTCTGGCATTTCGGATTGGGGGTCTTCTGAGGGCAACTCCGGGGAGATTTGGTCGTCTACATAGGCATCAACGGGAGTCGCAGCTTGCTCTTCGGCGACTTGGGGGGATACATTTTCGGTATTTGAGGGAATACCATTGTGATGGGTTGTAGCTTCAGGAGTATCAGTGCTTGGATTTGGCATCATCTCTTCTTGCTGGTCTTGGTTCATCATAGAAATCTGAGCGATGGAGCTTCAATATAAGTCTTGTGCTGAGTTCGCGATCGCAATCCTCCAATTCGCATCTGTCTATTCAAAAATTTTAACCAAAATCATATCCTAAATCACAGCGATGGGAGTTGGCAAAAGCTATTATCTGATCAGAGGTTTCCCTCAACTGAGCATCAGTCATCTAGATCCTACCCTAATCAGCTAGTGATGATTAACACCGATCAACCGGAATCGGGAATCCACACACGCAAGTCGGCTGAAGATCCTGAGGGTGGAAAACTCCATTGGGTGAGTGAGTTGACCTCAACGGCAAGATTGTGCCTCGCTGAAGTCGGGGAAAAATGGGTATATGAACTGGCTGAGAATCAGGGATTTAACCGCCGATCTAATTACAGCTTGCTTTCCGATGGAGTTGGCTAAACCCGGAAAGTTACAAGCTCTAGGAGACTGGCTTGAGAAATTTTCTCCAACCCTTTGGGAAACCTATATTTTAAGAGATTGTTACCTCAAATATGACTAATACATCTCGGCGACGTACCGCCCTAGTTGCGACCAGCACCACTCCTTTCGGTAATAAGTTAATTCAATCCGGATACATCAGCCCGGAAGAACTTCAGCAAGCCCTAAAAACCAGTCAAGCCGGGAAACCCTTAACGGAAGTGCTAGAATCGGTCACGGGGAAACCTCTGCCCCCCGAACTCGCACGTCAGTATAAAAAACAACAGCTTTTTGAGCAGAAAATCATTTACGGTGTAGAGGCTTTTGATCTTGAAGTCGAACAGGTTTCGGTTGAACAAATCGAAAAAATGCTCAACACCCTAGAAACCACGATTGAAACCTGCAAACGCCATCGCTTCATTCCATTGCAAATCCTCGAAACCCAACCGCAGGCGGTTTTGATGGCAATGGTGAATCCGGACAACCTCAGCGCTTTAGACGAACTGAAAAACCAACTGTTGCGTCCCAAAGGCTGGCATCTCAAACGGCAGGTGATCACCCAAGGCGACTACGAGAAATTAATCTCAGCCTACGGCGAAGAAGATCTAAAACGCAAACAAGCTGAAGCCGCCCGTCGAGAAGAAGAAAAACTTCAGTTCACCTCGGGCGACTTCGAGGAGATGGACTTAGAAGACGTCACTGATGAAGCCGGTGGCAAAGATTTAGCGGAGGAAATCGAAGAAGCTGAAACCGCCCCCGTGATTAAAGCGGTGAACGTGATTCTCGCCAAAGCCTTATCTGAGGGCGTATCGGATATTCACGTCGAACCGCAAGAAAATGAGATGCGGATTCGGATGCGGAAAGACGGGGTTTTGCAGGAATATTTCAAATTTCCTAAAAAAGTCGTTCCGGCGATCACCTCTCGTTTTAAAATTCTCGCTGAATTAGACATCGCCGAACGCCGTCAAGCCCAAGACGGAAGAATTCGCCGTCGGTTCAAAGGCAGAACCGTAGACTTTCGGGTAAACAGCTTACCAAGTCGTTACGGTGAAAAAATTGTACTGCGGATTCTCGACAGTTCCTCCACTCAACTCGGACTCGATAAACTGATTACCGACCCAGAAACCCTGGCGATGGTACGGGAAACTGCCGGCCGACCTTTTGGGTTAATCTTGGTAACAGGGCCGACAGGTTCGGGAAAATCGACCTCCTTGTATTCGATTCTCGCCGAACGCAATGACCCCGCAATTAACATCAGTACGGCGGAAGACCCGATTGAATACGCCCTCCCCGGGATTACTCAATGTCAGGTAATTCGCGAAAAAGACTTAACTTTCGCCAATATTCTGCGGGCTTTCCTGCGACAAGACCCGGATGTGTTGCTGGTGGGAGAAACCCGAGACTTAGAAACGGCAAAAACGGCGATTGAAGCCGCTCTCACCGGACACTTGGTTTTAACCACCCTACACACCAACGACGCCGCCGGGGCGATCGCCCGTTTAGATGAAATGGGGGTTGAACCGTTCATGGTGTCGGCGGCGTTACTGGGTATTCTCGCCCAACGTCTGATGCGTCGCGTTTGTACCGAATGCCGGATTTCCTATACACCCACCCCGCAAGAACTCGGACGTTATGGCTTGTCGGCTTCGCGAGAAGTGAATGTGGAATTCTTCCGAGCCAATACTATCCCCCCCGACCAACGCAAAGCCCACGCTGAACGGGGCGAACTCTGTAAAAAATGTGGCGGTTTGGGATACAAGGGTCGCGTCGGGGTCTACGAGTTCCTGAAAGTCACCGAACGCCTGCAAACGTTAATCACCCAAGGCGCTCCCACCGAACAAATTAAAGAAGCTGCGGTTGAGGAGGGGATGAAAACGTTACTGGCTTACAGTTTACAACTGGTGCGCGAAGGCTACACGACCTTTGAAGAAGTCGAACGGGTGACATTTACCGATTCCGGTTTAGAAGCGGAACTGAAGGCTAAACGGAAGCAGGGCTTGACCTGTAAGAGTTGCCGAGCCGAACTCCGACCCGAATGGCTCGATTGTCCCTACTGTATGACCCCCCGGTTTACCGATTAAAACAGGGAACAGGGAACACCGGATCAGGGAACAGGGAACAGTTATTAGGGAATAGGGGTAAGGGGCAAGGGGTAAGGGGTAAGGGGTAAGAGGCAAGAGGCAAGAGGCAAGAGGTAATTCTAAACTTCTGACTTCTGACGACTGATATCACGACTCCTGAACACAGCAACTCCTGAACTGGTGACTGGTGACTGGTGACTGGTGACTGATAATTGCCTTTTAATTAACTTTTGATTTTTTACATTTGGAGGATTAATAATTATGGCGGGTTTGATGATTGAAGATGTGATGGAGTCCTTGATTGAACAAGGTGGCTCTGATATGCACATCCAAGCGGGTGCGCCCATCTTTTTCCGCATTAGTGGTAAACTGACGCCTCAAACTCAGTTTGGGGAATGTTTGGCGCCGGAAGAAGTGCAAGTTCTCATCTTCCAAATGTTGAATAATATGCAGCGTAAGCAACTTGAACAAGAATGGGAATTAGACTGTGCTTACGGCGTTAAAGGTTTGGCTCGTTTTCGGGTGAATGTGTATCGCGAACGGGGCTGTTGGGCGGCTTGTTTGCGGGCGTTGGCGTCGAAAATTCCCAACGCGGATAAATTGGGCGTTCCCCAAACCATTCGGGATATGACGGAAAGACCTCGGGGAATGGTGTTGGTAACGGGTCAAACGGGTTCGGGTAAAACAACGACAATGGCGGCGTTGTTGGATTTAATTAATCGCACCCGCAGCGAACATATTCTCACGGTTGAAGACCCGATTGAATACGTTTTTCCGAATATTAAAAGCTTGTTTCACCAGCGGCAAAAAGGGGAAGATACTAAGAGTTTTGCTAATGCGTTGAAAGCGGCTTTGCGGGAAGATCCCGATATTATTCTAGTGGGGGAAATGCGGGATTTAGAAACAATTGCTTTGGCGATTTCTGCCGCAGAAACCGGTCACTTAGTATTTGGAACGTTGCACACCAACTCGGCGGCGGCTACGGTAGACCGGATGTTAGATGTATTTCCTCCCATTCAACAGCCGCAAATTCGAGCGCAACTTTCGGGGTCTTTAGTTGGAGTTTGTAGTCAAAACCTCGTTCCAACTATTAGCGGGGGACGTTGTGCGGCGCAAGAAATTATGTTAAATACTCCGGCGATGGGGAACTTAATTCGGGAAGGAAAAACGACTCAAATTTACTCTCAAATTCAGATGGGGGCTAAGTTGGGAATGCAAACGATGGAAATGGCTTTGGCTAGACTGTTCCAAGAAGGAAAGGTAAGTTGGGAAGCGGCGATGGGTAAGAGTTCAAAACCCGATGAACTTGAACGTTTGATCGGCCCCGCACCCAAAGGAACGGCATCAAAAGCTAAAGCGCATTAATGACTAATTTGGGATGAGGATTAGAATTTTGTCGCCTAATGTCTAATTTTAACCTTGACAATTTTCTAATCCAAAATTCCATTTTATAACTGAATTCAGCTCAAAAAAAAGTTGTATAAAAGGGTAGCTATGACGACTACAAATAAACTTCGGAGTCACTCTAGAAAAGAAGGTTTTGACCTCAAGAAGTTAGAGGAAGATCTTAACGTCGCTCTCGCCCAGATTACGGTTAAAGATTTGGCGATTTTTGCCCGTCAATTTGCGGCGATGTTTAACGCGGGAATTGCGATGGCTCGGTGTTTGAGTGTGTTATCGGAACAGTGCGATAATGCGCGTTTAAAACGGGCTTTGAATACGATTCGTGCGGATGTGGAAGAAGGAACCGCCCTCTCCGAATCGATGCGGAAATTTCCCGATGTTTTTGATATGTTATTTGTTAGTATGGTTGCGGCGGGGGAAGTGGGTGGTGTACTCGATGAAGTATTAGAACGTCTGGCGGTGATGATGGAGAAAAACCACAAAACCCAAAGTGAAATTAAATCCGCCATGTCTTATCCGAAAACGGTTTTATTTATTGCGCTCGCCGTTTTCTTTGCAATGACGATTTTCCTCCTTCCTACTTTTGCCGGAATTTTTGAGCAAATTGGTACGGAATTGCCCATGTTTACTCAGGTTATGCTGGCAATTAGTGATTTTTGTACCACTTGGCCGCCGATTCCGCAAGCGATTGTTATTGGTACTTTAATTGCACTTTCTATCGCTTATCAAGCGTTTTATAAAACCCCAGGCGGTCGCCTAACAATGGATAAAATATTTCTGAAACTTCCTTTGTTTGGGCCGTTAATTGAAAAGTCGGCTGTCGCTCGTTTTTGTACGATTTTCGGGAGTTTAACACGTTCGGGTGTACCGATTATGAACTCCCTAGAAATTGTGCGAGATGTGGCGGGAAATCAAGCGATTGCCAATGCAATTGAACACGCGAGAAATGAAATTCAACAGGGGGGTTTAATTAGTTTAGCGCTGCAAGAAGGTAATGTTTTCCCCAACTTAGCCATTCAAATGATTGCCATTGGTGAAGAATCCGGGGAACTGGATAAAATGTTAATGAAAGTTGGGGCGTTTTATGAAACAGAAGTTGAAGAAGCGGTTAAAGGTTTAACCAGTGCGTTAGAACCGATGATGATTGTGGTTGTGGGTGGAATTGTTGCGTCGGTTTTGTTATCGATGTATTTGCCGATGTTTAAAGTGTTCGAGTCGTTGTAAACCCGAAAAAATTAGTCGTTTTAGATAATTTTAGTCGTCATCATCTTTAACTTGAAATAAGATGAGGAGTCAACAGAAGCGAATGGCAAAAACTCAACCAAGTGAAAATTAGGAATTAATCCAAAATCAGCTTTGGGTTTTGATTAACTCCATTTTGTTTTTTGACAGACCTTTACCTTAAATTAAAATGCCTGTTCAACAATCTCATTATGAAACCCTGCTGGCTGAATATAGTAATTCAGAAGCAGCTATAGCCCTGTTAAAACAGCACCGAACCTATTTGGAAATGATTCCAAGTATGCGACGTCCGGATGAAAGTTTAATCACGATTCCTTTACCCGTTGTTCGTTTACGAGATGGGGTTTCTTATACGGGAAAATCGGGAGTTAGTATTGCACCGGGTCAAGCAATGTGTTTACCCTGTGATTTGGGAATTATGATGTGCGACCCGGAGTGGAAAGTCAAAGTTGGGGCGGAGATTTTTATCTTTATTCATCGCCCGAATGAGGATTTTTCGGATTTATTGATGCGTTGGCGAATGACTCAGGTTTGTTTAGATCAAGGCTATGAATGGGTGATGCCTCATCATTATAGCCATATTTATTCCCAGGAAGGAGAGAAAATTTATCCTTTATTTGTGTTATTTTCCGAAACACCCGAACGCATTAAACGAGGACTACAAGGCGCTAATTTACCCTTTGTTATTCCGGCGTTAGATACAACTGTAGAACCTTCAGATTATCAGTCTATTGATGAACTTGATGTGTTAGATCTTGAACATCATCCCGAGTGGAAATCTTGGGGAGAACAGTAAACAGTCACCAGTCACCAGTCACCAGTCACCAGTGAAGAGGCAATAGGCAAGAGGCAGGAGGAATCCTGGGGAGGGCGCATGGCAATGCGCCCCAAGGTTTGTTTTTTGGGGGTTAACGGACAAATTGAGGCATGATTTCTGCTGCGGTAAATAGGCCGTAAATTCCCCGTTGGTGTAGTTGAATTCCGGCTTTGAGATAACCAAAAGCAGGCCCGCAAACGTTGGCGGCCATGCTGGTTTCATCGCCTAACGTGAAGGTGTGAGTTGAGATTTTTCCTTCAAAAGTTCGGCCTGTAATTTGGACGTTGGTACTCAAAGGTTTTTTCGGGTTGCGAGTATCAACAATTCCGCCAACAGTAACGCGATCGCGGCTACAAATTCCGGCTAATTCTAACATGATATCATCGGCGTGTTCCATGTTTTCCAGCTTGAGTAAGCCGTTGGTTTCATTCAGTAAAGCTTCGACTTCTGCATCGCTCATCGCCCTAGCCCGTTCGATATCGTAGCCGCTTAAATGACCAATATCTTCGCGAATGGTAGCACGGTAGGCTTCCCAATTGGCAATTCCAACGCCAAAGGTAATTTTAACGCTGTGTATTTCGGTGTAGCTTTGGGCGGCGAGGGCGGCGGCGGCGGTTAACAGCCCCGGAGTGGCACCACAACCGCTCATGTAGGTAATTCCGGCTTGTTGCAGGTCGTCTTGCAGTTCGAGTAATAATTCTACAGCGGATGTGCGTTTGATAGCATCCACCAAAACCCCTTTCCAACCGAGTTCGATAAACTGACGCGCCACAGACGCCATGAAGTTGTTCGGTAGGTTGGGTAGGGCGAGAAAATAGCCATCAACGTCCGGGGCGGTTTTGACTAATTCTTCGATGCTTTGGTTGCTGAGGGTGCCGTTGGGTTCGAGATAACCCAGTGATCCTCGATCTCGGTAGACGGTAACGCAGCGATCGCGATCAAGTCCTGTCGAAGAATAAGCATAGCCTTTTTGATCGGCGGCCGCAACCCAGAGCATTTCGCGTTTGGGGGCTAAAACGGCGGTGGCGGCTTGTCCTAAACCTCCAAATCCGAGTATACCAACCCGCATGGGAGATGAGGTTAAATTGGTCATTGCTGTTTGACTCCTAGCATAGTTTTGGGATCGGACAATCTTTTATTATCGGTCATCATTGGGAATACAACGCAAGGAAGACAAGTAGCCTACCACCTTGACTCTAGGTAAAATCTACGCGAAACTTAACATATAATTCTCGGATTGCTTCAGGTATTAATAACTTTTGTAAAGCTATGACTCGTTTTACATCCATTCGTCAAAATTGATGTAGGGATGTGGCAGTCGGTAAAATAATGAAGCGATCGCCAAAACGGTTGTCACTGCCCGAGCAGTGTCGATAAACGTCCCGCAACTCTTGTAGCAGTCTGCTCAATCTATGGAAACCTTAGAGTTCGTGATCTATCCCGATGGCCGAGTCCAGGAGAAAGTTACTGGCATTGTCGGTGCTTCCTGCGAGGAGGTTACTAAAGCCATTGAAGCTGAATTGGGTGTTGTGCTAACTCAGGAGATGACTTCTGAATATTTTGCACAAACACAGCATCAATCTCAAACGGCGACTGCCCAAGTCAACTTTAGCAATTGGTAAACTTTACCTGCGAATTCATCAATTCGTTCAACATCAAGGTCTATGTCACACTTTAGCCAAATCAAAACACAAATTCGGAATCTGACTTCTTTAAAAGCCGCTTTATCCGATTTAGCAATTGACTGGAAAGGCTCGAAAGAAGTTCGTGGCTACCAAGGTCAAACCCGTCCGGCCGAGATTACCATTGAACAAGATAATGGATATGATATCGGCTTTAGCTGGAATGGCAACGAGTATGAATTAGTTGCCGATTTGCAATATTGGCAACAACCGATTCCGGTTCAAGTGTTTGTGAACAAGGTAACTCAACGCTACGCTTATCATACTGTTGTCAGCCAAAGCAACAAACAAGGCTTTCAAATTGCCGAACAACAACAAAATCAAGACGGTTCAATTCGTCTCGTTGTCCAACGTTGGAGCGCTTAAATTATGTCTGAATGGTCTGCATCGTCGATCAACCCAACACCAGAGCGTTCAGGGTTTGAACCGGAACTTGGAGGGGGTTTGCGGGATGCGCCAGAGCGTTCAGGCTTTGAGCCGGAGTTGGGGGGTGCATTGCGGCAAAAGGGGGTTTATGTCGATGAACCCACTTGTATTGGCTGCAAGCACTGCGCCCATGTTGCCCGTAATACGTTCTATATTGAGCCGGGTTATGGGCGAAGTCGAGTATTCCGGCAAGATGGTGATTCCGAAGAGGTGATTCAAGAAGCAATTGATACTTGTCCGGTTGATTGCATTCACTGGGTCGATTATACCGAGTTAAAAGAGCTTGAAGCCGAACGCGAGCATCAAGTGATCCCGGTTGTCGGATTTCCGGTTGAGGCTTCTATAGCCAATCGGAAACGCAAAGGATAAAAATCGCCCCGCCTATTTGCAGCTATGCTGATTGATATTGATACACCAGCAGCACCTCTAGGTGAAGTCTGGTGTTTTTTCTGAAAAAAGGGTTTTCACCTCACCAGTGAGCGTAGGAGCCGATTCTACGTGAATCTATGTTACCCCCAAAATAAGTTATATGAGATCCGACTAATCAATGAGCGTCATGTAGGGGCGGGTTCAGCATTGATCGAGGGCGACCACTCCGAGATTGAGTTAAACCCGCCCCGAACCATAACAGGCATTCATCAAGCGGATATCATATTACATAAACCCGCCCTGGACGGGGAACAGGGAACGGTGTAGGGGCGGGTTCCGACCGAATTTATGCTTCCCATCATCAACCTCAATAAACCCTCCGACGAGGAGGAACAGGAAACGGTGTAGAGGCGGGTTTATATCAATTCTTGATAAGAGATATAGATTTTTGCACTAAAGCGCCCTACAAAACTTTCGACTTGTGGCTGTTATTTTTGAAAGCGTTTTTATGAAAAATATATGGGAAGTTTCTGTCGCTAGCGATCATGATGAAAGCCAGCTTTTAGGGAAAATACTCTGTCAATGTTTTAGTTTTCCTCAGTCGGAATGGGAAGACTATGGTAGCAGTATTGGTTTAGATAATTTTCGCCTGATTCGTGATAACGGAAAAGTTGCCGGAGGATTGGCAATTTATCGGATGGGTCAATGGTTTGGGGGTCGTTATATTCCGATGGCGGGACTGGCTGCGGTGGGGATAGCGCCGGAATATCGGGGTGAAGGAATGGCTTCCAAATTGTTGCGGGAAACTCTCAAAGAACTTCACGCCGAAAAGATGGCAATTTCTACGCTTTATCCTGCGGTTCAATCTCTTTATCGTCGAGTGGGATATGAATATGGGGGAACTCGTTGTTTGTGGGAATTACCGCTATCAACGTTAAAAGTTAAACCCTCTCAACTGAAATTAGAGAGAATGAAGCGTTTAGAGACAAAGGCGTTAATTGATGTTTATCATCACCAAACCGACCCCGAGAATGGAAGTTTAGATCGCCATCCGGTGCTGTGGCAAAATCTGATCAAAACCGCAGAAAACGAAGAAATTTATGGATATTGGATCGGTTCGTCTAGTTTGCCTCAAGGTTATATAATTTTTCAACAAAAAGCGGTTCAGGGAAGTTGGTCTTTAGAAATTCGCGACTGGCTAACATTGACTCCGGATGCAACAAATTGTCTATTTTCGTTTTTGGCGAGTCACCGTTCTCAAGTTGCTAAATGTCGATGGTATGGGGGCGCGATTGAACCCAAACTGATGCTTTTAACTGAACACCAAGCCAAACTGGTAGACTACGAAGAATGGATGGTGCGAATTGTTAATTTAGTCGCGGCGTTGGAGTCTCGCGCTTATCCGAACAATCTTGAAACTGAATTGCATTTATCAGTTATTGATGATTTGCTGGCAGAAAATGACGGGAATTTTGTATTAGAAGTTGGCGCAGGAAACGGACAGGTTAGGCGAGGAGGTCGGGGAGAATTTAAACTAAAAATTGAATCGTTGGCGCCGCTTTACACGGGTTTTTTGTCTCCCCGACAGTTACAACACATGGGTTGGCTCGAATGTACAGAAGCGGTCTTACAAATTGCTGAATATTTGTTCCCAACCGCTCCTCCGGCTATGCCTGATTTTTTCTAAATGACTGTTGAAATTACTGTTGAGATGATTAATTTTATTCTATTCTATTCACTCAATTATGCCTGATGATTTGATTCCATTTTTAATCGGTGTCGGTGTTTTAGTGATTTACCTGATTTTTTCAGCGTTGACAGAAATGGGGACTCGATGGCCTTGGAAAAAGTAAACGAAATTAAGTTGGCATAATGTCATCGAGTCGCAGTTGTATATCGGGAAACAGGTTAGAATAAATCCGATCTCCTAAGCGATATTGTTGCTGCTGGTACATCCCATCAACTAATTGACAAACGGTGAAAGTTGGTTGTTTGGGATTGCCAATAAATTGCAAACCACCCAAACCCCGAAAGTCAACAATCCAATATTCAGGGATATTCAAAAAAGCATATTCTTCTACTTTCCTGGCATAATCATCTTGCCAATTTGTACTGACGACTTCAGCAACAAGCTTAATTGTACTCCCATTACAAATTACGGGTTCTTTTTGCCAAAGGGGTTCTTGACTTAGTTGTGCTTGATCTAAAACAATGACATCAGGACGCAGTGCTGTTGCTTCAGCAGATAGAGGTTTAATCAAACAATTTTTGGGTATCAACCAGTTTAAATTCCCATGAAAAATTTCGACATAGATTCTACCTGCAATATTTCCTGCAACTGCTTCGTGAGGCCCAGTTGGGTCCATGTCTCGGAGTTCTCCGTCAATGAGTTCATAGCGAGTATTATCCCCATATTGGGTAATAAACTCCTCAAAGGTTAGTAGTTTAGATGGGGTGTAGGTCATAAGAGGTAAAAGGCAGTTTACAGTTTACAGTTTACAGTTACCAGTGAAGAGGGGGAGGTGGGGAGATGGGGAGGTGGGGAGGTGGGGAGATGGGGAGATGGGGAGATGGGGAGATGGGGAGATGGGGAGATGGGGAGATGGGGAGATGGGGAGGTGGGGAGAAACTGTTTACTGTAAACTGTTATCACTGGTGACTGGTGACTGGTGACTGGTGACTGTAAAAGACTCTATTTTCTCAGAATTCGCTACACTCTAATTAAAAATTCTTGTAAACGAACCGATGACCCCCTCGAACGCTTCCCCGATACCCGCAGAATTCGATCGCCAGATGATGCGCCGTTGTTTGGAATTGGCGCGTCAGGCGTTAGGAAAAACGGCACCGAATCCGATGGTGGGGTGTGTGGTTGTTCAAGATAATTGTAATATTGTTGGAGAGGGTTTTCATCCCTTGGCGGGTGAACCTCATGCGGAAGTGTTTGCGTTGCGAGACGCCGGAGAACAGGCGACTGGAGCGACGGTTTATGTGAACCTCGAACCTTGCAATCATTACGGAAGAACGCCTCCCTGTACCGAAGCTTTAATCAAGGCTAAAGTGGCTAAAGTTGTGGTGGGAATGATCGATCCCAATCCTTTAGTTGGAGGTCAGGGAATTGAACGATTAAAGCAAGCCGGAATTGAGGTGATTGTGGGTGTAGAACAAGAGGCTTGTCAACAGTTAAATGAAGGATTTATTCATCGGATTCTGCACCATCAACCTTTGGGTATTTTAAAGTATGCGATGACTCTCGATGGCAAAATTGCCACGACGACGGGTCATAGCGCTTGGATTACCAGTCCCCCGGCGCGACAACAGGTTCATCAATTGCGGGTGGCTTGTGATGCGGTAATTGTGGGGGGAAATACGGTGCGCCGAGATAATCCTCATTTAACGACTCATCATGTGGGTGAACCGAACCCTTTACGGGTGGTGATGAGTCGCAAGTTGGATCTACCTCTTGAAGCAAATTTATGGGATATTACAGAAGCAAACACTTTAGTTTTAACCACAAAGGATGCCGATCCGGATTGTCAAAAATATTTAGAGAAAAAAGGAGTTGAAGTGGTTGTTCTGTCACCTTTAACGCCGAAAACGGTGATGGATCATTTGTATGAACGTCAGTTTTTAACGGTGTTATGGGAATGTGGAGGAACTCTTGCAGCGAGCGCGATCGCAGAGGGTACAATTCAAAAAATTTGGGCGTTTATTGCACCTAAAATTATTGGGGGAAAAACGGCTTCGTCTCCTGTGGGAGATTTGGGTTTAACTCTGATGAATCAGGCGTTAACTTTAGAACGAGTTACCCTACACTCTATCGGCTCAGATTATTTAATCGAAGGTTATCTCTCATCTCCTTTTGATTAAGTTAATTAATAGACATTCCCGCGATCAATCAATCATTCCTTGGGGTGAAAGGAACACCATTGAGGATTAAAATTAAATCCTATGATTGAACTTGTATTTCTGAGCTTGCTGGTGAGTAGTTTGGGGTTTGAAGCCGTTTTAATTAGCAGTTGGATCTACTCGGAACAAAGGACGTTAAAGCAACAAATTGAGGAGGAGGAAATTTTGACACCTTACGAATCCGCGAATACCAAACCATCCAAACCGTTACCACCCAATGGTCATTCTGAACATCAAAAACAGGTTGATGATTCTGCTTTGTTTGAATGGGAATATAAAATAGTAAGAGCGAATCGAGATTTATTTAAAAATCCGGCTATTTTTCATAAACTTTGTGAAGAAGAAGCGGAGGTGGGTTGGACGATGTTAGAAAAGTTAGATGATCGCCGAGTTCGTTTTAAACGACCCATCAATTTACGGGATGAAAATGGCGAGGAATTACCTCGGTTTGATCCCTATCGCAGTCATTACGGATCTTCTCTTGATTTTACCTCTTGGTTGGCGGCGATCGCTTTTTTGGCGGCTATTGTTTTACCGGCTTATTTGGGTTATGCTTTAGTCTCAGCAACGTTGAATAATCTCCCGAATAGTTTACCTCGAATTCCGCTGTTAAATTCACCACCAGAGGTGACACCGGAAGTGGAACAAGAGGAAGAATTACCGGAAGAAATTCCGTCAGAATTGGAGACTGAACCGCAGGGAACCTAAACATTTTTAGCCAAAATTTTTAGTGCAGAAATAGATTACCACCAGGAGGAAATTTCTGTTGATTTAACTCGATTCATTCCGGCTTCTGCAAAGCGTTTAAAAGCGGTTTCGGCTTGTTCGGTATAATCAACCATTCCCGGTACAACCACAGGCGAGGTACAATCTTCTAACAGATAGATTTTCTGGGCGAGATTGTCATCTCGTTTTTGAACTTCTGCGAGTAAATCTTCTACAGTCCAACTCACACAATGACTTTTTGCTTGTCCGGCGATAATCACCCGCTCAAAGTCTAACACCTTTTGGATGAGTTGATGATTTTTATCCGCAATCAAATCCCCCCCAAAGGTATCTAAAACTTCCGGTTTAAACACCGAATAGTTTTCGGTTAAAGGGTGATTTCCTTTGAGTTCAAATTGAGCTTGACTTTGGCGGGAAATGGTATGATAAAAAATCGCTTCTTCCACTGCGGAAACTAACGCATGACCAATTCCGCCTAAAATGCCATGATAGGGCCAAACGGTGAGGGGAAATCGGCCGCCATCGCTCAATTGTTTGGTATAATGTAAGGCGTGTTTTTCTAGGCTTTGGTAGTCTCCATTTGCCAAACTACTAGCCACCGCCGGGTTAACTTTCCAAACGCCATTTTCAACATCCTCAAACTGAATTAATGTCGCCCCCGGTTGGGGATGTTCGCCTTTGTCATTCACCCAAAAAAATGGGTGAAAAATCTGCATCGCCGTGTGAGTGTCGAGGGTGGCGATAATTTTGCTAATGCTTCCTAAATTGCGATAAATAAACTCGCACAAACGGATATTATCTTCGACTGCACCTTTACCGGAAATTCCCCCGACAAATAACTCAAACTCGGGAATACAAAAGGTGTTTTGTACGTCAATTAACAGCAAACAAACTCGCATTTCATCGGTCGCTGCGGGTTGAATTTGATGCTGTTTAGCCCAGTTTTGTGCGTCTGTTTCCCGCTGTTGGTAGGAGACGCGCCAAACCTCCCCAACCTTATTCGCATCAAAATGGGTAGGGATAGGAAGTTGGGGAAGCGTGGATGATGTCATCAGTTTTGGGAAAAAATCAGCACGTTATCAACCAGTGTAGCTGTTAGAAATGATTTAACCTTCCACCGTATGACCTACTGAGGAAATTGCTTCTTTGATAGAGTCCTCAGAAGGTTTTCCGTCCACCTTTACCATTTTTGTGGACAAATCAATATCAACTTTTGCGTCTGAATCTAAGCCTTTGATTGCTTTGGTCACGGTGTCTACGCAACCATCACAAACCATACTGGGAACTTTAAGTTCTAGTGACATAATAAACCCATGAACTCTACTCATCTTATAAAATAGCAGAATTTGCGATCGCTGCCATCTCTCTGGAGAGAAAAAAGTCTCTTGTGTTTGGACTTCTACCGACAGAGGGTAACGAGTCTGACGGGGTTAAACGTTGGTGAGTGAGTTTTGACATTCTCCGCAACTTGACTCACTTAAATTTCGAGAGTTCAACAGATGAGCGACTATGAATTTAATTGGTTTTATAGCCTTCATCAACATCTCTAATCCAAGTTTTCTGTGCGTGTGAAACTGAAAAAATCGAGTTAGAGTTTCTGCGAGTTGGGAAAGAAGAATATTAGATACTCATTCCACATTCATCAACTAAATAACACATCGCCCGAAACCGCAAACCGACAACTTGATCGTAAAAAGGATTGAGTTTGCACAGGGGCGGAATTCTCAGTACAGTGCGACCTGCGACTTTGAATTCGCGTTCAAACGGACATTGAGCGGGGATTGCTTTATAAAGAAGTAGAGCTAATTTTTGATCTTGAATTTCTAAGCCATCGAGCCATTCACGCAGAGGATTAAACAAACGCGATACCAGATGATTAATTGTTGTATTGTCGAGGGCTGTGTTGTTGAGGGCTGTGTTATTCATGGCTATCTCTAATTGCTTGTCGTCAACTAAATTTTGCTTTTTTCTGTTCTCTATTTACTAATATACAAACCTTTTTCTGGAAATGGGTAAAGGAATCGACAAAAATATTCTAACTATTGTAAAAGTTTTGTAAATGAGTCAAATTTGACAAAAGGGTAACATGAGTTATGCTTATGTTTGCGTGAATTCTATATCGAAAGTCATAGATTTTGGCTGGGACTGCCAACGAATTAATCAAACCAAATCAATAGATTTAGTCTGGTTTATCCTCAAAATTGAGATAAGCAAACCTGATCAAAGCGATTTGTGGAATAATAAAGAAGGTTTATAATTTGTCGCTCTGTCTGCAATTAAGTCCTGATGATGCTCTCAACGTTGTCTCAACCGCAAACTTGGATGTGGAAAGGCTTTCCCATCTGTTACTATGCCGAAGGAAATACAGGTCCTGCGGTGATTTTAGTGCATGGTTTCGGCGCATCTTGGGGACATTGGCGCAAAAATATCCCCGAACTGGCGACGAAATGTCGCGTTTTTGCGATTGATTTGTTGGGGTTTGGGGGTTCAGCCAAACCGATTCCGACTTCAGAAATTGCTTATACTTTTGAAACTTGGGCCGAACAAATTGGCGATTTTTGTCGGGAAGTTGTGGGAACTCCTGCATTTTTAGTCGGGAATTCTATTGGTTGTATTGCGGTGATGCAGGCTGCTGTTGATTATCCTGAATGGGTTAAAGAAGTGGCTTTACTAAATTGTTCGCTGCGACTTCTTCACGAACGAAAGCGATCGCAAATTCCCTGGTATAGAAGTTTTGGGGCGGGAATTGCTCAGAAAGTTCTGGGTGTAAAATGGGTCAGTCAGCTATTTTTTCAACAGTTAGCCACGCCGAAAACCGTTAAAAAAATTCTCTTACAAGCTTACAAACGACCCGAAGCGGTAACAGAAGAATTGGTAGAAATGTTATTAGTTCCCGCACGGGATCAGGGTGCGGTTGATGTGTTTGTCGCATTTACCAGCTATTCTTACGGGCCGTTACCCGAAGATTTGTTGCCGATTTTACCCTGTCCGGCGACGATATTGTGGGGAACAGATGATCCTTGGGAACCGATAGAATTGGGGCGCGAATATGGAAAATTTGACACGGTTAAACAGTTTATTCCCCTAGAAGGTGTCGGTCACTGTCCGCAAGATGAAGCGCCCGAATTAGTCAATCCGATTTTATTGGATTGGATTTTTACATCGGAACGTTCATCTTCAAAAAATTAACCGAAATAATTTTGAACTGGGCGATCAATCAATCCTCATTCAGGTCAAATAAACTGTATTCCCGTTCAAACACTTCTTCCCAAGACAGAGAAGCCAAAGCGCATTTTTTCCCGATTTCGACTTCGGCTTGTTTGGCAGCTTTTTTGAAACATTGCTCCCAAACCGATTCTAGATAATCTCGATTTAAACTGGGGACTTCTTCTTGAATATCCTCAATTTCATTGCGAGCCGATAAAATTGTCACCGCCCAAGTGGGCGAACGGCGTTGGGGCTTACATTTCCATTTTATCACATAGCTCATTAATCTAATGAGTTGGCTTTTTAATGCCAATTTCTTAGACTTTCCCATTGATTCAATCAAAACGCTTAAACCAACATCTGCTTCCATTGGCTTTTTCTCCTGTAATAGTTTTTGAATAACAATTGCCGTCTGGTATTCGGAGGCAGCAACTAAATTATCCCAATCTATTTGAGTTTTCATCATTAATTTTTGATAAATATTCTATTTCTAGGATAACAAATTGAGGAACTTGAGATTAAGAGGACACAAAAATCAGAGGTTCGTAGAAGTTAGGAAAAATTTGAAGTCTTGAGATTTTTTTACTTTTGTATCGATTCTGATACTTAAGTTTACATAATCCGCCAAAAGGTTAAGATTTTTTTCATTAAACAATAAAAGTATTGCTTTAGTGGCACACTGAATCCTGACAACAAATCAATTTGCTATCAAAGGGGAAATTTAAAGTTTTATGAGTCCTGACTTTGATGAGGCAAATATTTGAGAAAATCACAACAGACTCTTCTCAAATCACAAAAACACGGAGAAAAATCTTATGAAATTGGCTTACTGGATGTATGCAGGCCCCGCTCACATTGGCACCCTTCGCATTGCCAGTTCTTTTAAAAATGTTCATGCGATCATGCACGCGCCTTTGGGAGATGACTATTTTAACGTCATGCGTTCGATGCTTGAACGAGAACGGGACTATACCCCAGTAACGGCGAGTGTTGTCGATCGCAATGTTTTAGCACGGGGTTCTCAAGAAAAAGTTGTTGATAATATTGTTCGCAAAGATAAGGAAGAAAAACCCGATTTAATTGTTTTGACTCCGACTTGTACTTCGAGCATTTTACAAGAAGATTTACATAATTTTGTAGAACGCGCTCAAATTGATGCTCAAGGCGATGTGATGTTAGCCGATGTCAATCATTATCGCGTTAACGAACTGCAAGCAGCCGATCGCACCTTACAGCAAATTGTTGAATATTATCTGAAAAAAGCTCAGAAAAAAGGCGAACTTCCCGAAGGAAAAACCGAAAAACCATCTGTTAATATTTTCGGAATGACCACCCTCGGTTTTCACAATAACCACGACTGTACCGAGTTAAAACGGTTGATGGCGGACTTGGGAATAGAAGTCAATGAAGTGATTCCCGAAGGTGCTTCCGTTCACAACCTGAAAAACTTACCTCGCGCCTGGTTTAATTTGGTGCCTTATCGGGAAGTTGGCGGAATGGCGGCGAAATTTTTACAAGAAGAATTCGCCATGCCTTATATTGATATCACGCCGATGGGAATTGTAGAAACAGCCCGTTGTATTCGGATGATTCAAAAGGTGTTAAATGAACAGGGGGCGACTGTAAATTATGAAGAATATATTGACAATCAAACCCGGTTTGTTTCTCAGGCGGCTTGGTTTTCTCGTTCCATTGACTGTCAGAATTTAACAGGTAAAAAAGCGGTGGTTTTTGGGGATAATACCCACGCCGCAGCCATGACGAAAATTCTGGCGCGAGAAATGGGAATTAAGGTGGTATTAGCCGGAACTTACTGCAAATATGACGCGGAATGGTTTAAAGAACAAGTGGGGGATTTTTGCGATGAAATTTTGATTAGCGATGATAATGGTGCTATTGGAGATGCGATCGCCCGGTTGGAACCTTCGGCAATTTTTGGAACCCAAATGGAACGCCATGTTGGCAAGCGTTTAAATATTCCTTGCGGGGTAATTGCGGCGCCCATTCACATTCAAAACTTCCCCGTTGGTTATCGTCCGTTTTTGGGATACGAAGGCGCGAATCAGGTGGTTGATTTGGTGTATAATTCCTTTACGTTGGGAATGGAAGATCACCTGTTAGAAATCTTTGGCGGACACGATACAAAAGAGGTGATTCACAAGGGAATTTCGGCGGAATCTGATTTGAACTGGGCGAAAGATGCCAAAGCGGAATTAAACAAAGTTCCGGGGTTTGTTCGCGGTAAAGTTAAGCGAAATACCGAGAAATTTGCCCGGGAACGGGGTTTAAATGAGATTACGTTAGAGGTGATGTACGCCGCAAAAGAAGCGGTTGGCGCTTAATTGTGTTGGGGTGGGTTTATCCGCCCACCCGTTCCAAGAAATGAATTTCTTGGCTAATAACCCAAGTCGGTTGAAACCGACTAAAATCTTGCTTAAATTAATGAAAATTTGTTTGTTGTATTGAGTCCTCTTAAGAGGACTTCACACTATTAGCAAGGGATTTTAATCCCTTGTATTCGAGAACTTAAAAACTGTCTGTTGGTATGTGGACTAAACGCGCAATATCCTCACCTAGTCGTGTAAAATTATTGGGATTGAGAGTTAGTAATAGGTTAACTTCTGCTTTGATCGCAGCTTGAGCAATTAAACCATCGTAAATTCCTCCACCGGGAATATTTAAACCCACCATTCTCGCTATTACTGCTTGATAATCTTCTGCTATCAAACTAACTGTATTAAATTTGATCAGATTTTCCAGCAATAATTGTTGTGCTAACTCTGGACTAATTCGAGGAGTTCTTGGAAAGCGAGTTAAAACAGCATAAAGTTCAGCAATAGTATGAGTACAGACATATCCAGATATTTCCTCATTTTGAACACGCTGTAACCAAGGTAAACAGTTAGAATGACTCGGATGATCTTCTACCATACTCGCTACAAGCGTCGAGGTATCAAACAAGACTTTCAGTAATTGCATTAAGACATCAATTTTCTCAATCTTTCTTCTCGCAAATCCTTTATTGCTGTCTCCCAACTGGTTAAAGACTTAGCTTGATTTGATGTTGCTTTGACAACTAACACACCCCCAACATTCTCTACCAAACAATCCTCGGTTTTTGTTTCTACTGAATTTGATGATTGAACTTGATTTTGTTTTTTCCAGGTGATAAAATTAACAAATTCGAGAATTGTTTCGAGTTCGGTTTCGGACATTTGTTCGAGTTTTGACTGTAGGCTTTTTCTGAGACTGTTCATTTTTCTATCCTAGAATTTAAGAGAGTGAGCAAGAAATTTTAATTAAAGTTAGAATTAAACGGTTTCACCCAACCCTGTTTTAACGCCAAATCTAACACAATTCTAGCCGCAGCAAATAACAGAATACTTTCGGCGACAACAACCGCAAAAAACCACCCGTTTTCCGATGTATTCAGTCCCCCGTCAAGTTCACCCAAACCCCGCACCAGTCCAAAGGCTAAAACCGCCCCCGAATTGAGGTGAGGGTTGCGATCCGATCGCACAACATAACGGTAAGTTACCCCGAATAAAAAGCCGCTAATAAACGCGATCGCACTTCTAATAATTAACCGAATATCAAAGATAATTTCAACTTGTTCTAACGCCTCAAATTGGTTGGCTAAAATTAAAATATTAAAACCGATTAACAGGCTAAACGTTAAAAAGGTCATACTCCCGGAAAGTATTCCGGCTTTTAAAGATTCTATGCGTTCTAAAAAGGTCAACTGAGAAGCGGTGTTAATCTTGTTTTCCATAGGTTTTATAAAAATTCTGATCTATTTTACAATAAACTATAGACAATATCTGATCAAACTACTATTTTCCCAATGCGATCGCCGCATTTTGTCCCCCAAAGCCAAAACTCAAACACAGCGCATTTTGAATATTAGCATTTGTCGCTTCTCTAACTAAATTTATCTCAAATTCCGGTTCTTTCAATCCCACACAAGGCGGTAAAATTTGCTCTTGTAACGCCATCAAACAAAACGCCATTCCCAACGCTCCCGACGCTCCCAACGTGTGACCTGTAGCCCCTTTTGTTGAACTCACCGCTACATGATTATCAAATATTTTTTGGATTAAATTGGCTTCGTGTTGATCGTTGAGTTGGGTTGCGGTTCCGTGAGCGTGAATATAATCAATATCTTGGGGTAATAAATCGCTCATGTTGAGACAATTTTTAATCGCAGTTATGGAACTTTTACCCTCTAAATCCGGTCGATTGCTCGAACTAGCATCTGCGGTTAATCCAAACCCTAAAATCTTACCATAAATTTTAGCAGAACGACGCTTGGCAGACTCTAAAGATTCTAACACAAATAAAGCGCCCCCCTCGCCCAAAATAAACCCTTCTCGATGCCGATCAAAAGGGTAACATCCCGTTAAACCCAAAGCGCCCATTTTCTCAAAACCGGCTAAAGTTAAAGGGGTGATTGGTGTTTCTACCGCACCCGCAATAACTTGTTCACAGCACCCCATTTGTATTAACTCATAAGCTTGGGCAATTGTCCATAAACCCGTTGCACAGGCTGCCATTGGTGCGAATAGTGGCCCGTTTGAATTGATAGAATGAGCGGTATTAATCGCCGCCATATGAGGTAAAAAATTGGGAATGGGAACAGAAGAATTAATGGGTTTTTCTGTGTTATAATTGTGTTGATTATAATAGAATTGAGCGGCGAATTCTTCCCATTGCGCTTGATATCCGCGACTGGAACCGATGACAACTCCACAATCGGGTAAAGGAGGCGTTAAACCCGCATCTTTTAGCGTCTCAGTTAATATTGTTTGAGTTAATTCTGTGAGGTGAGTTGGCTTTTGATTAATTAAGCCTAACCCTTTCGGTTTTTGTTCAGGAAAGGGTTGATAGAGCTTAATTCCTGATTGACCTAAAAGAAGCTTTTTCCAGCTTGTTTGGACTGTTCCCAAAGCTGATTTTAAACCAATACCCGTAACCACGACTTGCACGTTCACGCTGAGTTAAAGATTTTCTACAAATTTGTTTGTACTGTAACTATTGAAGTCAAATTTATTGTATTTTAACTTAATTATGATTAGATCGACTCGCCGGGTTTGATTGTTAAGCGAATTGTTTAGTTATCTGATGATAGATGAACTTATGTTAATGTTTGTTTACAGTTAACCGTCACTTTATTTCGGAAAGAAACGGTTTAAAAATTGTTACAAATTTTTGTTTGTGGATGTAGATTGACTAAAACCTTAGCTTATGGGATATTCAGCCTTTGATTTCCTCGCGTAAACGGTCTGATTTTCAGGTCAACCCCGAATTTTTGCATATGTTCCTCTTACCCAGACATACGTTAGATCAAGCCACAAATTTAGGGGGAGAAACATATGTCAAACAATGGAAATGGAAACGGTTCTTCTCAACATCCGGGTAATGATGATGTCTATGAAAATAATAATTCTCGTAAACAAGCCTACGATTTAACCGACTTTGAACAAACACCTTTGAGTGAAATTGAAGGACTCGCGATCGCGAAAAATCCCGACTGGTATAAAATACAAGTCAGTCCGGGTGCGACGAGTTTATCGGTTGAATTAGAGTTTACTCATGCTGAAGGAAATCTCAATCTTTACCTTTATAATGCTGAGGGTGATCGCATCGCCAGATCGACTTCAAAAACAGACAATGAAAGTATTAACTTAGATTCTCCGGATGCGGGTGTATACTATATCAAAGTCAAGTCTGTTGAGAGACGGGGAAATTCTTATGATTTGGTTTGGGATGATATTGTCCCGGTTTAATTTCGCTCAATTGATGGTTATAATAATAATCTAGAAAATTCAGATTGGGGAACTCCTGACTCTCAATTAATCCGTTTAAGTGGATCGGCTTATAATGATGGAATTTCTGAACCTAGAGGCGGGGATGATCCGTCTTCGTTAGCGAATCCGAGAGAGGTTAGCAATACAATTTTTGCTCAATCTGAGTCAATTCCCAATCAATTAGGAGTGAGTGATTTTTTTTGGCAATGGGGACAGTTTCTCGATCATGATTTAGATTTAACTCCTGCAACTTCTGGTGAATCTTTTAATATTTCTGTTCCGCAAGGCGATCCTGAATTCGATCCAAATAATACAGGAACTCAAACTATTCCTTTAACTCGCTCCATTTTTGATCCGCTTACTGGAACAACAACCTCCAGAGAACAAATCAATAAAATTACCGCTTATATTGATGGTTCTAATGTTTATGGTTCTGATGAGGAACGAGCGGAAGCATTACGCACAAATGATGGTACTGGGAAGCTAAAAACGAGCTTGAGTAATAATGGCGAAGTTTTGCTTCCTCGCAATACTGAGGGGTTAGAAAATGATAATCCGTTTGGGATTCCAAATAATTCTATTTTTGTAGCGGGAGATGTTCGCGCTAACGAACAGGTTGGGTTAACAGCAACTCATACATTATTTGTTCGTGAACACAACAGACTCGCGGATGAAATTGGGACTCGCTTGGATAATGGAGATGCAGAATTATTGGATTTATTTGCAGAATCAGGATTGAGTCGGGATGATTTTATTTATGAGTCTGCTCGTCGCATTGTGGGTGCGGAAATTCAAGCGATTACTTACAATGAATTTTTACCCCTATTAGTCGGTTCTGATGCTTTAGAGGAGTATGATGGCTATGATTTGACGGTTGATAGCGGAATTAGCAATGAATTTTCGACTGCGGCTTTTCGGGTCGGACATACTATGCTATCATCAGAATTACTGCGGATTAATGCCGATGGCACCCCAGAAGATAGCATTAGTTTGCGAGATGGATTTTTTAGTCCTGATATTGCGATCGCAGATGGGATTGATTCGGTGCTGTTGGGGTTGGCTTCTGGTAGAGCGCAAGAGGTTGATACTCAAGTTATTGATGATGTGCGGAATTTCCTGTTTGGCGCACCCGGAGCGGGGGGGTTAGATTTAGTTTCGCTCAATATTCAAAGGGGAAGAGATCACGGTTTACCCAGTTACAACGAGGTTCGCGAAGCGTTGGATCTCGATCCGATTACCAATTTTAGTCAAATTACTTCCGATCCGACGGTACAAGCGCAGCTAGAGAGTGTTTATACCGATGTCGATGATATTGATTTATGGGTGGGAGGACTCGCCGAAGATGATGTTGATGGCGCGTTAGTTGGGGAAACGTTTCAAGCGATATTAGTCGATCAATTTACTCGTTCACGAGATGGCGATCGCTTTTACTATGAAAACGATGAGTTGTTATCGGTGCTTGCTCCGGATGTCGCCGAAACAACGCTTTCTGATGTAATTGTTGCCAATTCGGGGGTTGTTAGCCTAGAGAATAATGTATTTCTCGTCTAAAATCTGTTACCTGGGACACATTTTATCAATTTTTCAAGGGGTTAAATTTGTCCCAGGTTGAGCTAGAAATCTTAATTATTTTTTAAGATTGTCTAATCCTTCGACGACTTTAGCCGATTCAATGCGATCGCCTTGTTGAATATTGTCGATCACATCCATTCCCTCGGTAACATAGCCAAAAACAGCGTAGTTGCCATCCAGGAAAGGTAAATCGGCCAGAGCAAAATAGAATTGGGAAGAAGCCGAATCCGGTAGACCCGAACGAGCCATCGCTACTGCGCCTCTGGAGTGCTTTAACTCGGGTTGAGCTTTAATATTAGCTTCTTCAAAAGTTTTGCTGTAGAGAGGCTTATCTGCGCCTTCTGGTTGAATTTCTAGGGGGATATAGCGCTCTCGGGAAGTCACCGGATCAACAAACCCTCCGGTTCCCAGACGGGCCATCGAGACCTTGGGATCTTTGCTTTGGGGATCGCCCCCTTGCACCACAAAGGGTTGAGGTTCGCGCACGACCCGGTGAAACGCCACTCCATCGTAAACCCCTTGATTAACCAAATCAACAAAATTACCTGCGGTTACGGGAGCGGCTGTCCCATCGACTTCAATCGTAATTGGCGATCCGTTGACCGTCATCACGACAGTTGCTTTTCCTTCTAATTGGGGTAGATTACTCATGGATGAATTTTGAGTTTGAGCCACAGGTGAAACTGTCGAATCACCCACTGCGTTTACATGATCTGAAGTTGCTGACTCCGTTGGCGAGCCGTTACATCCGGCGACCATCAGCCCAAGCGCTAACAGTATAGACAGTAACCACTGCCGAATCTTTAATGCTTTCATGGTGATTTTATAATCCTTCCAACGGCACTTGCAAAAACTTAGCGAGTTCAGCCCCTTGATTTTCCAACTCAGACAAAGGCATCGGCTGACCGACACGAGTTAGGGGAATTTCTCGTCTGTCTTTGAGCTTGAGGTAGAGAGCGCGTCGAGGATTAAACCCTTCTTTGATATCAACTCGCACCGATTGTACATCTTCGGTTTTACAAGTGAACTCAACTTGGCGGTTTTTCCCCGGAAAGCCCCAACGAAAAATCCGAATGCCTGTGTCTTTACTAAATTCATTGTAGCCGCCGCCCACATCCCAAAGGATAACCAACCAGAGGTACAATGCTAATACAAGAGCAGCAGAGCCGTAAAGTCCCATAACCAACCCTTGGGGCAGAAAGATCAGTTGGGTGGGGTCAGCAAAGGGGAGTAAATTCACTCCGCTATAGCTAGAGATCCCAGACAGCAGGAAACCCGTCCCTCCGAGAGCGATAACGCTAGCCCAGAAGTAGTTACTGGCACGACGGGAGCCTAAAACGGTCTTGTGAATGATGCGGTCGCTTGCGGTTGTGGTTTGTCTGCTCATAAAAAAAATCTTAATTCTTGAGACTTGATATCTTTGCAAATTTTGTTAACTGTAATATATAGTTATGTTAACTTGCTTAGAAAGCATAGTCTTTTAGTAACCTAACTCAGGATCGTTCTCAAATGACTATAGCAGTCGAACGCCCTCAGTTACAGAGAGGATGGTTTGATGTCCTCGATGACTGGCTGAAACGCGATCGCTTTGTGTTTGTGGGTTGGTCGGGTATCCTACTCTTCCCTTGCGCTTATCTGGCTTTAGGCGCTTGGTTAACCGGAACCACCTTTGTTACCTCTTGGTACACCCACGGTTTGGCCAGCTCCTACTTAGAGGGCTGCAACTTCTTAACCGCCGCCGTTAGCACTCCCGCCAACAGTTTGGGACATTCCCTGCTGTTCCTGTGGGGGCCAGAAGCCCAGTGGGACTTTGCTCGCTGGTGTCAACTCGGTGGTCTATGGACCTTCACCGCCCTGCACGGTGCATTTGCTTTAATTGGCTTTTGCTTACGTCAGTTAGAAATTGCCCGTTTGGTGGGTGTTCGTCCCTATAACGCTATCGCCTTCACCGCACCCATCGCTGTGTTCGTGAGCGTGTTCTTGATGTATCCTTTAGGACAGTCCGGTTGGTTCTTCGCTCCTAGCTTTGGAGTAGCGGGAATCTTCCGTTTCATCCTGTTCTTCCAAGGATTCCACA
>JAYKHV010000072.1:0-47560 GCA_035285085.1 Lyngbya sp. | reverse complement strand
GCAACAACAGCCGGCCAAGTGTAGTTAACGCGGTTCATCGACTCCACCAATTCTACCAGGGGAACGCCGCCAACTCCGACTTCGGTTTCAATTTGACCCGCATTTAAAATAACAACATCGGGATCGTAACTAAACAACTTCTGTGCATCTTCGATGGTTTCTTGGGAACAAACACACAACTCGCTGTAGCCTTCCCCCTGAAAGTCTAGCTGACGGGTGACTCCAACCACGTGGGCGCCTTGTTGCATATAAACCTTTCCCAACGCACTCCCCAACGTTCCCGAAATACCGGTTATCACAACAGTTTTTTTCATGGTTTAACAACTCTCCTTGATCACTTCTGAGACACGCAAAGCATTCGCCATAATGGTTAAAGCCGGACTCACCCCCAAAGAATTGGGCATAAATCCCCCATCTACCACAAACACGTTATCATGGTCGTGCAAACGGCAATCGGGGTCAAGTACGCTCGTTTGCGGATCGGTACCAAAACGGGTAGTTCCGGCTTGGTGGGAGGTATGAACTTCGTCTTTATCCCCCGTTACACCGTAGGTAAAAACGGCGCCGGCCTGACGAAATACGGTTCTCAGTTGTCGCATATAATATTTAGAGCGGTAAACATCGTAGGGGTGGAAGCGGTGAGTTAGACGAATTTCTCCATTTTGACCCAGTTCGACGCGGTTTTCGCTTTGGGGTAAATCTTCGACTAAACCGGTTATAACCAACATTCGTTTTAGCAGAAAACGGGCGATCGCAGTCGGAAGGGGAAACGGAAGTTCTGCTTGGATCGAAAGCGGTCCGGGAACGGGGACGGTTTGGGCGAGTCCGAGTTTGTGGGGAAAATCAGAAGAACCCAGATAGAGATCGGTGAAGCCGAGTTGTTTGATCAGACTGTCAGCGCCGCCGGTTTCCCCGACAAAAAAGCCTGCTGCAAGGGCGCCGCAGTGAAACATATAGTTTCGCCCCACTTGGTCGCTGCGTCCGGTTAAGCCCGATTTTAGCAGGATGACGGGACTGCCGATCGCGCCGGCGGAGAGGATGTAAACTTTAGCGGTGAGTTGTTCAATATTACTGGTTTGGCGATCGCGTAGTTCAACTCCGGTGACTTTTCCTTGAGGGTTGGTCACAAGGCGATCGGCTTCGGTAAGGGTTTTTAGCTGCAAATTGCCGTTTTCAACCAGTTTATCAATTAACCGAACTGTTGTAGAAGCGCGGGCGTCGTTGGGACAGTAAAAACCGGGACAGGTTGGACACCGCAAACAGCGATTAAAATCAATTCCAAAGGGTAAATGAAACGGGGTAAAGCCTGCGGTTTGAATGGCTTTTTCTAGGTGTTGGTTGATGGGGGCTAAAGCGGGAACGTCGCAGGGATAACCGTTGGTTGGGGTTTCTACGTTGGGAATTGGGGTGGCGGCGCCGCTGACTTGAAATAATTGTTCGGCTTTATCATAGTAGGGGGCGAGATCGTCGTAAGCGATCGGCCAGTCCCAGAGATGGCGGGGAAGCCATTCGCTATAGTATTTACCGGGATGGAAGTCATAGCGGCTAGGACGGATGAGAACGCCGCCATAGAGGGAAGTTCCGCCTCCAAGAATACCTGAAATGTGTAAGCGGGTTTGGCGTCCGTTGACTTCAATATTGCGATCGTCGAAGGCTTCTTTGTCGATCAACATTCGGCGTTCGTCTTGGAAGGCGGTTGAGTCGGAAAATCTTGATCCGCGTTCAACTAAGAGAACCCGTTTTCCGGCGCTGGCGAGGGAAAATGCAACCGTTCCGCCTCCTGCACCGCTACCGATAATTATTGCATCAAAATCGTAAGTCACGTTTGCGAATGTAGGATTATTCAAATTAACAGATAAGGTAACAGAAAAATACTTTTTCCGGCCTCAAACTCTGATGCGTCTCTTTGCAAACGGTTCGGGGCGTTCTCAGGATTTTGTGCGGGATCGCCAATAACAATAAACATCCGGCGTAGGGGCGTTTCGCAAAACGCCCTCATTGGTAGGCGCCCCGACAACAAAACACTCGGAAATAGATCGGGGTGAACTGAACCCGAACACAGGTCTAAGGTATGCTAGCATTTAGAGTTCGATTACAAACAACAGAATTGTTATGGCTTCGATCGCCCGCAAGAACCTGTTTGAAGATCTTCCCCGTTTTATTGCAGCGCAGGCTGGTATTATGTTTGCTGTCAGTCTGGTAACGATTCAAAACGGGATTCTCAACGGGTTTGTTAAGTCTTCTTCGCTGCTGATTGATAACTCCAATGCTGAACTGTGGGTCGCTTCAAAAGATATGATTCACATGGAGTTAACGATGCCTTTGCCGTTAGAATATATGGTGCAAGCTCGCGAGGTCGAGGGGGTAAAACGGGCCGAAGCGCTGATTTTTCGGAGTGCGCGTTGGCGCGATCCGTCGGGTCAAATTCATGCGGTGACGGTTGTCGGTTCAACGCCGGAGGGAACGTTATTTTCGCCTTGGAATGTGGTTGAAGGGGACATTAACAGCCTCAAAGAACCCTACGGTGTGATTATCGATGAAAACAATTTAAAAGCTTTGGGCGTGACTGAACTGGGAGAGGCGGCGACGTTGGGCGGTTTGGAGGCGCGTTTGGTGGGGGTGACGCAAGGCACCCAACCGATTATTAATAATAAGTTAATTTTTACTTCCTTAAAAAATGCTAACGCCTATGTTAACGCCCGTCTGCAAACTAGCACCCGTTGTAAGTTGGAACAGGGGGATTTAAAATGTGTCAATATCTTCGATGATACGAACCCCGCAGAGAAACAGGTGATTTCTTCGGCACCCAAACAGTTAACGCTAACCGATGCGATCTCGTTTGTGTTGATAGAAGTCGAACCGGGTCAGGATATTGATGAACTCAGAGAACGCCTGGAGGAAGCTTTACCAAACGTTAAGACCTATACAACCGAAGAAATGTCCGAACGCACTCAAACCTATTGGAAGCAGCGGACGGGTATCGGTTTTATTCTCAGTTTGGGGGCTGCGGTGGGTATTTTGGTCGGGATGATCGTGGTGGCACAAATTCTTTATGCTTCCGTCTCCGATCACTTGAAGGAGTTTGGGACGCTCAAGGCGATGGGAGCGCCCGATAAGGTGATATATAGTGTTATTTTAGAACAGTCGCTCTGGATGGCGTTACTGGGTTACGTTCCGGGAATGGCGTTGTGTATGGGGGTGACAACTTGGGCTTCGGCGAGTCAGGGAATCTTAATTTTGATTACGCCGACTTCTGCGGTGATGGTCTTTGGGTTAACGGTGATTATGTGTGCGGGATCGGCCATTTTTGCCATTCAGAAGGTGACTCAAGTCGATCCGGCGATCGTATTTAAAGCCTAGCCGATCGCAAATGATGGGTTTGAGGAATTGGGCATTTTTGAGTTTCGACTGTAGATTAGGAGAAGTGAGGGTTTTCACCCTGAGTTTCTCCAACTGTCTTGAAAGAGGCTTGAATTGATGAGGATTAGCCTATACTGCGATGATTCACTGATAGCAGCATTGAAGTCAGTCGCCTGCATCCTGCGGGAGTGAGTATTTCTCTGTTCAACAACAGCACCCCTTGGACAGAAGCAAGGCTTGCTCCAAAGGAGTATAAAATCAAACTAGAATTGAAGTGATAATCTGCTTGTCAATTATCGCAAGAAGTCTTAGTCCGGACTGCAATTTATGCCCACATCAGACGACAATAAAAATATGATAGGTTCAAAAATGAACTGGGCTAAACTGAAAAGAACCCCCACTCAGACGATGGATGGCTCAGTTCATACCCCCGTTAAGCCGATCGCCATTCAGGGCTTGGGAGTGGAAATGACCTATCACTCCGGACGCCAAAGTTTTAAGGTTCTCAAAGGCATTGACTTGCAGGTGCAACAGGGTGATATTCAACTGTTGATGGGGCCTAGCGGTTCGGGGAAGACGACCTTACTCTCCATTCTGGCGGGACTTCTCACGCCGACGGGGGGACAGGTTCTTCTCCGGAATGAAGATATAACTCAGATGTCCCGTTCTCAGTTGGCAAAATTCCGCCTTCACAATATTGGGTTTATTTTTCAGGGGTTTAACTTGTTTCCGGCTTTGAATGCGATCGAAAATATTGAAGTTGCTCTTAATATTAAGGGAATTAAGGGAAGCAAAGCTCGCGATCAAGCCGAACATTTACTCGCACAAGTCGGTTTGGGAGAAAAGGGTAAGCATCTCCCTCGGGACTTATCTGGCGGACAAAAGCAACGGGTGGCGATCGCTCGGGCCTTGGCCGGACATCCCCCTCTAATTATGGCAGATGAACCCACTGCGGCGCTAGACTCTAGTAGCGGCCGAGCGGTGATTGACTTGCTCAAAGGATTGGCGAAAGAAGAAGGTGCGACCGTTTTAATGGTAACGCACGACCCCCGTATTGTAGATGTTGCCGATCGCATTCTCGATCTTGAAGATGGCATGATTAAACAAGAATAAGTTCAAGCAAGTTTCGGAGTCAGAATGTTTTAAGTTTGCCTTTCTCTAGTCGTTAAGCTTGTCGTTATCGGGCTAAATTGTGTGAGTTAGGAGCTTGAACTATTTCCTTGAATCTCGATCCGGCAACGATGTCTTTAATGGTCAGTGTTGCTTCGATGCTGCACTCTACCATTTTAATTTTTTTCTTTTTGTTAGCCAATCAATATCGGGGAATTGGTATTTATATCATGTCCGGATAATTAGTGATAAAAAAACTTTCTCCTTCTCCTCCTCTTTCTTCTTTATTTTCTCCTGACTCCTGACTCGGTGACTCCTGACTCCTACCCCTACTAAAAGACTTTTTCAGCAAACCCTAATTAAAGGTAAAACCGCCGGATTTTCAACCTCGGCTTACTTTACGGCGATCGCGTTGGGCGGAGAATGTGCAATTTTAATGTTTCGGATCATCGCCATGATATTTTTTCAAGTCAACGCTTTATTTGAATCCAATTTTGTCAATACTACCACATTGGGGTCAACCTTTGCGTTTGATTACTTGCGAAATGCCGGATTTATAATGATGATCGGTCAGCGGCTTTATCAAGATCTGAATAATTTTGCAAATAACGACTTTTTAACCAACACGTTGAACCGCAGGGCGATGCAAAAATATTTGAAGCAGGAAGTCTCAAAATCCAACCGCCACCACCGGAAATTTTCATTAATTTTATTGGATATCGATCACTTTAAACTCATCAACGATACCTACGGACACGAGGGGGGCGATCTGGTTTTAAAACATATTTCAGACCGGCTGAGAGACAACCTTCGCTCCTACGATTTCTTGAGTCGTTGGGGAGGGGAGGAATTTTTAATTTTGCTCCCCGAAACCTCATTAAATGAAGCGGTTGATGTTGCCGAAAGATTGAGAGTTGCGGTAGAAAATCAACCCGCAGCCAACGGTTCCATTCCCTATACCATCAGTTTGGGTGTCGGAACTTGGGAGCGAAAAAATAAGTCAATTGAAGAATTAATTATGGCAGTAGATGAAGCCCTATATCAAGCCAAAAAGCAAGGACGGAATCGAGTTTTTGCGTTGAATTAAAATTCAAGTTCAGCCGCTCAATTGCCGTTCTAAAAGGGGCGATCGCCGGGATAATGTGTACCGGGCAAAGTTGCTATACTGGTTTTATGAAGGAGCTTATACATCACCCACTCCGCGAGGAGTGAGTTCAGCAGGAACATCACGTACCCATTGATTGATTAAACGATAAACTTTGATTACTCACATTTTCCGGGATGGGTTTGTTGAGATGGGTATGCAATAGTAATGCTGCCTGAACTTCGAGGCGACAAAATACGTCTACAGATTTAATACAGGATATCAATTCCATCACAGGCGGTTTCAAAGCCTGCATTTCTTCTGATTTTCACACCCGTTGACTATGTTTAAATCTTTTTCATTTATACATCGACGCTCCTCTCGCCCTTGGTTTTATCCTCTAATTTCGATTACCGTTGCTTTCAGTATATGGATTACTTCCGCCCCCGCAACTCAGGCGATTCCTTGGCGAGATTTAATCTTTCGAGGGATTCAAGTCATTCAACTGACAACCCTTTCTAATCAGCAAGAAGTGGCACTGGGTCGTCAAATTAACGAACAATTAACTAAGGAAATTAAACTCCTCCGCAACCCCAAAGCCACAGAATATATTAATCAAATTGGTCAACGTTTAGCCCAAGTGAGCGAACGTTCCAATATTCCCTATACCTTTCAAGTGGTGAATGATTCAAGTATTAATGCGTTTGCGACAATGGGCGGTTTTATTTATGTTAATACGGGGTTAATGCAAGCGGCGGATAACGAAGCGGAATTAGCCAGTGTGATCGCCCACGAAATTGGTCATATTGTTGGGCGTCATTCTGTTGAACAAATGCGTCAAATGGCTGTAGCCCAAGGGGTCGCATCAGCCGCCGGACTCGATGAAAGCCTCGCCGTTCAAATTGGGGTAGAATTAGCCCTCAGACGCCCCAACAGTCGTAAAGCCGAATACGAAGCCGATCAGTTTGGCATTACCAACCTCGGAAAAGCGGGATACGATCAAAGGGGGGCGGTTAACTTTATGGAAAAACTGCTGCAAAAGGGTTCGGTTCCCAGCATTTTAAGCACCCATCCCGCCACCAATGACCGAATTTCCGCTCTCGAAGCGATGATTAATCCTCGCTACGCCAATAACGGTTCGGGGATGGATAACGCCGCTTATCAGTCGAAGGTGCAACGTCTGTTATCTTAAAAATGAGTTTAGGGAGTCCCTAGAAACCCGGTTTCTTTGAGAAATCGGGTTTTTTCGCCAGATTATTCGGTATAAACACGATCTGTTCAAAAAATGGGTCAGAAGATAGACTACTATTAGACCGGTAATTTTGTAGAGTAGAGTAAGACTATATTCCTATCTTGCTCACCTACTCTGCGGGGGCGATCGCCTGCTCGTGCCTAGTATTGCTTTTCTAGAAGGATTTCTCCCTTTAAACCCTTAAGTGTACCTGCTGAAAATGTATCTCAATGTATTCGGAGGATGATCAAATATGATAACTTATGCTGAGGCACCCCAACGAGTTAGTCCGCACAATCTCAGTTCTTTAAAACAGCTTGTACGCTCGATTACTTTTGCTCAAGATCAGTTTTGCTTGATTTTAGCTTGTTGTAACCGCAGTGACTTGCGACTCCAGATGATCAAGCAGTTACGTCAATTGTGTCCGGTTCACCTGGAAGAAGTGAGTTTAGAAAGTTCGACGGAAACCCTCTACGGTACCATTGCTCGAAATTTTAACTCTTACTCTCCCGATGCGGTCATGGTTTATGGTTTTGAGTCGGTTCGTCATCTTCGCGAACTTCTGATCGCCAGCAACTATGTTCGCGAGGAGTTTTGTAAGTTTAAGTTTCCGGTTGTTCTTTGGGTTAATGACGAGGTGATGAAGGAATTAGTTCGCCAGGTTCCTGATTTTTTCAGTTGGGCTTCGACGGGTATTGAGTTTGCGGAGGAATTCTAATTTTTTGACTCCATGTCTATTGTTATCCTCACCCCCTGAATAAATCTTCAGGAGAGATTGAAGCTGTGTTATGATTTTTTTGTTAAAAGTTGACTTAATATTCTTCTTAGGGTCAAAGCGGGTGTTAAACTAAGGGAATGAAAAAAAGTTATTTTATCGTCATTGATAATTTAGACTTGCCTCAATCAAGGTGGTCAGGGTTTCTAGTTCAGCTAGAAGGAGGTGGTCGCAGTTCATCCGATCGAGAAAAAGCCAGACAAATTATCGAAGATTTGTGGACCGAAGGGAAACTTCCCCCACACTACTTTTTGAATGGATTCAGCGAGGATAATATTATTATGCCCAGAAGCAAAAAAGAACCCGATCGCGAACTTTTACCCATCGAAGAAGCGGGAAATCGTTTGATTGAATTAATTGAGTTGGTCGCGCTCAAAGCCCAAGCTCAACAAGAGTATAGCACAATTTCTTCGATGGTGGAAAAGATTTTTACAGGTCGAGAAAATGAATTAACCTCAGAAGAAATCGCCCAAGCCCAAGATAGCAAGACCGTTAGAAATATTATCTCAAGTCTAACTAAAGCGATCGCCGATGTCGAACTGACTCGCAAAGAATGCGCCGAACAGTCCGAACTCATTATGGGGATTATCCAAATGGGTCAAGGTGGAAATTACGGCCTAAAATCAACGGCAGAAGTCATCAAAGAAACCGAAGATTCAACCCCATCGGATAATAAGAATAATAGCGCCAAAACCGCAAAAGCTGGAGCAAAATAAGCCCTATAATTTTGTAGGTTGGGTTGAATAAAGAGAAACCCAACATCATCAAAAAATGTTGGGTTGAACGTGTAGGTTGGGTTGAACAAAGACAAACCCAACACCATCAAAAAAATGTTGGGTCTCCCAGGCTCGACACCAACCTACTCGGCGCATTTTGCAGTTAAGTATTAAAGTATTTCGCCACCGGATGATAAGTCATAATCGCCGTTGTTGACTGTTCGGGATACAACTGTTCACTCTCATCCATATACATCGAAATTCGATCAGTTTTTAGCAACTCCAACTGCTTGTATTGATCCTGCATATTCGGACAAGCCGGATACCCAAAACTATAGCGAGAACCCCGATAACGCTGTCGCAAAATATCCTTAATATTGTCCGCATCTTCGCCGCCAAAACCCAACTCTTGACGAACTTTTGCGTGTAGCCATTCCGCCATCGCTTCTGCGGTTTGTACCGCCATCCCGTGAAAATAGAGATAGTTGGTATAATCATCTCCCGCAAACAATTTTTGAGCGACATCTGTAGCAATTTGACCAACGGTAACGGCGTGCATGGGGAACACATCAATATGTCCGCTTTCTTTGGGTGCAAAAAAGTCTGCAATACACAACCGTTTTCCAGAAGCCTGACGGGGAAACTCAATAATTTCCACCGGTTCTGTCGGTTTTCCGTCGCCAGAAATCATCACTTCCGGGTCATAAATTAACAGACTATTTCCTTCCGCCTGACAGGGAAAATATCCATAAACCGCGTGAGGATGTAAGAGATTTTCCTCAACAATTCGCCGCTTCCATTCGTGCAAAATCGGATAAACCGTCTCCGCTAAAAAGGCATCATATTCTTCGCGAGATTGGTCTTTGGGTTTGCGGAATTGCCACTGTCCAACAAACAATGCTTGTAAATCTAAATACCAGAAAACCTCATCGAGGGGAATATCTTCCGGTTGTAGAACTTTTGTCCCCCAAAATGGCGGCGTCGGACGTTCGATATTAACCTCAACCACTTCCGAACGACGGGTATCAACTTCTACGGGTTTGGCGGGTTGTTTGTCTTTTTCCTCTGAGTCTGGCTTCTCGGAAGTTGTGGTTTCTGACTTAATTTTACCATTGCCAAAGACATCATTTTCCTTGGCGTATTCTTCTAGAAAACCCTGAAAATCATCCCATTTACCCGAATTTTTTGCAGGCATTAATCGGTCCATAAAGTTGAGGTCAGAAAAGGCATCTTTTCCGTAAACTACCTTACCTTTGTAAGCGTTTTGACAGTCATCATAAACAAATTTGGGCGTTAACGCGGCACCTCCCAAAATCACCGGAACCGAAATTCCTTCTTTGTTGAAGGCTTCCAAATTATCCTTCATAAATGCGGTTGATTTCACCAACAAACCACTCATGGCGATACAGTCGGCATTGTGTTCGCGATAGGCGGAAATAATATTATCAACCGGCTGTTTAATTCCCAGGTTAACAACTTTATAACCGTTGTTGGAAAGGATGATATCCACCAGGTTTTTACCAATATCGTGAACGTCACCTTTAACGGTTGCAATCAAGAACGTTCCTTTACCGCTTCCGTTGGAGTCTTCTTTCTCCATATACGGTTCTAAATATGCCACAGCCGCTTTCATGGTTTGGGCGGATTGTAACACAAATGGAAGCTGCATTTGACCCGAACCAAACAATTCTCCAACGACTTTCATTCCATCCAATAAGTAAATATTGATGATGTCGAGGGGAGGATATTTTTCTAAAGCTGCGGCTAAAGCATCTTCTAAACCAATGCGTTCGCCGTCGATAATATGCTGTTTGAGACGTTCTTCAATCGACAGATTTTCCGTCGAGGTGCGGTCTTTTTTGGTGGTTTTTCCTTCAAACAGTTGGGTTAATTTGGTTAGCGGGTCGTAAACACAAACGTCGCCGTCAAATTCCCGTTGATCGTAGATTAATTTTCGACAAACTTCTTGATGTTCGGGTTCGATTTTTGCCAGGGGTAAAATCTTACTGGCGCTAACAATAGCAGAATCTAAACCCACCGCCATACATTCGTGTAAAAACACCGAATTCAACACTTGACGCGCCGCCGGATTTAACCCGAAGGAAATATTAGAAACCCCTAAAACAATGTGACATCCGGGTAATTCTTCGCGAATTCGACGAATCGATTCAACCGTTGCTTTTCCGTTTTCTCGGTCTTCTTCAATTCCCGTAGAAATGGGCAAAGCTAAGGTATCAAAAAAGATTTCATGGGCGGGAATTCCATAATTAATCGCATCGTTATAAGCCCGTTTTGCGATTTCAAATTTTTTCTCTGCGGTTCGCGCCATTCCCTCTTCATCAATGGTACCGACGACAACACCCGCCCCGAATTTTTTCGCCAATTCTAACACTTTTAAAAAGCGTTCTTCGCCGTCTTCGTAGTTGGTAGAATTCAGCAAACATTTTCCGCCAGCAACCTTTAAACCGGCTTCCATTTTTTGCCATTCCGTCGAGTCCAACATCAGGGGTAAATTGACATTAGTCACCAGACGAGAAACCAATTCGTGCATATCCCGCACGCCATCGCGCCCAACATAATCGACGTTCACATCGAGAATTTGCGCCCCTTCTTTGACCTGAGATTTTGCTAATGCAACCAAACCATCCCAGTCTTCAGCATTGAGTAAATCCCGACATTTTTTGGAACCGCTAGCGTTGAGACGTTCGCCAATAATTAAGAATGAATTTTCTTGTTCGTAGGTTTGGGTTCCATAAATAGAAGCCGCAGAGGGGATTATTTGCGGTTGGCGTTGTTTGGGTTTTAAAGTTGTTGCAATTTCAGCTAAGGCTTTAATATGATCCGGGCGAGTTCCGCAGCAACCGCCAATAACTTGTACGCCCAAATCTTCAATAAAGTGCATCAACGCCATTTTTAATTCTACGGGCGTTAATTTGTAATGGGCTTGTCCGCCAACGTTTTCCGGTAAACCGGCGTTGGGAATACAAGAAACCACAAAAGGAGAATTTTCGCTCAAGTAGCGAATATGTTCTTTCATTAAATCCGGACCCGTCGCACAATTGAGTCCTAAAATATCAATTTGATAGGGTTCTAAAATCGTTAAAGCGGCGCTAATTTCTGACCCAACTAACATCGTTCCAAAGGCTTCCATTGTCACCGAAACCATGATCGGACGGCGTTCGCCTTTTTTCTGAAAAATGTTTTCAATTCCGTTCAGGGCGGCTTTAATTTGTAGCACATCCTGACAGGTTTCTACGATGAATAAATCAACGCCTCCGTCAAATAATCCCTCGGCTTGTTGAGTAAAAGCGGTTTCTAAGGTATCATAATCAATATGTCCTAATGTGGGGAGTTTTGTGCCTGGACCCATCGAACCCGCAACAAATCTCGGTTTCTCGGGCGTAGAATATTCTGCGGTGACGGCTTTGGCGAGTTGGGCGGCGGTTTTGTTGAGATAATAGGCTTTGTCTGCGAGATCGTATTCGGCCAAAACGATGGAAGTTCCCCCAAAGGTATCGGTTTCGATCACGTCGGCGCCGGCTTCGAGAAAGCCTCGGTGAACGGTTTTGACGGCTTCGGGTTTGGTGTGAACTAAATATTCGTTACATCCCTCGTATTCTTTCCCGCCAAAATCTTCTGCGGTGAGGTTTTGAACTTGTAAGTTTGTTCCCATCGCACCATCAAAGACGAGGACGGGGCGTTCGGGACTGTGGAGGCGTTCGAGAAATAGACTTTTCATTGGCAGTTTGAAATCGGGTGAGGATTAGACGAAATCGGTAATACTTCAGCTAACTATAACTATTTTGCAAGACTTTAATAGTGAGCATAGACGATATAGTGAGGTACAGTCAACTCGGTTTCCGGTGCAATCTGATTATACGAGGATCAAATTTCCGGAGAATGCCCGTTTGCTGTTTCTTCTCAATTGAGAGTCATGGCTTTACAAAAGCTTCATAAAATACCAAAATTAATTTTTCAATTCGTCTGACGGCAACCCGGAGATCATTGAAGAATACTATTGATTTTGATAGGTTTTTAATCAAATTTATTAAGTTATTGTAAACTCGATTTTTTATTTTCGGTTGTTTACAATCAAAATAAAATTGATTCAATTATTTTATTTTTAGAAGTTTATCTCTATTTTAAAGTTTAAAATGTTTTGTAAAAACAAAGTAAATAGTATTTATAAATATTTTTGTAAAAATCTTGATTGCTAGTGATTTTATTTGAAAATAATAACTATTTCTAAATGGGCATCGGCTCAAAGCTTTTATCAAAATTAACTCCGATTTTTTGGAACTTGGGTATCATTTTAGATCCCTATCTCCTGAAAAATACAGAGAACAGCAACAGACTTTGATTCCTTGACTCCGAAAAAATACTCAAAATAGATATCTTATCCGCTTCTTAAATATACACAAAAATAAAACAAACTAGAGTCCTTTTCAATGAGATTTAGTGTTAAGTTCTTCCCGAAATTCAGCATTGTTCTCGAATAAAAGGTTATACTACTGATCAGTGGTCGCATCAATTTTTCCTTGGTTTTCTTCAGGTTTAACCATGTTGTATCCAGATTTTGAAACTCATCCGCGTTTGATTTTTGTCGTTGAGGATAATTTATCCCACCGAAAAATGATTAGTTTAGAAATGGAAAGTCAGGGATATCGTGTGGTTCAACTCAGTGATGGACAACAGTGTTTTGAGCAATGTCCTGTTCTCAAACCGGATATGATTTTGCTGGATGCTATTTTACCCGAAATAGATGGTTTTACTTGTTGCGCTCAACTCAAACAGACCTTAGGTGAACATTGTCCGCCCGTGCTAATAATTACCGCTCTCGACGATGAAAAATCCGTTGATCGCGCTTTTGCAGTGGGGGCTACTGATTATATTACCAAACCCATTCATTGGCCTGTATTGCGTCAGCGAATTCGTCGAATTTTACAAACACAATGGGCGATGAAAGAACTCAAAAAACAAGTTGAGCGGTCGCGAATTTTGACCGAACAATTAGAAACTGCCAATCAAAAATTAGAACAAATTGCCGCTATAGATAGTTTAACCCAAATTGCCAACCGTCGTCAATTTGATCAAAGTTTACATTCGGAATGGAAAAGACTCGCCCGAGAACGTCTTCCCCTATCCCTAATTTTATGTGATGTTGATTTTTTTAAAGCCTATAATGACACCTATGGACATCGAGCGGGAGATTTATGTTTACAGCAAGTCGCACAAACCATTTGTGAAAATATTAAGCGTCCGGCTGATTTAGTGGCGCGTTATGGGGGCGAAGAATTTGCAATTATTTTACCAAATACTAGTCTAAAAGGTGCGGTAAAAGTTGCCGAAGATATTCGCAATTCTCTCCATACAGTTCAGATCGAACATCCCAATTCTCGGGTGAATAATTTCGTGACTTTAAGCTTGGGAGTCGCCAGTCTAATTCCCAATCATTATTTATCAGAAGATTTTTTGATTGGAGAAGCGGATCGAGCTTTATATGAAGCGAAAAAATCGGGGCGCGATCGCGTAGTATTTAGAATTTAAAAAGAATAAATTGGAGAACATTTATCAAGTTCATCTCCCTAAAACCCGGATTTATCGACCGCTCCTAACCCTTTTAAAGCTTCTTTTTGAGCCTCTATAAAACCTTGAACATTTCCGATCTTCATTTGATGATAAATGTTGGGAACAATCAAGCTTTTTATGCACTTTCCCGTCTTGACTTCCCACTGTTTAATTTTACCATCAGAACTGGCACTCATCATCTTATGGCGATAGCGATTAAACATCACCGATGTTACCGTACTATTATGTTCTGCGAGGGTGTGGAGACAATTTCCGGTTTTCATCTCCCATAATTTCACCGTACAATCATCACCCCCACTCGCTAAAATTTGACCATCAGGACTAAAATCAACCGACCAAATCCACCCCTCGTGTCCGAATAGGGTATACAGACATTTTCCGGTTTTTAAATCCCAGACTTTTACCGTTTTATCCTCACTTCCACTCGCCAAAAGTGAACCGTCAAAATTAAAACTAATCGATCTAATATTATGATTTCCGGGGAAAGTGTGCAAACATTCTTCTGTTTTGACATCCCAAACTTTAATCGTTTTATCATCGCTAGCACTGGCTAAAATAGCGGACTTTGGATGAAAAGCCAGCCTCCAAACCCAACTTTTATGTCCGGTTAAAACCGTCAGTTCATCAGTTTGTAAGTTCCAAACTTTCACCGTTGTATCTTGACCCCCACTCGCCAAATAAAAACCATCCAAACTAAAGGCTACCGTCCAGATTCCACCCTGATAATGTTCCGTCGAATAATTTAAACATTTCCAACAGTTTCCGGTGTTCACATCCCACAACCGAATCGTTTCATCATCACTACTACTCGCCACCGTTTTTCCATCGGGACTAAACGCCACCGACCACACCCAAGCGTGATGTCCGGTTAAAGTGTTTAAACAGTCTCCGGTTTCGCTATTCCAGAGTCTCACTTGATGGTCTAAATGACTACTCGCCAACATCCCACCGTCCGGACTCAACGCCAAAGACCAAACCCAGTTTGTATATCCTCGAAACGTTTGCAGACATTTTCGGTTTTGACGATTCCAAAGTTTAATAATTTGGTCATTATCTCCCGTTGCAACCGTTTGGTTATCGGGACTAAAAGCCAAGGTTCTAATCCCGGTTTTATACTGTTTTAAACTCGCCCGACAGCTTCCCGTTTTCACCGACCAAAACTTCACAATAGAGTCAAAACATCCACTGGCTATGGTTTGACTGTCGGGACTCCAAGCTAACACTTTAATTTCTTTTTTATGTCCTTGCAAAATTTTATCACATTTCCCCGTTTCAATCTCCCAAATTCTGATAATTTTTTCATAGCCACAACTGGCAAGTTTCCGACCATCGGGACTAAAAGCCACGCACCAAATCGCATCATTACTTCCGGTTATCGTTTGCAAACATTCGCCCGTTTTCACATCCCAAAGTTTAATCGTTTTATCATAACTTCCACTGGCTAAAATAGCTTGATTGGGACTAAAAGCCACGCTTAAAACCCAAGCCTGATGTCCTTCGATTGTTTTCAACAATTGACCGTTATTTGCATCCCAAAGTTTGATGGTTTTATCGTTGCCACCACTGGCAATGATTTGACCGTCAGGACTAAAAGCCGCCGTCCAAACCCATTCGTTATGTCCTTCTAAACTGTGCAGTAATTGACCCGTTTTTCCATCCCAAACTTTAACAGTATGATCTAAACTGCTACTGACCAATTTTTGACCATCCGAACTAAAGGCGAGGGAAACTACCCACCATTTATGTTTGCCAAAAGTTGTTAATATTTCCCCCGTTTCAACGTTTAAAAATCGAATCATTCCCTCCGAGTCTCCCGCCGCTAAAATCCGACCGTCGGGAGTAAAGGCTAAAGCGTGAATTCCGCCAAAACATTGAGTAAAAACGGTATTTTTGAAGTGACAGTTAGAAAAATCAACGTAATGCAGCTTAATTCCTTGTAAGTCAGCTTGCCAAATCGTTAAATTCGAGAAATCATAGCCGGTCAGGTTGATTTCCAAGGTACAAAGTAGATTGATCAAATTTCCGCCAATATAACCGGGAGTCAGGGGAGATTTTTCTTGAGTTTGACGAATTAATGATTTTAAATGAGTTTCTAAATAAGAGACGGTTTGAAATTGTGCTAACAAAGCCTCGATAATCGGGTGAATAATCGTTCTAATTTGGCTAGTTTTGATATAATCTTTGGTGGTAGCCAGCATTAACGCATAGCGATTAAATAGATTAAATTCACCGACGATCAATTCTTGGGTGACGGTTGCGATTAATTTTTCTGTGACATATTCTATCAACACAGGTTGCAGGGTAAAACGGTGTTGGTCGGCGGTTTTTTCCAGCAGCATTCTTCCCTGCAAGGAGTCTAAATAATCCGATAAATGATGTTGAGAGAAGGGCGAGACTAAATGGGTTTTTAACTCCAGCAGTGAAACCGGTTCTCGGTGAATGGCTAACCAATATAAAATCTGATGTTCTTCCGGGATGGAGGACTGAAAATGCCAATCTAATAATTCTCGAATGTCTTGAAAAAACAGACTGTTATTTTTTATAAATTCACCAATATTCCCGCCAAATACGTTTTGAATATGACAGGCGGTTAATTTTAAGGCTAATGGATTTCCTCGATATAAATTAATTAATTGTTCCCATTCGGTTTCTGTGGCTAAAAATTCTCCTTTTTGTTCAACCAGTTGCTTGGCGGGGTCAACGGTTAACCCTCCCAGTTGGAAAAAACGCACGGGTTGATGTTGACCTGCGAATTTTTCTAAATGACGAATTTTGATGCGACTGGTTAGCAGGAAACAACTTTGATGGGAAACTTCGGCAATTTTTTCTAAGAGTTGATGATAGTTTTCGGAACCGGATTTATATTTTATCCCTTCAGTTCCGGCGGTGAGAATCGTCTCAACGTTATCTAAAATAAATAAGTAGCGATTTTGTTTTAAATAGGAAATTAATAAACAAATTTGTTGTTCAAGGCTATCGGGTAAATCCGTCTTTTCTTGATGAGACAGAAATAAAATCCACTCTTTGATCAGGTCTTGAATGGAGAGGGAATTTAAAAGCGATCGCCAAATAACACCTTGAAATTCTCCAGTAATTTCTTGGGCTAATTTTGTAGTCAGGCTGGTTTTTCCTTTCCCCGGAAGTCCAACCACTGCGATCAGACGACAGCGATCGCGGATTATCCATTCTTTTAAAGTGTTTAAATCGGTTTTCCGTCCTAAAAAATAATCCACATCTGGAGAATCCGCCCAATCCTGATAACAATCCGACTGTTGATTTGAGGAATTCGAGACAGGAGACGAAGTAGAAAACTGTCGTTCTAACACTTGTTTGAGATAGGGTTTTGTCACCTTTTCTCCGAATACATCACCGAGTTGCTTCCACAGGAGAGAAGCTTCTTTTTTAATACTATTTTCTTCTCGTTGAGTCCGCCTCGCAATGATTATATATTTCTGATCCTGCAAAACTCCCTGAAGAATCTCAACTTGAACAGATTTCAAGTATTTTCCCGTTTGACGATAAACACGTTCCTGAATTTGTTTGATAATTTGTTCGATTTCCATTGCACCCAAGGGAATTCACTTATTATTTTTTGACTGATTTTATCCTTTTTTTAGAGGATGAAAACCTAGAGTATTCACTTTTTTCTACTTTATTGTACACCCAACTTCACTTTTTGGGTACTTTTTTTCTCCTGACCTGGTGTTAAGCTTCACACATCAGCAATTTAACTGGTTTAAAGGGCTTGGTTATAAAGGTCAGATATCTCGAAGTTGATAAAAAGCCTGAAAGTGACTTGCCCCTTTACCTCTATCATCTGTAACTTTTCACATCTCCGCAGGGACGGGTTCTACACATCTAACCATTAAGTTGAATACCCGTTCCCGAAGTTCGATAGCTTCACTTTCACTACCCATAAACCAAATTTTTCCCGATAAATTAATTGAGGAAAATCAACTTTTTCTATGCAAAAATCAGGTTTATAGCCTTAACCCATCGCTAAAAAACCAACTTTTTCCTCAAAGATTACTGGAGTAAAAGCAACCTCCGTTAAAAACCGGGTTTCTGACTCCATTGTTGTTAAAAATTTACCAGAGGTCATCCCATGAAAACCCTATATAATATTGTTTCTGCCAGCCTAACGACTATTTCAGTCGTTTTATTTCCCAATTTAGCCTATGCTTACTGGGGTTTTGACAACCGTACTGATTGGGAAAATACTGTTTCTCAATACAGTATTGTGACAGAGGATTTTAATTCTCTTATCGGTCAAGTTACCGCAGATAGTCAACTTTCTACAGGTCTTGTCACCAATATTCCTTTTACTGTTAATACAGGTGAAGCTCGATCAGATTGGGCGGCATTTGATATTGTTTTCCCCAATGAAGTGATTGCTTTTGGTTTTGATATGATTGATCCTTGGCGTTCATCAAATCGTAATGCCCTACTCGGAAACGTCAAATTTTTCGACCAACAAAATAACTTAATTAATCATTTAGGTGTACAATTCACCAGCTATGATGAAGACTTTGTAGGTTTTTTTCTTGGTGAGAATTCCGGGGTGCATCGAATCGAGTATTTGTGGTGTGGAGTATACCGAGGGCCAAATCAACCCCTTGATTATTGTAAGGCTGAATATTCTCCTCAACAAACCATTGATAATTTCAGCTTTGTTATTCCTAAATCCGAATCAAAAGCCGTACCGGAAGGCGATGCAAAATTAGGATTTTTAGCGTTTTCATTGTTCTGTATTTGTTTGTTAAAGCGACAAAATTCAAGTTCCTTAAAAAACTGAATTTATTCTAGATTCGATGCTTTTTTCAGCGTATAAATGTCAGAATATTGGTTAATTTCTGGGATGTCATAAACCGGGTTTATTAACCAATATTTCGGTTTAGATTAAAAAAAATTCGTAGAAACTCGGTTTCTTTTTTTAATGAACCTCACAGTGTTCGATTTCTATCTCTGCCGACTGTGTGACCACTTACTTTTAACCCCAATATTATGTCCTCTGAACCCGACATTAAACCGACCCAAATTGACGAAGTTTTTGCCCGGATTCAAGACCTTTTGCTTGAGACTTGGCAAGAAACAGGTTTTGGCTGTTTATCCATAGAAAGCGATCGCCCGAAAAATGGAAAAATTCGCATTATTATCAAAGGCGGAACCCATTATCGTTATGTGATTACCGATGAAGAAGTGAGGAGGTGGATTGGCAAAAAATCTTAATAAAATGAAAGAGTTTACAGTGACATAGTTTTTTTGTTAATATCAGACAATAACATCAAGTCAAAGCGTGGCAGGGCTGTACGGTTGTGAGTATCGACAGCCAGCAATTTTGAATTAACTGAATCGTTAGTTCACCGAGTCTGTGACGAATGGGAGTTTCGCGGGACTGGGGAAAGGGGCTATAGAAACCGAGCTTTTCCAGGGAAATTACTTTGGGAAACCTAAGTTCCGCAAAAACAGATTTTCATTATCGTCAGGTTCCAGGAGGGGGCATAACCATGAAAAGGCGATTCATTACAGAAATATTGGCGGTGACAGCAGTGGCTTTAGGGGCAACTGCCACATTGAGTCAGTCAAGCAAAGCACAACTGGCACCCGGACAACGGGGTTTTTTCTGCGATACTTCCACCGGAATCCCAACAACAGTTTATCAAAACTCTCAAGGGGGTCGTGAACCTTGGATTAAATGGGAATCTGATGCGTTTTTAGGAGCAGGTTATGACCCCCTAAAACGGTGTACAGAAGTCAGTGGACGTTTAGAAACCTATCGTCAGAATAAACAACTTAAGTATATCACGGCTGGGATTATGAATCGCCAACAGGTGATCTGTACAGCCAGTCAAGTGAATGGACGTTGTGAAGGATTAATTTTCACCCTAAAACCGAATCAAGATGCTGTGACAACGCTGAATAAATTGTTAGCTTGGCGAGAAGGACAAGCGGGTGTTCCCTCTCTGTCTGAAAGTGGCAATATTCCTTATATTGATGTGGGTGAACGCTTAGAAAATGAAAGCTATTCTGTCACAACTCCTCAATTTAATGCTCAACCTGTTCCACCGATCAGGACACCAAGCAATGGTTCACGGGAACTTTAAACCGATATGAATTTCCCTCTGATTAGGACTGGAATTTGTTTAACAGCACTGATGATTTTCTCGGGATATCATCCCGTGTTTGCACAATTTCCAGAGATTAATTATCGTTTAAGTGATGATCAAACGGTCAATCTGGAAAGATTAGCGCGGTTAACAACGGTTCGGATTTTAACTCCTAATGCTTCGGGTTCTGGTGTTATTATCCAACGGCAAGAGCAAACTTATACAATCATTACAAATTGGCACGTCCTCGCCTTTAGCCAGCAACAAACGGTAATTGCTCCTGATGGGCAAAAATATGGATTATTTGCTGCAAAACCGTTGGGAAATACAGATTTAGCGCTCGCCTATTTTACGAGTCATACAAATTATAAAATTGCTGCGATTAGTCCCCGTGCGATCGCCGTTGGAGAACCGGTTTTTGCGGCGGGGTTTCCTATGTATCAGGAACACTCTTTTCAAACCACCTTTGATCAAGGTTTGCAAGTGTTTCGTTTGACTCAAGGGATTATCTCTATTTTACCGCCCAAATCTTTACCCCAAGGATATCGTTTAGGTTATACCAATGATATTCAAGTGGGCATGAGTGGGGGGCCAATTTTTAACCGTTGGGGGCAATTAATTGGCATTAATGGCAGACTGAAAAACCGCGATCCAGATTTTGGGGTTTATGCCTTTGAAGATGGCACAGAACCTTCTCACGAAATGTTGGAATTAATGGTTAATTCCAGTTGGGGAATTCCGATTATTCCCTATTGGCATAATGCCCAAATTCCTCAACCTGTCGGGGCGGGTTACGCAATCATTTCTGAGAGGAACAGATAACGATTATAAACCTGTCCAACCCCACCAGGGATAAAACAAAAAAATGGTAGGGGCGGGTTCTGTACAAATTTCTGATACTAACAGATAACCGTTATCAACCCGCCCAACCCCAGCATTAATATTCAATTAATCATTGATTTTGGGGTGGGGTTCGGGGTGAGTTTGGAGAGATTATTTGTGAGTATCAAAGGTGAACGTGAACCCGCCCCTACGGGAAAATATTCAATGTTATAACCACAATTTTGATGTGTTATCAACCATTCCCAGAGGTAAATTATGAATAATAGATTTTCGAGTTTTGATTATGTACCCAGTATTTTTGTCGGGACAGTTGCGGCTTTAGTGATTGTACAACCTGCGATCGCTAAAACCGCAAAAGAAGTCGCTCAAATCGCCATTCCCACTACCGTACAAATTAATAACACTTTAGTTGCAGACGCAAGCGGTTCAGGCGTGATTCTTTCTAAAAAAGGCAATACCTACACCGTATTAACTGCAAATCATGTTGTTAATAATCCCAACTCAGAGTTTGTCATTAAAACCTCAAAAGGAAAAGATCATCCTGTTACATCCGTTAAAACTTTACAGAAAGAAGGAAGCGGCCCAGATTTAGCAATTATTACCTTTGAAACAACTGAAGAATATTCTGTTGCACCGATTAGTAATTCCGATGAAGCTACTATTGGTTCAGGGATTTATATTTCAGGATATCCCTTACCAGTAATGGGTTCAACGGAACGAGAATATGCCTTTACCAGTGGACAAGTGATTAATATTCGCTCTAGTAATCCTGAAGGGTATACGATGCGTTATGATGCCATAACTCGACGCGGAATGAGTGGCGGGCCAGTGTTTGATGTCAGTGGTCGGGTGATTGGAATTCACGGTCAAGGGGATACGGTAGCCACAGTCACCAATGAATCTGCTGGCAGACAGGAAGAAGTAAAAACAGGGTTAAATTCAGCAATTCCCATTAATACATTTATTGCGTTAATGCCCGAAGTCAATGTAGAAAAATCGGCGGTTAAAATTGATAATAAACCGCCCGAAAATGTCGATGCAGAAGAAGTCGATGAGGCAGAAGTTAATAATTGGTTTGGAAGTTTTGCCAATGAATTAATTAAAGATGTCATTCGTAACGAAGTCCAGCGAGGAATACGGCGAGTTTTACCCTGGTAAAACCACCCCTTCTCTCGTTTCTAGCAAAGCCTATAAATGCCCCATAAGCAGCCTGTGCCTGCACTACCCACTTAACTTTTATTTCAGGGATTTTCCAACCCAATCCTAACTTAAGTATAGGGGAAACTTTGCAGGAATTGATTTTAGCTGCACTGGTCTATGTAGAGGGCGAATATAGCGATCGCATTTCCTACTTACCCCTGCCCTAACTAACTCGATTCAAAAATTAAGGTCTGATTTTACTCAATATTAACTATTAAATTTGAGAGATAAAGTATGCGTAAAATTCGTTTTATGGCACTGGCAATCATCAGCTTTGCAGTAACATTAATTGTTACCTTATTCATTCCAGGTACATTCGTTAACCGTCTGCTTTCAACAGTGATGTGTGCTGTTTTTAGTTTTAATTCGGGAGCTTGCACCGTTAATTTAGCTCAAAATTATGGGCAAGTTATGGCAGCTTTTCCTCCAAGTTTGGAAAGAAATATTGACAATTGGTTTACCCAGAGATCAGGAGAATTTGATGATGAGCCTAGTCCTCCTGCACCTGTTAATAATCAACAAGTTCCTCCGTTTCCAGCCGATCCAGGGCCTAATATTATTAGACCAGAGTTTGATGATCCTAATGGGAATATATCTGTTGAGCAACAGCCAAAAACTGATCTTTTTACAGGAATTTGGTTTTACGCCATGTATAGCTCTCAATCAAACAGTAAGCCATTTTATGCTAATTTAATTAAAGTAAATAATAATGGTAGTGATTATACAGCTTCACTCTGTGAGGATAACTGTGAGACAGAGAACTTACAACTTAGTCCAGGTAAACATCCTCTCAAAGAACAATCTATATCAACTGAGTATGAAAATTTAAGCATTGAGCTTGTTGAAAGCATCGATCAACAAGCTCTTTTCTTAAAAATTAAAGATAAGACAATTAATGTAACAACCTATGGAGTTCTGATTCAACTTGTCCCTCAAATTTATGCATTGCATAGTCCAGAGAGTATAAAAATTTATATAAAACCCCAGTTATTACCTGAAAAACCAATACAGTTAGCATCATCTCTCTTAAATTTACCTGTTCTAATTTCTCAAAGAATTAAAAAAATTAATTGGAGTTTTTGGCCTGTGAGTAAAGAAGCTAAAGGCAATGGAGCAACTCTGATAGATCAAACTATACATAGTGTAGAAAATGCCTTGGATAATCAGATAGACACTTTTGAAAGAGAATCTGGTTTAGAAGGAGTTAATAATAATAGTGGGGGTGACAATTCAGGAAGGAGGGGGAGGGGCCAACAGGGCAGGCATCAACAAGGAAGAGAAAACCGCAATACTCTCAAAAGTTCTGAGAATGGAATTAATAGAGTTCTGAATGAGATAAATAATGCTACTGAGAGTATAGAGCAAGGTAAGACTTTAGGAGAGCAATTCAAAGGATGGTTAGCTGCTCTTCTTGCCATTTTAGGTAGTGGTTTAAACTCTCTTCTTGAAACTAATGCTGAGGCTAATACTGAGATCGTACAAGACCCATCACAGACTAATCCAGAACTTAATCCAGAACCCAATCCAGAACTTAATCCAGAACCCAATCCAAAAGATTGTGAATCTAACTCAAATCAAGATAATCAGTCTGGAACTTGGTCACTCGATCTGCCTTGTTTTGCTATGGATAATGGATATGCTAGAATCAGGTATGCCTGTCGAGAAAAAACTAATGTAACAAAGCAAGGAAATTCAATTACTGGGCAAATTCCTTTACAAGTTAACGGACAACAAACCCAATGGTATTTGAATGGAACATTAAGTGGAATGACTGCTAACCCAACGGGCAAAGAATGTAAGATTACTTTTGGAAATATCAGCCCTATCAGGGTTCGTAATAGATTAGTCGCAATCAATGGAACTGCTCAAACTTGTGGTGTATCAGGTTCATTCCACATGAGAAATCTCAATCCTGATGATAATCAACCGAAACAACCCTGTCCACCTCAACCCCCAACACCCAGACCACAGGTTGTTCCTGGCGGTGGTGGCTCAGACGGAGATCCTCACCTAACAACTATGGACGGACAAAAATACGATTACCAAGCCGTCGGCGAATTTGTCCTCACCCGCACCAAAAACCGTCAATTTGAAATTCAAGTTCGACAAGCGCCCTTCAAAAACATTAACACTGCTGCCATTAACGTTGCAGCCGCAATGAAAGTCGGTGATGCCAGAGTGGGAATTTATGCAACAGGTTTCCCCGATGATCAAACAAAAATTCCGCTGCGAATTGATGGTAAACCCATTGAACTTAAAGGCACACAAAATCTTGCGGGAGGGGGTAGTATTACTCACAATGGAGGTACAAGTTGGACAGTTCAATGGCCGACAGGAGAAGTCGCTACTTTTGAAATTTCAGGAGTGGGGGATTCTTCACTGCTAAATATATCAACAGGTGTAACAGAAAATGATCGAGGTCAATTAGAAGGATTACTCGGTAACTTTAATGGCAATACCTCCGATGACTTTATGACTCGTGATGGTCGTGTTATCCCCCAAAATCAAGAGGCAATGGAAGCTGCTCGATCTGTATTAAATAACTTTAATATTAATCGTTGGGTTCCCATTCCAATCGATCCCTTAACTCAAGCTTTTTTAGAACAAATTCATAGTCAATTTGGCAATAGTTGGCGGATTTCTCAAAGTGAATCTCTGTTTGATTATGCCCCCGGAAAAAATACGGGTACTTTCACAAATCCCGCCTTTCCGAATGGTTTTGTGATCTTAAGAATGCTGGCTCCTGATGCGGTTGCTAAGGCAGAAGAAGCCTGTCGAATTGCTGAAGTTCCGAGCGATCGCTTAGAAGGTTGTTTATTTGATGTTGCGGTAACAGGTGAAACAGGTTTTGCCCGTGTTGCGGCTAACTTTCTTAAAAACAAAGTCCGTGAACGAGTTGAACAGGAAATTCGTAACCGGGTTCCGATTCCTGTACCTTTACCCTTCTAATTTTAATACTGAATTTTTTTCAGAAACCGGGTTTCTTAATAACGATTTCAGTTGGGATGCAAAAATAGTCGTAGAAATCTGGTTTCTTTTCCGATTAACTTTTCGGGGGAATTCATCAATTTCCCCCAACTTTATTACAATACCTGCTTTAACGCCGCCAACAGCAACAGCACATTTTGCGATCGCGAAGTATAACCCATCAAACCGATAGGCTTGAAAAATTCGTTGGCAACCTGATCTTCTCTACCCTCTCGATTTTTACATTTAGTAGAGTAGAATCGATACAAATTTGTCAAGTGTGGATAGAGTATAGAAAACCGTCCGTTTGATAGATCGATTTGGGGTCTCCAGTTCGCTAGAGTTAAAGAAAGTAAAGGGTTAGTAAAGGGAAAGGTAAAGTCGATGTCTAGTCAACCTCAAGGAAATAATTATGATGGTGTAGAAGTCCCCCAAATTCCCGCACGACTGTTATTGGTTGATGATGAACCGGGACTGCGAGAAGCCGTACAAGCTTACTTAGAGGATAGCGATTTTATTGTTGATGTTGCTAGTAATGCTCGCGAAGGTTGGGAACTGTTACAACAAAATTTACCCGACTTGGTAATTAGTGATATTATGATGCCCGAAGTTGATGGTTATCAGTTCCTTCAACAAATGCGCGAAGATCCCCAGTTTAAAGCTTTACCTGTGGTTTTTTTAACCGCGAAGGGGATGACAACCGATCGCATTCAAGGTTATCAAGCCGGTTGTGATGCTTATATTTCTAAACCGTTCGATCCGGAAGAATTAGTGGTTATTGTTAAAAATTTACTCGAACGTCGGGCGGTTGCTAATGCAAATAGTTCCGATGGAAATCCTGATATTGCTGCCTTAGCCGGTCAAATTGCTCGCATTGAAAATATGTTAAAAGGTAAAAGTGGCATCTCTCCAACTCCGGCACCAATTAAGATAGATTTGACGCCTCGCGAACAAAGTGTTTTAGATTTGGTGGCTAAAGGATTGATGAATAAAGAAATTGCCCGTCGTTTAGAAACCAGTGTTCGGAATGTTGAAAAATATGTGAGTCGTTTGTTTACGAAAACTGGAACAAATAGCCGCACGGAGTTAGTTCGTTATGCTTTAGAACATGGTTTAACTCAGTAGTTAAAAGGAAATAGGGAATAGGCGCTCTTGCAACAGGCAGTTTACAGTTACCAGTTACCAATAGCATGGTACTGTTGACTGTTAACTGTTGACTGGTCGCTCATCACTGATCACTGATCACTGTAAAACCCACCTTTACAACTGTTTTTTCTGGCTATCATTTTACCAAATAACCGTTAAATCTAATACAAATCCGGGTAAAACATTTTCTCCCGATAAGCTTTGGGGATTTTCTTGAATTTCTACTTCTTGATTCGGGCGATAAATCTCGACTTGTTTGTTTTTCGGGTCGATTAACCACCCCAATTTTGCTCCATTGTCTCGATATTCTTTCATTTTGTCTTGCCGGGTTTTCAGGCGATCGCTGGCTGACCTTAATTCGACCACAAAATCGGGACATAATGGTAGAAATTTTTCTCGTTGTTCGGAGGTTAAACTCTCCCAATGTTCGCTTTCAATCCAAGACGCATCGGGAGAGCGGTCTGCACCATTGGGAAGTTTAAAACCGCCGGAAGAATCAAAAGCTTTTCCTAAGTTATTTTGACGACTCCAAGCTTGCAATTGATAGGATATTTCAATATTGCGGTTGCTGGTTTCTCCTCCCGTTGGTGACATAATCACTAAAACTCCTGATGCTGTGCGTTCAAATTTAAAGTCTCGATTTTTTTGACAAAGATCAAAAAATTGCTCGTCGCTTAAATCAATCATTAATTCCAGAGGAGTAGGTAAGTTAATCGTCGTTGGGTTCATAAACGAATTCCTCTATCAATATGGGTTTAATTTTAACTTAAAAAAACTGATAACTGTAAACTGATAACTGTAAACTGTAAAACCCGCCCCGGTCAGAAGATCCGATCGCATTTTGACCGAGAATTAAAGAACATTTCGGAGGCGCAACCCTACGGTTGATGTTCGAGATGAGGAATTTATAAATAGGGTTTGCTGATTAAATCTCAAATCCTTTTCAGGTAAAAGTTTCAGCATTTTTAGGTCTTGAAAAAGTGCAAGCTTTTAGGTCAGTAGGGTTCAAAAATTTAGTATTTTAGGGAGACAAAGACAGAAAAATTGAGGAACAATTCTTACTCCTACCTTCTCTAAATTCCCCATTCCTCCTGACTCCTGACTCCTGATTCGGTGAGGCAGTGCGGACTTGGCGGAATAGTCGCGGAGAAACGGACGTTCCCGAAGGGTGACTCCTACCCCTACTAAAAGACTTTTTCAGCAAACCCTAAATAGTGTTTTTTTCAGGATTTATAGAGTTAATTCGATTTTTGAAGAAAACTTACAGATATTTAAGATTCATTTTCACTTCTACCCAGTTGATGAGGTGATTTGTTAGCTTAGAAGTAGAATTCCTTCAAGCATACATAACATTAAATTATGAAAACATCCAAACCCTCTTTCTGGGAAAGGGAATCTTTGAGCAAAACCTTTCTTCTGCTGGTGTTTTTGATTGCATTTCTAATGATGATGATCATGGGAGGTGGGACCTAAAGCAGTAGATGCCGCCCCGATGTATACTGAGTGAATAACGCTCTCTATTGTGTTAATGCTCCATCTTTTCAAATTAGATAATTAGTGGTCAGTTTCACCGACGACTGACCACACATCAATAATCGATTAATTCCATCGTCTCCTCACATTGACTCCCTCAAACTCTTAACCGACTAGGGACGCAAGAGAAGGTTACGCCCGTGAGTATCGGTACCGCAGGTGTGCAGAAGTCCGTACCGATTTGCCAATTGTTTGACTTCTTCGGTAATATCCGGTGTAGGCCGCCAAGGGTTCGTATGGCGATAACTGTAGTAAACTTCAACCCCATCAACCCCCAAACGAGCCGCTTCTGGAATTAACGCACGAGCCGGAGAGCGATAACGCGCCGGATGAGCCAAAACCGCCAAACCTCCCGCTTGATGAATGGCGCCAATCACATTTTCGGCTCGGTAATTAGAACCTTTGACCGAATGACCCTGAAGATAGGGCTGTAAACAGAGCGCTTGCGGGTCAAAAGCATAACCGAGAATATGCACTTCGACATTGAGTAAACCCGCACTAATTTCCACGCCAGTCCACAGGGTGGGAGCGGTGGAACTATTTTCAGGATGACTGGCTTTCCACGCTTCCAACCAGCGTTGTGCTTCCGTATACCCTTGGGTTGTATGATGGTCTGTAATCGCCAATCCTTTCAGACCGATGGCGATCGCTTGTTCCATCAGTTGATTGGGCTGAAGCTGTCCATCTGACTTCACAGTGTGCATATGAAAGTTATAGGAAGACGGACAGCTATTAATGTCTATTGTTCGGAAGACGTGCTGAAGTGCAGTTGGGTTTTGAGCCATTGCATCCGATGAGAATTGTTCATCTGCGTTTCCTCTTGGACGAGAGATCCGAGAGGATGATGCAGAAGCCGGAGCCAGGTTAACAAACATGATGATTGAGATAGCTATACTTAATAAACTGTTACTTTAGTCTACTGTATCTAATTTGCCCTAGAATAGTTCGGGGTTAACACTAAAACTTCAAAATACAAGATTAGAAATTTTTATCAGCAAAACCGAGCAATTTTACTTATCAATTGTTAATGGATTGTTTATGATTGGAAGTTTGTTCTTAACCTAACAATTTTTAAGAGGATCGGGGTGAACATGGTAGACCTGTCCGGGGCGATACGGCTAGCGTCACGCTAGGCGATCGCAGAGTAAGCGTACTTGATGTCATCTCAACATTATCGCGGTTCACCATGCTCTTACCTACCCGATCCTATGCGTTAGCACCGTTGCGATAGGCAAAAGCCAAGTCTAAGAGTTTCGCCCACCGCTTCTGCACTTGCTTCGGCGTACATTTGAGGGCTTTAGCAATCTCTTTTTCGCTCTTTTGCTCCCGCTTGAGTTGTAACAGTTGACGTTGGTTAGCCGAGAGCTGGTTTTGAAAATCTTCCCATTGGCTGGTGGTCATTCCCAGTTTTTGATCCAAGTCTGCACCCAACCATTCATGGACTAATTTCCAATTGGTAGAACGGGCAAACTTTTCGACATGATACTTAAACCGTTGTTGGAGATAATCGCGCTGACGAGCGGTTAAACCGAGAACTTTGTCAATATCACTGGCTTGCATATCCTGTAATTTTAGCATTAAATAATCCACACAGTCAGTTTGCTCTTGAGATTCCAGATATTGAACCAACTCGGCGATCACCCGTTGACGTAAGACCGCATCGGCTGGGTCAACGGCTTCGGCAACCATTTGTTCGCGGACTTGTTGCATGGCAGAAGAACGGCTTTGAGCTTCGGCTTCTTCGGTTTTTGCCCCTTCAACGGCCAGTTCAATATCAATGGAAGTTTCCGGGGGTTGACCTTTGGCAAAGCCTTGAGCGCGAAGAACGATCAAACGTTGGCGGTTGCGACCCGGTAAACCAATTTGACGCTTGGCATACTGTTCGGTAAATGCCATATACTCAGACAGTTCTAACTTGCTGTGAGGGGTGTAGTCTTCTTCCATGTTGTGTTCCCGACGGAAGGCTCGCAATGACTCAATATAAAATCCTTGTAGGAAGTCTTCAATTAAGTTGTAACGAGCTTGGAAATTCAGTTGAGCGTCAAAAGCGGCAATATGACGGTAAACCATAGCTGCCAAAGTCGAATGCAGTTCAACCCGACCTTGCTTGGAACCGAGTTTGTAATATTGCAAGCACTTTTGTAAGCGATGACGGGCTAAATTAAGCTGCCAAGTGCGAACTTCTCCAGAGGTTTGGATGCGCTTGCTGTGTACGCAAATGCGTTCAACTTCCAGGGCAATTCGCATCATTACGGCTTGACCGCTGGCAGGCTTCATTTGCAGGGTTGTAGACAATTCGTCCAGGAGAATATCTGCTACCGTTTGAGCATCCAGTTCTTGATCGACGGAGAAATTATTTCCAGCTTGAACATCGGAAGTTTGATAGGTGTTGGTAGCGGGGTTGAAGGATTGGGTGTTGGCAAACATTTTCTCTAACCTCAGGTAATGCACCATTTGCATCAGCAAAGAGTGAAGGGCAGTTGTAGGAGGTGATTTCTTGTGGATGTCCTGAATCAACTCTCTACACTTTGAATAGTAGAAGCAGACCAAATAGCATAGGCACTGCAATGTTCCACTCTCTGAGGTAACTGCATAAGCCTTAAGTTCAAGCGCGATCCCGTTGATGCAATTCGTCGAGTCTTTTTACCCTGAAACCTTTACCATATAAGCGTTTGACATCATTAACGCCCTGCAAAATCGCTCAAGTTTCACTCAGCAATCTTTATTATTAGAGTAGACAATTAGTCAACTGGTTCCCTTTGGCTGATGTAGAGATAGCCATTTTACAGTCACCAGTCACCAGTCACCAGTCACCAGTGTTTTCAGTTTTCAGTTTTACAGTTATCCGTTTTACTGTTACCAGTGACCAGGTGTTAGGTGTCAGGTGTCGGGTGTCAGGTGTCAGTTTACTCTTACCAGTGACCAGGTGTCGGGTGTCGGGTGTCAGGTGTCAGTTTACTCTTACCACTAGCATCGCTCTTGACTGATCACTGTTTACTGGTCACTGTTTACTGGTCACTGTTTACTGTCCCCTGTTCACTGGTCACTGGTCACTGGTCACTGTTAACTGTAAACTGTCTAATTGCGGGCGACGCCTTCACTGCGGGCGGTATGAGAAACAGCACCGGCTACGGCGATCGCGACTCGCGGATCGAACACCGAGGGGATAATGTGTTCGCGATCCAAGTCTGAGGGATTAACCAAACCTGCGATCGCAATGGCCGCTTCTAAATACATTTTAGTGGTTAATGTGGTCGCCCGACAGTCGAGAGCGCCGCGAAAAATCCCCGGAAACGCCAAAACGTTGTTAATTTGGTTGGGATAGTCACTGCGTCCAGTTGCCATCACCGCCACATCTTCGGTAATTAACTCGGGTTGAATTTCGGGTATCGGGTTGGCCATTGCAAATACAATCGGGTCTTTTGCCATCGAACGTACCATCTCAGGAGTCACCACGCCGGGAACACTTACCCCCATAAATACATCTGTATCTTTCATCGCATCTGCGAGAGAACCGGACATTTCTACAGCAAATTCCTGTTTTTGTGGGTTGAGATCCGATCGCTGTTTCGACAAAATCCCCTTGGAGTCGCACATGATGATATGACAAACCCCCGCTTCTTTCAACAAACGGGCGATCGCCACGCCTGCGGCCCCCGCACCGTTAATCACAACCCGAACCTCTTCTATGGATTTTTTCACCAGTTTTAGGGCGTTAAACAAGGCCGCCAAACTAACAATTGCCGTCCCGTGTTGGTCGTCGTGAAAAATGGGAATATCGAGGATTTCTCGCAGTTTGGCTTCAATTTCAAAACAGCGAGGAGCGGCGATATCTTCTAGGTTAACCCCTCCAAAAACCGGAGCCAAATATTTCACCGTTTCGATAATGGCGTTGGTGTCTTGAGTATCCAGACAAATGGGAAACGCATCAATTCCCCCAAATTCTTTAAACAGCATCGCCTTACCTTCCATCACCGGTAAAGCCCCGCCCGGGCCTAAATTTCCTAACCCCAAAACCGCACTGCCATCGGTAACAATCGCAACAGTATTTTGTTTAATGGTTAGGTTATAGAGTTGTTGCGGATCATCGGCGATCGCCCGACAAATTCGACCGACTCCGGGCGTATAAGCCATTGCCAAATCATCTTGAGATTTGAGGGGAATTTTGCTTTGGATGTGGATTTTACCCTTGCGGTGAAGATTAAACGTGCGATCGTAAACCGAAACAACCGTTAAGTCGGGTAATTCTTTAACCGCCTGAACAATTTTTTCGGCGTGTTCGCTACTATAGGCGTTAACAGTAATCTCGCGAATTGTAGTGTGGCGAGTATACTCAACCAAATCAATTTGTCCTAAGTTCCCCCCAACACCCGCAATGGCTTGGGTAACGCCAGCTAACATTCCGGCTTTGTTGGGAAGTTCGATGCGAATGGTAACGCTATAACTGGGATTGGGTGTTAGATTAGCCATGTTCGTTTACTGTTCATTGATATTGCGATCGCAAATTAGTTTCAGAAAAGAATTGCCTTCCCTGGTGGGTTCTAGCCCCAAGCTGTCCGATCAATTCTTCGCGATCGCTATAGTTATTATTCAGTCAAAAGTATGCCGAACTGATTAATCGTTGCATTTAATTTGGATTTCTAGCAAAATCCACTCTTGGAACCCGCTATTTTCGCCCCGTCATCGCCATGACATCGTTAACGCTCAGTTGGAGATTCGTGTTATTATCGGGCAGAATATCGGCACCCGAACAAATTATCGGAAGATCATCCCCTTGCCAAACCCATATTTGCTGACGAGTCAGATCAATTAACCAAGCCAGTTGGGTTCCGTTACCGAGACAGTGGAGAATTTTGTTTTGTAAGTCTAAGGTGCTTTGGTCCGGCGAACGAATTTCAATCAACCAATCCGGCGCCCCGTTAAATGGCCCATCTTCATCGGGAAGGCGATCGCAACTAATAATAACAATATCCGGTACTGGGGAGAAAGGGGGTACAATGCAGCGTAACTCCTGCACGGCTTCAAATTGCTCGGTGCGATCGTTGATAGAATTGACTAAATTTCGTTGTAAGCGCGAGTGAAAAAGGGTTGGCATGGGTTTTTGAACCCCTCGCCCATCAATTAATTCCCACGCCGGAGAAGACTCAATATTCGGTTGAGTCAGAAACTCTGCAAGCGGAATTTGTTGGATCGATTGGCGCATATTTATACAGTTTACAGTTAACAGTGATCACCTGACCAGTGTTTTCAGTTATCAGTTATCAGGTGTTTAAATGATCGCCTGTAAACTGTTCACTGTAACCTCTTAACTGTTCACTGTTCACTGGTCACTGTTCACTGTAAACTGTTTTAACTCCACATTCCCACCGGATGAATTTGTCGTCTTAACGGGGGTGGAAGTTCTTCGGGGTTAACCGTTTCGTTGTTGGGTATTGGTATTGTTGGGAATTGGGGGACGGCGATTGGCCCTTGTTGGGGAACTTGCGGGATAGAAATTTCTGAAGAAATAAACTCCAAACGAACCTTAACTTTTCCTTTTTTCCAAGGTTGACCCGGACTCAATAGATCGCATTCTAAGCCCTCACCAAAGATATATTCTTCTTCTAATTTAGCCTGCATCATTGCCAGAAATTCACTAACTTTAAAGGTGCATTGAAACATTAATGCACTCGTCCCTGTATGCAGAACATCGTCATTATTAATAATATGAATTGGGTTATTCATTTGTTTTTACTGTTGAGGTTTATTGAAAAGGAAAACGGTTTTTTTGCTTGATAATTCCGTTTTCCTGTGTTATAATTGGAGTTTAAAAAAACCAACCGTAGGAATGTAAACCTTTACCTAAAAGATTAACGCCCAAGTAACAAATCCAAACGACTAAAAATCCGGTTGCAGCTAAGATTGCCGGTTTGCGTCCTTGCCATCCTTGGGTAATTCGGGCGTGTAAATAAGCAGCAAATACCAGCCAAGTAATTAACGCCCAAGTTTCTTTCGGGTCCCAACTCCAATAGGAACCCCAAGCTTCATTTGCCCAAACCGCCCCGGCGATAATACCGATGGTGAGTAAAGGAAATCCCAATCCGATAATTCGATAACTAATATTATCAATGGTTTCGGCTAAATTCAAGCGTTGGGGCGATAATAAAGCCGTAGAATTGCTGTTAATCTGGTCGGAATTCACCAACTCTAACACGGCAGTTGTTCCTTTGCCATTCGTAGGAGTTGAAAGTTCAGAATTGGCACCATTAACAACGGTTTGACTCGCGGTTGTGGCTAATTCCGGCGAACGGTTTAACCGATAGTGATGATTTCGAGAAATGCGAGTTCCCAGCGAACTTCCACTCAATGAAATTTCTTGTCCCCGTGTAATCACCAAAAATGCGATCGCTAACAATGAACCTACCATTAAAGTGGCATAACTGAGCATCATCACGCTAACGTGCATCATCAGCCAGTTGGACTTGAGGGCGGGAACCAAAGGTTCGGACACTTGCATCTGGGGGGGTAAGGTTAAAGCCGCAAAAGCCGTTATTCCCATCGCTACGGGGGCGGTGACGACGCCGACCAGCCGACTCCGACTCATATTTTCCGCGATGAGGTGAATCGTTGTAATTCCCCAGGTTAGGAAAAATAGCGACTCATAGAGGTTACTGATGGGAAAGTAACCGGCTTCTATCCATCGGGCGGCCAGTAACGCGGCGATACACAGGTTGGCGATGGTCATGGTTGCGGTTCCCAGGGGTTGCAACACAGGAATCCGAGGAAATGCAGCACCAACCCAGTAGATTAGCATACTGGCAAACAAGATCGCAAACGAAAGATTATCTAACCCATTTTGCAGGGTAACTAAATCCATTCAGTGTTCTCCTCTAGAATTAACCGATCAAAGCATACTCTTTTAATCCTAGCGACTCGCGTTAACCCTGCGTCAACTAAATTTTTTTACCCCCCGCACCCAGTCCCAAAAGTCTCCGGGTAAACTGTGTTAAGGCAGTGTTACGCATTCGACAATCATTTAAAATTTTTTCCTAGAAATGTCTCCCCGTTCGTTTTTTTCTCAATTTGGGGTGGTGAATGAGACTTTCTCTGGCGATCAAATCTCAATTAATTAGTATAACTCTACTTCGGTTTGAGGGGAAGGAAGGCTTCCGGTTCCCCGATGGTGTTGGAATTGTAGAATATTTTGTTAATCTCTGTCTCAAGCCAGATGTTTTTTCAGCTATTCAACGGTTTAATTAATCATAAATTGAAAAAGTTTATTTGTTTGAGGAAACAGTAAGATGGCTTACGAAACTTTAGAACAGTTACCTGAAACTGTTAAAAATCAACTGCCTCGCGGCGCTCAACAGATTTTTTTAGCGGCTTTTAATAGCGCTTCTTCTGATGGTTTGAGTGAAGATGCTGCTTCTCAACTCGCCTGGAATTCTGTAAAAACTCAATACGAACAAAGTTCAGAAGGTGAGTGGAAAACTATTCATAAAGGTGGGGCTAATATGTCATCACGGGCTACCATGCCTCAGTCTTAATTCTGATTTTCAATCAAGAGATTAGCAGTATACCCTAAAAAAACCCGGTTTCTGTCAGAAACCGGGTTTATGGGGTGTACCTCATGCCTCTAAGGAACCCTATATTTAAGGATTTAATATGATTTTCTGGTAAAATTGTTTATTCTAATCAGGTTTAAACAGAAACGATGTTAGATGAACAGTTTTCAACTCAATTCGCCGAAGATTGGATTTCCGCTTGGAACGAACAGGATTTAGATAAAATTTTATCCCATTATGACGAAAATATTATCTTTACTTCTCCGATAATTTCCGAACTTTTGGCAAATAAAACGGGAACATTACAAGGGAAATCCAACCTCAAAGCTTACTTGGATAAAGGTCTACAAGCTTATCCCCAATTAAAGTTTGAATTGTTAGATGTTTTGCGGGGAATGCACAGTATTGTCCTTTATTACATGAACCACAAAGGTACAAAAACCGCCGAATATATGGAAATCGGTTCAACGGGTAAAATTGTCAAAGTTGTTGCCAACTATAACTAAAAACCCCCGCTTCCAAACTTCTCAATTATTATTGCGTTTGATTCTGCGAACGAGACAAACTCCGACGGGGATTAACTTGATAAACCTTTCGCCATTCCCCGACCGTTTTCTTGCCAATTTCATAGCGAATGGATTGACCATTTTCTAAAATTAACGTGACCAACTGATTCTTTTCCGGTTGAGAGGTGAGAAACGCTTTTAAATCTTCCGAAACCTCTCCGCCTTCATATCGAATCACTTCACCTCTGAGGTTAAATTCTATCGCTTGAATTGGAATAAATTCTGATTTTTCCACATAAACCGGTTCAATATCGGTATAGGGAACTTGTTGAGTAACCGTTTTATATTTCCACCGACAGCGACGGGGAGATTCACAAACATATTCATCGGGAACTTGTTGTTGAACTTGCCGATATCGCGTTACGGTTCGAGTTCCCGTTTGTTCTTGCCAAATGCGTTTATAAGTAATAAAAATCCCGTCTTCGCACCAACTCGATGTAATATGATTCCCTTCGGGATTATGTCGGTCGTGAACACAAGTTCCAGAGGTCGAAAACTGCACTCTCGACCAATTCACATCATCCCGATATTCCACCAACGAAGGAGAAACAGCCAGACCCAACGAAGCCTCAATTCCAGTTAAAATAAGAGAACAAAGACCAACCTGTAAAGTCCGAAAAAATCCCGATTTTAATCTCATTTTGACCCCTCCAGAAATCAGCCAGACAAAACTTGCACTCACCTTTTCTATCTACGACAATATATGTCCGGGACAGTCAAGCTTATGCAGTCAAAACGCCATTTTGCGATAAAATTAACCCTATGATGAACCAACCGACCAACCCCAATATCCCCCCTTACACCTGGAACCGTCCTATCGGTCTGGGTTGGGATAAACCCTACACTGTCCGCTACGGAAGCAACCTCGATGATGGCCCCTGGCACGGGATGCCGTTGGGAGGCTTCGGGGCGGGTTGTATTGGTCGTTCATCGCGGGGAGATTTTAACCTGTGGCACCTCGATGGCGGCGAACACATTTTCCGCAGTTTACCCGCCTGTCAGTTTAGTATTTTTGAAGAAGTTAACGGCAAAACTCAAGTTTATGCCCTTTGTACCGAACCGCCAGAAGACGGAAGTTTATCGGCTTGGAATTGGTATCCGGCATCTTCTAACGCGCAGAAAACCGGCACTTATCACGCCCTTTATCCTCGCAGTTGGTTCGTCTATGAAAATGTATTTAAAGCCCAGTTAAGTTGCGAACAATTTTCGCCAGTTTGGGCAAATAACTATCAAGAAACCAGTTATCCTATCGCCGTTTTTGAATGGCTAGCCCACAACCCTACAGATGAACCGATAACCCTCAGTATTCTGTTAACTTGGCAAAATACAATCGGTTGGTTTACCAATGCTTTAAAACAGCCGAAAGTTCAAGTCCGAGATGATGGCAGTCCGGTTTACGAATATCAACCCCGGTGGGGAAATAGTGTCGGAAATTTTAATCATTTAGTAGAAGATTTTCATCGGGTGGGTTGTTTGATGTCTCGCCTAAGTGCCAGTGAAGAAGTCCGCGAAGGCGAAGGACAAATGGCAATTGCAACGATTACAAATCCTGCTGTAGAAGTCTACTATCAAACCTGTTGGAATGTGGCGGGAACCGGTGAGGAAGTTTGGCGTTATTTTGCCCTTGATGGTTCGCTGTTAGATGAAGAAAACGAACATCCCGCCACCGAAGGCGAACAAATTGGGGTGGCTTTGGCGGTTAAGTTTACAATACGACCCGGAAAAACCCGCAAAATTCCCTTTTTCTTGGCTTGGGATTTACCGGTTACTGAGTTTGAATCTGGGATTTGTTATTATCGCCGCTACACGGATTTTTTTGGACGAAATGGAAAGAATGCTTGGTCGATGATTCGCACCGCGATGAAGCATTCCGATGTTTGGTTGGATAATATTAAAGAGTGGCAAAATCCGATTCTAAACCGTCAAGATTTGCCCTCCTGGTTTAAGATGGCGCTGTTTAACGAGTTGTATTTGTTAACTGATGGCGGGACGCTTTGGAGTGCTGCGGACGAGAATAATCCTAAAGGTCAGTTTGCGGTTTTAGAGTGTATTGATTATCGCTGGTATGAGAGTTTGGATGTGCGGTTATATGGGTCGTTTGCGTTGCTTTTATTGTGGCCTGAGTTGGAAAAATCGGTGCTGTTAGTGTTTGCCCGTTCGATTTCTAAAGGGGATAAAACACCCCGAATTATCGGTTATAATCAAGCGGAGGCTATTCGCAAAGCAACGGGCGCGACTCCCCACGATTTGGGCGCACCGAACGAACATCCTTGGGAGAAAACGAATTACACCAGCTATCAAGATTGTAATCTTTGGAAGGATTTACCTTGCGATTTTGTGTTGCAAGTTTATCGGGATTTTCTGTTAACGGGATGCGAGGATTATGAGTTTTTAGAAGACTGTTGGTTGGCGATAGTTGAAACGCTGGATTATCTCAAAACTTTTGATAAAGATGGGGATGGAATTCCCGAAAATAGCGGCGCGCCCGACCAAACGTTTGATGATTGGAAATTGCGGGGGGTTAGCGCCTATTGTGGCGGGTTGTGGTTGGCGGCGTTGGAGGCGGCGATAGAAATCGGAAAATGTTTGCAGAAAACTGAATTTTCGGATAATGTTTCTCCGTCTATTTCTGAGACAATTTCTACTTATGAACGTTGGTTGGAACAAGCAAAACCGATTTATCAAAATTTGTGGAACGGTCAATATTTTCGGCTTGATAGCGAAAGCGGTTCCGATGTGGTGATGGCGGATCAACTTTGCGGTCAATTTTATGCTAAACTGTTAGAATTGCCGGATATTGTTACTACAGATAAAACGATTTCGGCGCTACAAACGATTTATCAATCTTGTTTTCAAAATTTCTCTCAAGGTCAACTCGGGGCGGCGAATGGTGTTAGAATAAATGGAGAACCGGTTAATCCGAATGATACTCATCCCTTGGAAGTTTGGACGGGGATTAATTTTGGTTTGGCTGCCTTTTTTATTCAGATGGGAATGAGAGAAGAAGGGTTTAATTTGGCGGAAGTTGTGGTTAAACAAGTTTATGAAAATGGCTTGCAATTTAGAACCCCGGAAGCTATTACCGCTAACGGAACGTTTCGGGCGAGTCATTATCTTAGGGCGATGGCAATTTGGGCGATTTATTATGTCTTTAGTCAAACAGATAATTTAAAATAATAACCTAAAATAAACAATAGCCATGACAACGACAACTGAAAAATTAACCCTTGAAGAATATTTGGCGTTTGATGATGATACAGAAAATCGTTATGAATTGGTGGATGGAGAGTTAGTTAAAATGCCTCCAGAGACGGATAAAAATAATATGATTTCTCTCTATCTTCTCACCGCATTTCTGAAATTTGTTTCAATTAAACTGATTCGTCATAAAGATACAGAAATTGTCGTTACTGGAAATAGAACCAGGGTTAGGCTACCGGATTTAATGATATTAACAGAAGAATTACTGGCGGCAATCGATGGAAAACGTGCAACAATTACTCCGGATATGCCTTCTCCTCGCCTCGTGGTTGAAGTTGTTTCTCCGGGAAAAGTTAATGAAGACCGAGATTACCGCTACAAACGTTCTGAATATGCGGCCCGAGGAATTTCTGAATATTGGATTGTCGATCCGGGTAAAATGAAGGTGACTGTATTAACTTGGGTGGATGGTTTGTATGAGGAAGCTATATTTACCGATAGAAATGATAGCATTATTTCGACTATTTTACCCGAATTTGCGTTAACAGTCGCCCAAGTTTTACAATTAGAAAACTAATTAAGAATCATTTGCCCGCCCAACAGCTTCTATCGCCGCTTCCAAAGCAATTTCTAAATGAGTCCAATGAGTACCCCCCTGACAAAACACAATATAAGGTTCTCTCAACGGTCCGTCGGCCGATAATTCCGAAGTGCTACCATCAATAAACGTGCCACCAGCCATCACTAATTGACTCTCATACCCCGGCATTTCCGCAGGAACAGGGTCGAGATAGGAACCCACCGGAGAATACTTCTGTAAAGCCCGACAGAAGGCGATTAACTTTTCTGGCGTTCCCAACTCAATTGCTTGAATAACATCCCGGCGGGGTTCAAAAGGTAAAGGGTTCACCCGATAACCCAACTGGTCAAAAACATAGGCGAGTAAATGGTTTCCTTTCATCGCTTCTCCGACCATTTGCGGCGCCAAAAATAAGCCTTGAAACAACAGGCGATTTTGATCGAAAGTAGCCCCCCCGCTACTGCCAATTCCGGGGGCCGTTAACCGACAGGCGGCCGCTTCTACTAACTCCTTACGTCCTGCGACATATCCCCCCGCAGGTGCAATAGTCCCACCGGGATTTTTAATTAACGAACCCGCCATTAAATCCGCCCCCACCGCAGGGGGTTCTTGAGTTTCGATAAATTCCCCATAACAGTTGTCCACAAAACAAACGGTGTTGGGATTTTGTTGTTTAACAATGTGGACAATTTTTTCAATTTCAGCAATTGATAAACTCGAACGCCAAGAGTAGCCGCAAGAACGCTGAATCAGGACCAAGCGAGTTTTATTGGTAATACCAATTTTAAGATTTTCCCAATCAATATTTCTATCCGATGTCAGATCTATTTGACGGTAAGAAATGCCATACTCTATAAGGGAACCTTGGCTTTTGCCTCGTAAACCAATGACTTCTTCTAGAGTGTCATAGGGAGCGCCTGCAACGGCTAACATTTCGTCCCCCGGACGCAAAACCCCAAACAAGGCACAGGCGATCGCATGAGTTCCGGAAACAAACTGGACTCGGACAGCAGCGGCTTCGGCGCCCATGATTTCTGCAAAGACGCGATCGAGCGTTTGACGGCCCAAGTCATCGTGGCCATAGCCGGTCACTCCGGCAAAATGGTGGGTTCCGACTCGATGCTGTCGAAACGCATCTAAAACTTGTTTGAGATTTTGCTTGACCTGAGCGTCGATTCCGGAAAAAATCGTTAATAGTGCCTGTTTTGCGGCTTCTAACTGTAAAATGCTAATGCTCATCACTGAACTCGCTTTTGGTGTGAGTCGTGCTTAATTATGACGCAAATCGGACAGACTCGTACACAAAGACTACTTTTTCATGACAATTGCAACTTCACAAAAATTCAATCCCGATTGGAAAATAATTATCTATATGGTATTTCTCCATATCGGCGCACTTTTTGCACTCCTTCCGAGTAACTTTAGTTGGGCCGCGGTTGGAGTTGCCCTGTTTTTACATTGGGTAACAGGGGGCGTGGGAATTACTCTGGGTTTCCATCGTCTGGTGACTCATCGCAGTTTTGAAACCCCCAAATGGCTTGAATATTTTCTGGTTTTCTGCGGTGCTTTAGCTTGTCAGGGTGGCCCGATTGATTGGGTTGGTTTACATCGGGTACATCACCTCCACTCCGACCACGAGTTAGACCCCCATGATTCTAATAAGGGGTTTTGGTGGAGTCACATGGGTTGGATGCTGTGCGACCATCCGGCTAAAGCGGAAATTCCCCGTATGACCAAAGATATCAACGAAGATCCCGTTTACCTGTTTTTCCAGAACTATTTCGTTTTGGTTCAGGTTGCTTTAGGGGTTCTGCTGTATCTCTTGGGCGGCTGGCCTTTTGTGGTTTGGGGCATTTTTGTGCGGGTTGTCGCCGTGTTCCACTGCACTTGGTTGGTCAATAGTGCAACCCACAAGTTTGGATACCGCACGTTTGATTGTGATGATGCTTCCACCAATTGTTGGTGGGTGGCGGTGTTAACCTATGGTGAAGGTTGGCATAATAACCATCATGCCTATCAGTATTCCGCCCGTCACGGGTTGCAATGGTGGGAAGTTGATCTGACCTGGATGACGATTCAACTTTTACAAGCTTTGGGTTTGGCGAAAAAGGTTAAGTTGGCTTCTAAATAAGCCGAACTCGTCAGACTGAGTTGAACAGAAGCCAAGGTTGGGAGATGGGGACAATTGAATCAAATGTTAATCGGAATTGCTCGTTTCCCCTCCTCCCTTGGGGTTTTTTTTATGTTTTGTCTTTTCCCTAAAAGTTGGGGTTTCCCTGCACGATGTATTTGGCTGTGGTCAGACTTTCTAAGCCAATCAATCCGCGCCGATAACCGACTTGATTCGACATTCCGAGAAAGATCGCGTCGCCTCGATTTTGATGGCGGGAAAAGCGCGGAGAGGCGTTGATAAATGTTAAAGCGCTATTGACATCTAGGGCAAATTGACGGCTTTCGCTGTAGGATTCGGTGGCTAAACAGTTGCTATGACCGCTACTATATTCGTTCATCCAGGCGATCGCTTCTTCTAGACTGTCTACCCCCCGAAAAGCAATGGTTTTATTCAGATAGGGTTGTGACCATTCTGAGGGGTGGGCGAGGGCTAATTCTGGAAATTGTTTCACCAGGAGTTCGTCTCCTCTGAGTTCAAATCCTTCTTCTCGCAGGTTATTCCACAATCTCACCAAGGATGAACCTTTTTGGTTGGGATCGATCAACACTTTCTCAATGGCGTTTACCGGGTCGGGTTTGCTTTGATGGCTATCGAGAATCATCCACTTGACCATCTCCACGTTCGCGGTGACTGACCAATACAGATAGCAGTTTCCCATCGCCGATCGCAACACCGGAACCGTAGACTGGGCGACCACTTGATGGACGAGATGGGGCCGACCGTAGGGAATGATCAGGTCAATATATTGATCTTGAGTCACCAAGTCTTGAATGGGTGCCACTTGATCGGTGGGAAAGACTTCCAAAGAACCGATCGGCATCCCTTCTTCTTCGATCGCCAACTGCAAAGTCTCAGCAATGACTTGGTTGGAATAGTTCGCCTCGCTCGCCCCGAGTAAGATTAAACTGTTTGCCGTTTTCATGCACAGTCCCGCCGCAATTGCTCCCAACTCGGGAAAGGCTTCATAAATTAAACCCACCACCCCAATGGGAATCAGTTGATAATAGGTTTGGCCCTGTTCGAGTTGATAGGACGCTCCGATCACTCGTCCGATGGGATCGGGGAGTTCTCCCAACCGCTTCAAAATTTGGACGGTGGTTTCCAACCTTTCCGGGGTCAGCTTTAACCACTCGCTCACGCATTCAGAGACACCCAGTTCTCGACTTGCTTCTAAGTCTAGGGTGTTTGCCTCTAAGATCTCGTTTTGTCTTTTTCTCATGGCTTCTGCCATCGCCCGCAATGCGCGACTGCGATGTTCTCCTTTCGTCTTGGCGAGTTCTATGCTGGCGGCATAGGAGCGACGAATGGGGTTTGTCGGCGGGAGTGAAGCACCAAAATCATCAATTCTCATCGAAGCTCAACGTCTGTAAGCTAGCCAGACCATCAGTGCTGGCAACATTGCCAACATTATGGCTACCATTGCCCAAAGTATAATATTCGGTCCGGGCGAATACAATGCCAAAGGTAGCCAAATGACTAATGGCACCAAGAGCATTCCCAAGGCTAGGGGGAGATAATGCGCTCTTAAGCCTGGACTTGAGCGGTTCCATTGATGACCTGTCCAACGCCATGCTTGTTTATACGGATAGTGAGTTGAGAGTTGTTCGAGGGAATAACCACTCTCATCTACTACAAAAATTTGCTGACAGCGATCGCAGCCAAAGGCTTCTGTCAGGGTGATCGGAACTAAATGACCCTTGCGCCGACAGGGGCAAGGATAGTCACCGTTTAAGTCGATTTTCTGGGCTTTCTGAGGTGGCACAAGCAGTTATCAAATAAAGCGTTTGAGTATGACGGATTTTCCAATACTTACTTAATGGATCATACTTACTAACTCTCGGTTGTCAATTTCTTCATCTCTAAAATTTTAGATTTCCATTGACTCTGACCGGAAGTTCGGTTACTGACCCGTTTTTTTCGATCTCCGGTTTTCGTGCGACCAACTCTATCCAAGTTTATTTTCCAGTTTACACCTTTACCCGGTTGATGGGTCGGTTTGCTCACTGGATTTTTTCTTGACTTTTAAAAGCGGGTGACGCGATTCGAACGCGCGACATCAACCTTGGCAAGGTTGCGCTCTACCACTGAGCTACACCCGCAACTTAACTTTACTCTCTCAAGGATTACATAAAAATTTCAGTTTGTCAAGGCTTTTTTTGAAAAATTTTGGGAAACTTTTTCACCCGAGGAGATATCTAGGGTTGCTCTTGTTTGTTTTCAGCGGTTTCCGCTGCGATCGCCCGATTGGGACTGGCCGATAACATTCCCTGTGAACCCAAGCCATGATTCCCATAACCGTCTGCGGACATGGCTTGAATTTGTCGCATCAGACTCGCCATTTCCAGGGCATTCATCGCATATTCCCATCCTTTGTTACTCTTGATTCCCGCCCGTTCTAGAGCTTGCTGCATGGTATCTGTGGTTAAAATCCCAAAGATCACCGGAGTCCCGGTTTGAAATCCGGTTGCCGCAATGCCTTTAGAGACTTCCGCCGCCACATAATCAAAGTGAGGGGTTTGTCCTTTTATCACCGCTCCCAAACAAATTATCGCATCATAACGACCCGTCAAGGCCAACTGATGGGCCACCATCGGAATCTCAAAACTCCCCGGAACCCAAACATAATCGACTTGTGTGCCTTGAGGATCGGGATCGACCCCATGTCGTTTCAGACAATCTTGACAGCCTTCTAACAACTTGGTGGTAATTAAATCATTAAAACGACCAATGGCGATCGCAAACTTTAACGAGTCGGTTTGAGTAAAATTTCCTTCAAAAACTGCCATGCTGATGATTTTGAATTTGTTGATCTCAATTTGGGTCAGAGGTTAATCCTTCAGTCAGGATTTCTGTAACTGAGTTTAGCCTCTAACCCTACAGTTCTCGATTAAACGACTAAATAGTTTAATACTCCCACCAAAAGAACCAACGCAATCCAAAGTCCTGAACCGATAAACAGCAGAGGTTTAGATTGACTCCAGTTTTGAGGGGAAGCATAGGCAAAGGGAACGCCAACGACCATAATAAACGACAGAATGACCAAGGCTGCTAAAAAGAATTGAAACAGAATTGTTAACATTGTGTTCTCCCAAACGAACAAATCACCAATTAAAATCAGCCCACTGAGCTGATACTCAGCCTGAGATACTCAATTTCCTCACCGGGAGTCAGCCAACTCCGGCAACCGAGTTTGAATCTTGGCAAGATCATTGCGATCGCATTATACCAAAGGAAGTTCGTACCATCTCATCCCTATGCCTTTTCAGGAATGGGATTTGTCGATTAATTCTTTAAGCTACCAGAAATTGCCCCTTCTCGGGAATAATTATTTTTGATTATTGGTTCTTTGAGCAGCTTGGGCAACGGTTTCGACTTCATCATCTGCCAGTTGTTGTAAAGTTGCTTCTGTTTCTGGAGTTGCTCCCAAATGAACCAAGGCTTGAGCAACACGATGGCGAATTTGCCAGTCGGGGTTTGAAGCAAAGGGAAGTAGCAAAGGAATGGCTCGCGGATCTCCGAGTTCACCCATCGCTCCGATGGCGACGGTTGTGATCAGATCATTATCTCCTTGCAGGGCATCTTCGAGCAATTCAAATCCCCTCGGATCTCCGAGTTCTCCCAATGCTGCGACAATACTGAGTTTAATCAACCATTCAGAAGTCTTGTGATAAACTTGGTGCAACTCATCGAATGCTTCCCGAAATTTTAGCGCTCCGATGGCATCAGCAGCGGCTGCCTGTACATCGGCTTCTGGATCTTGAAGTAAGCATTCGCGTAGCAATTCCAAAGCCAGGGGGCGATCTTGCTCACCCAAACTTGAGAGTTGGCTAACTGCGGCATAGCGGACTCGGGTATTGCGATCTTTAACTACGGGTTGAATCAATTCAAAAGCTGTTTTGGGTTTGAGCTGACGTAATTGATTCACTCCCCGTAAGCGATCGCCCAAATCTTCTGAACTGAGCAATTGTTGAACCGATTCAGGAGTAATGCTCATGCTGTTAAAGGTTTCTTATTAGAGGTTTGTTATTGTCAATTCCAGGATTGATTTTAGATTTAAAATCCTATCATCTTCAAGAACCAATAGCCAGCGCGTGTTAAGTTTATATTTTTTCCGAAAGATTGTAAAGACCTCAACAGCGATTAACCTGCTGCCATCGTGCGAATAATATCTCCACAGGAAAGAATACCAATCACCTTCCCCTCTTCGTCTAAGACGGGTAATTGATGCACTCGCTTTTCATTGAGTAAACGTGCGGCTTCCGAGAGAGATTGGCTGGGGGTAATCGTCGTGATTGGGCTTTTTGTCATTACTTCTTCAACGGTTTCACCCAGAGCCTTATGAAGTTCTTTTTCGTAACGGGCGGGACTTTCGAGAAAAATCACACTATCAAGAACGGTAATGTAAGCCGGAGGTGTTACCCCACTTTCCTGCCAGATGATATCAGTTTCAGAGATCATACCGACTAACTTACCTGCATCATCAACGACGGGTAAGCCGCTAATCTGGTGTTCTGCTAAAATCTTGATGGCTTCTTTGAGAGGCATCTCGGGCCTAGCCACAATCGGGTTAGGTGTCATTATGTCGGCGACGGTTTTGGGCATAATCTCAAACTCATCGTTGAGTGAACTGTTTTGTTTTTATCATATCGGAATTTAGACCGCTACAGGGATCTGGCTTGCATCGATTTAGCTTCCCAGAGGAAGCCCTAAACAACACTCATCCAACCATCACATGAAGATCTTCTCTGTTAAATTCCTATCAAGGCTCAATCTTCTCACTTGTATTCTCGCTGTAGTGCTAGTCATCTCTAGTGCTGTCGGGCCAGTTTTGACGGCTCATGCTCAAACAACTCCGCCTTCGACAATGATGGCGAGTCTTTTTTCTTTTTCGGGAACTCGACCCAATAATTTGGGGATTCACGAAGGCTTATTAGCCAATTGTCCGGATTCTCCCAACTGTGTTTCGAGTCAAAGTACAGATGTTGTCCATCACATTGATCCTTTCACCTATGAAACCTCTGGGGCTGAAGCGTTTGAGAAGCTGAAAACTATCATTAACTCGATGGATAATGCCAAAATTATTCGTGAGGATGAAGATTATCTTTATGCAGAATTTACTTCTGCAATTATGGGATTTGTCGATGATGTAGAATTTTATCTCGATGAAGCCGACCCAATCATTCATCTGCGTTCGGCTTCTCGTTTGGGAGAGTCTGATTTGGGCGTTAATCGCAAGCGAGTTGAAACGATTCGCTCTATTTTTGAGTCCTAATTCATTTTAAAACCCCCTACACATTGCAGGGGGTTTGATTTATAACGCGAGTCTTAAACTCGTTTCAAACTTTGAGAAGATTCCCAGTTCTTACAGTGCGTTACCGCGAGGTAGAACTTCTTCAGGGAATACAAAGTTTTGGTGAGGTTGATCCACGGGAGCCATCCAAGCGCGGATACCTTCGTTTAACAAAATGTTCTTGGTATAGAATGTTTCAAATTCGGGATCTTCAGCAGCCCGTAATTCCTGGGACACGAAGTCATAAGCCCGCAGGTTCAATGCTAATCCGACAACACCGATGGAACACATCCACAGTCCGGTCACGGGGACGAACAGCATGAAGAAGTGTAACCAACGTTTGTTGGAAAATGCAATCCCGAAGATTTGAGACCAGAAACGGTTAGCAGTAACCATTGAGTAGGTTTCTTCTGCTTGAGTCGGTTCAAAAGCACGGAAGGTGCTAGCTTGGTCGCCGTCTTCAAACAGGGTATTTTCTACTGTAGCTCCGTGAATGGCGCACAGCAGCGCTCCACCGAGTACACCGGCAACGCCCATCATGTGGA
>JAYKHV010000071.1:0-30346 GCA_035285085.1 Lyngbya sp. | reverse complement strand
TATTAAGCTGACGAGTAATCGGCATCAACCGAAATAAAATGAATAAAAAGGTTAGCAAGGAAGAAATCTGTAATTGATTATTCGGAATCAAAAAGGCAAAAGATAACAGTAACATTCCCACTAAAATTAGGGTAGCTACGGCTTCCGAAATCGGAACTACAGAGGCACTGTAGATGACTGTATCACGCTCTGTTTCTAATAGTTCGTCACTGGTTTTGTAGAAACGTTTACGCTCGAATTCTTCCGCAGCAGATGCTTGGACGGTATTAATTCCATTGATAAACTCAATTGCTGTTGCGGTGTAGGAACCTCTAGCTTTTGTTTTCTCAAAACTAATTTCTCTAACTCGCTTAATTAAAGTAGAAACTCCAGCCGTGAGTAAACAAAATAGTAGAAGTGAAACAATAGTAAGCTGCCAAGATAGCAGCATCATCGCAATAATATATACAATTAAGACAGAAGCTCTAACTAAGATAAAAAAGAAGAGCTGAACAGCTTGCATTAATTGTCCGATTTCGGAGGTAATACTGTTAATTAGTTCTCCGGAACGAGTTTTGCTGAAAAAGCTTAAGCTTAATCCTTGAAGCTGTTCAAATATACGAACTCGCAAATAATATCCTAGATAACTCTGAGACAAGCCACTGTATACTTCACTCAGATACATCATACTGGTTCTGGCTAATGTTGTTAGCAAGATTAGAGCAGATACTCGATAAATTCGTTCAATTGTTGGAGCATTTACTCCAAGTATCCAAATATCAAACCATTCTATCCCCGTCTTAACTGGCTCGGCATTAGGTTCAGTTAAACTTTGTAGGAATGTTAAAATCAATCCCACTCCAGATCCTTCAAATGCAGCCGCTAAGAAGGTAAAGATTATGGCTAAGACTAAAGTTTTACGAAAGTTTTTAAATTCTCGGAAAATAACTGAGTTATCTTTCCAAATACTGGTTTTCTTGACAAGATTTTTAAAAGTTTTTTTGAATTTTAGAGTCATAATTTTATTTAAGAAAATTGGTTGTTGATGAGTTATAACCCGACGAGTAAAACTACTAATCCTTAGCTGTAATCTTGAAGGTTAACTATTGAGTGTCTCACAGAATTTGAGAGATGGCCATTTTTTTCAACATAAGTCATTTGATTATTTTTGGTATCGTTAGAAGCATTAGCCACAATTCCAATAACATTTAATTTGTTAAGCATTCCCGTGGCTTGATTCAGTTCGGATTGAGTGACTTGATCGATCCGTTCGACAATCACGATTCCATCACAGAAAGATGCAGTTTCTAGTACATCTACTGTTCCGATAACCGGAGAAGTATCTACCAATATTAAATCATAATTTCTTTCAAAAATCGTCATAAGTTGCCGCATCTTAGAAGAACTCAAAAGCTTAACTGGGTCATTAGGAATCGAGCCTCCTGTTAACACATCAATAGTCAAGCCTAGTGCTGAGATTTGATTCAAATACGGTAGAGAAACTTCACTGGATAAGAAAGTTGATAATCCTTGTTCATTGGGAAGATTAAGTTGTTCATGGAGTGCAGGAGAACGCAAGTTTGCATCAATCAGTAAAACCCTTTGATGTAAGCGAGCTGCACTAAAGGCTAATCCCACAACTAAAGTGGATTTACCCGCTCCGTTGAGTGCGGAAGTGACTAATAGAGATTTAGGTTTTTTTGGAGAAGTTAAAAGCTGAATATTTTTATAAATCAAGTCAAGAGATTCTCGGAAGGGAAGCCAATAAATGGTTTGTAAAATTACAGAATATTGACTGGTAGATTGACGGAAAGGGAAATTGAGAATTGAAGTGCTGGCTTGAGCATGAGGAATTTTAGGTACAATTCCTAACAAGGGTATAGCAACCTTTTCCTTTAAATCATCAGAACTATGGACGGTATCATCCATACTTTCTCGCAAGAAAGCAGCAATCCCTCCCAAAAATAATCCCACGACTCCACCCAAAGCCAAATTCTTTTTTAGACTGGGTGCAATTTGTTCTCCTAACTGGGGAGGTTCTACAACTTGCCAATTAAAACCACCGCGAGTAATTTCTAGACTAAGTTCTTGTCTTTTTTCTAATAACTGTTCAATCGTCATCCGTTGAATTTCCACTTCGGGCTGTAAGCGATTGTAGTTAGCAATTACACTGGGAAGTTTATTCAGTCTGGCTCGCAGTTCTTCTTCACTTTCGGCTAAACTTTGCAGACGAGCTTGTAACGTTTGTAACTCCGTTTGGGTTTCAGCAAGTTGACGCACTAACGCTTGATCGAGACCACTGAGCTGTCCAGCTTGCAGTAAATCTTCGGCTGTTATACTCAGTTCGGGTGGAATTCCTCCTAAAACTCGGACGATTTCTTGCCTCAATAATGCCAGTAAACTTTGACGCTGTTCGAGCAACTTTTGCACTTCAGGATCGGCATCTGTAAAGATTGTGCGTTGTTCGGCGAGAATAATTTCAGTTTGTTGGAGTTGATTAAGTAACTCTTGATAACGAGAAGATTCACTTAAACGAGCGGTAATTTTAGCTTCCTGGGGAGAGAGTTCAAGTTGCTGTTGCAAGATTTCATAACGCGCTTGAGCGCTTTGATATTGAATCCGGGTTTCCAGTAGATCTTTTTCGACACTATTGAGTGCATCACTAACAGCTTTGGCTTGCTGTTCAGGATCAATGAGGTTTTGTTGCTCGCGAAATTCTTCTAAAGAACCTTCGGCTTGAATCAATTTTTCTTGAGCTGTGGGTAATCCTTCATTAATAAAGGATAAACCCTGTTCTAAACGCTGTCGATCCTGCTCTATATTATAGTCTTGATAGACTTTCTGCATGGCTTCTAAAACTTTCTGAGTTTTAATTGCATCGTTATCCTTGTATACCGCTTCAAAAATTCTAGTTTCTGTGTCTCCCTCTTCGATTTGATACAAAGTTAAACTGTTTTCTATATCCTCTCCTTTTATTAACGGATATTCTGATTGTAATAACTGGGCTGCTTGTTCTGTAAACTGAGAACTTCGCATCAGTGCTAATTGAGTGGCATAGTCTTGTTCAGAAGATAGAATTTCCTGTTCTCCTTCTAATGTCGTTTTAGCCGGAAAATTAGGCTGAACTAAAAGCTGCATTTTACTTTCATAGGTTGGCTCTGTGTACCACTTGGTTTTGATCACTGCAATCGAGAGAACGGTTACAAATATACTGAGCAGCCAAAAGCGTCGGCGCAGAAGAATTTCTAATAATTTTCCGTACCCTAAATCCGCTTCAGAATTGTTCTCAGAAAAGCTCGATGTCATAACTTTCTACCTAAGCAATTTTAGACTGAGGTATCTCTACTATAATCTCTTGCCCACAAACCTGTCTAAAGATAGGTTCAAGCTTTCTAAAAAATGCAGCCTTTGAAAATTTACTAACAGCGTGATCTCGAATTCCTCCGTAATTCCATTGGATTTTCGGAAATTCGAGTAAGGTTTCGCACAACGACTCTGGTGTTTGCTCCCCAAAGAATAATCCGGTATATCCAGGAACTTGAGTATCTAATACTCCGCCTGCACCGTAGGCAATAACAGGTGTACCACTAGCATTGGCTTCTACCGGAACTAAACCATAATCTTCTAGGGCAGAAACAACTACAGCACGGGCATTTGCCATTAATTCTTTGCGCTGTTCATCACTAACAAAACCTAAAAATTCAATATTCTCTTTTGCTAGAGATCTCAAGTATTCTTCTTCTGGCCCACTGCCAATAATCTTTAATGGCCATCCGAGTTGATTGAAGGCTTTAATGGTAATGTCAATGCGTTTATATCCCAGGAAACGCGATGCCACCAGATAATAATCTTCTTTGGAATTTGAAAATAAAAACTTAGTGGTATCGATGGGATAATTCACCACAATTGCATTTTGATTATAGATTTTCCGAATCCGATTTGCGACTTCTGTGGAATTGGCAATGTAGACATCCGGCTCCTGAGCATATTTATGATCGGCTTTTCTCATGGCACGGAATACTTGCTCTAAAAAGGGATAAAATGCTCGATATTTTTGATACTTTTCTAAATAAGTCTCCGTATCCCACAGAAAACGAGTAACATTATGACAAAAACAGATATGTTTGGCTCCAAGTCGCTTTCTGACTGCTTTAGCAAAGCTGGTACTGCTACTAATAATTAGGTCGTACTCTTGTAAGTCTAAAGAGCGAAAAGCTCGATAATAAAATGGCGCTAGCAGTCTAAAGTTTTTGGATGCTCCCGGAATATTTTGCAGAGCTGTTGTGTATACGAGTCTATTTTCGAGGTTGATGGTTTCTTGAGGTTCATATAATGAAGTAAAAATATCAGCCTGTGGAAATGCATGACAAAGCAGCTCGAAAACTCGCTCTGCTCCTCCCTTTTGAGTTAGATAGTCGTGAACTAAAGCTATTTTCATGGATGCATAGGTTTTCATAAGCTAGTGGAATTTTTCCTAATCGTTGACTCAGCCTCAGCAGTGGCTAGAAACCCCTCACTTTCCGAGCTAGGTTAACTCTTGTTTATCTAAGTCCATTTTTCTTTTCTCTATCCTCCTTAATTTTGCAATTCAATCACTTTTCAGGGTTGTCTACTTTAAATCTCTCTAATTCTATGGCGGGTTTTTATTTCTGATTTTTGAAAGGATCTTCTATCTTAGAAAAACCAACATAGTCCAGGAGATAGTTTAGATAGTCAACCTTGATTTGTATTTTTTATTCAATTTTAATTAATATATAGTAGAAACACGCCCAATAGCATAACATAGCAGTTATAATTTGGCAACCGTATTTAACTCTTACCCCGAACTTTAGTATATGTTTATACTAAAATTAACCAATATTTTTTAACGCGAACTGCAATGAAAGACCAAGCCGCGATCGCAGTTTTGTATTCTTGACTCGGTAAAACTAAAGAACTTTGGTTAGCACAAATACACTGCCTTCATTTCCCCGTCCGATTCGCAGATCTTCATCTAAATAAGTAATATCTAACCATCCTTGTTGATTATCCGGATTAATCTTAAAGTCTATCGCCAAAAACTTTTGATCGGACTCAACCGCATTAATAAATTGATTCGGAGATTGATAACCGATAAATCGCTGCAAACCGACTACAAAACGATTAAATTTTACTTCAACTCTTCGCTCGGAAACGGGTTCAAATCGAGCGGCTACACTGACTAAACCTTCTAAATAAGACAAGCCTACCAGTTCAGCGATGTTGTAAATTTTACCGGTTTTCACCCGTACACATTGGTAAGTTTTGCCTAGATTATAAAAGGGAAAGCGATCAATTCCCAGCAGTTCTTGACTACTTGTATAGAGAAGTTGCCAGTTTCCCTCTAACAGTTCAGGTACTTCTAAAGGTTTAGGGTTAGGATTATAATCTTCGAGTTGAGCGATGGCGGCTAAAATGGCTTGACGATCTAACTCACTTGCTAATAATCCCCGATTTTTTCCGGCAATCAATTCTAACAATGTGGCTTTTTTCATCATTTATAGAACCGTTTTTTGCGAAAGTTGGCAAATCATTTATGATAAAACTATATTAGCACATTGTCAATGTAACAAATTTAAAATTTGAAAAAATCTATCTCGGGTCTGATGATGATAGTGAAGAGTCGGGCTACTCTTTCCTGAGATTTTGAGGTCACTCTCTAGAAGGTGCAGTTCTAATCTGTTCAATTGAATTCTCACAAAAGAATAATCATCAATTCTAGCCAAAATCAAATAATAAGCAAACAGATTAATAGCAATATTCAAGATTTTGAAAGGTTAACCGCATGACTGAATGTATATTTTTTTCTAAGGTCTTCTAGATTTAGAGCCAAACCGAAGTATTATTTAGTATGATGATCGTGAGTGCTTATACGGAGGAATCCTCAAACTTGAGACGATCTCAGGTTAGCACTTTGATCGAAAATCGATCAAATTACCGATCTCAAATTGGAAAGCCTCTAGGAGGTCAATACATAGGCTGTGTCTCTATCTAGCCCCATTCATTTAATTTCTGGCTTACCTCGTGCTGGCTCAACGGTGCTAGCGGCGATACTTCGGCAAAATCCTCGCTTTCACGCGGGAATGACATCGCCCGTCGGAGGATTGGTTAGCCGAATGCTGGATGCAATGAGCGAGGAGAACGAATTCTCCGTGTTCATTTCTCCGGAACAAAGACGAGATCTCATTCTTGGTATATTTTCGGCTTATTATCAACAGCAGATCGCTGAAAATCAAGTGATTTTTGATACCAATCGTCTTTGGTGTAGCAAGTTACCGCTAATTTGTCAGTTATTCCCAGAAGCGAAAGTCATTTGTTGCGTGCGTAATGTCGCCTGGGTTATGGATTCTTTAGAACGTTTAGTTCGGCGAAATGCGTTTGAAATTTCTAGGATGTTTAGAAATCGAGCTGAAATTTCAACGGTTTACAGTCGTACAGAAGCGTTAAGCCAAGGGAATCGCTTAGTCGGCTTTGCTTATAATGCTCTAAAAGAAGCTTTTTATAGCGAACAAGCTGACCGTTTGCTGTTAGTAGACTATGAGTTTTTGGCGATCGCTCCCGAACAAACTTTAGCATTAATTTATCAGTTTCTCGGAGAAGAACCGTTTAATCACGATCTGGAAAGCATCGAATATGAGGAACCTGAATTTGACCGCAAGTTGAGAACAGAAGGATTACATACTGTTCGCTCTCGGGTTGAATTTAAACCTCGTAGAAGTATCTTACCTCCAGATTTGTTTGAGCGATTTAGTCAACTCTCATTTTGGACAGATACTACGAATAGTTTAGCTAACGTTGTTAACTTTAAAACATCTGTCAAATAAATCAAGCTCTACTTCTTCTCTGTTCCCCTAAATTTTAAAGACTTACTCTTGTACGGGCGCAACGCTTGCGCCCCAAACTGATAAAAATTTCTACTGCTGTTGGTTGAATGTCATTAGTTTATTTGTTGTAGACTGGATAGTTCCTCGAAACTTGTTCGATATTGAATCCTCTTTTAATTTATCCAAATGTTCTATATCTTGATTCACCGTATGTAATCCTTGTTGAACTTCTTTAGATTTAGGATCTAATTTTTGTGCAGTCAAATGATGTTTTTTTGCGACTTCCAATTCGTTCAGACGCTTGTTTATTCTGTGATTTTTTATGTTCGCCAAACGACGTTCTGCTTCCCCCAAGTTCGTATAAGCAACTGCATCTTTCGGGTTATTCGCAATGCGATCGCGGTAGCAGTCAATCTTTTTTTCTAGGTATGTTATTGTATCAGAATCAGCCGGAATATAAACCAGGAAACCGCTACAATTGGTGGGAGGTTTTGGCGGCAGAATAAAAATAATTGCAGCGGCGATCGCACCAATTAGGGTTGTAATTCCTCCTAAAGCAGAAATTAAATTTTGCTTACTCTCAACTTTTTTTAAGAACTGTTTAAGCTTTTCTACCAGGCTTTGATTGTTGGGTGAAGGTTGTTGAGTCATGGGTCTATTGTTAAGTTGGGTTAAGGTCTTCTGTTCATCAAACCTACAGCTTAGAATACCTCAACAGTTAGTCCTTTGCAAGCCCTATTATGGTGTTATTAAATCAAATTTAACATCAAATAAACTTGTTATATTTGACAGCTAATCTTGACAACACAAATCACCCCATGATAACTTGAATTATTCAACAATATTTTCAAAAAATCTATGAACAGTTGTATCTTTTCATTCTTTTCGGGTGCAGGATTTTTAGACTTAGGATTTGAAAAAAGCGGCTTTCAAATAGCCTATGTAAGCGATATAAATCCAACTTTTATAAAAGCTTACCGTTATTCTAGAAAATGCCTGAAATTACCCGAGCCAGAATATGGCTACCACAGCGGAGAAAATGCCGATATTGTTGAACTAACCGAAGGAAAAAAAGCATTGCATCTTTGGGAATTAGTTCAAGATGCTCGAAAACAATCAGACCTGATAGGATTTATCGGGGGGCCACCTTGTCCCGACTTTTCAGTAGGGGGAAAAAACAAAGGTCAAAATGGAGAAAATGGCAAACTCTCCGACACTTATATTGAATTAATTATACAACACAAACCGGATTTTTTCTTGTTTGAAAACGTTAAGGGACTTTATCGAACTCAAAAGCATAAAATATTCTTTGAATTTCTGAAAGACAAGCTGATTAAAGCCGGATACGTGCTGACAGAAAGACTAATTAACGCTTTAGAGTACGGCGTTGCTCAAGATAGAGATAGAATTATCTTAATTGGCTTTAGAAAAAATCTAATTACCGATTTGGGTATCAAGATAAAAAATACTAATTTTTTACCCGAAGGAATCTTTCCCTGGGATAAATATATGAGTTACTCAAAAACCGATATTTTTAACTACTCATGGCCGACAATTAGCCCCTTTCAAGAAAATTCAGTTCTCCCCTGTCCCGATGGAATTCCTAAAAACTTAACTGTAGAAAATTGGTTTATAAAAAATGACGTGCTGAACCATCCAAACGCCGAAAATCACTTTCAACCCCGGGCGGGAATTAAAAGAATTCTATCGGTTAGCGAAGGGGATGACTCAAAAAAATCATACAAACGACTTCACCGTTGGCGCTATTCTCCGACAGCTTGCTATGGAAATAATGAAGTTCATTTGCATCCCTATAAAGTTCGGAGGCTTTCGGTTGCTGAGACTTTAGCCATTCAATCTTTACCAAAAGAATACGCGCTTCCCCAAGAATTATCTTTAAGTAGTCTATTTAAAATGATTGGAAATGGTGTTCCCTACTTGGCTGCAAAGGGAATTGCTACAACGATTAAAGAATTTTTAACCGGATAGACTCAGCAGACATCAAAACAACTAGAACTTTCAACTAGAACTTTCAACTAGAACTTTTAATAAAAATATTAACTCGCTGCTAAAAATACAGGATTTCTTACACTTGTCTGTTGAACATTAATTATAACCGCTAAAATTAAAAAATAAGTTCTCAAACTCAAACATTCACAATGACTCAAACATCTGCTGTAGACTTTCAAGACGAATTTGATATTGTAGTTGTCGGGGGCGGACATTCCGGTTGCGAAGCCGCCCTCGCCTCGGCGCGTCTGGGATGTCGCACCCTGATGTTGACCCTAAACCTCGACAAAATAGCGTGGCAACCCTGCAACCCCGCCGTCGGGGCGCCCGCCAAGTCCCAACTCACCCACGAAGTGGACGCACTGGGGGGCGAAATTGGCAAAATGGCCGACCGCACCTATTTGCAAAAGCGCTTATTGAACAACTCTCGCGGCCCCGCAGTCTGGGCATTACGCGCCCAAACCGACAAGCGGGAATATGCTGCGGTGATGCGAAATATTGTTGAAAATCAAGAAAATCTCGCCATCCGCGAAGGCATGGTGACCGATGTTGTATTGGGTGCAAATGATGAAATTATTGGAGTAAAAACTTATTTTGATGTTGCGTTTAAATGCAAGGCGGTTATTCTGACAACCGGAACGTTTTTGGGCGGCGTTATTTGGGTGGGAAATAAATCGATGTCCGCCGGACGTGCGGGTGAATTTGCTGCGGTTGGTTTAACGGAAACGCTGAATAAGTTAGGCTTTGAAACCGGACGGTTAAAAACAGGAACTCCCGCCCGAGTTGACAAACGTTCGGTAAATTATAGTCAGTTAGAACCGCAACCGGGAGATGAAGAAGTCCGCTGGTTTAGTTTTGACCCGGAGGTGTGGGTTGAACGGGAACAAATGTGCTGTTATCTGACAAGAACCACCGCAGAAACTCACCGAATTATTCGGGAAAATTTGCACTTATCCCCCGTTTATGGCGGTTGGGTAGAAGCGAAAGGGCCGCGTTATTGTCCGAGTATTGAAGATAAAATTGTGCGGTTCGCTGATAAAGAAAGCCACCAAATTTTTATCGAACCGGAAGGGCGAAATATTCCCGAATTGTACATTCAAGGATTTTCTACGGGTTTGCCGGAAAAATTGCAATTAGAAATGTTGCGGAGTTTACCCGGTTTAGAAAAGTGTATTATGTTGCGTCCGGCTTATGCGGTTGAATACGATTATTTACCCGCAACCCAATGTTATCCGACGTTGATGACGAAGAAAATTGAAGGGCTATTTTGTGCGGGTCAAATTAACGGTACAACCGGTTACGAAGAAGCCGCAGCCCAGGGAATTGTTGCGGGAATTAATGCGGTTAGATTTGCGCGAAATCAAGAGATGATTGTTTTCCCCCGAGAAGGCAGTTATCTCGGCACTTTAATCGATGATTTGTGTACAAAAGATTTGCGCGAACCTTACCGAATGTTAACCAGTCGTTCGGAATATCGGCTGTTATTGCGTTCGGATAATGCCGACCAACGGTTAACGCCATTGGGTCGAGAAATTGGTTTAATTGATGACCGACGCTGGCAACTTTTTGAACGCAAGCAAGCCAATATTATCGCCGAAAAAGAGCGTTTACATTCGACCCGAATTAAAGAACGGGATGACGTTGCGGTTGCTATTGTTTCCGACACGCAACAAAAAATTAAAGGTTCAATTACCCTAGCTGATTTGTTGCGGCGTCCGGGATTTCATTACGTTGATTTGGAACGGTATAATTTGGGAAATCCCGATATCGATGCTGTAGAAAAAGAAGGTGCAGAAATTGAGGTTAAATACTCCGGTTATCTGCAACGCCAACAAAATCAAATCGACCAAATTAGCCGCCATGCGAATCGAAAATTACCCGAAGATATTAACTATATGGCGATTGAAACGTTGTCAATGGAATCTCGGGAAAAGTTAACAAAAGTCAAACCGTTAACCATTGGTCAGGCGTCTAGAATTGGCGGTGTAAATCCTGCGGATGTTAATGCGTTGTTGATTTATCTAGAAATCCAAAATCGTCAACAAACGTTAACGGCGGGAAAATAACAAAAAAGGGTGTGTTTAACTGCGGTTAACCCACCCAACTAAATTTTAAGAAGACTATGAACAAAACGCCAGTTATTCCCGCTTTCAACTTAACGCTTTATGATGTGGAAACCCGATTTAATCTTGAGTTTTTGCAAGAAGACAGATTCTTTCTAACTTGGTTGGATGAAATACCAGAACTAACTCCCGAAGAAAAACGGCGTTTGGATAGAGTAAAACAGCAATATCTCTACCTCGCAAAACGGGAAATGTTGGAGGAAGTCGTTAAAATTGTTGTGGTTTCGCCGTTGCTTGACCTTGCAGGATTTTTTAACTCTCCCTTTTCTATTGCTGCGGAAAGAGAAGTTCAAATTGATGACGAAGTTAACGGGGATAGTATTCGCGGAAAAATCGATTTTTTGGTGTTTCAGGGAGAATTTTGGATTGCTGTTATTGAAACCAAAAGAACCAAAGCAGATGTGATGGTCGCACTTCCCCAAACTCTCGTTTACATGGTGGCGAGTCCCAACTTAGAAAAACCCGTTTTTGGATTGATGATTAACGGTCGAGAAGCGGTTTTTATAAAACTGAGTCGTGAAAATCAAGCCGAATACAGCTTATCCAAATCCTTTTCAATTTCCAACCCCGGAAATGAGTTTTACGATGTTCTCAGGGGATTGAAAAAAATCGGTCAGATTTTAATACTATAAAACATTAATCTGAACAGATATTCCCTATCCATTTTATCCAACTTCTCACCGTTTGAAAACGTCTATTTTTGGTTTTATCGCCATAATTTAAGCTTGACATCATCTCGCTAACTTTATCTTTTTGAGGAATTTCTCCGGTTTGAAGCGTCATTTCAAAGGTTTTGTAGAAAACGGGATATTTTAGAATCGTTTTAATGAGTGAAAGAATCTTTGGCTTGTGCTTCTTATTCATCAGACGTCTTCCTTCCTCCGTCAAACAAAAAGCAATCTCCTTACTATCATCAGTTTTGATTTTATCCACCAAACCCAAGTATCTACCCGCATCCGTATAATAGTTGGTTTGTCTGGCTGTAAATTGATACTCGGTTGTAATTTCATCTTTGGTTAAATCATTCTCATAAAGCAGCGTCAATAAATCTACAACGCGGTTAAAATCATCCGCTTGCGGAAACGTAACATCCGGTTCACAGACAACTTTAACAGACTTAAACACTTCTGAAATATCGTCTCTGGTGATTTTTTCAGAACCGATGATATAATTTTTCTGCTGAATTAACCGGATAGAGTTATAATCTGATAAATTATCGAAATCGTACAGAAAGAAGCTGAATTGATTGGTTGAATTTGAAAACGTCATCAAAGCAACCAACACTTTTTTATGAACTTTACTCGACCAAAGTCGATAAGGATAATACAGTTGTCTGATTAAAAAATCCTCAACGCCATACATCTTGGCTTCGACGATAAGAAAATATTCTTCAGTTTCAAACCCCGCATCTATTTCACACTGAGAGTTATTAACTTCCACTAAATAAGGATAATTACTCGATAAACTGCTAATCGAAAAATCAAAACTCCCCGCAGACATCCGACCCGAAACCGTATGAAAAACTTTATCGGTTTTTGCGTCTAAAATATCCGCAATCATACCCGCATGAAAAGCACAATTTATCGCCAAACTTTCAGAAGATAAGGTTTCATAGTTCAAGCTTTCAATATCACTCGGAAATGTAACCGGAATCGGTTCGATTTCAGGATGATAATTTACCCGACAATAAGCATCAAAATGTCCGAGAATATATCGAGAACGAGAAAGGGGAAGGATAGACAGTGAATTTTGTTGAAAAATTCGAGGTAAATTAACGTGATGGTCAAATTTTGCCATTAACCGACTTTCTCTGAATTGATTAATAGTTCCGGCGTCAATTTCAAAGCTACCCCGTTCGGAAATCTTTTCTAGAACTTGATATTTTTCAAATATCTTTTCCCATGCAATATCATTTTTAGTTAAGTTATTTTTACTGGAATCACTCATAATTTTTCACCAAAATCTCATCAACCCTACCTCTTTTTTTTGCGTTAGAATTAATCGCCCGAATTGCAGAAACTCTAAATTGTCTATAATCTTTGTACAAATCAACAATAAAATCCGTATAAGCATTACTCAACAGCACATAACATCCTTTTTTATCCAACTCATCAACAGTATTTTTTAACCGTTCCTGTTCATTGCGATTAAACCCATTAATATCATAACCCGTAAAAGAAGCGGTATCGGAAACCGGGTCGTAGGGAGGGTCAAAATAAATAAAATCTCCTTTTCTAGCTGTTTTAACTGCTGTTTCAAAGTCTTTATTGAGAATTTCAACTTGATTTTCATTCAGATAATTACTCACCGCTCGCAATACCGCTTCATCTAAAATATTGGGGTTTTTGTACCGACCAAAAGGAACGTTAAACTGTCCGCGAGAATTCACCCGAAACAGTCCGTTATAACAGGTTTTATTCAAATAAATAATTCTTGATGCGCGTTCAACTTCTGTTTTCTTGGTCCAGCTTGTTTTTCGGTCTAATTCCCTCATTTTATAGTAGTAATCTTCTTGATTTTTATGCCTTCCCAAGTCTTCTATCAGTTCTTCAACAGAATCTCTAATTATTCGATAACAGTTAATTAGTTCTCCGTTACTATCATTAATTACAGCATTTTTAGGTTGTAAATCAAATAAAAAAGCGCCCCCACCCACAAAAGGTTCATAATAGGTCAACCGTTCCCTGGCTTTTAAAGCCAGGGCTTGCGGTTGACTCGCTTCCCGAGTTTTGTATTTTTTGGGAAGATGTTCTTTCAAGACGTTAAGTAATTGTCTCTTTCCTCCCGCCCATTTTAAAAACGGTCTAACTAACAGATTGTTTTGTGAAGATGAAACTCTATTTTGTAATTGTTTTTCAGCAGATGACATTTTTCTTCAGAAGTAACAGCTTTCTAATTATAGAAGATTTTTTCGTCAATGTCACTCTAAAAAACAAGATTAACTTAAATGACATCAATCAATCAAACTTTAAAATATTTTTAAAATTAACAAGAATCTCTACAACATTTGTAACTGATTGGCTTGTTCGACTTTCAACTCTAAACGACTATTAACTTCAACAGGTTGAACTCCAATAACTTGAACTGTTTTATTGATTAAACCCGGTGGCGGTGGTGCATTTTTAACTTGATTGAGGATTTTTCGAGCGACAACTACACGATACAAATTACCATCTTTTCCTGATAATGTCAGGTGCAATGTATCATTATCAACATAACTAAACCCGTTCACTTTACCGATAACAGAAGTCTCGTTAGATGCAATATAATTTGTGTTGGAAGACGGACAAAAAAAGTTGATTGGATTTTGAGAAAAATCTGCACAAGCTAGAACTTCTTCCGCTCGACGTGAAATTCCGACAAACATTGTATAATCGGCTTCTTGACCCACATCATAGTTTGCTTCTTGTTTAACTATAGCAGGAGCATCTAACAATACTTTTTTCAAAGTTGTTTTGTCTGAATTTGATAATTTGGGAGACAGGTAAACACCCGAACCGGGAATTTTTCGACTCACATGAATTACCCGAAAAGCCGGATTATCTTTAACCAAATTAAAAGAACTTGCACCCACATCTACTTTTCCACTTTTTACCATTTCTCGAATTTGAGAAGAACGGTTTCCTGCATTTACTCTTAAGGTTTTACCGTACAAATCATAAACCGGCATATAAAAACTGGAAGCGGAGTTAAAGTCGCCCAAAGCAATTGTTGTTGTGGGTTTTAAATCAGCCAAAGATTGAATCAAACTATCATTTCTCACAAATAAAGCGGATTCATAATAAGGTTCAAAATCGGGGAACATCCGGGCTGCAAACGAATATCCATTATCTTTAGCCGCAACAGACAGCATGGGAGAAAGAGTAAAAACGATATCCCACTGATTTTGAATAATTTTATTTTTAGCCGCTTGATAGGAAAGATTTCCATCACCCTCTAAGGTAATTTTTAACTGATTTCCCAATTGCTCTTGTAAATATTCAATAAAAGTCTGATAATCTTTGGATGAGGTCAGAATTCCAATTTTAAGCCGTTCGGTTTGTAAGCGAGGTGAAACGGTTTCTCCGGGTAAAACTTGAGAAATTAACTCTTTAGGAATAATCAGGTGAACTGCTATTCCCAACAGTGATAAACTTGCAACCGAAACGATAACAAGTTTACCAATTTCTTTGGTATCCTGTCGTGACATAGAACTGACTGATACAATAGTTTGCTTAGACAACAAGCCTATAACATTTTATCGCACTTCGACACGCGATCGCATTCAATCAAAATAATTAACCCCCGTCTTTACTCATCAAAGTTGGGGGTTAATTAAATTATTCGTGATGTTGATTGGAGTTGGTTCGCGATGACTAGGACTTATTAGCATTCTTACGACGGCTAAATCCAACAGCAGCAGAAACACCCATCAAAGCCGCAATAGTAGAAGGTTCGGGAACACTCGCCGCCGGAGTACCGAGTTTAACCGCGAAGACAGTATCGTTGTAATCCCAATCACTCTTAATAATGTATTTACCCTCATGGATAACATCGATAGTATCTTCAATTCCAATCACCAACCAATCTTCAAATCCAGCCAGAGTATAACCCTTGAACTGTCCGGGTTGACTGCTCATGCTGAATCCATAATTTGCACTGAAATCAGTATTTTTGAGTGTAAAGTCCAGAGTGCTACCTGCTTCAAATGCACCTAAAGATAAAGTAGAACCAATACCTAAGCCCCATTTAGAGTTTAAACTTTGATCAAAATTACCGACCTTATATTCAGGAAGCTTTTCACCAGTCTCAGGATCATAACGGTAAGGGTGAGCCTGAATCTCAGACCACATTGTTCCACTTGCACCATTACTAGATGAAAAGCCTAAAACGTTCTTCGTGCTACCTGCAAATTCACCTAAGAATACAGCTTCTAGCTTGCTTGTGCTTTGATTAACAGTTAAAAGCCCGGTAATATCTACTTCTGTAATACCACTCAGTTTTGCTTCCTCATTGATTTTTTGACCGTCTTGAGTCGGTGCAAACTCGAAAAAAGCTTTCATTAAAGCATCAACGTCAGTCGCTTGAGCGGGTGCAGTTCCAGCAACTACAGTTGTCAGAGTGGTAAGACCCGTTAATAGAGCAAATAGTTTAGTTTTCATGGGTGTGACTCCTGATTGAATTGAAAAACTTGAGTATTTTGCGTTGGTGATAAACTTTACTTTTGTTTCTCTATCTTAGCTTTAAATAATTTTTTTTGAAATATTTTTAGCGGGTTTTTACCGATTCTTTACATTTTTTTTGTTTGGGGTAAAGATCTCGTCAAAATAGAGCTTTGATTGGATAATAGTGGTGAAATATGTTGATTTTTTTCGGTCATAAATCTCTGTGCATACTGAAAATTTTTCCTGTAATTTTTATAAGTTATCCTAGTTTTTGCCGAAGTTTTCGTTGGCTTTTTTTTACATCTTTTAAGTTTTCAGTAATTCTACGGATTGTTTATTTTTAATTGAATTCAATATGCAAATTAAAATTCAGTAATATCTCGGATTGCCTGTAGTAAAAATCACGTTGCTTCTACCGCTTAACTGAGCAGTGAAGAAAAATCTATACTTAGCAAAATACAGTGATTCAACAAAAACCCGAACCCATCTTGGGTTCGGGTTTCAGCTTACAGTTTCTAGATTTGAAAGCCAACTTACGGGAGACTGTGCAGAAACTCGGCAACAATATCTATAAACTCTGGTGTCGATTCGTAGGGGAGAACATTGCGCCCCGGAATAATCCGAGACTGAGCATGAGGCCAACCCTTCTGATAAGCTTCAGCACGTTGTTCGGGCGTTTCAGAAATCCCTTTACGACTAATACTAGAAGCCTTTTCGCCGATCGCCACCAGCGTCGGTTGTTTAATCGCTCCCATCGCCGGCTCGTAATTTTTTCGCCAAAACCCCGCTAAAAACGAAAATACCGCATATCGACTCTTGGGGTTACTCGCTCCAACTTCCAACAGATCGAGCCACTGTTTATCGACCGCTTCGGCTTCCGCGAACAATTGACGAATCGAAAAAGACTCAACAAACTGGCGACGCCGAGCATAACTCCAGAATAAACGACCAATGGGAGCATCAAAAAACAAATTCCACAACAGTCGATGTTGAGTCGGCGAACCCGTATCCGTCATTACTCGCCAAGCCGGAGGGCCAGATAACACCAAACCTTTGATCAACTGAGTTTGTTTTTGCTGCTGTAACTCAACCAAAGCGATCGCCGTCGGGAGAAGCGCTCCCTGTACCACCAGCAATACAGGTTTTTGAATCACCGTTTGCAGAAATTCATTCAACTGTTCGGCCCAATCTTGGGGTTGGTAAGCCACATGAGGCATTTCACTGTCACCACACCCCAGTAAATCGGGATTATAGATCGGATTTTGATAACCTTTTTGTTGCCAGCGATCGCAAAACCGATACCAAAACCGACGGGATAATCCCACACCGATAGGATGGATCAACAGTAAAGGTAAATGTTGTGAAGATTCCGAGTCCATTGTCCGATGAACTTCATAAGCACAACGATAGCCTTTATAGGTGTAAAACTGCGGTGTTGGGGTTGAGTAGGGTTCCATACCAGTGCTATCTCGATTAGGACTCGATGTCAAAACGTTCCTTGATTTTAAAGCGTTTGAATCCAGCGTGCGAATTCTCCCGGAGCAAAACTGACGTTAGGATCGAGGGGATAACGCTGTTGTTGGTTGGGTTGGCAGTAGATAAACCGACACAAGACATTAGTAAAATTGGTTTGGCTATCAATTCGACCACCGAGAATACAAACACCTGTGAGAATGGCGCCTTGAAAATTAGTCTGAAAGATTTGAGTTTGAGAAAGATCCGCACCCCAAAGGTTGGCGCCTCTCAAGTCGGCACCTTTAAGATTTGCACCCGCAAGGTTGCCGAACCAAAGATCGGCACCTTTGAGATCGGCTTCCCTGAGATCGGCTTGGCTTAAATTCAGTCCTTTGAGACTAGACAACCGCAGCATAGCCGCTCTTAAATCAGCACCTTTAAAATCGGGTTGAATTTCGGGGTTGTGCTTTCTCCAGTGGTTCCAGACTGCAACCCCTTGTTTGAGTATGGCGAGATGTCTTGTATCAGCCATCGAAGATTAACTCCTTGAGTAGAAATCTGGCTCAATCTGTTACAATTTGCCCAATAAAAAACGCAGCTTTTACACAAAAAAGCCACGCTTTTCTACATTAGCTTAAACTTAACTGCCTGGTTAGGGTCTTAGGTTAGATTCTTCTCACTCAACTTCGGGTTCAACAACGGGAGTTTGATCGATAATTTCCGGAAGGGGTTCGGGTTCGGCTTCTGGGGTAATCACTATGGGTTCTTCCGGTTCAGTTTCCGACTCGACAACTGGAGTTTCCTCAACAATTTCCGGAACGGGTTCCGACTCGATAACAGAAGTTTCCTCAACAATTTCGGGAACAACTTCCGGTTCAATAACAGAAGTTTCCTCAACAATTTCCGGAACGGGTTCCGGTTCAATAACAGAAGTTTCCTCGACTGTTTCGGGTATAGGTTCCGACTCGCTAACAGAAGTTTCCTCGACAATTTCGGGAACGGGTTCCGACTCGATAACAGAAGTTTCCTCGACAATTTCGGGAACGGCTTCCGGTTCCGGTGAGGATTCGATAACGGGTTCTACCGTTTCAACAGTTGGCTGTGTGGGGGAAATTTCAGTCGATGGTTTTAACTCATCGGGAACAAGTTCGGGTGATTCTTCGGGTTCTTCGGGTTGAGTCGCTTCGGGAATGGGAGCCTCATCAACAATTTCAGGTAAGGTTTCAACCGGTTGGGGTTCGGGTTGGGGTTCGGGTTGGGAAGTTTTTTTCTGAAACAGAGGAATTTGTTGAAAACGGCTGAAAATCCCTTTGAATACATTATCAGTTTCGGAGGGTTCTGAGGTTTGCGAAGGAGTAACTATAGGACTGGTTTGAGTATTGTTTTTCTCAAATACCGGAAGTGGCGGAATTTGACCTTTGATGCGGTTAAACCATCCACCGGTTGCGGGAATGGGTTCGGCTGAGGGTTCTTCTTCTGTCGGCGAAACTTCCTCAACTGCTGTTTCCGATGTTTCTTCGACGGTTGAAGGAATTTCCCCTTCTGGTATCACTTCGATGTCTTCGGTTTCTTCTGCGGGACTTTCAGTTTCGGGAGTTTCTTGTTCTACCGAAGGAACGGTTTCAATTTCTGTCGGTTCTGCGGTTTCTTCTATTTCGGGAGTTTCTTGTTCTACCGAAGGAACCGTTTCAATTTCTGTCGGTTCTGCGGTTTCTTCTATTTCGGGAGTTTCTTGTTCTACCGAAGGAACGGTTTCAACTTCTGTCGGTTCTGCGGGACTTTCAGTTTCGGGAGTTTCTTCGACTTGGGGAGTAACGACTTTAAAATCATAACCCGGATCGACCATCGGACGAGCTTCGGCTAACGTCAGTTCACCCCGTACCAGTTTCGATAGGGTGTCTTGGCTGTTGGGGTCGTAGGTAAAAACGCGAGCCGTCTTGTTGTAGACGTTGATCAGCGGTTCTCCGAGTTCGTCGAGGTATTCGAGTTGTACCCAGTTTTTTCCCGGTTTTATACCTTTTATATATATAGGTTGCCATCGATCAATAATAAAGCTTTTACCGTTGACGGTGACGCGAATTCGCCAATCGACAATTTCATCTTCTGGATTTTCTTGAGCCACCAAATGTAGGGGAGCATTCGCCAGGTAGAAGTCTAACAGAACGGGTTCGGCGCCGATTGTTCCTCTCGGTTGGTTGTAGGTTAATAGCGGAAGTTGCGGATCGGGATTGTTTTCTGGAGTTTTTGTAAAAATATGAAAGGTGGTTTGAGCATAGGCGCCGTCGTTTTTGAAGCTTTCTTCCCAAGGATAAGCCGCAAAGATTCGCAGGGTATGGGTTCCGGCTTCTAAGTCCGATAAAATTAGGGGTTCGTCGAGGGTGTAGATATTTTCTAGGGGTTGATTATCGAGAAGGACTTGTAAATGTGGCCCTAAACTCAGGGTTTCATCTCGAAATAGGGGTAAGTCCTGAACTTGGAGTTGGACGGTGATGGTGTTGTCCTGGAGGATTTCGTCCGGTTGAGGACTGAGGATGGTGATTTGAGGTTGATAGATGTCTAGGGGTTGATGTAGAAGTTGAATCGCCCTCGGAGGCGAGGCTTCCCCCATTTCGGTTGTTGGCTGAGGGGCTGAGAGATTCGGTAGACTGGGTTCGGGTAGTTGGGGTTGCTGACATCCGAGAAGATTTAAGACCAAGATGGCGGCTATGGCAGAGATTAACCGTTTTCTTAGGGTTGTCCAACCGTAATTCCTGTTCAACACGTTTGTTCTCCTGAAACTCCCAAGTCCATTTTTCTATAGAAGGCTTCCATAGGGAACTATAGCCCAAAAGGAGCGTTGAGTGAACTACCCCATCCCCCTTGAAAGCCAGAGCGTCAAGATTCCTTTTTGCCCATACGTTAAGTATCGTTAAATATTGTTTGACTCCACAGGACTAAGCAGATACTTTTGCGCTTTGTCAGAGTAAAATTTTTTTTCAGGAACTAGCGTATGAAACATTTGAGGTGTAATTGTGGTGTTTTCTCAGCTTCAATGGCAATCCAAACAAGTTAATCACAACTTATTTAACCGGGTTGCGGTTCTGCCAACATCCCTGGTTTGGCATCAGACGATCTTTACTGGAATTTGGTTTGGTTGTTTTGAATCTGACCATCAGGTTCAAGATCATCCGGTCACGATGCTGACCAAGTTCGATCCGGGTGGATTTTTTCCGCTACATGGCCATCCCGGAGGAGAAGAAATTTTGGTCCTTCAGGGCGATTTTGCAGACGAAACCGGGGTACATCCACCGGGAACTTATATGCTCAATCCGGAAGGGTTTATTCATCGTCCCTACAGTAATCAGGGGTGTTTGACTTTTGTGAAATTGCGACAACACGGTGGAAAAACTCGCCAACAAATTAAAACCAATATTTATCAGTCCTCCTGGCAATCCGGTATAATCCCGCAAATTCAGTTGCAGATCCTTTATCAACAAATGGGATATCCAGAAAAAGTCTGGATCGAGCGCTGGCAGCCCCACACTACACTCTCGAATGTAGTAGAAACTGAAATGAAAGAAATCTTTGTCATAGAAGGGATTTGGCAGGATGAGTTGGGGAGTTATCCGGCGGGGAGTTGGCTGCGGTATCCACCCAATTATGTCTATAGCCCCGGATCACAGACGGGATGCCTTATTTATGTCAAAACTTGTCCCGTTGATCGAACAAGATTTATCGTTGGAGAAGATTTTCAGCATCCTCCTGAAACGCTTCCCTTTACTTAATCGTGATCGCGATCCCTCGATCGCTTCCTCTAACATTGAGTCTGGGGTTCTGCTAGAAAAGCTAAATAGCGATCACTTATTTGATCTTGTCAAGATCTTTTTAGTTTAAGAATTTACTCTCATTAAGTTTAAGTTTTGTAACGTTTAGAATGGATCTGAGGTGGGTTTTCGGGTCTAAAATCAACTCTAATCTTTGTTTAATCAGGGTTATAGCAATTTTTAATTATTGTTAACAAGCCATTCCCCCCTGATTGGGAAAGATGATATATCATTTAGATACAACAGCCCCTTCAAGCGGCCTCGGGAAATTCCAAAGCTGTAAACAGGGGTTGAGTGTGAAAATCAAATTTTCCACTCTTGTAGTAAAGTAAAAGGGAGTTGTGTTGTCCCCGAGCAACTGTTAGTAATACATTAACTTTTGCTAAGGATTTTGAAAGAGTTGTACAACTTGTTTCAAAATCAGCAACACGTAGAGTATTTGTCATAGGGAGAGGAGAGTCTCAATGACCATCAGTCCTCCAGAGCCGGAGGCGAAGGTAAAGGTTACGGTCGATAACGATCCGGTTCCTACCTCGTTTGAAAAATGGGCAAAACCGGGTCACTTCCGACGTGATCTAGCGAAGGGTCCGAATACCACCACCTGGATTTGGAACCTCCACGCCGACGCTCACGACTTCGATAGTCATACCAGTGATTTAGAAGATATTTCGCGCAAAATCTTTAGCGCCCACTTCGGTCATTTAGCCGTAATATTTATCTGGCTGAGTGGTGCATACTTCCACGGCGCGAAGTTTTCAAACTATGAAGCTTGGTTAACAAACCCCACCGGGATTAAACCCAGCGCTCAGGTGGTTTGGCCAATCTTCGGTCAAGAAATTTTAAATGCAGATGTGGGAGGCGGCTTCCACGGAATTCAGATTACATCAGGTCTATTTCAGTTGTGGCGAGCCAATGGTATTACCAACTCCTTTCAGCTGTACTGCACAGCTATTGGCGCTCTCGTCATGGCAGCTTTGATGCTGTTTGCCGGTTGGTTTCACTACCACAAACGGGCACCCAAACTGGAATGGTTCCAGAATGTAGAGTCGATGATGAACCATCACCTCGCGGGTTTACTGGGTCTAGGCTGCTTGGGTTATGCCGGACAGCAGATTCACGTGTCTCTACCCATCAATGCCTGTTTAGATGCTATTGATGCAGGTAGCCCGTTAACAGTGGGTGGTAAGCTGATTGAGAAGGTTAGTGATATACCGCTTCCCCACGAGTGGATTTTAAACCCGAGCTTAATGACGGATATATACCCGAGTTTTGCAGAAGGATTAAGACCCTTCTTCACGCTGAACTGGGGAGTCTACTCAGACTTCTTAACCTTCAAAGGCGGTTTAAATCCGGTAACAGGTGGCTTGTGGTTGTCAGATACAGCACACCATCACTTAGCCTTAGCTGTACTCTTCATCATTGCTGGCCATATGTACCGCACCAACTGGGGTATTGGTCACAGTATGAAGCAAATTCTAGAGGCTCATAAAGATCCACTGCTCATCGGCGGTACAGGTCATAAAGGTCTCTACGAAACGCTGACCACTTCCTGGCACGCACAGCTAGCGATCAACCTGGCAATGATGGGTTCTTTGAGCATCATCGTGGCACATCATATGTACGCGATGCCGCCCTACCCCTACATTGCAACAGATTATCCTACACAGTTATCTCTGTTCACCCACCACGTTTGGATCGGCGGATTCTTAATTGTGGGTGCAGGCGCTCACGGTGCCATCTTCATGGTGCGCGATTACGATCCGGCGAAGAACGTCAACAACGTTTTGGATCGGGTAATTCGTCACCGGGATGCGATTATTTCCCACTTGAACTGGGTTTGTATTTTCCTGGGCTTCCATAGCTTTGGCTTGTACGTTCACAACGATACAATGCGAGCCTTTGGTCGTCCTCAAGATATGTTCTCAGATACCGGGATTCAGCTCCAGCCTATCTTTGCTCAGTGGGTTCAACACCTACATACCTTGGCTCCCGGTAACACGGCTCCGAACGCCTTGGCTAGTGTTAGCCCTGTCTTTGGTGGCGATGTCGTCGCAGTCGGCGGTAAAGTGGCAATGATGCCGATTGCATTAGGTACGGCGGACTTTATGGTTCACCATATCCATGCCTTTACCATTCACGTTACCGTTCTGATCCTGCTCAAGGGTGTTTTATTCGCCCGTAACTCCCGTCTAATTCCCGATAAGAGTGAATTAGGCTTCCGCTTCCCCTGCGATGGTCCGGGTCGGGGTGGTACTTGCCAGGTTTCCGGTTGGGATCATGTGTTCCTGGGTCTGTTCTGGATGTACAATTCCCTCTCGATTGTGATTTTCCACTTCAGTTGGAAGATGCAGTCTGACGTCTGGGGAACTGTAGGAGCAGACGGTACAATTTCTCACATAACCAATGGTAACTTTGCCCAAAGTGCCATTACCATAAATGGATGGTTGCGTGATTTCCTGTGGGCGCAAGCTTCTCAGGTGATTACCTCCTATGGTTCAGCCCTGTCTGCTTATGGCTTGATGTTCTTGGCAGCTCACTTTGTCTGGGCATTCAGCTTAATGTTCCTGTTCAGCGGTCGTGGCTACTGGCAAGAACTGATCGAATCGATCGTTTGGGCGCATAATAAACTCAAGGTCGCTCCATCGATTCAGCCTCGCGCTCTGAGTATCATTCAGGGTCGTGCAGTGGGAGTTGCCCACTACCTTCTTGGAGGAATCGTCACCACTTGGGCGTTCTTCCTGGCTCGCATCATTTCAGTTGGATGAGAGTCTCCCGCTCAAGGGTTAGGGTAAAGTAACACTCATGCCTAGCTCTAATACCTTGAGCGGACCATCGCAAGAGAGCGCGAAGTGCGCCTTTGACCTACGGATGCCTTTTGTGTGGCGGTTTCTATCGTTAGCGCAGCGTCTCCGAAGGAATTGGAGCAACTTCGTAAGAGAAGACGATTTAGTTAGGACTTATGGCAACCAAATTCCCCAAATTTAGTCAGGGATTGGCTCAAGATCCGACCACTCGTCGGATTTGGTACGGGATTGCCACAGCCCATGATTTTGAAAGTCACGATGGGATGACGGAAGAAAATCTTTACCAAAAGATTTTTGCTTCCCACTTCGGTCACATCGCCATCATCTTTCTCTGGACTTCTGGCAGCCTTTTCCACGTCGCCTGGCAAGGTAACTTTGAACAATGGGTTAAAGACCCCTTAAATGTCCGTCCGATCGCTCACGCGATTTGGGACCCTCAATTCGGGAAACCTGCGGTAGATGCTTTTACCCAAGCAGGCGCTTCTAACCCCGTTGACATCGCCTACTCTGGTGTTTACCACTGGTGGTACACCATTGGAATGAGAACCAATGGAGATCTCTACCAAGGTTCTATATTCCTGCTGTTGCTGTCTGCAATCTTCCTGTTTGCAGGCTGGCTGCACCTCCAACCCAAATATCGTCCCAGCCTCTCCTGGTTCAAAAACGCTGAATCTCGTTTGAACCACCACTTGGCGGGTCTGTTTGGAGTCAGCTCCTTGGCTTGGACCGGACACCTGGTACACGTTGCCATTCCGGAGTCTCGCGGACAGCACGTCGGTTGGGATAACTTCCTCACCACTCTGCCTCACCCGGCAGGTTTGGCTCCCTTCTTCACCGGAAACTGGGGCGTATATGCTCAAAATCCGGATACAGCCAACCATGTGTTCGGGACTTCAGAAGGTGCAGGAACCGCTATTCTCACCTTCTTAGGTGGATTCCATCCTCAGACTGAATCTCTCTGGCTGACGGATATGGCTCACCACCATCTGGCGATCGCGGTCATTTTCATCATCGCCGGACATATGTACCGGACTCAATTTGGAATTGGTCACAGCATCAAAGAAATGCTCAATTCCAAAGATCCCCTGTTCGGGTTCAAAAATGAAGGTCAGTTCAATCTGCCTCACCAAGGGTTGTATGACACCATCAACAACTCTCTGCACTTCCAGTTAGGCTTGGCGCTGGCTGCTTTGGGCGTAATCACTTCCTTAGTTGCCCAGCATATGTACTCCATTCCGCCTTATGCCTTCATGGCGCGGGACTACACCACTCAAGCTGCACTGTACACTCACCACCAGTACATCGCTGGCTTCCTGATGGTTGGTGCTTTTGCTCACGGCGCGATCTTCTGGGTTCGCGACTATGATGCAGAAGCCAACAAAGGTAACGTACTGGCCCGCGTACTCGACCACAAAGAGGCAATCATCTCTCACCTGAGCTGGGTGTCTCTGTTCCTGGGCTTCCACACCTTAGGAATTTACGTTCACAATGACGTTGTGGTTGCGTTCGGTACTCCTGAAAAACAAATCCTGATTGAACCTGTATTCGCTCAGTTCATTCAGGCGGCTCACGGGAAAGCTGTTTATGCAATGGATGTGCTGCTGTCCAACCCGGATAGCATTGCCACCACTGCATGGCCCAATCACGGTAATGTTTGGTTGCCCGGTTGGTTAGACGCGATTAACTCCGGTAAGAACTCTCTGTTCTTAACCATCGGCCCTGGCGACTTCCTGGTTCACCACGCGATCGCTCTGGGTCTGCACACCACCACCTTGATTCTCGTTAAAGGTGCATTGGATGCTCGCGGTTCCAAGCTGATGCCCGATAAGAAGGACTTCGGTTATGCCTTCCCCTGCGACGGTCCCGGTCGTGGCGGTACTTGCGACATCTCCGCTTGGGATGCTTTCTATCTGTCGATGTTCTGGATGCTGAACACTCTGGGCTGGGTAACGTTCTACTGGCACTGGAAGCATCTGGGCGTCTGGCAGGGCAACGTGGCTCAGTTCAACGAATCCTCAACCTACCTGATGGGATGGTTCCGCGATTATCTGTGGCTGAACTCCGCCCAGCTTATTAACGGATACAGCCCCTACGGAACCAATAACCTGTCCATCTGGGCTTGGATGTTCCTCTTCGGACACCTGGTTTGGGCAACGGGTTTCATGTTCCTGATCTCTTGGCGCGGTTATTGGCAAGAGTTGATCGAAACTTTGGTCTGGGCGCACGAGCGGACTCCTCTGGCTAACCTGGTTCGCTGGAAGGATAAGCCTGTGGCTCTGTCCATCGTTCAAGGTCGCTTGGTTGGTTTGGCTCACTTCACGGTTGGTTATATTCTGACCTATGCTGCCTTCCTGATTGCCTCGACTGCGGGTAAGTTCGGTTAATCTAGCATAAGCTGAACTTGCTTAATTGCCAAATCCCTCGTCGTCTGACGGGGGATTTTTCAATGCCAGAAAGCTCAACCGTGAGTCGATAGATGAATATTATTTACCTAAGTTAATATCATTGAAAGTCATTACACTTATCGTTGTAAACTTTGTTTGATTTCACTTGCAGCTAAACAAATAACCAATTACATTATTAATAGAAGCTAATCAAGCTTCATTTGACAGATAAGCAAGCGATGTTTGAAGGGTTCATCTGAACTAAACTAACAAAGCTAATCATCGCAGTGTACTTTGAAACGAGGAGGTCAACATACTGTTTCATCTGAAGTCTGTCATTTCACACAGCATCACCTGCCTGAGTTGCAGAAATTTCCTCAAATCGTGATACGGGAGCAATACATTAAAATCCATAAAACTGTTTAATGTAACTCCATTTCAAATTAAATAAAGAGGAAGTCAATCTGCTCAACTAGGAGGTAAAAAAGCTGTTTAAGTTAACATCTGTCTCGTCAACAATCGGTAACAGCATCCACAAAGTCTTCTTATATTTCCTCAAATAGCTTACAGAGAGCAATGCAACTAAATTATCGTCTTTAGTGCAACTCTGCGTCTATTGTTCCAAAAGAGGAAGTCACTGGGAAAACAAGTTAGGATGCTGTTATTGTTTGAGGTAAAATTTTCAAAGAAAGAGATCAAGAAGGGCTCGAAGTCCTAGAACCTGTAAACATCTGAGCTTGACTCTCTAACTCTTCAACAAAACCACAAGCGACTAAAGGATCTTTTCCTGGAGATAAAACCGCACAGTCGCCACGTACCATCAAGCCCGAACTAAGTTTCAAGGGTTTATTTTTGTTTAAATTAACTGCAATTTCAGCCGGACTGCGATCGCCAATTTTTACAGATAAAATCATTGTATCAGAATCTGCCGACAGCAAATCAACATCAACCGCAGGAACCCGATCTTTGGCAGGAGCCAAAACCCAAGCAAAACAAGTGGAAGTTTCTATCTGAGCCGAATAAACCGCTGTTGGGTTCGGTTGTTTATGGTTATATTCTCGACTCCACCAACCCTGAACCGGATTTTCTTGACCTTGAACCAGATTTACTGTCCAATCAAAAGTTGAAACCGGAACAATTTTGAGATTTCCTAACCCCGCATCCACCGAACCCACAGTATTAGCTTCTCTAACGACAGTACAATCGGGATGAAAATGCCATAACGTGTCTATCTGACGGGGACGGTTTGTAATAATTTGATCCACCACCACCCAATATTGATCCCGCAGATAAACAACCGCCCGAGTATGAATAGCCGTTCCCGAAACACCAATAAATCCTGCTTTAAAACAACCTCGGGCATAGTCTAACTCTGAAGTAATATTATAGCTGATATTTTCCGCGAGGGGACAAGTTGCTTCGCGAATATCCATTTTTTGTCCGCCACCATCGACTAAAATCACATTATGGCTGGCTGACCCCCGAAAATAATGCCAATCAGGACTGCGAACATAACTGTATCGACCACTATCAACCAGTAAATCTCGTCCATAGGCGGCGACAGAAAGATGCAGTTTATCATTATGAATATGATAGTTAATTCCCATCGGACCCAGATCAAAAAATGCCCAGTGAGCTTGTTTATCCCAACCACTTCGCATCACCATTTGACCCGCCCAAGGAAACATCGTAGAAGCTTCTCCCTTTGGTTTTTGACCGTAGTTTCCATTGGTGGTAATATAAGTCCAGTCCGGTCGCTCATAGGCAATTGCTGCTTCTTTGACAACGGCTTGATTATCATCTCGATCTGAATCATTATTAAGAACACCAGAGCCATCGGGACGCATGGAATAAGCCAGGTAATTCCACATCTGTTCTAAGCGTTTTTGAAAAGGTTCTGGAACAGACAGGCTTGATTGTGTGACTAGATTGGTGAAACTCTGAAAATCATTCAGGGTGACTCGATGATAATGGCTCGTTAGTTCCTTATGAACTCCATCGGGATACACCTGAATATTCATCTCTTTCACGAAGCGATGTTTGGCATATTGAAACCATTCTTCAGCCTGTTTAAATTCCGGCCAGTACAAAGCAATTGTTGCTAAACCATTCATTTCTCGACACAACCAATTGGCTCCCCAACCGTGAAAATTTCGGAGATAATTAGCATGATCAAGAAGACTTGATAACATGAGGATACGAGCCGCAGCCGAAAAGTCTTGAACCGGTTGTAAACCATAAAAAATCAACGACCAATGGATCATGCGCCAACCCACTTCTAAGCCCCGCCATTGCGCCCAGGTGGAGGTGCAGGTTGAGGGTGAACTAGAAAGAATCCAATCGATAATCTGATGGTTTAAACAGCGAATATAGTCCGGATTTCCCGTTTTTTGATAAGCAATGAATAAGTCTCTTAAATGATAGTGACGGTTTAGAAACCAGGCCCATTGCTCATCATTTTTCGGCCCTTTATATGACCAGTCTAAATGATCATCTGACCGACGGGGTACTTTTCCCGTGACTAATTGAAAGGTGAAAATATCTTTGAGCAGTAATTCAGGATCGGAATAATTGCCATTATTCGGTTGAACAGCAAACTGATGCAGCCTTGTCGGGGGATGATGATTACAGTAATATTCGAGTAAGGCTTCACAGGCTTTTAACCAATTCCTTTGAGACACAGCTACTTTAACAGTTTGTAAGTCTTCTATTTCTAAGTTTAGGCTGAAAAATAGATTTTTAATTCGCCGAGGATATCGCTCACAAATTTCTGACAGTGAGATTTCACTCCAATCACTTTTATACTGACCTCTGATTATGTTTTTTTCAGTATTAACTAAGATTTGCCAAGTTTTAGACAAAGGATATATAAACTTTAGCTTGAGTTTTATTTTAGATTTTTTACCATAAACTTTTGCAAGTTTTTTGAAATCTTCAAACTTTTCGAGATCAAACAAATTTTTCATTAGAGTAGACCTTGGGCTTGATAGTTTCACGTGAAGTTTACCCTACATACAGACTGAACTCATGCAAGGCTAAGTAATTTTTAGATGATTTTAAATTTGAAAGTCACGATGATTAAACGAGTCAAAATAGATGATACAATCTCATCTATTTAATCTTTAGTTTTCAGAAAAAACTGGCCAATCAACCCAGATAAAACATCAATTGTTTGAGACTGTTTTTATCAATTTGGATGCACAAACTACCGTCCTTAAACACTCAGGACATCTATCAACTTTTTTGGTTTTTGGGTAGAACGATCCGGTAGAGAGGAGATCCAAACTCTCCGTCAAATTCTACTCTCCATCATTAGTCCGATTGAGGACATCCCTAGATAGGACAACTGTTTAAGACTTCCGGAAAAAAGTCATAAATCATTACTTCTTGTTTAGTTAATCATATCCCAAGTTTGATATGCTTAAAAACTCAACGCAAAAATTTTACAAATCTATACTCTGAGTTCAAATTTTTAAAGCTTTCATCAAATGATTCTCCTTTTTGCAAGCCGATTTCGAGCCGATCAAACCCTAAGTTTGAAATGTATAAATTAAGCTTGAAATGTATAAAAAACGATGAAAAACCGGGTTGGGGCGTCACCGCTAGAATTGGACTGAGATGAGGAATGATTTGGCGGCGATTAAGACTGAAGAGAAATCAGACCCCCGCTGTAGCCAGGGCCGTGCGCGTTCTAGCCCGAAAACTTGATTTGTGGGGAGGTGGGGAGGACCGGAGGTAGGGAGGTCGGGAGGATTTTTATTAATAAAAAGTTATTTTTCATCTCAAAAAAATCCTCTCCCGG
>JAYKHV010000070.1:0-15675 GCA_035285085.1 Lyngbya sp. | reverse complement strand
TGGAGCTTGATATCTGGAACTGCTATTCACACAAGTATAGAAACATATAAAAATGATTGGGTCAGATTGTCTGCTACCTATAGAGCAACAAACAATGACATTTACTTTGGAACTTCACAAGGAAGTTCATCTCGCTACGAAGGAGAAAATCAGAAACAATTTTACATCTATGGCCCACAGCTTGAAAATTTACATCATTCAACTTCTTATATTCCTAGTCAAAATATATCTCAAAAGAGAAAAGGTGATCTCTTCTATTTAGACTCTTTTTGTTACAATGGTGAATGGTATGACTCCGAAGTTAACCATCTGGAATACATTCAAAATATGAATTTTGTTAATCCTCCTAAAAATCGAGCTATTGCTTATTATAAAATTAGTTGTTTTTTAAGTAAGAACAAATCAAAAAATCAGATTTCAACATCTAGAAAAGAGATCGGAGAGGAGCTTCAAAAGCTTACTCCGAACAATCCTCAACGTATATCATCTGAAGAAGCTGAAGTTGGGTATGAATTAATATGGAAAAAATTAAATCAATTATCTAATCCTAATGATTTAGATTCGGGTAGCCGGATCACATTTAATAGAGAAGAAATTTTTAATTACTTCAAAAAAAACAGCCATTATCAAGTGCTTGATATAGATAACTTGAATCGAGAAGACAAAAAAAAACTGGCTGAACTCGGCATATCTTTAATCAACTTTGAACTGATTCGTCAAGACGATCCTGAGTTAGAAAATATTTTAATTAGCGAGTTTAATTCCTCGGAATTTGAGTTAACTAATAAAGTCAAAAGGAAAACCGATTTTCAGTGGGTTCCAATCAATAAAACTCTAGACTATCAACAAAGTATAATCGAGACAGGTTACATTTATTCTATTTGTCCAATTAGTCATAGAATAGTTAGAAGTAATCAATCTTTTTTCCAACACCAAAACTTTCCAGTATGTATATATCGTTTCATCGGCGACGAAATTTTTTATCTAATGATCGGTGGATGGGACGGAGGAAAGCTATGTATCTATTTTCCTCGATTTGAATTAATTATCAAGATTGCAGATCAACTCTGGAGTTCACATCTTACTGATAATAAATATGTTAATTTTATGAACAATTTAAAAGCCAACTTTGTGACTCACTGGCTAAAGGTTAAATCATATATTGACGACGATAAAAGGCCTAAAAAGCTAGCTGCTATTTTAGGTATTCATAAGAATGTGGGTCATTATTTTTGGAACGAACTTAGTGGAATTCAACGGTTATACGATCAGGAGATACTTCATCAGGTAGAAAATTTTTTGACGGGTCCAAATAGCTATATAGAGGTAGAGAATGTATTTCCAGAGATTTCTAGTTCTCAAGTGATGCGTGTTAATGACTTGAATGATTATTTTAAAATCATAATAGACAATGATTACTGTATAGTTAGAGTAACGGACTTTTATATCAAAGAACCTTTGGTGGATCGGGTAAAGTCTGCTGCACTAAGCGCTTGTGACTTATCTTTTTTAAAGGAGGTCGAGAAGCTTCAAAAGTATTTTCCATTGTTATGGGTGAATCTTCGTAGCCATAATAAAGTTTGGATCAATCAAGTTGAGGGTTTTGCAAATATTATTACAGCTCTTTCTCAAGATTATCCAAATTTAGCAGTTGTTTTTGATGGAACACCTGACACGGGGGTAATAGCAGATCGGATTATCGGTTTAATCCCCTCTTCTGTGAAGACTTACAATGCTCTCCACTGTAAGATTTATGAAACTATTGTTTTAGCTTATGCTATCGATGTTTACATTGCTGTTGTAGGTTCAGGATTAACTCTCCTAACCTGGCTAGCGAATAAGCCAGGGGTTACACACGGAGACCATATACACCTTGGTCAGCAGATATTTTGGTCAGATGTCAGAGAGAATGCTGTGCCTCCAGTTTTTATTCCTCAAGAGTATATTGTACAACAGCAAGGTCGGATGTATACTAATTATGATTGTGACTGGAAAGTGATCTATGATGAGGTTTTGAAATTATTAAAAAATGCAAAATCACAGAATGTAAATTCAAATAATTGTGTTTTTGAAAAATATAAAAATGATTTGGAAAAATGTAATTTTAAATTAAACAATATCCGTAAAAATTTAAAATAGGGAGACTTTCATATGATTCAAAATAAACATATTGTAATTACTTCCATTAATCCACCTACAAAAGCAGTCAAGGAATTTGCTAATTTTCCTGAGTGGAAGACTATAGTGATAGGCGATCGCAAAACTCCATCAGATTGGCATTGCGGTCAAGCCAGCTTTTTCTCTATTGAACAGCAAGCTTCATTAGGTTTTCAACTCAATGATAAATTACCCTTTAATCACTACTCTAGGAAAATGCTGGGTTACTTAATCGCAATTCAGCAGGGAGCAAATGTTATTTTTGACACGGATGATGATAACATTCCAAAAGGAGAACTTCTCATTCCTAGCGTTGACTCACAGACAAAATTTACATCGGAGAATCTGGGCTTTATCAATGTATATCAACAATATACAGAACAGAAGATATGGCCACGAGGATTGCCACTGAAATATGTCAACCAGTCGGCTGATTGGACATCAAAACTGAGTGTTGAAAGTTCATCCTGTCAAGTTCCAATTTGGCAAGGACTTGCCGATGGCGATCCTGATGTTGATGCAATTTATAGATTAACGAACAACACACCCTGTTATTTTAAAAATCCAGGTAATCTTGTATTAGGAAAAAACACAATTTCACCCTTTAACTCTCAAGCTACTTTTTTCACAAAAGATGCTTTTCCTCTGATGTATTTGCCCGCTACGGTTTCATTTCGCTTCACAGATATTTTGCGGGGAATTGTTGCACAGCCCATTTTATGGAGTAAGGGTTGGTCTTTGGGTTTTACTAACCCGATTGTGTTTCAAGATAGAAACGAACATGATTTTATGCGGGATTTTGAACAAGAAATTCCTGTTTTTCTCCAGGCAGAAAAATCACTGAAAATAGTTAATGATGCTCTCAGCCCTTCTATGAAGATCTCCGAAATGCTGGTTGCATCCTACTCGGCTTTGAGTCAGTATAATATTGTTAGTAGTGCAGAGCTTGAACTTCTACAGGTGTGGCTTCAAGATTTGAATCACATTGGATGCTGGTCTGTTAATAATCTTTAGTTAATAATTCTGTGACAAAAGCTGTTATGAAATCCATTGAAACAACTCGGAGAGTGCAGGTAGGATGCGGCCCTCATAATATTCTGCCTGATTGGTGGAATGTCGATATTCGACCATTTCCTGGGATCGATCAAGTCATGGATGTTACGCAACCCTGGCCTTTTCAAGACTTGGAGTATATTTATGGAGAACATTTTCTAGAACATCTTTCCTTGGAGGGTGCTGTTGCATTTCTTAATCACGCTTGGAATAGTCTTAGACCAGGTGGAATTATTCGACTCTCTACACCTTCTCTAGAATGGGTTTTATCAACTCATTTTGATCTCTCAGAATCTAATTTCGAGAAGCGAGTTAACTCAACTTTTGCAATTAACAGAGCCTTTCACGGTTGGGGACATCAATTTTTGTACTCCAAAGAAATGCTAATCTCATTATTTGAAAATTTGGGGTGGCAAAATATAGAGTTTTTTGAATATGGAAAAAGTAATCATCCTGTTTTAAACAACCTGGAGCGTCACGGAAAATACATGGTGACACGGGGTTATCCTAATGTTTGGATTGTCGAAGCAACACGAGGACAGCTCCGAGCAACTGCTCATCTTTTAAACTATCAAAAGTTGCTAGAGAAATCCTATATTTGTTATACAAAGTCGGGTCACTAATTCAACTTGCCATGAATCTTAACCTGGCTCTAAATGGTAATAATTAAGTTCCATTTAGCTCTAATAATCTGCACGATCCAAATATATTACCGATCATTCTTCAGCAAAGAAAAATGTAAACACACTAGCTGGTGCGTGTAACGGATGAAAATTGCTGACCGGAATCAACTCTTTCCGATTAGCAGAAATAATTTTTGTATACAAAGCTTTATCTTCGGGATAATACTTCTTTGCCAATGCAAAAAGGTATATGGTTTCATAACTCGGGCGTTCCCCAAAGTAGGGTTCATATGCAATAGGACACTGACCGTCATATGGTTGTGGTGATGGCTTCATTTCTGATATCTGCCGACAATCCGATCTTCCGGAAGGAAAATCAATATAATACTGCCCGTAGAAGCGAAGTGCATTACGAATTGACTGGTTATGAAGATCCATAAAACGCCGACCGTTACCATAATCTAAGTCGTTTAATTGAGCAATATGAGCCGTGAGCATAAGTGCTGATAGGTGCGACATACTATAAGCAAATCCGGCTCTTTGCCTAACTTTTTCATTCCACCATTTTTGACGATTATAAATGTCTTCGCTTGCTGGAGGATGAGGAAGGCTGCGATGACGATCAAACATTTCTCCAGTTCTTGCCTGAATTGGAAGATGGGAAAAATCTCGATTAGCCCGAAATATATTGTTGGAATTATTTCGCTCATAAATACTGTCTCTTACCAGATTTTTATAACTCCATCGATTCCCGTCCATCAAATAGGCTAATAGGCTTCTATCTTCTCCATATAAGGCTGCAATGATCATCCCTTCATTGTGCCAACTTAAATGACTATTAGCTCCTTCTCTATCAAGGTTTTCTATCCAATATTGATGGCTTTTTTTGATTTGATAACCCAACTCTAAAAACCATTGTCTAACCTTGTTTTTTTCGGTTTCAGACATATAAGGGGAGACCAGATGAAAAGCCTGAGCATAACGGAAAAAGAATCGACTGATATCGAGACCTGAATCAGAAAGAGCATTATTTTCTCCATCACCCAAGCGAGTACCGCCTTTTTTCTCAGCCCAAGCTAATATAAAATCAATCGCTTTTTGACAATATTCCTGTTTATCTTCAAATGCACAAACGATTGCCGGATATATAGTTTGAGCAAGTCCACTGTCTACTAGAGGTCTATACTCATCCCGATTCGTACCCGTATAAACGGGAAAATTAGACAATGAAACGTTCTCATAAAAATTCTTTGCTCGGGCTTTGATATCCTGGTAAGCTTTATGAGTTAAGGGGTACTTTTCGGGAGATTGAGAGAGCCGTTTTTTCGCGGCATCAATTAACTCTTGATTTAAAAATACGTTGGGAAGATCGTCAGAAAGTTGATAAGAACCGGATTCTTCAACTTCCGCATCAACAGTTTGGGCAACAACTTCAACAGAAGAATTAACATTAACTTCACTGACATAATTAAACCCATAACGTTCTTCTGAAACGTTCGGAGATTCCCAATCTATCAATGATAAAATTTTCCCCTTCTGAAACTCCAAAGCTTCAGAAGTGAGAACCGTTTTTCTATCCTCTTTTTGAGTTGACCAATCTTCCTTTAACGATAGGGTTTCTATAGCCTGTGTTCCACCAAAACTAAAGAGGAGAACAACAAACCCAACCCACCTCGAAATTTTCATTTCCCCCCCTCGCAATCAGAGGCTACAGATCTAACTTCATCTTAGATTATCCAAGCTCTGACTGCACTCTTTGTAGAAAAGTTCGCGATCGCTCTAAGTCTATTTTAATTTGCTCTAACTTGGAAGAAAGTTGTCCTTCTCTCAACGATGCAGTCAACCCCAGATGAGCTTCTGTTCTCGGAATTTTACCATTGTGCCATAACTTTAGTCTCGCCATCGGGACGCGATTTTCATCTGGAAGTATGGCTTGGAATAGCAGTTCCTCCTCAGTAGATAATCCGCTGATATCGATTGCCATTTGGAAACCGCAATTGATGGCACGTGGCCTAGAATAGCGTTTCGCCACATCGGGACGGGGATAATTGAGAGGTATGGTTCGGAATACGGAATCACTCCTAATCAATTCTACCGCAACGACCGGAGAGCTTTTTCCGAGTACCCAACCCCCAACATCCATAATTGTAGAGGTTGCTTCAGTACCCTTGCTTGGGCTGTCTATTGCAAATCCGAGTAAAGGTTCGCACTCGGAACCACTAACCAGACTCACATCGAGAACTTCGTACTTAAAACTTTCAGTCATTAGTTTAGGTTTTGATTCTATTTTAAAATGATACAGGTTGTTGAACACTCTGTTTTCGAGCCAGAACAGATTTCTTTGAAATCGCCTGACGAATTAATTGTTTCCACTCGGGCGAGTTCGTTAACGCTTGAGTGTTCAAAGTTTCACCCCGCTCTGAGGAAAACTTGGCAAAACTCTCTAACCAATTCAGAACTGTTTCTGTTTGAGAAAATGGCTTTTGCTTCATCGATTTTCGCAAGTTCTGCACCATCGCTGCTAAATCATTATTTCTGTAAGCATACCACGCTTCCCAGACCAATCGTTGATAAGATTCATCTGACCGACCTGCGATCGCTTCTAAGAATAATAGCCGATCTAATTCATTGCGAGCTTGTTGGAATTGTACCTGAGACTGTTCTAACTCTTTTTGCGTTCGGTGCAGTTTAGATAGGTTGCGTTGCAGTTCTCCCTGAGACTTCTTGTACCGAGAATAATACTGCTCTAAAACTTGCTCTGTTTGATGCAGTTGAGACTGGGATTGATCCAAAACTATCTGAGTTTCATTGAGCAATAATTCTGATTGTGCTAATTTTTCTTCAGTTTCCTTATGGTTATCAAGTAACTGTTCTAAAAGGCTTTCAGTTTTTTGCAATTGTCTCTGAGACTCTTCTAATATTGTTGTCAGTTGATACAATTGAGATTGGGATTGTTCCAGTTCTTCTTCTACTTTATCCGCTCTGGTTTCAGTTTGTTTGTAGTTGTCGAGCAACTGTTCTAATACTTCCTCTGTTTGATGCAGTTGACTGTGTGATTGTTCTAATATTGTTGTCGTTTGATACAGTTGAGATTGTGATTGTTCCAGTTCTTCTTGAGTTTGATGCAGTTGAGATTGAGTTTGCGTTAGTTCAGTTTGAGTTTGACTCAGTTGAGTCTGAAATTGAGCCGATACCCTTTGTGTTTCCGTCAGTTGAGATTGAGATTGTTCTAATTCTTCTCGGGTTTGACTAAGTTGAGATTGAGATTTGTCCAGTTCGATTTGAGTTTGACTCAGTTGACTTTGGGACTGGTTCAATTCTTTTTCGGTTTCGCTCAGTTGCGATTTTGATTGATCTAAATCCCTTTCGGTTTCTTGTAATTTGGATTGAGATTCTTCTAATTCTTTTTGAGTTTGACTGAGTTGAGATTTTAGTTGCTCTGATTCTGCTGTTAATAATTGATGATCGGCTTGCAATGATTTGTATAGAGATTCAACTCTCCGCAACTCCATCCAGTCTTGAAATACCCAAGCTCTATAGGGTGATGATTTGATGCGATCGCGCCAAGAAAGGTCAAGATTTTCATCCGGTTGCCACGATCTCGCCTCTAGTTCCTGATACATTTCTATCGCTTCCGAAAAGTAATAATCAATTACAGTCGGTCGATGACTATCTTGGCTGTAACTTTGGAATAAAGAAGATTCATAGACATCCTCACCCGGAGTTCCTAAACGAGTTCCAAATTTCTGATTAATGCTTTCAATATACTGTTTAGGATCTTTGACAATTGTGCTAATATTTGACAAAATACACCGACTCGGATACTGATTATAAAAGTTAATAATTTTTTGGTTGTAGTGCAGCCAAAGTTTAACGGCGAGTTCGGGTTGTTGATCAAATGTTTCGTCGCCTCGTCGATAGAGAGAATCTACCACTTCCCAAGGAGAACGATAAACCAACAAAAACTTAGCTTCGGGTAATAACTTAGCCCAAAAATTCAAAAATAAAGTGGTGCGAGGATCTTTCCATCCCCACATTGAACTGATAGCATTTTGAGCTATAATTGTTCTAGCCTGTTCAATATATTGTTCTTCAACCTCAAGATTTTCCTGAAGCGTCCATCCTTCCGATACAATTTCTTGAGATTGTAAAACGGCTTGATGAAAATTAAGAAAGTCTACATTTTCAAAGTATCCTTTCGGGTTATACTTGTTTTTGTTTAGTTGTTTCCGACCAATGTGCAATCCAGAACTCTGAAGTAAAGCTGTTGCTAGTGATGTTCCTGAACGGTGCATTCCCGTCAGAATTAGAACTGATGATTTTTGAGTTTCTAAGGTCGATGAGTTCATTACTTTTAACTTAAAACTTATAGATTTTCGGGGTTAAGGAGAGGAGGTTATAACCGAAAATTAATCCGGTTGTGATTATTCTAATGTTAGTCTCACGATTACCATCATATCACTAGAGTTGATGCTCCTAATCTTTTTTCTTGGATTGAGGTCAACATCAAGGCGGAATGAGACCTAACTATCGATAATGGTTTCAGCAAGAATTTTAGCTAACATTTTAACATGAGCGGCTGAGTTAGTTTGAGAAGATACCTGAGTTTTTTGTTCTTGTTGCAACTTTTGGAGGTTTTCTTGAGTGTGTTTAAGTTCTTCTTTGGTTTGATGGAGTTGAGAGATAGACTGCTCTAACTCAACTTGTATTTCATCGAGTTGAAATTGGGTGAGTTCCAATTCTTCACGGGTTTGATGCAGTTCAGAACGAGATTGATCTAATTCCTGTTGAGTTTTTTGTTGCTGAGTTTGAGAAGTTTGGAGTTGTTGTTGAGTTTGGGATAACTCCGTTTGAGAGGTTTGTAACTGTTGTTGAGTTTGGGATAACTCCGTTTGAGTTTGTTGTTGTTGAATTTTAGACTGTTCTAACTCTTTTTGTATTTGTTCATAGCGAGACTGTAAATCTTCTAATTCCTGTTGAGTTTGCAAAAGTTCGGCTTTAGTAACCATTTCCTCAACCACTGGGAGAGTCATTTCATCCGCATTAGGCTGAGTTTCGTCGTTATTAAAGAGAAGGTATTCCCGCAGGTAGAAAACTTCACCCCAAGCCGGATGATAGGGGTTAGCTTCAGCAACACGAACAAACTGATTTTCAGCTAAGAAAGCATCCATTTCATCAATGAGAGCGCCTCCGTCAAATAAGTTTTCGTAGCTAACAGTCGTGTAAATAGCTTCAATGTATTTTAGCAGTTGAGTCGCACCTTGAAGGGCTAAAAGTTCAGCCCCCTGAATATCAAGATAAAGAAAGTTAAAGTCTACTGGACGCAGGTTCAGTTCACTGAGCAGGGTATCAAGGCTGCGGGACTCTAGGGTAATTTGTTGAGTGACTTTCAGGTTGGGGTAAATTTCCCGGTATCCGGTTAGGGGGAGAATGGAACTGTTGGACTCGATAGAAGTGAGGTTCAGGGTAACGGGGTGGTTGTGGTTGGCGATCGCAGTCTGAGAGATAATAACGTTGGGTTTGTCGGCGAAGTTGGCTTGCAAGTATTCAACGGCTTTCGGGTTGGCTTCTATTAGCAGTATTTTAGCCGTGTCGGGGGTAGGGTAGCGTTTCAGGTCTTTTCCTTCGTAGGCGCCGATGTGGATAATTCCGCGTAAGGTGAGGCGGTGTTGCTGAGTGAGGCTGTGGAGGTCGAGTTTCATGGGGTTAACTGGAGTGGAAATCCTGAACTAATATTTTATCTTAGTTGTATTGGGGTCAGTTTTTAACGATTAACTTCTCCCCCAGCCCCTCTCCTACAAGGACAAGGGAGTGATTAACCTGACCTCTCCCCCAGTCTCTCTCAAGCCGTTATTACTTGTATTTGTAACCCAGTAATATTATTTATGATCAATCAAATCCGAGGTGAAATATGTTTACCCAGACAGAAGAACAGAAAATTTCATTGACTTTAGAGGAGTTTCTGGATTGGTATCCTGATGGTTATGAGGGTCGATTTGAATTGCATGATGGAGAGATTGTTAAAATGCAACCGACGGGAACTCACGAACAAGTTGCTGGTTTTCTGGCTTTGGAACTTGGGGTAGAAATCAAGCGTCTGAATTTGCCGTTTTTTATCCCCCGGCAAGGGCTGATCAAAGCCATTGATTCGGACAAATCGGCTTATATTCCTGATGTGATGGTCTTGGATTCTAATGCAATAGAAAATGAGTCTTTATGGAAAACGCGCTCAACGATTACTCAAGGTACGACTATTAAATTAGCCATAGAAGTTGTCAGTACAAATTGGCGGGATGATTATTTGATGAAGCTCGGAGAATATGAGAAATTGGGAATCGCTGAATATTGGATTGTTGATTATTTAGGGTTAGGAGGTCGCCGTTATATTGGAGATCCGAAGCAACCGACTATTTTGATTTATCATTTAGTGGAGGGAGAATATATGGTCAATTTATTTAGGGGTCAAGATCTTCTGCGATCGCCAACTTTCCCGGAGTTAAACTTGACGGCAGAACAGATATTTTTAGTGGGGCAGTAGTTCCGAAAATGCGTGAGCGTAGCGTCTGGGAACGAGAATCCGTTGACCGGAAATAATGGGATACAAGCCCCGTCCTTCTAGGACGGCTTTTTTTGATTCTTGATGTATTGAATCAGTATATCAATAGGTGCGCCGCCAACGGAGACAGCAAAATAACTAGGACTCCACAAAGCTGTTTTATTATGTGGTTTCTTGAAACCTGCTTGTCCATCTCGCCATTAATTTCTAAGATTTGAAAGTTCATTTGCTTTGCTACGTGGCGAAATACATCCTCAATTAACTGGAGTTCTTCGCCACTAAATATTTGCTCTCTTTTAGCTATACAGACCAAGTGAATCCTAAGATCTGTAACGCTATGCCTTTCTCTCCGAAATTGGGTTGTCATTTTGCGTAGACCGATATACAATCAACTTACAGACCAATATTAACATTCAGAATGAAAGCCAGGTATCAATACCGAGTCTATCCGACACTTCAGCAACAGACCAAGCTAGCAAAGCTATTTGGTTGCTGTCGTGTCGTATGGAACGACGCACTGGCTTACTGTGTTGAAATGTACAAAACTGGGCAAAAAAAACCTGGTAATGCTCAACTGCAAAAACAGTTTATTACCCAGGCGAAAAAAACGACAGAACGGAAATGGCTGTCGGAAGTTTCAAATATCCCTTTACAACAATCATTGAACGACTTAGAACAGGCTTACAAGAACTTTTTTAAGTCCTGTAAGGGAACGCGGCTTGGGAAAAAAGTTAGACCTCCTAAATTTAAAAAACGAAACACCAGACAGTCAGCTAGGTTTCGAGTTGGAGGTTTTAAACTGGATAAAGACAAAATATCTTTAGCCAAAATTGGAAATTTAAAGATAATTTGGTCAAGACCTCTGCCAAGTCCACCAAGTTCAGTTACAGTTGTCAAAGATGCGGCGAACCGTTATTTCCTCAGTTTTGTTGTTGAGATAAACCAACAATTAATGCCCAAGTCTCCCAATAGTGTAGGGATAGACTTGGGCATTAAAACGTTTGCGACTTTGAGTTCGGGAGAAAAAATAGATGCTCCCAAACCTCTGAAAAAACGGATAAAAAGACTGAGGAAACTCAATTCATATTTATCCCGAAAACAGAAGGGTTCTAAGCGATACGAACAGGCAAGGGTTAGAAAAGCTAAACTAACCGCTCGAATGAAGGACACCCGTAAAGATTTCTTGCACAAGCTATCGACCAAGATAATCAACGAGAATCAAGTGATTGTTTTGGAAGATTTGAATGTGTCAGGGATGGTCAAAAACCGTAAGCTTTCCAAATCGATTAGCGACTTGGGATGGAGACAGTTCAGAACTTTTCTTGAGGGTAAAGCCGAGAAGTACGGTAGAGAATTCCGAGCGATAAGTCGGTGGGAACCCACAACTCAAAAATGTTCTTGCTGTGGGTTTGTTGGCGGAAAACTAGATCTTTCTGTTCGCGAGTGGACTTGCTTGAACTGCGAAACCGTGCATGATCGCGACGGTAATGCGGCAGTAAATATTTTGGTCGCCGGAGGACATTCGGAGACTTTAAACGGATGTGGAGGTAGGCATAAATCTTCTGCAAAGGAAGTAGCAACCCGTGAAGCGTCAACCCACCTAGAGAATGCTATTCAATTATCAATCTTTGATATCTTGAAATAGTTTTCTGCTTGGAATCCCCGTTGTTTACGACGGGGAGGATGTCAACTGAGCGAGTTTGATATACTAAAAATAATATTTGTCAAGTACGAATAACCGAACGCTTGAGTCCGGGAAACCGATATAGTCTGTAGGTTGGGTGACCGAACGCAACCCAACATTCAATTTCAGGGTTAACCTCTCCCCCAACCCCTCGCCTTGTAGGAGAGGGGAGTTGGCTTGTAGGTTGGGGGAGAGTCGCTGACTTGATCAGAGATTTGTTGTTGCTTATAATCAGTTTAGCCGCAATTCTAGCTGGACATGAACTATTCCTCTGCATTAGCTCTACTTAAAAATAAGTACCCGAATTTGGCTATTATTGAAGTTTGGGAGAATGTCCTGTTTTTACGGATGAGTAAAGGTCGGTGTGTTTTCCACCGGAAAAAAGGGACTATTTTTGCGGGTTTGGAAGTTGGCACTTGGGTCTTGGCGGCGGATAATCAAGTAGAGGCCAGACAGTTCTACAAAAAAATGGCGATTAAACTGCATCCTGATAAGCAGTCGGGGAGCCACGACAAGTTTATTAAGCTAAAAAATTGTTACGAAAATTATGAGACAATTAGAGCTAGACTTGGGGCCGGATTTTTTGAGTACGATGACTACCCAGAAGACCCAAAATACTCAAAATCTTACTACTACCGAGAAAGACAGAGAGACGAGTGGTTCAGGGAAACCTACAGCAGCTATCAAGCCTGGGTTAAAAGACAGAAAGAACACGACGAGTACGTCAGAAGGCAAGTCGAAAAGTGGGGGTGTCCTTTTTGATGAAACGAGTCGCCGGGTTTTAGATCGAAGACCTCGCTTTGAGAAGGATTATCAGCAACAGTTGGTTTATTATTTGACTAAGGCTTGTCAGTATCTGCCTTGGCGTTTATATATAGAGTTCGAGGTTGATTTTCAGGGAAAGCAGGGTTTTATCGACTTGGTTTTAAAAACCCAAAGCCCCCAACATATTTTGATGGAGTTGAAAAAAACCACGATAACTGTTGCTCAGGTTAATAATACTTTATCACGGAATTATATAGAAGGGTATAAGCAACGGACTAAACAGGGTAAATATCCGATGCTTTATATTATTGGTTCTCAATTTGAACCGGAGGCTGAAGATTACGCGGCTCGGCTTAACGAGGAATGGAATTGGCAGTTTAAAAGGTATAAATATAAGCCTCAAGTCCAGGTGAGAACTTATTCAAAATTAATGAGTTCTTTGGACTCTAAGTTGATGGGAACTGATATCGGTGGTTTTGAGTTGGACCGGGTGAGGCGGGATGTTCCTTTGTTGTACGAATCGAATTTGAGTTAGGGGGCTGTTTATTAACACACAAACTAATTTTTGTCAAGTCTTGGCGGCGATTGGAGTTCCGAGACGCTACGGGATTCTTGTTCCAAGACGCTACGCGATCGCCAACCGGGGATCAAGTTCTGCCGTTTTCCCTGGGGAACCGGAGTCAATTCGTCCAACACTGCGATCGCCATTTCTGAGAGGCTTCGCGATTGGAATTTCGGGACGCTTCGCGATCGCTTTGTGGTATGATATTGGGTTGAGAAGGGGCGTTGGGGTGGGCGATTGGAGTTCCGGGACGCTATGCGAACGGCTTCCTCCGGAAGTGCTGCTACAGTTTGCTAGGGAGCTTAGAAGTTGGGGGTTGACGGATTTTTGGCTAAGTTTGGGTATTGAGTCGTGTCCGAGTGTAAAATTTATCTTGATGTTTGCTGCTTAAACCGCCCTTTTGATGATTGGACTCAAGAACGTATTCGGTTGGAGGGAGAAGCAATCCTCAATATTATCGGTCGAATTCCCTCTCGGGGCTGGCAACTTATTGTGAGTGAAGCGATCGCCGCCGAACTGGAAAAAATGACGAATCTTGAGAAATTGGAAAGTATTAGAGACCTTCTACAAACGGCTTCAGTTTTTGTTACCCTTGATGAGGGTGTTGACAAGCGATCGCAGGAGTTAGAAAGTTGAGGATTTGGACTTTATGACTCTTTTCATATTGCCAGTGCCGAACGGGGGAAGGCGGATATTTTGTTAACGACAGACGATCGCTTGCTGAAAAAAGCCAATAGCTATCAAGATAGGCTGTTGGTAAGATTGAGTAATCCTGTTAATTGGTTAATGACTATTTTTCAGCAAGAAGGAGAAATGAGCAATGACACCAATTGAGCTTAGAAAAAAAGCTTATCAAGTTTTGGTCAATAATCTGGGTCAAATTGATACAATTCGCTTTTTACAACAGGTAGGATGGGGAAGTGGTGATTACACTAAAGAACGAGAAGAGCTACTCAAAGGGGTAACGCGAGATGAGTTTTGGCAAGATATTCGGAGAATTCGTCAAAAATAGCCAGGGGAAGTAGGTGCTGTCTGATCGGCGATCGCACTTCCGAGAGGCTACGCGATATGTGCTACCCACACGCTTCGCGATTGGAGTTCCGAGACGCTATGCGATCGCAGTCTGAGAGATAGTAGTAGAATAAATTGACTCATACTTTGAGCAGAGTGAACAAATGAGCTTCTTTGTTGAATTTCCAGAAGAACTGTTGGTTGCTTGTCGTGAAGAACCGGAGGGGTTTAAGCGAAGGGTGATGATTTTGGCTTTGGGCAAACTCTACGAGGAGGGAAAAATTTCATCGGGTATTGGTTCGGATATTTTGGGATGCAGTCGTTTTGAGTTTTATCGATTGATTGGCGAACAGGGATTTGCTGTGATTGACTATACGGAAGCTGAATTTGAGGAGGAGGCGAAGACCAGCCGGGAATTGGCTAAAAAATTAACGGATTTATGAAGGTTGTTGTTAACGCTACACCGCTGATTGCTTTGGCTATTTTAGAGCGTTTGGAACTTTTACCTCAGTTATTTGAGCAGGTTTTTGTTCCTCCAATTGTCTATCAAGAAGTCGCAATTCAGGGGGCTGAATATCCGGGTCGGGCTAATATGATTGCTGAGACGGGGATGATTGTACAAGCTCCTCAAGTGACTTCCAGTATTGAACCTTTACTTTTGGGATTGGATGCGGGAGAATTTCAGGTAACACCTTCCCGAGACCAAGCTACGCTATGGTGCGGGCTTTCAGTAGCCCTGTCGAATCGTAGCTGAGTTCACAGCTAAGAGTCTTCGAGCTTCCAGGCGTGGTTACAGATACGCCCCACATTTCAATCATTTTTGAGCCATTAAAATCCGCATCGCATTGATTACCACAATTCCCACATCTAAAGACTTTTCCGTTTCGATACGACTTCCCTGAACTTGGATGAATATGAAGGCATTTATGACAAGTTTGACTTGTGTAGGCTGGCGGTATTGCGATTACATTCACACCCTCTTTTATGCCTTTGTATTCAAGAAAAGTCCTTAACTGATAAAAAGCCCAATTATTAGAGCGTCTTCGTTCTATTTTATTTCTGGGCTTTTCGTTGGTTCTTTCTCTAATTCCGGTTAAGTCTTCAATAGCGATAGATGAATTTGTAACAACAGCTTCGTTGATGATTGAACTAGAAATATTATGATTTAACCAGGACTGAAATCTTCTCTCGCGCCCCGATAGCCGTTTCAAGGTTTCTCGACATCTGCGACGAGTTGACCTTGTGCCTTGAGATGCTTTTTTTT
>JAYKHV010000069.1:0-69411 GCA_035285085.1 Lyngbya sp. | reverse complement strand
AACAAGGAGGAGAAGTTATAGCTGATTTTAACCTTGCTAGTCCTAACTTTAACGCCAAAGATGCACTCAAACAAATGAGAAATGCTGAAGAATCCGTGATTATTTTAATACCGGATGGTCAGGTGACAAATTCCGTTAATCAAGCCCTAGAAGTGATTAAAGAAAATAAAGGTGAATATTTTATGTTGGGTAACTCCTCGGTTGACACGCCCAGAACTTTGGCGCTCGGTCAAGAATATCTAAAAAAACTACATTTAGTCATTTACTGGCATCATTTAAACAGTTCTCAGCCCGATTTTTCGCAAATCACTTCGCAACTTTGGGGCGAATTCGTGAGTCTTCGTACCGCTTTAGCCTACGATGCGGCTCATGTTTTGATTGAAGGAATGAGGCAAAATCCCACCCGCAAAGGAATTCAAAAAGTCCTTTCTAGTGAAAGCTTCCGGGTTGATGGTGTGACGGGGAAAATAGAGTTTAAACCGGGAACAGGCGATCGCAAAGAGCAACCCATTGATACTGTTAAAGTTGCTCCTTGTGCGAATCAAGAGTATGGGGTTATCTTTCTCCCCGATAAGTTTTCAACACCGGAAGCTGCGGGTTTAAATTGTTCAAATCGTGAATGATTGATTGAAATTATTGAAAACCCAAAAGCAAGGCGCTTTGATAGAAAATAAAGCTACAAACCCAAGCCAAAACCAAAGAAAATCCCAGTGCAAACGCCGTAAATTTCCAAGATTTTGCTTCGTTGAGAATGGTCGCAATCGTTGTTAAACAGGGCGTGTACAGCAAACAGAAAATACAAAAACTGTAGCCCTGTGCAAAGGTCATTGTTTCGGCAATATGAGCGCCAACACTCGCCGATTGTAAGCCGTAAATCACCGCCAACGAACCCAAAACCACCTCTTTAGCAATGAAACCAAAAATTAACGCCAAAGTCAAATAAGGGTCAATTCCAATCGGTTGCATAACCGGACTGAGAAACTGACCAATTTGACCGCCAATGGTATCTAAACCCGTAGCGCCGGGAGGTAAACTGGTAATCACCCAAACTGCAATACAACCTACAGTAATAAAGCCGGAAGCACGAACTAAAAATTCTCGAACTTCTCCCCAACCTCGCAAAGCAACCTGTTTCAATGTCGGGAGACGATAGGGCGGTAATTCTAACACAAACGGGTCTTCATTTTTGAAGGTTCCTTGAAAGAGAAATGCGGTTAAAAATGCTGCCAAGAAGCTAAGAACGTACAAAGAAAATAGAACAAGCGCCCCGTTTCCGTTGGGAAAAACTGCCGCAATAATAAACACAAAAACCTGCAATCTTGCCGAACACAACCCAAAGGGAATAATCAGCATTGTTAACAGTCGCAACGCCCGGGAACGCATCACGCGGGTTCCCATCAACGCCGGAACATTGCAACCAAACCCCATCATTTGTAAGACAAAACTGCGCCCGTCCAAACCCAGACGCGCCATCAGTGCATCCATCAAATAAGCCGCCCGAGAAAGGTAGCCGCTATCTTCTAAAATTGCCATCACCATAAAGAAGATAACAATTAACGGCACAAACGAAGCAACTGTTGCGACACCCGCCCAAATACCATTAATGAAAAAGTCTTGAACGACTCCCGGAAACACGCTTAAAACCGGAGAAATTACCGTTTCTTCTAACCATCCGGTGAGGTTATCCATGATGTCTTGAGACGGCAACCCCACATTCCAAACAATCCAAAAAACGGCAAACATCCCCAGGAAAAATAGGGGCAAACCGAAGACGGGATGGAGTAAAACACTATCGAGTTTTGCGGTTAAGGTTTGTGCCAACTGCGAGGGCATTTCTACCGCATCTTGGAGGATAATTTCGATTTCATCAACCGAGATTTTTCCCCGTTGGGCTAAGATTTGACGAATATCATTAACGATAACTGGAAGTTCTGTTTTTTCTAACTGATGGCAAAGGGTTTCATAGGCTTTCATGTAGCCTTTTCCATATTTTGCACTGATTAGAAAAACGGGCATTTCTAAATGTCGGGATAATTCTTTGGAATTAATTTCAACGCCGTAATGTTTGGCTTCGTCCGACATATTTAACATTACCACCGCAGGCAAACCTAACGCTTTCACCTGCAAAGCCAAGCGAATTTGGCGGTCAATTTGGGCGGCATTTAAAACAACAATAACTAAATCAATGGCATATTTTTCTAAGAAAGTTCGCACCACTTTCTCATCTTCTGAATAACCGTTGAGGTCGTAAATTCCCGGTAAATCTACAAATTCAACGGTTTCGCCATTAATTTTAACGTTCGCTTGCAGCAAATCAACCGTTACACCCGGCCAATTTCCCACGTAAGCAGCAACCCCGGTAATGCGGCTAAAAAAGGTGGATTTTCCCGTGTTGGGCATCCCAATTAATGCAACCCGTTTAACGGCTTTTTCGTCTCTCGGTTGAGTGACGGTTGGAGAATGACAAGTCATCGTATTTTCCCCTCGAATATGGTCAATTACAAAGTCTCAGACTCGCCGAAGACTTTATGAACTTTTTATTAATACTGTAACGAAGTTTTAACAGACTTTCACGCGAATCTGTTGGGCTTCGTGTCGGCGAATGGCGACTTCTGTGGTGGTACCGATGCGGACGTGTAAGGGTCCGCCAAACCACGCGACTCTTAAGACTTGTATCGGTCTATCGGGAAGAATTCCCATTGCTTCTAATCGATGTACCAAACCGTCGTTAGCATGATGGGGTTGAATACTCTCGACAAACCCAACCTGTCCGGCTTTCAGTTCGGATAAACCCATAATTTTTCCTCTTAAACTTGACTTAATCTGTAAACCTGACATTATTATTGCATTAAACTCTCAATTAAAATCATTCAGCATAAACACTCAACACATTCTTAACAATTATCTATTTTAAATAATACAGATAGACATTAATCAATAGTGAGCAATACACTTGCTTTTTGGGGTGCGGGGCGGGTTTAGCAAGGGATTAAAAACCCGGTTTCGCTAAAGTTACCGGGTTTTTGGGGTTGGTGACGGGTGAGGGGGTTGAACCCACTCCTACGCAACTGGTGACTGAAAAGACTGGTGACTGGTGACTGGTGACTGGTGACTGGTAAGTGGATGCCACAACTGTTCGAGGCGGTGAGCGGGTATAGTTAAATAAAGAATATCACCGGGATTGAGAATAAAACTGAGCAATTCCCAACTGTGAATGGTTTGATGGTTTGTTTCAATATAAAGCGGCACAAAATCAACGCTTCGGGCGATATCTTGCACCCGTTTTCCACAAAAAGAATGATTGGGAGTAATTAACATTGATAAAGCCACCCAAAGGCTATCGGCTGTAATTCCATTTCCGAGAATTCGCCCGCCAATGGCTGCGGCTGCAAACGCAGGAGCGGCTATTTCTATCGGACTGAGAACCGTTTCAAAGTTAAAAACTTGTTGTTCCATTAAGGCAAATTGCGGGTCTTTACTGCGAACAACCAAACGAATTTTTGGGGCTAATCCTTTTGCACTCAAGGCAATTTCTAAGTTTGCCATATCATCACTGGTAACGGCTAATACCGCTTCTGCTTGTTTAATATTGGCACTTTCTAAAGTGGTTGCGAGGCTGGCATCTCCTTTGATAATCGGAATTTTTAAAGCATCAATTATTCCAGAAAATCTACAGTTTGCATCCCGTTCGATTACAACAACTTCATAACCGTTTGCCCGTAATTGTTGGGCAATTTGTAAGCCAATTCCACCCAAACCACAAATAATATAATGATTGCGTTCGGGAATTCGAGTGGCGTTGAGGTATTCTGTTAGGCGAGTTCCCAGGACAAAATCATTGAGTAACGCATAGCAAATTCCCACAACACCCGCCCCGATTAACATCATAATTGCTGTAAAAATTTTAATACTTTCCGGGGCATTTTCGGCGACTTTTTCATTGCCTCCCGCTCCCGTAATCATTCCCACAGAAAAATACAGCGCGTCAACAATAGAATTATTGAGATTGATGCTAATATAAGTTAAAGTAGCAATAAAAATGGTAAGGAGTAAAGAAAGAACAACTAAAATAGCGGCTCGGCTATGTTGTTGAAATTTGTTTACACTATTTCTAAATTTTTTGAGGGTTTGAAAGAGGGAAAATTTCGGCTTGCGAACATCGGGTTTACTGGCGATAATTAAGCGATCGCCGGATTGCAGTTGTTTTCCTTCGATCACTGCTGAAACCAAATCCAGTTTAGTATTAATCGGGAGATAATAAATCAACATCCGAGACCGATCCGCCCAAAGTTCGGTGAGAGTTTGACCTTTCCAGGGATGTTGATCGTGTATCCATTCTTCTTGAATCGGCCAATAGGTATTATACAGTTCAAGTTGACCAATGGCGCGATTTCCCAAAGCTGCAAAGGTAAATACAGGGGCGGCGAGCGCAGAAACGCTCATGCTGGTATGATTGGGTAGGGTTTGATCGAGGCGATCGCCTAAATTGGTGTTAAACAGACGGTTAATGATGCGAATTTGGGGATTGAGGATTTGCGCCTGCATTAAAATGGCTAAGTTGGTCGAGTCGTCACTCCCGGCTAAGACCAAGGTGTGGGCGCTTTGAATCCCTGCGGCGAGTAAAGTAGAAGCCGATCGCAAATGACCGACAACAATATCGGAACCTTCGCCTTTTAGGGGGGTTTCGTTGACTCCCACGACGAAAGCCCCCTGTTGTCGCAGCAGACGAAAGATTTTGTATCCAGTGTCACCTAAGCAACAGACAATTATGCGAGGTTTCATTTTTGGTTAACTCGCCTCAAACTCTGGGAAAACAGCTTACAGAGGTTGTATAGTTTTTTATTTTTTATGAAATAAAGAAAAAAAACTGTATCGAAGCACACCAGAATCGAATTGAGCCGAGGTGAAGATCCTACTTTTCAATTCATTCTGGGGAGAAAAGATTGCAGCTGAAACCGATTTAATTCGATTAGCAAAAATAGGCTGTAACTCTCCAAAATAAAGGCACACAGGAGTTTTATAAAAAAAATTAAGTGATTTTATTGAAATTTATACTAAAAATATCCGGCTTCAGTTTAAGTTGATTAAATCCGCCCACAAAATTCCTCGTGTTGATGTATTCCCAGCTCAAAATTATTAACGCTTTCAGAACAATTGCCCTATTCAGTTCATAAAACAGAGTTTATTTTTACTAAACCTTTACATTCAAGTCTCCGGATCTTTACACAGGGGTGTTGAGTTTTCCACTTGAATTAGGATACACCTGTAGAAGGAAATCAATATTAGTAAGTCAACCTGTGATGGGTTTCACTCCTCAGCGTCAGATTTCATTGGAAATCGTCGCTAATAACAGTACAGTCCCGGTCTGTTGCAGTTGATTTGATCGACTGCAAATGGGTGTGTGGGTGAACGAACAATCAGGGTGTACTACTAGCTAAGGTTTATCCAGGATCAAACTGGAAGTCTAACAACACAAAGATGGTGTATCAAACAATGAAATTGAAGATTTTATGCTTATGGAAAGCTAAACTCAGTCTCAATCCAAGTGCCAACTCAAAATTTATTCCAGTTTATGCAAATTCATAGCAAATCTCGGAGATAGCTGTACCCCTCTCCATTTCAATTCTAGAGATTGTCCGTTTACTAACTACCATCAAAACCGATGAACCACAACTCCGATATCCTCGTCTCTCCTAGTCAGTCTGAAACTCCTAAAAGTAACAGCAAAAAACGCAGAAACTCTCGTTATCTAGAACAACCCTTAGAAATCGGACAATTTGAATTTTGGTATCAACCCACTTATCAAGTGAGTGGTTACGAAGTCCTACACAACGAAGTTCTCTTGCGGTGGCGAGATTATCCGGGAAAAGTTTACTTACCCGATGAATTCATGCCCGTTTTAGCAGAAATGGGATTACTTTCTGAGCTCGATCGCTATGTTATTGATAAAGGAATCGATCAATTAGTCTCCGAACCCCAACTCCATCTTTCAATTAACTTATCCCGTTTAGTTTTTGAAGATTCTACCCTGATTCGAGATCTTGATTCTTGGCTGAGTGAGACTCAAGTCGATCCCAAACGCCTCTGCTTTGAACTGACAGAATCAACCATCGCTCAACACTTTCTCACCGCACTGACCTTCATTCAAAATCTTACCGCTTTAGGGTGTCTGGTCGTTATCGATAACTTCAGCGGACGGGAACTCACCCTCTCCCAGTGTAAACAACTGCCTGTAGACTTAGTTAAACTCGATAATCAATTTCTCGGAAGCATTAAAGCCAACCCGGAAAGTGTCGCCCTGATCAAACGACTGCGGGAAATTAGCTATACAATGGGTCAAGTCGTCGTCAAATATGTCGAAGACGAACAAACCCTAGAACTGGTTGAACAGTTGCACCTCGATGCAGTCCAGGGAAATTTGTTGCAACTTCCCCACGACACCCCGCAACTGAACTCATGGGTTAATCCCTTTGACTGTGGCGATGAGACTGAGGAAACAGAAACTTCACAAACCACTGAAGCGGTTGATTTTCAATCTTCTCTTGAACTCAGTCAAATTGATATCTGGGCGACGCCACCCGCTTTACCGCCAGAACAACCCTCCCCCAAACATCAGCCAGAACTTCCCCCGGTTGCACCCTCAGCGGAAGTTCCCCCGGTTGCACCCTCAGCGGAAGTTCCCCCGGTTGCTACCAACATGGCTGCGGGTTCACTCGCATTAACAGCATCCAACCCCTCCGCCTCGGGCCTCAGCAAAGTCGATCATTCCAAGGGTAACTTAACCCCCGCCCATCCCCATACTTCAATCCAAAAATACGCTTCTGCCGATCAAAAACCCAACCCCTTCGGGCGGTTAATACTGGGAACCGCTTTTTTAGGGGTGAGTGTGGCGGTGTTGGGAATAGCCACTACCTCCATTTGGCACCGGATGTCCCATATCGTGATTAAACACGGCGTTGTTAACGGTCGTTTAGTCCGACTGCGATCGCCATTTTACGGTCATGTCCGAGAATTTTACGCCCGTCCCGGCGCCCAAGTCAAAGCCGATCAAATCTTGGCAAATATTGAGCATATTCCCAATGAAGACTTATTTTATGAAAGACCGGAACCAGAATATCGTCGTCAATCTTCTCTGCCGGTGTTTGATTTTGACATCGAACCTCCCACCTTTGAAACCCTAGTAGACGACACCAAAAAATACGAAAAACTCGAAGATCAAGCCTACGAAATTGAACAAAAAATTGTTCGACTCAAAGGCGAACTGCAAACCAACCGCAACCAACTCGCCGCTAGTCAACAAACCGTTGCTTCTCTAAATGCTCGTTTAGCCGAAATCAATCAGAAATACCAACAACTGCGAAGCGTAGAAGTCAGCATCAGTGCGACAGAAGTTCCCCAGCGTCAAGCCGAGTTAGATAAAGCCCTCGCCGAAGCCAAACTCGCTCGCACCGAATACGAACGCTTCCGGGACTTGCAACTTGAAGGTGCCGTTTCTTCTCAACGAGTTGATCAGTTAAAAGTTGCCTGGGAAACCGCCCAAACCGAAGTTCAACGAGTCAGAGAACAGTTAAAAGCCGCAGAAGTTAATTATAACGCTTCTCAAGCGGGTTTAGCTAGTAATAACAAATATTCTAATGCCCTAGCTGAAGAAAGCAAGCAACTCGAACAACAACTCGAACAAGAGTCCATGAAAGCCAAAAGCCTGCGCTCAGAAATTCAGAACCTAGAGCAACAATTGACTTTAGCTGAAAACCAGTACAATCAACGTCAGGCACAGATGCAGCAAGAAAAAGTAAATATTCAACGCATTCGTCAAGAACGAGAACAACGCTATCAAGAACAACTGGCTTTTCAACAACAGCAAGTAAAAGTTCAACAGCAGCAAGTTCAACTGCAAGAGCAGGAAATCAAAGAAGAACAACTCGCCCAACAACAAACCATCACGCCTTTAAAAACTCAACTGAAAGCCCCCTTTACCAGCGTTGTCTACCGCACCGAACGGGAAAAAGGAGAACTCGTCAACAAATCCGAAGCCGTTCTCAGCTTGCTCGATTGTAACAGTCTGTGGGTAGAAGCCGTGATTCGCTCCGAAGATGCCAGCCGTCTCGACCCGGAAAAACCTGTTCAGGTGCGACTTGCTAACCATCCGGGGATTTTAAAAGGCGAAATTGACTTGATTCAACCCATTAGCACCCTCAGCGCTCCACCGCAAACGGGTAGTTTTGCCGATATCGACAAAGAAGGGCGACGGATGCAAGTTCAAGCCTTATCTCCCACAATTCCAGCCGAACTGATGGATGAGTCGTTTTTAAAGCGGGTTACGGTTAAAATTCCGCCCATCCCCAATGGAAATCAGCCTGAACAACTGTGCGGACTCGGACAAGTCGCCCATATTACCTTTGCCAAAAAGTCAAGCCCTCAAGTGACGACTGTGTTTGCGGGTGTTCGTCAGTTTCCGGCGCTGATTCGCAATCAATTTTCGCAGTTCAATCCCACTCGAAAAGCTGAAAAAGAAGTCGTTTCTAATCCTGAAAATCAACAGCCAAACTAATTCCCAACCTCAACCGATCGGGGCGTGAGAATTTGCGCCCTGCATCGAATTAGCTAAAGTGGGTTTTACTCGATTCAACTTAGCCTTCAATTTGTTACCGATTACGGTTAACAAACTCTCGCCCAACCTAGAGAACTTTCTAAGAATTAGTTGTTATGACAAACGCACTGGTAACCGAAAAAAAGCTCACTGAAGAGCAGCCCGAATATCAACCGGAAAATCAAACCTGGATCGGAATGTTACTCATTTCGGCTTTTGGTTTATTCGCTTTAATTATGTTACGAGACCCCGCTCAATTATCGAAAGCCGGACTTTCCGGTCTCGTGGGAATGGGAATTCTCGGATTGTGGCGTTGGTCTTGGTTTATGGTGCAGGTGGTTCGCAGTCGCCTCTTTATGCACGTCATTTTTCCCCGTTGGCGTGAGAAAGCTTCACAAATTCCCGTTGAAGATTTGCCTCATATGTGCTTTATGATTCCCACTTATAAAGAGAAAATGTGGGTGACAGAACGGGTTTTTAAAGCGATTGTCGAAGAAGCAAAAACTCTCGCTCAACCGATTACCGTTATGGTCAATAGTAGCGGCGATGAAGAAAATGCTGTGATTCGCCAAGTGATCGAAGAATACGACCCCGGTCTTAAACATATTAACCTCTATCAACTCACTCAAAAAGAAGGAAAACGCAAAGCAATGGCGGATGGTTTGCGAGAGTTGCGAACCTATGGTTTACCGGAAGATACGATTGTTGCTTTAATGGATGGCGATAGCGAACTCTGTCCGGGAACTTTGCGGGGGTGTTTACCTTTCTTTAGAATGTTTCCGAAATTGGGGGCTTTAACCACCGATGAAACTCCCATTGTTAAGGGTTCTTATATCTTCTCCGAATGGTTTCATCTGCGCTTTGCTCAACGCCATTATCAAATGTGTTCTCTGTCATTATCGCGCAAGGTGTTATGTCTGACCGGGCGATTTTCATTATTTCATTCTCGCGCCGCTTTCGATACTCAGTTTATCGATCAGTTACAAAATGACTCCCTCGATGATTGGTTATGGGGACGGTTTAAGTTTCTTTCTGGAGATGATAAAAGCACTTGGTTTTCACTGTTACGCTGGCGTTATGAGATGATTTATGTGCCGGATGTAATGGTGAATTCCTTAGAAACCCATTCCGGTGATGTTTTGAAACGCGCCTACAGTAATATGCGGCGTTGGTTTGGAAATATGCTTCGCAGTAGCGGACGGGCGATTGGACTTGGCCCCCGTGCGGTGGGTTTATTTCCTTGGTGGTGTTTACTCGACCAGCGAATTAGTATGTGGACTTCGCTGATTACTCCGGGTTTGCTGTTAATTTCACTGTTAACGGGAAATTGGTTATATGCGGGAATTATTGTCTCTTGGGTTTGTTTTAGTCGTCCGTTAATGTTGTTAATTATCTTCATGGGGCGCCCTTCTCATCTCAAACCCATTCATTTCCCGATTCTGGTTGCGACTCAATGGAGTTCAGCCGTCATTAAAGTCTGGAACCAGATGAATATGGCGCAACAAAGTTGGCAAAACCGAGGAATTCAAACCATTACAGCAGATTCCAAGGGTTTATCTAAATGGATACAAATCCTGGTGTCTCGGTTTTTGTTGACCTCTCAAGTTATCGCGTTTTTTGTGGCGTTACTCTGGTGGTGGTTTGGAATTTTAACGCCCTTTGAAGATGTGGCGAGTTGGTGGAATAATTATCAAACTCCGCCTGCGGTGATGACCACTCAAATTATTGATGCGACCGATCACGGGATTTATCCCAATGATAATCAAGATGATGCTCAAAAATTACAAGCTTTAATTGACAGTTTACCCCCAGAAGGTAAAGTTGAAATTAATCTTCCGATTGGAGAAATTGATTTCTATCAACCGATTGAAATTACTCGTTCTCAAACCGTTATTGGCGGACAAGGTGCAGAACGGACGATTATTCAAGCCCGTTTTAACGCACCCCAACAAGAAAGCTTTTTCCGAGTCTTGCCTCCAATGGGTCAAATCCGTGAGAAAATTGCCGGGGTACAATTGCGAGGATTTACCTTACGTCATGTTCCTCAACAAGCTGTCGCACAAGCCTCCAAGCTTAATGGCGTGATTTTAGAACGGGCAAAAAATGCTACAATTCGAGATCTGAATTTAACCACGAACGGACATCCGGTGATTCTCAATCAAACTAAAAATGTTACCGTTGAATTTGTTACCGTTCGCGGAACGATGATGGAACCGATGAGTCTCAATGAACCGTCGTCAGGCGATCAATTTTCTGCGGTGAATGAATAACTCAACGCCTCTCGGCTAGGTTAGCACAAGTCTCACCTCCCGACAGACCAAAATGAATCTAGGATGGGTACTGCTCATCCTATTTCTGCTTTTGAGAGCCGCGATCGGTGTACCCTAGAAGATAGACATTGATCCGTTAATCTCAGATGTACCAGTGCCTCAATCCTAATTGTCTCTACAAGAACCCTTCCTATTCTCAGCCTAAATTCTGTCAATATTGTGGTTCAAAGTTACTTTTGGCAGAACGTTATATCGCTGTTGAAATTATAGGTCAAGGGGGATTTGGCCGAACTTTTAAGGCAATTGATCGGCATCAGTTCGATGACTTTTGTGTGATTAAACAGTTTCTTCCTGTCGCTAAAGAAACGGAAACTCGACACAAAGCAACTGAACTGTTTCAGCGAGAAGCACGACAACTCAAGCTGTTAGGACAACATCCCCAAATCCCCCAACTCTATGCTTATTTTACCGCTCAAGATGACAAGCGTCAGTATTTAGTTCAAGAGTTTATTGAGGGGGAAAATTTACAGCAAGAGTTAGAAACATCCGGTGCATTTACAGAAAATTATATTCGACAATTGTTAACAGATTTACTTCCAGTATTGCAGTTTGTTCATGCCCATCAAGTGATTCATCGAGATATTAAGCCGGAAAATATTATTCGTCGCCGTAGCGATCGGAAACTGGTCTTAGTGGATTTTGGGGCTTCTAAGTACATTCCTCCTAATTTTTCAAAAACGGAGAAAATGACAATTATTGGTACACCTGAATACGCCCCACCCGAACAAACTCAAGAAAATAGTCAAGCCACATTTTCCAGCGATATCTACAGTTTAGGGGTAACTTGTATTCATTTATTAACAGGACTTTCACCCTTTGAATTAGAAGATAAAACGGGAAAATGGATTTGGCAAAATTATCTCAACTTGGCTGACCCCATCAGTGAAGAACTGATTCAATTGTTGGATAGGATGTTAAATAAAGATGCTAAAATGCGTTATCAATCCGTAGAAGAACTTTTACGAGATTTTGAAAATATTCCCGATGAACCGGGGATAAATTATTATACTAAACTCATTGAATTTCTCAGTGCAAACCAATGGAAAGAAGCCGATGAAGAAACGGCGAAAATTATGCTAAAAGTTGCCAACCGCGAACAACAAGGATGGTTAAATAATCAAAGTTTAGAAGATTTTCCCTGCGCTCATCTGCGAACCCTTGATCAACTTTGGTTAAAATATTCTGCTGGAAAATTTGGTTTTAGTGTTCAAAAACAGATTTATATTGAAACGGGAAATAAGTTGAGTCAATACGACAGAAAAGCGTTTGATCGCTTCGGTGATGTTATCGGTTGGCGAAAAGAAAATCTCCTGAAAAAAGGATGGTTTGCTTGGGAATTAAACTATGAAAACCTCAATTTTTCTCAATCAGCACCTCGTGGACATCTTCCCGCTGTTGGAATGCAACCTCTAATTAAGCGTTTTTTTCAAGGAGAAAGACTCGGAACTTTTTTCTCTACTCTTGTACAAAGATTAGATGTTTGTAAAATTTAAACCAGTCATTTAAAGTGTAATATAAAATTCCTCTCTCATGTTGAGCAAAATTTAAAATCCTGTCATGTTGAGCGAAACGAAGCATCTCAAAGATTCTTCGCGGAGTTTATCCTAGAGCGAAGCGAAGGACTCACCAATGACAATGCTAAAAATATTTATTTATAATAACAATCAAAAGAATAAACACCCGCTTTATGAAAAATTACTATGTAGGGTTTGCTGATTAAATCTCAAATCCTTTTCAGGTAAAAGTTTCAGCATTTTTAGGTCTTGAAAAAGTGCAAGCTTTTAGGTCAGTAGGGTTCAAAAATTTAGTATTTTGGAGAGACAAAGACAGAAAAATTGAGGAACAATTCTTACTCCTACCTTCTCTAAATTCCTCATTCCTACCCCTACTAAAAGACTTTTTCAGCAAACCCTATGTATAAATAATGACCAATAAATCAAAAACACTTTATACTGGTGTCACCAATAATTTAATTCGTCGGGTTTATGAGCAGAAAAACAAGCTCGTTCCAGAATTTACTCAAAAATACAATATAACTTTACTGGTTTACTATGAAGAAACTCCTGATGTATACGCTGCGATCGCCCGCGAAAAACAGATTAAAGGTTGGTTGAGACCGAAAAAAATTGAGTGGACATCTTGCTCCCTATCACATGACTATTCATTGGTGATAGCTATATTTTCGCTCTGACTAAAAACTTCCACCCTATTTCTCTCGAAAGATTTTAACACCTACTATTTTGAGGCTGGCGATCGCCAAATTTCCAATCTCCGCTTAACCCAACCGACTAGAACTCACTAAGTGAGAATTTAGCATAGTAAGTACCGAAGAAACCAAGTTTCTCGTTACTGGGAAGATTGTAAGATTGTTTCTCCAGATAGTATTCGTCAACGGGTGCGTGAAAAGCTGAAATTAATCTGTCAACAATACGATGGAAATGACATTTAATTAGCTTTTGGTTATAAAATCAAAACCAATAAAGTTCGGGGAATCCCCGAAGTCCAATCAGTTCCCCAAGCACTCAAACTTAACGCTAAAGCCGGATTCAGCCTTGGCCTTTTCAATTGGCTTGTGTGCGGTTCATCTTGATATTCTCAAGACAACCGGGAGACCGTTAACCGGAGTAAAGAACAGGTTCAAAATACCGTTTGGAGGAAAAACCCATGACTGCACAAAGATTAGCCCAAATTGATTTAGAATCCCTGGCGAGTTCACGCCGCTATTTTCCCTCACCCATCGCCTGGGAAGACCAAGTTTTCTATTTTTTGATGCTGGATCGTTTTTCTGATGGCAATGAGAACGGATACCGAGATAATGCAGGAAATGTGATCCAAAGTGGGACAACCCCCCCATACACTTCTAATGACAGAGAAAATGCTGTCAAAACCGAAGAAGAAGCCCAACAGTGGCGGGAAGCCGGGGCCAAATTTGTGGGAGGAAACCTGAAGGGATTACAAAGCAAAATCGGCTATCTCAAACGTTTAGGAGTAACCGCACTGTGGATCAGTCCGATTTTTAAGCAAGTTCGGTTTCAGGAAACCTATCACGGCTACGGTATCCAAAACTTTCTCGACATTGAACCTCGCTTTGGTACTCCAGAAGAGTTGCAAGAAGTCGTGCGGGTTGCCCATGCCGAGGGCATCTATGTCATCCTAGACATCATCTTCAATCACACCGGTAACGTCTTTTCCTATGCAGGCGATCGCAATCCCCCCTGGAAGAGTAACGGCACCTACCCCGTTGAGGGCTTTAACGACAAACAGGGTAATCCCTCAATTCCTTTTGTCAAAGCTGACCCGGAAAATCTCCCCGATCTCGATGGTGCCGTGTGGCCGGCGGAATTTCAAGATCCCCATGTCTTTACCCGAAAGGGTGAAATCAGAAATTGGGACGACGATCCCCAATTCCGCGAGGGAGACTTTTTTGACCTCAAAGATCTTCATCACGGCTATGGTTCACCCGATGATTATCAAGTTTCTCCTGGACTGCGGTATTTGTGTGAAGTCTATAAATATTGGATTGCTTATGCCGATCTTGATGGCTTCCGCATCGACACAGTTAAGCACATGGACGATGGCGCGACTCGTTACTTTGTCTCGGTGATCCGGGAATTTACCCAAAGCATTGGTAAGGAAAATTTCTTCCTACTCGGGGAGATTACCGGCGGACGTCGGAGAGCATACGAAACCCTGGAATTGACCGGACTTAGCGCCGCCCTCGGAATTAATGATATCCCCGATAAACTGGAATATTTGGTGAAAGGATATCGCAACCCGAACGACTATTTCAGTCTGTTCCGCAACTCGGAGTTAGTTCACAAAGATTCCCATATCTGGTTCCGCAATAAGGTGGTGACAACCTTTGACGATCACGATCAGGTCCGAAAAGGCGATCGCAAAGGTCGCTTCTGTGCCGATCCGGGTGCGTCGAAGTTGGCGCTGAATGTCTTGGCGCTGAATGCTCTAACATTGGGTATTCCCTGTATTTACTATGGCAGCGAACAATGCTTTGATGGGGCAGGCGGAAACGATCGCTACATCCGAGAAGCGATGTTTGGTGGCAATTTTGGGGCTTTCCGCAGCCGAGGCGTACATTTCTTTAATGAAGACAACTGGGTTTACCAGGAATTGGCTAAAATTCTGGAAATCCGTAGACAAAATATGGTTCTGCGGCGGGGTCGGCAGTTTCTGCGCCACATTTCGGGACCCGAAGATGGGGTAAACTTTGGATTACCCCAAATGATTGGAGGACAAATTCGTTCGGTGATACCCTGGTCTCGAATTTTCAGCACAAAAGAGATGCTGTTGGCGATTAATACCGATTCTGACCAGCCTCGAACCGCCTGGGTGACAATTGATAATGAGTTACATCAACCCGGCGATCGCTTGAGATGTATTTACTCAACCGATGCCGCCCAAATTGGTCAGTTCCTATCTGTTGCCCCCCGGAATGGAAAGGCTATTTTGGTAACGGTTCCGGCGGCTGGCTTTGTGATTTTTGAATAAGTTCCTGAGATTTCCCCCCGATGTTAGACCAAACAAAAACACCTTTACTCGAAACCTTAAAAACTCTGGCTAACCGACCTGACGCTGCTTTTTATGCACCCGGACATAAACGGGGAAACGGGATGAATTTGTTATTGCAAAATCTGTTCGGTTCGCAAGTCTTTAAAGCGGATTTACCCGAGTTACCGGAACTGGATAATTTATTTGCACCCGCAGGTGTAATTGAGTCGGCACAAGAACTGGCGGCCGAGGCATTTGGAGCGGAACAAACGAGGTTTTTAGTTAACGGTTCAACGGGGGGAATTATTGCTTCTATTTGGGCAACTTGTCGAAGCGGGGATAAAATTATCGTGCCGCGCAATGTTCATCAGTCGGTGATTTCGGGGTTGATTTTCTCGGGAGCCATACCCGTTTTTTTACAACCCGAATACAATCCCGATTGGGACTTGGCTTATAGTATTACTCCCCAAGCCGTTGAAACCGCATTAAAACAACATTCCGATATTAAAGCCGTTCTGATGGTTTATCCGACTTATCAGGGAATTTGTGGAGATATTCAAAAAATTGCAAAAATTACCCATCAATATAATATTCCGCTTTTGGTTGATGAAGCACACGGGCCGCACTTTCATTTTCATTCCGATTTACCCCTCGCTGCTTTAACAGCCGGAGCCGATTTGGTTGTACAATCAATTCATAAAGTCTTAGGGGCAATGACGCAAGCTTCAATGCTGCATATTCAAGGCGATCGCATTGACCGAAACCGTTTAAATCAAGCCCTACAAATGATCCAATCGAGCAGTCCGAGTTATTTATTATTAGCCTCTCTCGATGCCGCCCGTCAACAGATGGCAACTCAAGGACAAGAATTGATGACTCAAACCTTAAACTTAGCCAAAAAAGCGAGAATTTTGTTAGAGAAAATCCCCGGAATATCTGTTCTCAATCAACCGGAAATTCAAGGAGATTCATTTACCGCTTTAGACCCAACTCGCCTGAGTGTAAACGTCTCTAATTTGGGATTAACGGGTTATCAAGCCGATGAGATTTTACATCAACAATGGGGAGTAACCGCCGAGTTACCCAATTTGAAGCATTTAACGTTTATTATTAGTTTGGGGAATACAGAAGCCGATATCGAACAACTGGTAAACGGTTTTACTCAATTGTCAACCCTGAGCAATTCTCCAACCATCAGCCCCCAGTTTCCCCTTCCGCCAATGTTTTCTCCAATTTTGGAAATTTCCCCTCGCAAGGCGTTTGAAGCCGCTAACGAGCAGCGAAGCGTCGATGGTTGTGTCGGTTGTATCAGTGCAGAAATGGTTTGTCCCTATCCCCCCGGAATTCCGATTTTGATGCCCGGTGAACAGATTAGCGCTTCGGCGATCAATTACTTACAGAAAGTTTTGTCAGTTGGTGCGACAATAACAGGATGTAGCGATCCCAGTCTAGAAACTCTCAAAATCTGCAAGCTACCAGCAAAATAAAATAATCGAGAGCGTCTATTCTAATAGATAGATTTTTGATTCCCAGTTAGTTTTTGTATGCCTTCCCAACTTTGGCCCTATGTTACTCCTGGTATTCCGGATGACTTATTTGAACGTTTACCGGGTATTCCGATGAGTAAACGAGAAGTCCGCATCTTGTTAATTTCTCACCTGCAACTCCAAGCCGACTCGGTGGTGTGGGATATTGGTGCCGGTACTGGAACCATTCCGGTTGAAATTGGTTTATTATGTCCTCAAGGTCGAATTGTAGCCGTCGAACGAGATCCTGATGTTGCCAGTTTAATTCGCCAAAATTGCCATCGCTTTGAGGTCGATAATGTAGAAGTTGTTGAAGGAAGCGCACCAGACTGTCTGCCAGATTTATCGTCTATTCCCCATCGGGTTTGTCTGGAAGGGGGACGAGATGTGAAAGCGATTTTAGCCGAAGCCTGGAAATATTTGCAACCCGGAGGTCGAATTGTCGCCACAGCTTCTAACTTAGAGAGTCTCTACGGGATTTCCGAAGGGTTCGCCCAGTTGCAAGTTCGCAATGTTGAGGTTGTACAATCTTCCATTAACCGTTTAGAACGTCGGGGAGGGAGTCAATCTTTTGAAGCGATTAACCCGATGTTCATTCTCAGCGGCGAAAAACTCGATTAAAGAAAATTGTCACTTGTGGGCTGAATACCGTCATCTTCCGGCGGCAGGAGACCCACGCCATAAAGAATGTTGGCGTTGGTCCGAATGCCGCACAGGCATTTCTGGTACAATACAAGTGGTCACTTACCCACCCGCGACGATGGAGACATAAAGCCTAACACCAAAGTCCACGTATAAAGTGGCGGCGAAGAAAAATCGGTAGACTCAGGGATTGAGGAAGGGGCAAAAAACAGTAATACCCTTGAATCAACTTCTAAAAGAAATTCCAGCATGAATTTCGACACATTAAAGAACCGCAGGACTTGCGGGGATAGTCTGTGGAGCGACTGTAAGAGCCGAACAGAATAAATCTGTTAAGCCTGGTGCGAAACCCCGTAAGGGAAGAAGCAGAAACCCAAATTTGGGTGACATCCGGGATTTTACATCCCGGATGCAAGCCCCAAACGCTTTCCGCGTAGTGATGTTTGGGAATCCCACGCCATAAAGAATGTTGGCGTTGGGAGGATGTCAAACTTAACATTAAGGGATTTAGGGGCTTAACCGTTCAATCCCGCATCATGCCATATCATCTGTCCTATGTCTTGGTCTCGCGTCTTTAGTGGAATTGTTGCCATCACCGTCGCTCTCGCAATGATACTGTGGGGAGGATGGTACTTTACGATTGGCTTGGGGATTATTGTTTACCTGGGTCAACTCGAATATTTTCAGCTTGTCCGGGCAAAGGGTATTGAACCGGCGGGGAAAACCACTTTGGCGGTGAGTCAAGCTTTGCTGATTACGGCAGCTTTTGCACCCACTCTCGTTGATGCAATGTTTGCAATGGCTGGAACGCTGATCTGTTTTTATTTGTTGTTTCAGCCGAAACTTTCTACAATTGCCGATATTGCCTCCTCAATTTTAGGGCTATTTTACGGCGGATATTTGCCGAGTTATTGGATTAGATTGCGGGTGGGGATTGAACACCCTTCACTGTTGGTGAGTAGCGCTATTGTCAATCCTCAGCTTAACCTCGACTGGCATCAAGTGTGGACTCATCCGGGTAATCTTCCGGTGGGACTAACTTCAACGTTACTGGCGTTTCTGTGTATTTGGGCGGCAGATATTGGGGCTTATATTGTCGGTAAGTTATTTGGGCGGACTCGTCTATCGGATATTAGTCCGAAAAAAACGGTGGAAGGGGCAGTTTTTGGGGTAATTGGCAGTATGGCGGTGGCGATTACCGGGGCTTGGTATTTGCAATGGCCCGGTTTTCCCTGGTCGGGTTCGGCGTTGGGTTTATTGATTGGGATTGCCAGTTTACTCGGGGATTTAACCGAGTCGATGATGAAGCGGGATGCGGGAGTGAAAGATTCTGGACAGTTGATTCCGGGTCATGGGGGAATTTTAGATCGGGCCGATAGTTATGTGTTTACGGCACCATTAGTTTATTATTTCACGACATTATTGTTACCGATACTGTCTCGGTGATTCTGAAATGATTTTTGTGGGAATTAAAAACCCGGTAACTGAATAGAAACCGGGTTTTTAAAGATTATGGGGTTGGTGCGTTAAACGGTTAATCTGGTGTAGACTCAGCCAACTCTGGGGGAATTTGACACACCCTACAAGCTACAAACCCAACAACAAAATTAAGGATTGACTCGAATTTCTCCTTTAATCTGCAATTGTTCGGGAGTGATATTTAACTGTTGGATATAGACATCCGTTCCTAAGTTAATCGTGATTCGATCAAAATCCCAATGCTGTTGTTGTTGAGGAAATTGCAGACAGCTAGAGGTAAATAACAAGTCTTGAGGGCTGTCGAGGTACAATTCGGTATGAAAGGCAAAGGGAATTAATTCACCGCTTGTTGAAAGGATTTCTGCGGTTAATGTGAGTTGATGCGGGGCGCTAAAGGCAATTTGGAGATTTTTCCAACGGTTAATGTCACTGGGGAAAGAAAGAAGGGGGTTTTGGGTATTCTGGGATTGAATTAGGGAAACCAGGAACTCGACGATCGCATTTGTTAGCAAAGGAGATTGCAAAGAGGTGTTAAAATCGTGGGTAAGCAGACAGACTTGACAGTGAATCGGAAAGGGCTTGAGCAGTTGTAGAGGTTTGCCTTTGAGAATTTGACCGATGTTGATGTGAATACCGGAGGCAGACAGATAAACTTGGCTGAGGTGCAAGCCCTGATAGACCGCAGAGGAAGCCCCGACTGTGACCTGAGAAATATGACCGGTCAGTAGGGAACGATTACTGCCGGAGATATCGATGTCTAAAACATCTACCTGTTCCACTTGCGATCGCAGCCACATTTTAACAGCTCCTGATAAGACCTTGCTAACCAGTTCTTGAGATATCGTCTGAGTTGAAGCGATAGATCGAATGTGCATTTTCTCAATTGAGTTTAAACTTCTGTTGGTTTGTGTGGAGAAGCAAGGGAGGTCGGAAAAAAATTCTTCTGTGCAGACCTGTGATGGACTGCGCGACGACAAACCCGATACGGCCAAAGGTTTGAAGAAGCAGTAATGTTTAGGTTGAGATTGCGTAGGAAGAATTACCGATTGCTGTAATATTTGTACATAGTTTATCAAATTGTGCCAAAATTTAGCGTGGCTCTAAGTCTATGAGAAAATGTCCACGCGATTATCAGCGATATGGAGGAAAGGCTACAAAAAATCCTGGCGACTTGGGGAATTGCCTCTCGCCGCCAAGCAGAACAAATGATACTTGCCCAACGAGTGCGGGTCAATGGTAACATTGCTCACTTAGGACAGAAGGCAAATCCGTCATCCGATTATATAGAAGTAGATGGGAAGCCAATCGTTCCCTCTCATCGACCTGTGCCAATCTACCTTTTATTAAATAAACCGACTGGGGTGGTTTCCACCTGCGCTGACCCAAGCCAACGGCGAACAGTATTAGACTTGTTACCTCGCCAACTGGGGATGGGGCAGGGAGTTCATCCGGTTGGACGTTTAGATGTAGACTCTACTGGAGCATTACTATTAACCAACGATGGTGAACTCACATTTCGCCTCACCCATCCTCGTCACCATGTTCCCAAAACCTATGAAGTTTGGGTGCAAGGTCATCCGCCAGAATCGGTGTTGCAAGCATGGCGAGTTGGGGTAATCTTGTCGGGTCGAAAAACACAACCTGCCCAAGTCAGACGATTAAAGCAGGGAAAGGGTTCTCAAACGCTTTTAGAAGTGATTTTGTTTGAGGGGAGAAACCGACAAATTCGCAAAGTCGCAGAGCAACTCGGCTACCCGGTTGTTAGACTTCATCGCCGCGCCATTGGCTCAATTGAGCTTAATCGGCCCGGAGAACCCGAATTGGCGCCCGGTGCGTATCGACCCTTAACCGCGTCGGAACTTGAATTTTTACAAACTCAGGTAAATCTCTAGCATCAATATGCCAAAAGTGTTCTCAATCACTTATATAAATACTAAGGAGTTGTGGGTATGAAAGTAAGTTTACCGTTCTCAATGGTTAGAAAAAATTTGGCTAACAACAATCGTTCTGTAATGAATATCGAACAAGCTCAGAGATTGGTTGAGGTAGGCCAACAATTGCGTCAAACTCGCGAACATCATTCTCTGTCGTTGGACATGGTGGCCGCCTACACCATGATTCGTCGCCATTTGCTGCAAGCCTTGGAAGAAGGTCAGGTGGAAAACTTACCCGAACCTGTCTATACTCAAGGCTTAATCCGACGCTATGCCAACGCTCTCGGACTCGACGGGGAAGAACTGGCGAATTTCTTCCTGCCCGAACCGATTATTCCCTCGATGGAATCTAGCTCTTGGCTGTTGCCTTTACCGCAGTTACGACCGACCCATCTCTATCTCAGTTATATCCTGTTAATTTTGGCAACAATGCACGGCCTGGTCTACTTGATCAAATCTTCCCCTCAAGTTGAAATCCTACCGGAGACAACCATTGCCGAAGTTCCGGCACCCGGTACAACTCAGTCGGTGAGTATTTCCGCCAATAATTCCACAACCGCTCAGGGTCAGCTTGTTTTGCAAGCGACGCAAACCTCTATTGAGAACAACGGCAACTCCTCCAACTCGGGGTCAACCGACTCGGCGCCTGTCAACCAAACCGTTGAGGTGGGAATTACGGTCAAAGATGAATCTTGGGTTTTGATTGAAGTGGACGGAAAAACCGAGTTTCAGGGGATTTTATCGGGGGGAACCCAGCGAACTTGGAAAGCCAAGCAAGAGTTAGTTGTCGTTGCCGGTAATGCCGGTGGGGTAATGGTTACGGTCAATAACGGGGAAAGCCGACGTTTGGGAGAACCCGGTATGGTCGAGGAGGTGGTTTTTAAAGCCGACCATCCCCAACCTCCAACGCCCAACTCTAACTCTTAGAATGGGCTATCGGCGCTGTTTGTCATTGAGATCAATCCTCCTCACACTTACCTTGGTAGTCGTCCGTAAGTTTCGGTTAACAATCTCAGGCGCGCGCGAAGTTCATCGGTAATCGCTCCGGGTTCAAACCGCCAAGCCCAGTTCCCTTCCGATGTACTCGGCTGATTCATCTTGGCTTCGCTTCCCAAGCCCAAAACATCTTGTAGGGGAATAATCGCTTGATTGGCAACCGATGCTAACGCCACTCGAATCAAATCCCAATGAATGCCGTGACCCATTGTTCCGCCCGCATAACTGATCACCCGTGCTTGTCCCTGCAAGGAGCGTTGATTGAACCAGCCTACCGTTGTATCATTATCGTGGGTGCCGGTGTAAACCACCCAGTTGGGCGTGGTGTAATTGTAGGGAAGATAGGGATTATCAGGCCCGGAATCAAAGGCAAATTGTAAAATCTTCATTCCCGGAAGTTCAAATTTATCCCGCAACGCTTCGACTTCTGGGGTAATTAAACCCAAGTCTTCGGCGATAATCGGCAATTTACCGAGCCTTTCATTTAACAGATTAAACAAGGCTTCTCCCGGCGCTTCTATCCAACGACCATTAATCGCCGTGGTTTCGCCTTGGGGAACCGCCCAAAACGCTTGAAGTCCTCGGAAGTGGTCAATTCGGATAATATCGACACAATCTAAAATTGATTGCACTCGCTGTAACCACCAGTTAAAGCCATTTTGTTGGACTCGTTCCCAGTTGTAGACCGGATTTCCCCACAGTTGTCCTGTCGCGCTAAAATAATCGGGCGGAACTCCTGCCATTAACGAGGCTTCTCCGGTTTCCCCATCCAAGCAAAAGATGTCCGGATGAGACCACACATCGGCGCTATCGTGGGCGACATAAATCGCCACGTCTCCAAAAACTTGAATTCCCTGATCGTTGGCGTATTTTTTCAGGTGAGACCACTGGCGGAAAAACTCAAATTGTAGGAATTTATGAAAGAAGATTTCCTCAGCCAGTTTATCCCGCCATTGTTGCATTGCTTCCGGTTTGCGCCGTGCAATATCTTCGTCCCATTTGTGCCAACTTTCCCCATCATGGGCTTCTTTAATTGCCATGAATAGAGCATAATCATCTAACCAGTAAGATTTATTTCGGCAAAATTCCTCGAATTCGTTTTCTTCTTCTGTGAGGGTTTCTTTGAAATTTTTACAGGCGATTTTAAACAGGTTCCATTTAAAGGCTTTAACCCCATCAAAATCGACTTTTTCGGTGTCAAATACGGGTACGTTTGCTACATCGGTTTCGGTGAGTAATTCTTCCTCTAACAACAAATCGGGGCTGATTAATAGGGGATTTCCCGCCACTGCTGAATAGGATAAGTAAGGAGAATTCCCAAATCCTGTTGGGCCAAAAGGCAAAATTTGCCAAAGTTGTTGTCCACTATCTCTCAAAAAATCTACAAATTGATAGGCAACCGGGCCAATATCTCCGATCCCATATCGACCGGGTAGTGAGGTGGGGTGAAGCAAAATACCGCTAGATCTTGGAAATGGCATGATAAACGCAACTGCAACTGTAATAAATACCTGAATACTTTAAAGGATCGTTGGCTCTGAGACATCCAGCTAATGGTCTAATTTTACTGGCTGATTCGTTGGACACAGTGAGTCCGTGTCTGTTTAGATCCTTTATTCATCTTACTCCTGTTCGAGACCGTCGTTAATGCTGATATGGCAAGATCTTTTTCTTCCGGGTAAGTTAACCCTGTGACTCTCATCGGGGAAAAATCCTCTCGATCTCCCCTTCAATTTCTATAAATTAAAATTATTTCTCTAATAAAATCTAATTTATGATACAAAGAATCGGCTTAAAACCCGATTCTATTTTCTTGATTTACCGACAAATTCAAAAAAATGAAACAAGAATGAATGAAAGATGATTCATCTATGAAAAATGCACAAAATTAGAGAAAAATTTTGATTTTTTAGCGGGTTTTAGGTATAGTAAGAACATCCGATAAAAGTTGAAGAATCTAAACTCTATAAAATCTAGCAACAATATTATGTTAACTGCCTTCACAGCCGGACTCTTACTGATTACCCTCTCGGAACTTGGAGATAAAACCTTCTTTATTGCGGTCATTCTTTCGATTCGCTATTCTCGAAAACTGGTTTTTATCGGCGTTACACTGGCTTTAGCCCTAATGACGATTTTATCCGTTTTTGTCGGAAAAATTGTCTCTTTCCTTCCCGAAGTTTATATCCATTATGCGGAAATTATCCTCTTTTGTGCGTTTGGGATTAAACTTTTGTATGATGCCAGCAAAATGAGCGGTAAATCCAGTAAAGACGAAGAACAAGAAGCGGTAGAAGCGGTTGAAAAAAGTCGGGGAAAATTTCCCAAGCGTAAAAGTTCATTGGGGATTATTTTAGAAGCTTTTCTATTAACCTTTACGGCAGAATGGGGCGATCGCACCCAAATTGCAACTATTGCGTTAGCGGCGAGTTATCAGCCTTTGGGGGTGGTTTTAGGTGCTACTTTGGGTCATAGTATTTGTGCCGCAATTGCAGTGATTGGCGGCCGATTAATCGCCGGAAAAATATCAGAACGGATGATTACGGCGATTGGAGGTTGTTTGTTTATTCTATTTGGTTTAGTCGCCATTTGGGAAGGAGTCGGAACACAAACGATTTAGTAGGGAACAGGGAACAGGGAACGGGGAACAGGGAACAGAAAAGTTGGCAGGCAATCATGCAAAAGTTTTGTAGGGGCGGCTTGGTGCGTAAATCTATCTTACCCAGAAATAACCTTTATAAACCCGCCCCCTTTCAATCACCGGAAACCGGAAACCTGACAGCTATTTTTAACCGTTAGGTCGTTGAATAATTGTCTCAATTACCCGTCTTTTCGCTTGAGTATCAATCCCAATTAAACGTACATAATCATTGAGATGTTCCGACAGACAGCCCTCAATTGCAGCCATAATATCCGATTGATGATTGCTATCAACCATTGAACAAGTTTTCCAAGAACCAGTTTTAAAACGGCGGGGGTCAGCATATTCTAAACCAACTCGATATCCACCCTCTAAAATGTGTTCAATTTGTTCGAGAACCTCTAAACTGAGTTTGGTTGTAACCGCCCGACCTTCACTAATAAAAGTTGACCCTTTGCTATCGCCTTGCATGACTGCGGTAACTTGGCTGTTAACCGCATGAGGCGGCATAATGGGATTATAAGGAAGATGAGAGATTTGATTAGAATTGGGTTTTTGTTGAACCGTATTTGAGGCTTTTTGCGGTTGGGTTGCTTCGGGATGAAAGATACGATATTGGTTATATTCATCAACCAATCTTAACTCTTGAATACGTTGTTGTTCCCTGACCATTAGATGACCCATTTCTAACAAATGAGAGAAGTTAAAATTGGGTTTTTTAAATTCAGGCGGTTTTTCGACGCTGTTAACAATTCGCTTGGAAATTCTATCAATTCCCACCTGACTGATAAACCGTTGAATCTGTTCGTCGTAAATTCGCGATCGCAATGCGCTAAAAAAGTCGATAGACTGTTCGGGGAACTCTTGAACTAACTTAATTATATCTTGTTTTAACAGTTCTTTTTCAAAAATCCCCTCGACAATTTCTGTGCGTTCTTCGGGGGTCGGTTCCCAGTAGAACTTTTCCATCCGTCCATCTCGAATTAAGGGTGCATAAAGCGTTGAAAAATCATTTCCGGTCACAATAATTGGAATGCGTTGTAACGGCGTTTCATCGTAACTTCCGGGTAGCTGAACATTGGTCGGATTGTCCGCAATATTCATTAAAGTGGCGTTGACTAACTGAGTATTAACGGTGTATTGAGTTCCCGAGTCAAAACGTCCGGCGCCCGCATCAATATCATTAATAAACAACGCACACATTTGACCCCTCACCCGGCTTTGTTCCGACGCTTCCCGATAGCGAAGTCGAATTAATCTTGAAGGATCTCCGGCGTCTGGACTTTCCAATTCTCCACCGGAAATGGTAACAGGTTCAAATCCCATTTTCTCAAACACCAGTTCACATTGAAAGGTTTTTCCTTCTCCCTTGCGTCCGTGAATTCCTAAAATCAGGGGAACTCGCAAGTTAGAGATGTTTAAAAAGTTTTTGGTGATATGAACGGCTAATTTGTCAAGAAACCTGGGAGAGATATAATAAGACATACAAGGAGTAAGATCGGATTGAACAGTCTTATTTTAGGATAAAACTGACCTTTTGAATTAGATTTGATTAAATTTTTGCAGGTTGACCCGTCAGTTCTTTCAATGTTTGTCTGTCCCTTAAGCAAATTTAAGAGGGTGTTCTAAGGGTTTGGGTTGAGGTAAAGGTTTACCTTCCTCTTGATATTCTTGAACCAGCAATTCTAACACCTCTTGAGCATTATTTAATGCTTCTTCATAGGTATCACCGTGCGTGTGGAATTGTTGGGTTGGAAAATCAGGTAAATGCACTAAGTAACACCGATCTTCGTTTGACCACTGAATCACAATTGTATAATGAAGTTTCATTCATCTCCTCCTTGCTGTTCTTGAACTTTTTTCAACATCTCTAGTTTACGATTGACTTCTTTTTCTATATAAGGTTTTGCATCATCTCCATCTTTTCCTGAAATAGTAATAGGTTGATCGGGGAGTAGAGGATGAATCCATCTGGTGTGACTACCCTTGGCGGATCGATAAATAAATCCAGCTTTTTGTAAGAGGCTTTTTAGTTCTCGAATCTTTTTAGGCATGACCAAGCATTTTGATATAAATTTTAGCATAGATTAATTAATTTTTTCAAGACGAATGCCGAACAAAAGAAACTAGGGCTTAACACAATCTAGAGTTTATTTTTTTATATACAACGGTGTGCAGAACCTCAATTTAGAAAAAATCTGTCAGAATAGGAAGAGTGTAATTTTCAAAATTTCTAGATTTTTAGGTTATGTGCGGACGATTTACTTTAACCTGTGACAGCGAACAACTTGCCGAACAATTTCAGTTATCAGAAGTTCCCGAAATAACGCCCCGTTATAATATCGCTCCCACCCAGTTGGTTGCAACAGTTAGCATCAATTCCAAATCGGAAAAACGACAGTTAAACTGGATGCGTTGGGGGTTAATTCCCAGTTGGGCGAAAGATAACAAAATGGGTGCAAAATTGATCAACGCCCGAGTCGAAACCGTTGCGGAAAAACCCTCATTTCGCCAAGCCATTCGCCAACGACGCTGTTTAATTGTCGCGGACGGGTTTTATGAATGGCAAAAACAAAAAGATGACAAACAGCCCTATTATTTATACCTTGAAAATCATCAACCCTTTGCTTTTGCGGGACTTTGGGAACGGTGGAAATCACCCGAAAATCAAGAGATTATTTCCTGTACAATTTTAACTACAGAAGCCTCTCAAGAGGTTCGTTCCATTCACCACCGACAGCCGATTATTATTCCTGAAAATAATTATTCTCAGTGGCTTAACCCCCAACTAAGCGAACCCGAGGAAATTTTACCCCTATTAGCCTCTCAACCGCCTTTAAACTACTATCCCGTCAACCCCGTTGTCAACAACCCCCGCCACGACCAAGCGGACTGTATTCAACAAAAGGGATGAAAAATTTCAAGAATTTGTCATAATAAATAAAGAGCAAATCACCAAAAGGAAAGCATATGACCTTACCAAACGGCCCTCAAACGCCTCGGGTTCTCAGACTGATAAAATTTGTTGCTCGTCCTATCGATTATTTAGAAGATTATTATCAGCGTTACGGCGACTTTATTCGCGTTGGAGATTCGGCAACTCCCCTCATTTATGTAAACCATCCCGCAGGGATTGAAAAGATATTTACCGGAAATTCAGAACAGTTTAGAACGGGAAACGCTGGAGGGGTATTACTCTTTTTATTGGGAGATAAATCCGTTTTCATGGTGGATGGAGAACGCCACGAACGCCAGCGCAAACTGTTAATGCCTCCCTTTCACGGCGAGCGCTTAAAAACCTATAATCAGCTAATTTGTGAGATTACCAAACAAGTGATGTCGCAAGTTAAAATCGGCGAATCTTTTCGAGTCCGGGCTTTAATGCAGGATATCACCTTAAGAGTGATTTTAAAAGCCGTTTTTGGACTCACCGAAGGCGAACGTTATGAAAAATTGCGACATCTTTTAAGTGCGATGATGGAGTCTATTGGTTCTCCTTTTGCTGCGACTTTAATGTTCTTTCCGATTCTGCGTCAAGACTGGGGAAACTGGAGTCCTTGGGGGCGTTTTTTGCGCTACAAACAGCAAGCCGATGAAATGATTTATGCCGAAATTCGCGAACGAAAACAAAAGAATGATTTTTCCGGTGATGATATTTTAACGCTGTTAATGTCGGCGCGAGATGAAGCGGGAGAACCGATGAGCGAAACCGAACTTCGAGATGAATTAATGACCTTATTAATAGCCGGACATGAAACCACAGCTTCCTCTTTAACTTGGGCGTTGTATTGGACGCATTATCTACCCGAAGTCAAGGATAAATTACAGTTTGAATTGGCAAATTTGGGCGAAAATCCAGACCTCGGAGAAATAGCCAAACTTCCCTATTTAACAGCCGTTTGTAATGAAACCTTGCGAATTTATCCGGTTACAATAACATCCGGCGTTCGAGTGTTGAAACAGCCCTTAGAAATGGGCGGTTATTCTTTTGAACCCGGAACGGTATTATTTCCCTGTACCTATTTAGTTCACCAACGGGAAGATATTTATCCCGAACCTAAAAAATTCAAACCCGAACGCTTTTTACAACGGCAATTTTCCCCCTATGAATTTTTTCCTTTTGGTGGGGGTCATCGTCGGTGTATTGGGAGTGCAATGGCTTTGTTAGAAATGAAGTTAGTTATGGCAACAATTTTATCAGATTGGCAACTGAAACTTCCCAATAATAAAGCCTATAAACCCGTTCGTCGGGGCTTAACTTTATCTCCTCCCGCTCAATTGAGTTTAATTGCCCTAAATCGTTTAAACTAAAGAAAGTCAAAATCAAAAAGAGGGTGTTATGGTTGCTCCCGTTGCAGTTATATTAGGAGTAGGCTCCGGACTGGGTGCTGCTGTTGCTTATCAGTTTGCGCGTCAGGGGTATGCGGTGGCGTTGATGGCGAGAAATTTAGATCATTTAACTCCTGTTGAAGAGGAAATTAAACAGTTTGGAGAAACGGCGATATCGGTGGCGGTGGATGCGACGGATATTATCAAAATACCAGAAGCATTTGAAGAAGTAAAAACTGAGTTGGGAACGCCAGAAGTTTTGATTTATAATGCGGGAATGTTTCAAATCGGGGGAATATTAGAACTCACCCCCGAACAGTTTGAACAAAGCTGGAAAGTTAACTGTTTTGGTGCATTTTTAGCCGCCCAACAGGTGTTACCGGGAATGGTTGAACAAGCCAAAGGAACGATTATTTTTACAGGCGCAACTGCGGCTACACGGGGTTCTGCGGGGTTTTCGGCCTTGGCGGTGGGAAAATTTGGTTTGCGAGCGTTGGCGCAGTCTTTAGCGCGAGAATTTGGTACGCAAGGGATTCATGTTGTTCATGCTATTATTGATGGGTTAATTGATACGCCGAGAGTGCGAAAAATGTCTCCAGAACCCGAACCGGATACCTTAATTTTACCCGATGCGATCGCTCAAACTTATTGGCAATTACATCAACAACCCGCCACCGCTTGGACGTTAGAATTGGATATCCGACCCTCCCGAGAAAAGTTTTAATCAAAGGTTTATTGATTCGGGTTAATTATGACTGGAACTGTCGCCATTTTTTATGACATTGAAAATCTTTTAAAAGGATATGGTTCTTCTCAAAACTATATTAACAGTATTTCTCTTAAATATATCTTTAATAAGATTAAAAGCCTCGATAATGTTAAATTTATTGCGGTACAAAGAGCTTATGCCAATTGGAGCGATCCGCGATTATCGGTGATGAAAGGAGAAATTAATGAATTGGGTATCGATCCCATACAAATTTTTGGCTTTTCTCGAAATACCCATAAAAATGCGGCAGATATTCAGTTGGCGGTTGATGCCATTGATTTGGCTTATTTGAGAAGTTATATTGAAATTTTTGTGATTGTTTCCGGTGATGGGGGATTTTCGGCTTTGGCGAAAAAACTGCATGAATACGGAAAATATGTGATTGGTTGTGCTTATTTTACGGCGACGAATAAAATCTTTGAATCGGTTTGTGATATTTTTATTGGAATAGAAGAACCCGAAGATCACGAAAGAGAACGAGGAGATCTAGAAAAAGTCTTAAAAATTACGAATCCTAAAGTGATTCGATTATCGGAACAGATTACTCGAATCTCCACAAAAGATCAACAACAAATTATCAATCAGTCACAAACGATTATCAATTGGTTTCTCAAAGATAGTGAAGCTCAAAGAGAATTGGGAACGACCGGAATTCATTTATCCGTCATTAAAGAAGCCTTTAAATATGGAATAGAAGATTTTAATCCTTCGGTGATTGGTTTGCCCAAATTTGTTAACTTTCTCCAATTTATTTGTTCATCTACAGAGATCCGAGTTTTCAGATCGGAAAGAAATGAAACCATAATTGCACGGCGAAATTATCAGATTAAAGGCTTTGAAGCTTTGCCGGATATTGAGTCAGATTATTTGCATTCCTTAGAAAATTATCAATCAATTTTAGCTCACGGTAGCCCTTGTATTAAAATGACAAATTATCAAAACCTCAAGCAGATACTCATGGCATTATCTCAACTGGATAACCCCGCAGCCAGCCTGGACAGATTACTGGATTATATTAATCATTTATATGCCGATGTGGAAAGCGAAATTATCAACGCCTCATTAATTACATTAATTAATACCGATCTGTTTGAAAGACAGCCCGCTGATAAACCTTTATCCGAACAAACTTTACAATTAAAATCGGATTACCTCGATTATGAATTGAGTCTCAATAAAGTTAAAGAAGCGATTTCCTCAAAATTATCCAGTTTTTGGGGAGAACATTTAAACTCGGATACCCTGAATGCACTCTTGTCAGATTTGGACAACTAAAATTCTGAAAATGTAGAGATTTGTCAGAGAACGTTTTACAATATCAAGAAACAGAAATTTTCAGGTTTAGGCTGTATGGATACAAAAGCGTTTAGAAGATCACTCCAACAATCACAATCCTATCACCGTAAAGGCTTCGGACACGAAGAAGAAGTCGCAGAGGTGATGCAGTCTGCCTATCAAAGCAGTTTAATTCAACAAATTCGCGAGAACAACTACACCCTCCAACTGGGAAATGTTACCATCCGACTGGCGGAAGCGTTTGGCTTCTGTTGGGGCGTCGAACGGGCGGTGGCGATGGCCTACGAAACCCGTCAACATTTTCCCACAGAACGGATTTGGATTACCAACGAAGTGATTCACAATCCTTCTGTTAATCAACATTTGCTTGATAAGAAAGTTGAATTCATCCCGGTTATAGATGGAAAAAAAGACTTTTCTCCGGTGAAAACAGAAGATGTTGTAATTTTACCTGCTTTTGGTGCCAGCGTCCAGGAAATGCAAATTCTTAACGACAAAGGCTGCAAAATTGTAGATACAACTTGTCCTTGGGTTTCTAAAGTTTGGAATACGGTTGAAAAGCACAAAAAAAAGAATTATACCTCGATAATTCACGGAAAATACAAACACGAAGAAACCATAGCGACCAGTTCTTTTGCGGATAAATATTTGGTGGTGTTAAACCTTGCACAAGCTGAATACGTTTGCAATTATATTCTCAACGGGGGAAACCGGGAGGAATTTCTCACCAAATTTAAACACGCTTATTCTGAAGGGTTTGACCCCGATAAAGATTTAGAATGTGTGGGAATTGCCAACCAAACCACGATGCTAAAAAGCGAAACCGAACAAATTGGCAAGCTGTTTGAACGGACGATGATGCAAAAATACGGTCCTGATAAATTAACCGAACATTTCCAAAGTTTTAACACCATTTGTGATGCCACACAAGAGCGTCAAGATGCGATGTTAGGTTTAGTTGCAGAAAAGCTGGATTTAATGATTGTCATTGGCGGTTTTAATTCTTCTAATACCACCCATTTACAAGAAATGGCAATTGAACGGGGAATTCCATCTTATCATATTGATAGCCCCGAACGGATTATTTCTGGCGATCGCATTGAACATAAACCGTTAGGACAAGAGATAGAAATTGCTGAAAATTGGCTACCTGATGGAGAAATTGTCGTCGGAATTACTTCCGGCGCTTCCACTCCCGATAAAGCAGTTCAAGATGTGATTGAGAAGATTTTTGAGTTGAAAGCCAATGCAGTTGTAGTTTAGAAAATTAAGATTTTCTAGCAGTAGGATTGGTTTCAATTGAGTGTAGCGAAGAAAGTCAAATATTTTCTCAGATGCTTCGTTACACTCAGCATGACAGGTTTAATAGTTAATTGAGATGCGTGAGTTACACTCAGCATGACAGCGTTTTCTTGAATGTCATTGGTGAATGCAGTGAAAAATGTCTTAGATGCTTCGTTATATCATGTCCGGATAATTAGGGATCAAAAAAACTTTCTCATTCTCTTCCTCTTTCTTCTTCAAAATTTCCTCGGTCCTCGGTCTTCGGTCCTCCTGACTACTTTCTTGTTGAACAGTCATTACTGTGACAGTTAGCCAAATGGCACAATCAACAGAAGTGAAGCGGGAGTTTAGTCTGTATTTTCAACTATTTATCGTTGTGCAGTACAAATAATCGTCATAATCCGTTAAAACAAGAATAAGCAAACCTTTAACATTTTCCACTATTGCTGCTGATTAAACAAACACCATCTAAACAACCATGAAAACATTAACAAGGCCCAAAACAAACAACTTTATTCAACGTCTACAATGGGTATTCGACCCCATTCAGTACATGGAAACCAACGCCCAACAGCATCGGGATATTTTCACAACCAGTGTCGCTGGTCGGTTAATATTTGTCAATTCCCCAGAAGGAATACAGCAGTTACTCACTCGCGATAGCAAAGAATTTGAAGCCCCAGGTAGCATTAATGGAATTTTAAGACCTCTACTCGGCGATCAATCTGTTATGCTATTAGATGGCGATCGCCATAAACGACAACGCAAATTATTAATGCCTCCCTTTCATGGGGACCGAATGCGAAATTATGGCGAATTAATCCTGAAAATTACCCAGAAAGCCACTGCAAAATGGAAACCCGGTCAACCGTTTATCGCCCGAAATACCATGCAAGAAATTACCTTGGCAGTGATTTTACAAGCCGTTTTTGGGATTTATGAAGAGTCGCGTTATGACAAATTAAAGCAATTAATCGCCTCATTAGTGGCTGTAACAGATTCTCCCTTGACTTCCAGTTTATTATTTTTCCAATTCTTGCAAAAAGACTGGGGTGCTTGGAGTCCTTGGGGGAGATTTATACGAATGCGTCAAAAACTTGATAAATTATTATTTGCAGAAATAGAAGAACGTCGGCAAAATTGGGATGAAAGCCGCACGGATATTTTAACTTTAATGATGGCGGCGCGAGATGAAGACGGACAACCGATGACCGATGAAGAATTGCGCGATGAATTACTCACTTTGTTGTTTGCAGGTCACGAAACCACAGCAACCGCATTAGCTTGGGCGTTGTATTGGGTACATCGACAACCGGAAGTTTATCAAAAATTGATTCAAGAGTTAGAAAGTTTACCTAAAAATGTTGACCCAATGACAATTTTTAGGCTTCCCTATTTAACAGCCGTTTGTAATGAAGCCCTGCGAATTTATCCCGTTGCCATGTTAACCTTTCCCCGAGTTGTCAAAGAAAAAACAGAATTGATGGGATATGAATTAGAACCGGGAATGAGTTTAGTCGGTTGTATTTATTTACTCCATCAACGGAAAGATTTATATCCAGAACCGAAACAATTTAAACCCGAACGATTTTTAGAACGGAAGTATTCCCCCTATGAATTTTTACCCTTTGGTGCAGGTGCGCGTCAATGTATTGGGATGGCGTTAGCGCAGTTTGAAATGAAGTTAGCCCTCGCTCAAATTCTACTGGATTATGACCTCACTTTACTCGAAAAACGTCCGGTTCAACCCGCACGTCGAGGAGTTACATTATCGCCTCAGGGGGGTATTAAAATGATGATGAATGGAAAACGCACTCCGTCAAAATCGGTCGCTATTCCCGCAACGGTTTAATATCACATACTGTCGGGCGAACCTCTCCCAGTTCTAAAGAAATACAGACAAAATCAATCTATTCCTGTTCACTAAAGAACTGTAAAACGGGAGAGGTTTACCCCCCTGAAGCCTGAAGCTTAAGACTTGCTTTTCGGGTTAGTGCAATCTCCAGAAGTTCCGGGAGACGGGAGAAATTCAGACTCACTAAATCTCCCCCTACATAGATTAAATAAACCGAGTGCTGAACTCAACCCAGACGAAAAAGAACAACAGATGGTTTACAGATACAAAACTGTAATAAAATCAACTCAGCTCGCGATTATCGCACAGCATCTAGACCATCCATTGTTCAGATTTTATCGCTATGTCTACCCCAAGTTTAATTCGTGAAAGCTGTTGTTTCGGGGGTGTTGTTGGGTATTACAGCCATCCTTCCTCAGCCTGCAATAGCGCCATGCGGTTTTCGGTTTATCAACCGCCACAAGCCCAGTTAAACCGGGTTCCGGTGCTTTATTTTCTGTCTGGTTTAACCTGTACCGAAGAAAATTTTATGGCCAAAGCAGGCGCTCAACGGTTAGCCGCCAAATATGGTTTAATGTTGGTTGTACCCGATACCAGTCCCCGTGAGACGGGAACTCCCGGAGAAGATGACGACTGGGATCTCGGCACCGGAGCAGGGTTTTATATCGATGCAACGGAAGCCCCCTGGAAAGAGCATTATCAAATGTATAGTTATGTCGTCGAAGAACTTCCCCAACTCATTAACGAAAATTTTGCAGTTCTCCCTAATAAACAAAGTATTTTTGGTCATTCAATGGGGGGTCATGGGGCGTTAATTTGTGCGTTAAAAAACCCTCAAAAATATCAATCTGTATCCGCTTTTGCACCCATCGCCGCACCCATGCGATCGCCTTGGGGAGAGAAAGTTTTTAGTCAATATCTCGGTAGCGATCGCGAAAAATGGCGCAAGTATGATGCGAGTCAGTTGGTGTTGCGAGGAGACTTTAACCGTCCGATATTAATTGATGTCGGAACAGCCGATCCTTACCTCGCCCAAGGACAATTATTACCCGAAGTTTTTGAACATTCCTGTGTAGAAGTCGGACAATTATTAACCCTGCGAATGCAACAGGGATACGATCACAGCTATTATTTTGTTTCGACTTTTATCGAAGATCATATTCGTTATCATGCAATGGTTTTGTGTGATGAACTCTCCTAACTTAAAACCTCTTATCGAGTCTTGTAGGTTGGGTTGAGGTCACGAAACCCAACAGATTTTCTGTCTAGAGTTGGGTTGCACTTCTACTTTTAATAAACCTTAAAACCTCTTATCGAGTCTTGTAGGTTGGGTTGAGGTCACGAAACCCAACAAATTTTCTGTCTAGAGTTGGGTTGCACTTCGTTTAACCCAACCTACTTTTATTAAACCTTAAAACCTTCATCCCCTAAATCTAAATTTGGAATTGATAATTCGGCTGCTTTTGAAGTCGGTATTCGTAAGTTTAACACAATAACTAATTGATTATTTTCAATATTAATATTCGTGATATTAACAACACTCTTTTCCGGTAATAAACTCTCCAGAGGAACTTCAGAAGAAGATTTACGTTTGTATCCCGCAGCATCTAACCATTCTGCAACATTTCTCCAGTTTTCTATTCTCTCATCACACTTGTCTAACAAACTTTTTATATACCTGTATAAAGTCGCACAGAGATCAGTCTCAACCCCTTTAGGATTTTTACCCAGTTTTTCAGCAATTTCGCTAGGACTATAACCACACAGCAACCCTCGCAGATGTAGCTTCTCCATCGGAGTTAGACGCTTACCTTTTGCGGAGGCGAGGTCAATATACAAGGTTTCCAAGTCCCAATCTTGTGCAGCCTGATTGAACTGTTCGTCAGTGGACATAGGAGAGTTTAGTGAAATTCCTGATGTAATCCTAACATAATTCCTGATTTTTGTTAGGTATAACCTGTTTTCAGCTAGTCTATGCTGAGTATAGAAGCTCACATCAGCCTTGTATACAGTTCATCACCAGACATCATTCTCTTTGAGAGCAGAATTCTATTCAGTGGTATTTCTACTGAGTGACAACTTGATCGAAACAGTAAGCTACAAAACAAAAAATTAAAGGATTAAAGTCAATGTGGGAAATTTCAGTTTCATCAATCAAAAATGCGTTGAGTAAAGCTCTTGAATCATTATCGGATTGGAAAGAACTCAATTACTTCCAAAAAGGTCAAGTAATTGATAATACATTTAAGTCTATATTAAAAGACTTAATGAATCAATTTGGTATGGAACCGGGGATTGATTATGTAGACAATTTAAAGCCCAATGAACCCTGTACTGATTTTGTAGCTTTATCTCCCAGAGCAGATGAGTTAATTACAGGTTTGATGGAAGGAAAAATTATAGCTATTAGCGGCTACATTCGTACAAGCAAGTTAGGGAATCAATCTTCAGTAAAAGCACATTTTCGTCGAAAAGCATCTTAAATTGATTGAAGTCAATTTTTAAAACAGCTTCACATCAAATAATGAGTCATAAAGTCAAACTATCTTCAACAGGAAAATCATGGAATCACAATTTTTTAAACAGGGTAACAATATCTATGAATGCAAAACATCTCCAACTCAAATGGGAGGCAATTTCAGTACATCATATCTCAAGTCAGCGATCAAGAGCTTAGAGCAAAGATGGGAAGTCGAAAGTAAGCCTAGCGGCTATCGGTATGTGTTTCCAGTCAACTATCTAGATGATGAAGGTAAAGCAGTCATAGAGGATTTACAATCTCGTCATCCAGATGTAGATATTAGGTATTATGATTGTGATCATGTACAAAAACTTGTTGACAGTTTAGCAAAAGTTAATACTTTACCTGAGTTAGTCAACTACATTAACCGAGTACGAGATAAATAATTAAAATGGCTCAAGATTTACATTTTTACAAGCTCAAAGTTTTTGCGGAAGATTTTGCCAAAGAGTCGAGTTTTGAAGAAGTGAATAAATTGCTACTAAAAGCAACTAAAGCATTGGAATTAGAGAGTGATGACAAAAAGAAAGAACAATACTTTGAAGAAATAGAGACAAGCATCAATATAAGTGGGAATGAAATACAAGATTTAATCCCCAAAGAGACTGTCGCTGATACTGGATTTTTTTTGGGGAATAAAGAAGTTTTAGACAAAATTCGTCAAATCATATTTGAGCAAGGACAAAAAATATCAGATGGAAAGGAAGATGAACGGTATAAATTGTACAAAGAGTTATCTTTATTAGAAGATCTTTGCAATAAAAACTTGTTAATCTTGAATACATTCTGATAAGTATAAACCCTTTTTAATCTAATGTAGTTTGATTGGCGATCGCATACTCTTTCTCTTTTAAAGTTGAGTGCGATCGCTTTTTTTTATGAATTTTTAGAGATTACACTTAGTCTTCACTGATGTATAATAATAGCATTGCGACTCATCTCAATCAATGAATTTTGTTCAAATAGTTCTACTATTTCAGAGAGATGATCTGTAAATAAATTCATCAGTTCGCTATTGGTAATATTACCTGTTGTAATGAGCAAAAGCTTATAAGGTTGTTGTCGAATTAAAAACGAATCCAGAAAATCTCTATCTTTGGTGATAACGACTCGGTTTTCATTGATTGAAATCAAATTAATTTCTGTATCTGGTGTTGCATTTTTTTGAGGTAAATCCAGCGTATGAACTGTATCATAACCTGCAATTTGTAAAATACGTGCAAGACGCATCGGTAATTGTGCATCAATTAAAAATTTCATTGCACTATCTGATATATCCCCTTGATTTGAGCGAGTCGGGTCGCAAATTGCAAAGCAGCTAAGATATCATCGCGTTCTAAATCTTTATAATCTTCTAAAATTTCCTCCGGACTCATACCCGAACTCAATAGCTCTAAAATAAACTCTACAGGATAACGCAATCCTCGAATACAGGGTTTACCATGACATATATCTGGATTTAGGGTAATTCTTTGAGAAATTAGATTTTCCATTTTTGAGTAATAATTAACGAGTTGTGATCATTGGACATTCTAAATTGTAACATTTGATGTATGATATAGAAGCTGAAGCTCGAAAAAATTATAGAGGCTAGATATGCAGGTTGAAACCGTTACCCTTCAAATACCAGAACCTTTGTATCAGCGTTTAGTGAATACCGCTCGTGCTACAGGACAGTCTATTGAACAAGTAATGCTTCATGCTTTACAAGTGGGTAGTCCTCCCTCTTATGAGGATGTACCCGCAGAGTTTCAAACTGAACTAGCTGCTTTAGATCAATTAGATAATAATACACTTTTGCAAATTGCTAACAACCGAAAAACAACAGAAGAAATGGAGCGATATAATATTTTACTTGAGCGTAACCAAAGTAACAGTCTTACGGATACTGAACAACTTGAACTGATAAAATTACGACAAGAAGCAGACCTTTTTATGCTGCGAAGAGCTCAAGCAGCAGCCTTACTTCGCTGGCGAGGATATAACCTAACTCTATCTTAAATTATGTCTGCTTATATTCCCAAAAATTTACGCTCTCAAATTGAGCAAAGCGATCATTGTCGTTGCTGTTACTGTCAAACGAGTGAAGCTAATAGCGGTATTCCCATGACATATGACCATATTTTACCTCGTTCTAAAGGGGGAGAAACAATCTTTGATAATGTTTGTTTGGCTTGTCGTACCTGTAATGAATTTAAAAGTGATATAACAGAAGCTATCGATCCTTTAACAGGAGAAACCGTTTCTTTGTTTAATCCCAGAATACAACAATGGTCAGAGCATTTTCAATGGAGTTATGACGGAATTAGAGTAGAAGGTTTAACTAGCAGGGGTCGAGCTACAATTATTGCTCTGCGTATGAATAATCCTGTTATTATCGTTGCTCGAAGACGTTGGGTAATTAATGGCTGGCATCCTCCAAGTGATGATTAAGAAGTAATTTTATTCTCCATTTAAACCCATTAAAACTGTTAAACTTAACAATATTCATTCACGCTAAAATCAAATAGATGACCCCTTATCAACCCCGTTCTGGATATACTTTACCCGTGTTTGCTTGTGCAGCAGCTATTGCAGCATTAAAGCATTTATCTGAAAATAATCAATCTCTAAATACTGTTAACCTTGATTTAATTGAACCCAAACAAACCGTTGAAATTTCCATCGAACAAGTTGCTAAACTTAAACCCAATACTGCTTTAGCCATTACCCGTTCCGATCCGGGAGATAACTTAGATTTAACTCGAAATACTCCGATTTGGGCGATGGTAGAAATCATCGAAAATGCTGTTAAAATCCCCGAGAATCAAACCAATATTATCCCCGAACAAAACGAACAAAACGAACAAATTACCTTAATCGGGGGCGAGGGAATTGGTTACGATAAAAACAGTGGAAATCCAGCCATTTATCGTTATGCCAAACAGTTATTTCAAGAAAATTTAGAACGATTACTGAAACCAACAGACAGAATACAGATTACAATAATATTACCAGAAGGTCGTCAACTGGCAAAACGAACCTCAAACGAAGCCTTTGGAGTCGTAGAAGGATTATCGCTTTTAGGCACAACCGGCATCTCCCAACCCCTAACCGCACCCGGACAACTCGAAGCCTATTACGAAGAACTCCAACAAAAAGCCACTCAGTATCAATCCCTAGTATTTTGTGTGGGAGAAAATGGCTTAGATCTCGCCCAAAAACTCGGAGTTCCCCCGGAACAAACCGTTAAAACCGCCAACTGGCTGGGACCCATGTTAGCCGCAGCCGGACTTGCGGGAATCGAATCTATTCTATTATTTGGCTATCATGGGAAATTAATCAAGTTAGCCGGAGGAATCTTTCACACCCATCACCATCTCGCCGATGGACGTTTAGAAATCTTAACCGCTCACTGTGCTAACTTAGGCTTATCAGGCGAAAATTTACAAACCATTTTTGACGCAGAAACCGCAGAAGCGGCGTTAAACCACCTGCGAACCCTCGACGGAAGTTCAGAGACACAAAACTCAAGTTGGGTCAAACAAGTTTATGGATCGATCGCATCTAAAATTGATTGTAGATCGCAAGCCTACATCTGGGATCACAGCCAGCGTCGGGTTACAGTGGGTTCAGTGTTATTTGATCGCAAGCGCAAAATTGTTATAAAAAGTGCAGCAGGCGATACACTTTTAGCGAAAATTTGCTATTCTAGTCACAATAATCAGTTGCTCTAATCAATCGGGAAAGCGAGTGATCCCTCGAACTCGAATCACTCACAAAATAGTCTTGATTCCGAATTCTCAAATCCCGATGAAAGATCAACTCTCAACTGAGCTTCTGGGACTTCCCAGACAACGGTGGGCGAATCTGTTCCCAAACTAGGTAACAGAAAACACCCTCTCTATATGCTGAATTTGGCGGACATAGAGGGGGTCTGGTTTTAGTAACCATTCCAAGTTCTTACATATTCACTACTCTCAACCTCGATATGGCTCCCCAGACCGAGACACTAACTCTACCCCAATCTGACACCCCTATTGTTGGGGAAGTAAACCGACAAATGATTGTCATTCTGGATTTTGGCTCTCAATATTCAGAGCTAATTGCTCGCCGGATTCGAGAAACGGAAGTTTATTCAGAAGTTATCTCTTATCGCACCACTGCCGAACAACTAGCAACCCTAAATCCCCAAGGTATTATATTATCAGGCGGCCCGAATTCCGTCTATGATCGAGGTGCGCCCCACTGCGATCCCAACATTTGGAACTTGGGTATACCCATTCTCGGCGTCTGTTACGGGATGCAATTGATGGTACAACAACTGGGCGGTCAAGTCGAACGCGCTCAACGGGCTGAATACGGAAAAGCCTCTTTAGTGATCGATGATCCGACTGATTTACTCACCAACGTCGAAAATGGCTCAACCATGTGGATGAGTCACGCCGACTCCTGTACTCAGTTACCCCCAGGCTTTGAAATTCTCGCCCACACTGAGAATACACCCTGTGCGGCGATCGCTGAACACGAACGGAAACTCTATGGCGTTCAGTTTCATCCCGAAGTTGTTCACTCCGTTGGCGGTTTAGCCCTGATTAGAAATTTCGTCTATCACATCTGTAAATGTCAACCCACTTGGACCACCGAAGCCTTTGTCGAAGAAGCCATTCGGGAAGTGCGGGCGAAAATTGGTGATAAACGGGTTTTACTGGCGCTTTCCGGCGGTGTGGACTCCTCAACCCTGGCGTTTTTGATGCACCGAGCCATTGGAGATAATCTCACCTGTATGTTTATCGATCAAGGCTTCATGCGGAAATACGAACCCGAACGCTTGGTTAAGCTGTTTGAGGAACAGTTCCACATTCCCGTTCAATATGTTAACGCTCGCGAACGGTTTCTTGCCAAACTTGAAGGCATCACCGATCCCGAAGAAAAACGGAAAATCATCGGTCACGAATTTATTCGCGTTTTTGAAGAAGAATCAACCCGACTCGGACCCTTTGATTATCTCGCCCAAGGTACTCTTTATCCCGATGTAATTGAGTCCGCCGATACCAACGTTGATCCGCAAACTGGGGAACGAGTCGCCGTTAAGATCAAGAGTCATCATAATGTAGGCGGTTTACCCAAAGATTTACGCTTTAAACTGGTTGAACCCCTGCGGAAACTGTTTAAAGATGAAGTTCGCAAAGTCGGACGTTCCATCGGTTTACCCGAAGAAATTGTTCGCCGTCATCCTTTCCCGGGTCCGGGATTGGCAATTCGGATTATTGGCGAGGTGACATCCGAACGCCTGCGAATTCTCCGGGATGCGGATTTTGTCGTTCGCGATGAAATCAACAAACAGGGAATTTATCACGATTTTTGGCAAGCGTTTGCGGTGTTGCTTCCGGTTCGCAGCGTTGGGGTGATGGGCGATCAACGCACCTACGCTCATCCGGTGGTTCTGCGGTTTGTATCGAGCGAAGACGGGATGACCGCCGACTGGTCGCGGGTTCCCTACGATTTATTAGAAACTATTTCTAACCGGATTGTCAATGAGGTGAAAGGGGTTAATCGGGTGGTTTATGATATTACTTCTAAGCCGCCTGGAACCATCGAATGGGAATAGATATCAGTTATCAGTGACCAGTGACCAGTTATCAGTGAACAGTCAACAGTCAACAGTTACCAGTGAACAGTACAAACTGATAACTGATAACTGCCTTTTCACTGTTTGCTGATTACTGTAAGTTTGTTAACTCCCAAACGTTTTGCTTACACGACTGTTCTGATTGCCAATAAAAACGCTTTCTAATTTCTACACCGATCTCAATTTTCCGGAAAACGTTAAGGAAAGTTCTCCTAGAGCTTAAGAACGGGTTATACTTTGTGGAAAACCTCAAAAAGTTTGTGGAAAAGTGGAAAAGTTTTGTGGAAAACTGGAGTTGAGTTAGAACCACAAACCAACCAATGACTGAGTGATTCGCGATCGCCTGTACAATGTTCTATGGATTATAAAACCGCCCGTAACTTCTTAATAGCTCAAGGAAAAGCCCTAGAAACCCAAAAAAACCCCGATGCTTTTCTGATCCGCCTTAAGCAGGGTCAGCCACCGATACCGGGTCAACTCACGTCTATTTTGTTGGCGTTGAAAATTGTCTTTGATGCGGCTAAAGACAGTTCTACCCTAGAACGAGAATTGGTTTCTGCTTTGTATCAATTAGCTATGGAAAGTCACCTCCTGTTTGCAGAAGGTCGCAGTCGCGGGGTTGAATGGCCGCCTTTATTGAAAGAAGATGTTAATCGAGTTCGTCTGGCGGTTCAGAGTATTTTTTCCGGCCAGTGGCTTTAAAAAAACGGGTGAATCACAAAGGCTATTCCCTAGAGAGGGCGGGTTGATTTAGGCGATTGGTTAGAGAGATAGATTTTTCTAGAACCCGCCCCTACAACTGCTTAGTGGCTCTCATTCCTCGCTTTCAGTTGGTACAGTAGGGGGTAATATCTTCCCCACATTCATCAGCTAGGTAACACAACGCCCGAAACCGCAGACTGACCACCTCTTCGTAAACCGGATTGAGTTTGCATAAAGGGGGAATATGCACCAGAACTCGACCTTTGAACTGAATGGTACGCTCAAAAGGGCATTGGGCGGGAATCAGTTGACATAACAGCTTGGCGAGTTTAGGATCTTTAACCTCCATAGTCTCTAGCCACTGTCGGAGCGGTTTGAGCGGGGCGAATTGAGGTTTTGAACTCCAGAACTGCTTTAAGCGGTTTGAGATGCCTTCAGAGGCATTTTGTCCGTGAGATTTCACCCAGCTAGCAAGGGCTAGGTGGGGCATTGTATAATATGCGATATTCATTAGTTAACTCATTCTAGGCCGACAAAATGCCAGCGACTCCTGCTATTAGGGTCTACAGCATTTTGTCGATCAGATCCGAATAGCTGCGTGAGATTTTCAGTGAGGAGTGAATCAATTAATTCTCGGAGATGCTGAAGTTCATCAGGGAAAACTTCGGTGGTGAACTCACAGCATGACAACTCCCATGAACCATATTGCCCTATTTGGGAGTATTTATGTCGCAATTTGAATCAAAAGTATAAATAAAATCTATATGTTCCATAAAATATTTATATGTTTATGGGATTGACAAAATAAGCAGGAGTGTTTATTGTATCAAAAATAACAAAAATTTTCTCAGCCCGGAAACGATCCAGACAAAATGAAGTGAGTGTTGGGTTAAGTCGCCTGTATACTAGATTAGAAAAACCATGAATCCGGGTTCAGTCGCAATTAAAATATAGGAATTAAATTATAAAGTCAGCACTCAGAAGTCCGAGGTGGCAAATGCCAGAAGAATTGACCTCCCTAGCCTTCCCAGTAGAATCTTCATCTCCTGCAAAACCAACTGCAACACCCCAGTTAGGACTGTTGGGTATTTTTAAAGCTTACCCGGAATTTAGACGGGGAAATCGGTTATACGCCCTCGAACGCTTTGAAGCCGCATTTTATCATTATGACCAAGCCATTCAATTTAAGTCAGATTGGTATGCAGGCTGGTTGCGCCGGGGAAATTCCCTGAGAAAGTTACAACGTTATAAAGAAGCTTTGGCCTCCTACGATCGCGCCATCAAAATTAAACCCAAAGATTATTGGGGATGGACATTTAGGGGGATCACCTTATCGAAATTAGAACGATACCCAGAAGCGATCGCCTCCTTTGACAAGGCGATTAAAATCGAACCCAACAACTTTGAGGCTTGGTACGAAAGAGGACTCGCCTTAGAATCAACCTTTCAATTTCAAGCGGCGGCGGCTTCTTACAAAAGAGCCATTGAAATTAAACCAGATATGTCAGCGATTTGGTATCATCAGGGCAATGCGCTGATGAATGAAGAACGCTACGCCGATGCGGTGGAGTCCTACGATCGGGCCGTACAGTTGCAACCCGATAACTTTGAAGCGTGGTTTAATCGGGGCGAAATGCTGATGAGTCAGTACAAGTATTCTGAAGCGGTCGCATCCTACGATCGCGCCCTGCAACTGCAACCGAAAAGTTACCAGGCTTGGTTTAACCGGGGGATCGCCCTGCAAAAACAACACAAATACGCCGAAGCCGTCGCCTCCTACGATAAAGTTATTCAGTTACAACCGCAAGACTATGAGGCTTGGTTCTACAAAGGCATGGCGTTGAAATTTCAATGGCCGGAAGCCGCCTTAAGTAGCATCGATCAAGCTTTGCAAATGAATCCTGACTGTTCGGCTATTTGGATCAGTCGGGGTCAAATACTCCTCGATATCGGACAATATCATTCGGCGATCGCCGCCTTTGATAAAGCCACCCAAATTAATACCAACTTTCCCGAAGCTTGGTTGGGTCGAGGGATGGCTTTGTGTGAGTTGGGACAATATCAAGAGGCGATTATTGCCTATGATAACGCCTTACAAATTGAACCTGATTTCCTCGAAGCTTGGAACTGTCGGGGTGAAACCTTAGAACAGTTGGATCGCTACGAAGAAGCGGTGATCGCCTATGATAAAGTGTTATCGCTGACTTCTGCTAACCAAACCCTGGCGACCAAAGCCGGACTCCAACGGGGTGAAGCCTTAGAAAAGCTAGAACGATACTCAGAAGCGATCGTCGCTTATAAAAAAGTGGTTCGGCTACGACCCGATAATTTTGAAGCTTGGGTAAAACTGGGGCAAGCTTGTGAACAGGTACAGCAGTATTCTAATGCCTTTGAAGCCTACAGCCAAGCCATTCAACTCTGGCCGGATAACTATAGTGTGCATTTGATGTTGGGTAAAGTTTTAGAAGCGACTCACCAATATCAACAGGCGATTAATACCTACGATCGGATTATCCAACGTCAGCCGGACTATTGTGAAGCCTGGATCAGACGGGGACAGACTTTTGAACAGTTGCAGCGCTACCCAGAAGCCTATGCTTCCTATGGAGTCGCCCTGGAACTCCAACCCAACCATCCCGAAGCGATGGTCTATCGAAACCGACTGATGGTTAAACTCCAACCCGGTAACGGGGCTTAAGCATGGATAACTTTTCGATCGCCCTTTTCTGATGCTGATGCCCCTTTATGCAAAAATAGGGGGTTAGTATTTTTAAGGCATGACTCCGCAACAGAAGGCCCGATTCTTCTCGAAGTTCGCGACTTTGCTCAACTCTGGCTTTAGTATCCAGGAGATCATTGACTTATTGGTTCAACAAAGTGACGATCGCTTCGCCCGTTATCTCAATAAAGTCAGTACAGCCGTTGCTTTAGGAGAAGATCTCGCCTCTGCGCTGGCCCATGCCCCTCGATACTTTGATCGCTGGACCATTAGCCTGATTCAAATTGCTGACTATAGTGGTGCATTGCCCGAAATGTGCTACCGTTTGTCACAAATGGCTCAACAGGAGATCGATCGCCAGAGTCTTTATCGTTCGGTTAAATTGGCAGCGATCGCCAGTTTAGTTAGCGTTTCGGGGTTGATCGTTACCCTGCTTTATACTTCCGAAAGCCCCATTTGGCTTTGGGTTTTGGTGGTCATTTTCCTGGCAGTTTTGGGTTGGATCGCCCCAAAAATTGCACCCCGTTTACCTTTAGTTCGTCGAATTTTTACGGCTCGTTCGATGTTAGAACTCGCAGAACTTGAACTTCCCCTGAACTGCGGTATTCCGGTTTTAACAGCGATTGAATTGGTTCGCGATCGCATTCCCAGAACCTCTAAAATGTCGGGAACTCTCACCATTGCTTTAGGTCAAATTCCCGCAGGTTATACGTTTAGTCAAAGTGTAGAAGGTCGTTTACCGCCAATTGCCATTCAAATTCTGCGTACCGGAGAAGAAACGGGTCATTTGAATGTTGCCCTGCACAAACTCGCCGATTATTATAACAAACAACTTGAAAAAACTCTGCATTTATTACAAGCGATTTTAATTCCCATTAGTTTATTAGCGGCTGGCGGTTTAGTGGCATTGTTAGCAATGGAAGCACTCCGATCTCTATTGATTTTACTGCCCGATTATTAATCTTAGGCAAAAGGCAATAGGCAATAGGCAATCTTGCTACAGGCAAAACTGGTGACTGGTAACTGTAAAAACTGGTGACTGTTAATGTCCTGTTGCCGAACGTCCTTGTCTGCCCAATTTTACAACTAGAAAATAGCCAAAACAAATTAGATAAAAAACCAAACCCGATAATCCTAAAAACCCTAAAAATCCCGGAGTCCAATTGGGATGAAAAATCTCTTTGTACATCCAAGGCGGATCTAACCAAACCCGACAACTTTGCTCGGCAATTAACCCTTTAGTATCTAAAAACGCACAGCGCAAAAAGGGAATAAAAGCCAAAATACCCAGCCCATTATAAATCGAAACTGCCCATCGCCAGGATATAAAGCTTAACTTCAGAGGAGAAGTTTGCAGATCCTCAAGTTCTTCGTTAAGATCAATCCAAAACCATAAACTTATTGGAATCAAAATGCGAGCCAGTATCGAAGTAATAAAACTAATCGGAAAAGCAGCGATCATCAAGTAAACTGTAATAGCCAGTAAACTCGACACCCGCCAATAAATAACGAGTAACCGTTGAATGGCATCTATCTTTTGAATAAAAGCCCAAATCAGCAAAATCAACGGAGCAATAACTGTAAATAAAACAGCCAGTCTATAGTCCATCCAAACCAAGGATTCCCACAGGGGAATGTCAGCCAATGGTAAAATCTTAAACATTTCCTAACATTTAGATTGATAGATTAAACTTAAATCAAAAGGTAAGCAACTGGCTCGACACTCATCAAGTTCCAGTTGCTCCCCGATCTACAGCCTTAATTTAACTAGAAGATGCCTAACGATAAACCTCTAGTCTTCATAAACGCGACATTCAGCCGCATCTGGATTATCATCGCAGTAGACTTCAAAAGAAGACTTGGGCTTTTTACCTTTTTGATGAGAAGCTTCAGCCTGTAACTCCTCTACAGCATCCCAAGCGGCTGCACATTCAGGAGAAGTAGCGCCTTGAGTATCGCAAGCAGCGCGAGCTTGTTGACGCTCCTGTTCAATCATTTCTTCAATATTTTTATTGGTCATTTTGGGTTCGCCTCAATTACATTTTTCCTTACAAAGGATAAGCCTAACTGAAAACTAATCAGTCATCAAGTTCGGCTATTTCCCTAGAGTACCTTGCTGAATACACCTATTGACATCCTCTCCGCCCTAAAGGGCGAAGATTCCTAAACCTCGTCCTGAACGAAGTGAAGGATCGGTTTCTGTTTCATAGCAACTGCCTCTACCCGATTCGGAGTTTTATGGTCTTATGTTCGCTCCACAGACTATCCCCGCAAGCCCTGCGGTTCTATGTGTCGAGAACCTCAAAGGAATTCTCTTGTTGTTGTGATTCAAGGGATGTGCGTGTCCATTGCCCCGTAATCTTTTCCCGGTCTACCGATTTTGCTGCGCCGCCAGTCTTTTTCCTGGACTTCGCTCGTGTAGGCTGTCTGATCCATCGTCTCGGGTGGGTTGTTGACCAATTCAATTTTACCATGCAAAGTAAAGCCGTCCTAAAAGGACGGGGTTTTAGACCCATTTAAACTAATAATTCTAACGACTACTGATCTGTGATAACTCAAGCCCAAGCCTTAGCTGGGTATTCCTCTTGATTTTTTAAGGTTTGCTGATTGAGATTGGCAACAGATGCAGTTTCAGCGAAGGATCGTCTATATTTCTACTCTTGTCAGTAACCGGTCTGAATCTTGGGCAGGGAAAGATCCTCCGCATCCGGATCGGGTGTCCCTGTACATTTTACCGAAATCTTGGCAGAATGCTCCGGTGATGATCTCCGATTCATCCCTATGCCTGAAAAGCGATGGGAATTCCCGCGCTTGTCTTTAAATTTATAGATAAGATCAGGCAATCGTCACCAACAGATCAATATCGGAGAGTCAAGATGGTAGAACCAACAACAGACCAAATGCAATGGGTTAATGCCCTCTCAAAACGCCCCTCTTTGGAAGCGGCTATCGATGAAGTGGTGGAACAGACTCAACAAGCATTACCCGCCTCGCCAGATTTAGGCCTAGTCTTTATCTCCTCTGCCTTTGCCAGTGAATATTCTCGACTGATGCCCCTTTTACAAGAGCGACTGCACCTGGGGGCAATCATTGGCTGTGGTGGAGGCGGTATTATTGGCATGAATTCTCAAAGTCAAGCCGAAGAAATCGAAGGAGAACCGGCTTTAAGCCTGTGTTTGGCACATTTACCGGGAGTTAAAGTTCACCCCTTTCATTTGTCTTCTGAAGGCTTACCGGATCTCGATAGTCCCCCCGAGCGCTGGGTTGATTTAATCGGAGTCGATCCCAGCGAACAGCCCCAGTTTATCTTGCTGGTTGACCCCTTTTATAATCGCATTAACGATTTACTCCAAGGACTCGACTATGCTTATCCGGGTTCGGTCAAGGTTGGGGGTTTGGCGAGCGGGGGTTTAAGCAATATGACGGCGGTTTTTTACGGTTCCCAACATTATCAAGCTCAAGTGGTTGGGGTGGCTTTGTGCGGTAATATTGTCCTAGAAACGATTGTCGCTCAAGGTTGTCGTCCGATTGGACAGCCTTATCGCGTCACCAAAGGTGAGCGTAACATTATTCTCGAACTGGAGCAAGAGTACGAGCCTGATGAGTTATCCTACGGTGGCACCGGAGAAACCTTCTCACCCCTAGAAGCTTTGCAAGAATTAATCCAAGATCTCAGCGAAGCCGATCGACAACTGGCGCAGAATTCCCTGTTTGTCGGCGTTGTTCGCGATGAATTTAAACTTAAATTAGAACCGGGAGATTTTCTGATTCGCAATTTATTGGGTGTCGATCCCCGGGTGGGGGCGATTGCGATTGGCGATCGCGTTCGTCCCGGACAACGAATACAATTTCATTTGCGGGATGCGGAAACCTCCAAAGAAGACTTGCAAGCGTTACTCACCCGTTATCAAGACCAACATCCCAATTCGTCTCTACTGAGTGGGAATGCAGGTGCATTGATGTTTTCCTGTTTAGGACGGGGAGAAGGACTCTACGGGGAACCGAACTTCGATTCTAGCCAATTTCAACGCTATCTCAGTATTCCTCTCAGTGGTTTATTCTGTAATGGGGAAATTGGCCCGGTGGGAGATGGGACCTTTCTGCACGGTTATACCTCTGTTTTCGGAATTGTCCGTCAACCTTAAACATTTCTGGGGATCTCAACTCCTTTGTGCTAGCGCTGTGGGAATTAAAAACCCGGTTTCGCAGAAGTTACCGGGTTTTTGGGGTGTAGTTCTGGCGATACGACACCGAATCGCAATGAGTAAAAGATTTGCTGTATTCGCGCTTCTGCTATTTGCTTTAAAATGAGTTTGAAGATAAATCCTGCAATTTGTCTAACCTAGAGCTTCAACTTCACCCCTTATGAACGAAAAACCACAATCACTTGCTCACCTTCAGCCGATTTTTCAAGTCGGCTTAGAAAGAGCAGAGATGATGTTAAAAACAATTGCCAGATCTCCGATTAAGTTGCAACTCAAAAGTTTAGAGGTGATTCCCCCTGAAGAATTACTTTCTCAACTCAAGTCTCCTTTGGGTTTGACTGAAATTAGTGCAATGGAACTGGTGTTTTCAGGAGATTATAACGGCATGACTCAGTTGGTTTTTCCGGTTGACAGTGCCAAGTTGTTGATCGATCTGATTGCTACTGAAGAACGACGAAAATTAGATCGAGACCAACTTGAAAAGGGAATATTAAGTGAAGTGGGTCATATTTTTTTTAATGGAGTCATGGGGGTAATGAGTACGTTGAGTAACTTCGGAATTACTTACATGATCCCCAAATATAAAGTCGGCAATATCGGACAACTTATGTTATCGAGTTGGTCAAAAAAATACTCGACATCCCTCTACGGTAGCGTTGAATTTTCGAGTCAAAGAGAACTCTGGTTTTGGTTCCAGTTTAATACTTTAGAACCCTTGTTAGAACAAAGTCAAAAACTCTCTGATTACTTTGAAATTTAACCCAATTCCCAAAATAAATGTAGGATGCGTTAGCAAACCGTAACGCATCTTTAGCATCTTTAGTTCAATTAATTTGAGCTATTTTTCCCCTTCCGGGCGAACATCATTAAGCTTAACGTTCCTAAAGCAAATAAAGTTGAAGGTTCAGGAACCGGCTGAAAATTCAAAGTAAAAGTTCCTGAAGGAAGAAAAGGAGTATGACTGCTATCTGTAGTCACGTCTAATAAACGAAACGTTGCTGAGTAAACCGTTTTCGCTGCATCTTCTTCAACATAAAACGTCGGTGTAAAGGAAAAATAATCTCCCCTTCCAATGATATAGTTATCTCCCACAGCATCAAATAAATCTTCACCTTTAAAGTTCGCAACTCCTAAACCGGGTGTAATATCAACTAATTCTAAAGCAATGGTTGTATTTTCTCCCAGTAAACCTTGCCAGCGACCATTTCCGGTATTATAGATCGCATCGACATAAGGATCTCCGAGATCATCTGTTAGATGAGCAACAGGTTTAGTTTTGAGATCAGAATACATATCCTCATCGGTTTTCATTGAGATATACTGACCTGAAAAAGCTCCTGAACCCGGAAAAAGAGGGAGTGGGGGTAGATTATACCGGGCTTCGGGAACCTGATTATTTGTACTTGTGGGAATAACGGTTAAATCTTCAGGACTGGTATAACTATAAACACCAATTGCATGAAAATGACTAACTTCTATGGGGTCATGTTGATGGGGAAACAGCAGGGAAAGACGGTTATAATTGGGGTTGGGTAAACCGATAAACGGATCTCTATCTAAAGTTTTTAAGCCGTCCACTCCCACCATTAAGTGATGATGGTCTGCGTGTCCTCCAGACATTTGTGCTTGGCTGATTTCACCCGAACTGATAACTGTAAAGACAGCTACAGAAGACCCTAAAATCAGGCGAGTCGTCAAGTTAGATTTACCCATAAACATGAATTATTCCTTTGATGAATGATGGCTAACTCTAACAGAGGAAAAAAATTTTGTAAAAAGACAGGTTGTCAAACTTTTACAAATCTTTGCATCAGCAAATTAGCCGAAAATCCGAGGAAATTCTTAAATCTAAAGACTAGATAAAAGAGAAGACGGCCTCAACCGTCTCCGTCATCATTGTCAAAGTTTGATGAAAAATAATTAGGGTTTGCTGAAAAAGTTTTTTGGTAAGGGTAGGAGTCACCGAGTCACCGAGTCAGGAGTCAGGAGAAATGGGAATTTAGAGGAGATGGGAGTAAGAATTGTTCCTCAATTTTTATGTCTTTGTCTCCCCAAAATACTAAATTTTTGAATCCTATTGACCTAAAAGCTTGCACTTTTCCGAGACCTAAAAATGCTGAAACTTTTACCTGAAAAGGATTTGAGATTTAATCAGCAAACCCTAGTTAATCAAAGGAATCTTTGAAAAGTTGATTGAGTCTTTTAAACGGTTTAATTACCCAGCAAAAAAAGAGATCAATTTTCTCGTTTTAAACAATTTTAACAGAGTAACAAAGTCGCCTGATTGTCAATCGCAGAATCACTACTAAACGCCTCAAAATAACGCCGCACAGGAGAAGGAAATTGGGGAAAATTTAACTCCGCATCTCCCCCCGCCACATCAGCCCAAAAATAACGGAGATCCGGGGCAAACTGAACCGCTTCTTCCTGTGGTAAACTTAAAGGAGGACTGGTCAACAATTTGGTCATAAATGGAAACGAGTGATCGGCAATCCGCTCCCGTGACTGTTCGGGTAAATCCGGCCAACCGGCCACAGAAGTGATACGATGAGATTCAATGTGTAACACCTGTTTTCCATTGGGTTGCGAGCGCAAGTTTAAAATGCGATAAGGATGAGGATAACTCACCAAAGAACCTGTGGTAATCTCATAGATATTTTGCCATTGAGCAATATCTTGAACGTGCAGATGACCCGTAAACAAAAGCTGTACACCAGCTTGAGACAGGATTTCTAACAATTGCGGTGCATTTTGCAACATATACCGACGGCCTAAAGGATTTGTCGCTTGACCGGGAAGATGTTCAATCACATTATGATGTAACATCACCATCACCAACTCATCCTTAGTGGTGGCTAACACCTCTTGTAACCAGTCTAATTGGGGTTGATCGAGACAACCGATCTGTTTCCCGGTTCGATCAAAAATGTTAGAATTCAATCCGATCAACCGCACCCCTGGTAAAATCTCATGGGTATAGTACAACTGATTAACATTGTCATAGCCAAACCGATGATAATAAGTGGGAAAATCACTTAAACCTGTTACCTTTTCATTCCCCACCGATAGCGGTACATCATGGTTTCCCGGAACAACATAAACCGGATAGGGAAGTTTAGCCAAACGTTCAGTTAACCAAACATGATTATCAACCTCCCCATCTTGAGTTAAATCACCCGGTAACAGCAAAAAGTCTAAATCACATTTTGCTAAATGTTCCAAAACCAATTCTAAAGCTGGAATACTGGCTTCAACCAGATGAAACCGTTTAGGATGATCCCAAATCGTGTGAGAAAGGGCAATATGGAGATCGCTAGCAATGGCAAATCGAAAATTTAAGTTCATGGTCTTATCAGTGTACTCAATTGATCCCTGGACAAAATCAGGCATAGATCCAGTTTTGATTTAAGCTGGAAAAATCACTTGATTTCAATGGATTATCACAATTTTTTATGATGACCGCTAAAATACAACGCCCCATTTTAGTTGGGGGAATCGGACTTTCGTTTTTACTCTGGTTAGTTAACAGTATGGCGCATTCGGCCGCCGAATTTGGCGAAACGGCGTTGGTGGGAACGATGGCTCTCGGAGCGGGTCTCTGGTGGCTACAGCGACAGTTTCCCAAAACCACCCCTGTCCTGACGCCCAAAATTATCGATCGCCAAACCGTAGAGGGGGCGATGGCTCACACGGGAACGATGATCGAAAAGTTGACCGCAGAAGCCCAACAAAGCCGTTCTGCCGAGAATTTTACCGCTAATATTGCTCAATTCCAACAACAGCTAACAGAACTTACTTCCCAACTCGAACGTCAAAACCTGTCTATCGGGGTAATGGGTGGAAAATCTGTCGGGAAAACCCTGTTAATGCAGGGATTATCAGCCAATGGTCTCCCCGAAATTAATCAACCGTTAACCTGGGTAGAAATTCCCGAAGGACAGCAAAATCGCTTAACCGACTGCGATGTGGTCTTGTTTCTCACCAGTGGGGATGTCACCGACCCGCAATATCAAAGCATTTCTCAACTGTTGTTGCAAAGTCAGCGGGTGATATTGGTCTGGAACAAGCAAGACCAGCACTCCCAAGAAGAACAACCCGTTATCCTCCAACGTCTGCGAGAGACAATGGGAGGGTTGTTAGAAGTCCAAGATGTGATTGCAGTTGCGGGTTCTCCGAGTCCGGTGAAAGTTCGCCAGCATCAAGCCGATGGTTCGGTCAAAGAATGGATGGAAGCCCAAAAACCGGACATTTTACCGCTCACTCAACGCCTGAGTCAGATTTTACAACAAGAACGGCAGTCTTTAGTTTGGGCGACCACTTACCGACAAGCCAAAGCGTTACAAGCCCAAGTTAAAACCGGGTTAAATCAAGTTAGACGGGAACGGGCTTTACCGATTATTGAACAATCTCAATGGATCGCAGCAGCGACGGCGTTTGCTAATCCAGTTCCGGCGTTGGATGTGTTAGCAACTGCGGCGATTAATGCTCAATTGGTGATAGATTTGGGCGGAATTTATCAGCAGAAATTTTCCTTAGAACAAGCCCAAGAAGTCGCGAAAACCATCGGAACTCAGATGTTAAAGTTGGGTTTTGTGGAATTGACCAGTCAAACGTTAACCTCGATGTTAAAAAGTCATACGGTGACGTTTGTCGCGGGGGGCGTGGTTCAAGGCGTGAGTGCGGCTTATTTAACCCGAATTGCGGGTTTGAGTTTAGTTGAATATTTCCAAAGCTTAGAGATAGATGAGAAAGAATCCGGTCAATTTTCTCTCAATCTTAACGCCCTCAATCAAACCTTGAAAACCGTGTTTCAACAAAATCAACAGCTTTCGTTATTGCAATCTTTTGTGAAACAAGCGGTTAATCGTCTGACCCCCCAAATTCAACAAAAACAAACCCGTCAAGTTCCGGCTTCTTAGGGCGGGTTTTCAAACTCAAAGGTGTCATTGGTGAGCGCAACGCAGTGGAGGGAAGAATCTATATTTTTCGTTGAGATATCGGATGCTTCACTCTGCGGGCGCGTCGTTCAGCATGACAAAATTGATACTTTGAAAATACGCCCTAAACGTTAACGGATTTGCTTTAGATCGTCGTCGAGTGGAAAACAATTGATTAATTTTAAGATAAGATGAATTCAGGAGTCAAGTGAATTTTTCCATCTGAACGATTAATCGATTGTTTTTTTTGATTTCTTGTCTTGAAAAAGTTGTTCATCTCAATCAAAACAGGGAAATTACCATGAATTTTTTTTCCAATCCAAATCCGGATTCCGATAATGGTCATCGTTCAGGTGATTCTTTAAATACACTCAATAATCATCATCCCGATGTAGAATCCATTGAAGATGTACAATTGAGAGAACCCCATCCGGAAACGATTAAAATTATTCGTCGCTCTTTTATTTTTTTAGTCGTCATTGGGTTAGTCTTGGGAGCAATTGTTGCGACTGGAATTATTTATATTCTCAATCGATTTGATATTACAGGTCAACCCCCTAAACCGCCTATCGAACAAGTTCAATAAAATTAGAAGTTCAACGAAAAATTACTTCGTTTGAAAGCGTTGTTCGGCAATTTCTTTGACTTTTTCCCAAAACCGAGGATAGTTTTCTAAAACTTGGTCGAAGTCATCTTTATATAAGACAAAAAGTTCACAGTAGGTTTGGGTTTTCACCGAAGCGGTTCGCCGACTGGAGTATAACAGCGCAATTTCACCAAAAAACATCCCCGCTGTCATGGTGCGATAAATTCGACCCGTTTTTTCAGAAAAAGCAATTACTTCTCCTCGCTTGATAAAATACATTTCGTGACCTAATTGTTCCTCTCGGATAATGTAATCATTCGGGGGTAAAATACGGGGTTTGAGTTTAATCACCAAGTCTTCAATAAAGCCTTTATCGGCGTCTTTGAATAGGGGAACTTTTTCTAAGAGTTCTTGATGAAGATGAAGATAAATTCGAGTTTTTATCGAGTGAGGAAGTTCATCTAAAAAGTCTAATTCCATTGACGCATCGTGGCTATATTCCCACATATATTGATAATAATCTCGAACTTGTTGCTGTAAGAATGAGGGAATACGACGTTCGCGCATATAGGCTTGAATTTGATCGAGTTTTTCTCGAAATCGTCCTTGATTTGCGTCTAAATTGGCAATTAAAGAGGCGACATTACCAATAATAAACGCATACATCGACACTCCCAAAAACATAATAACTAAAGTAAAGGCGATTTCTAAATCATTGGTTGGGGTAATATCTCCGTAACCAACAGTTGTTAAAGTGGTAATTGACCAATAGAGGGCTTTCATGTATTGGGTGGTGGTACTCGCATCTTGTAAAGAAGCACGGGTTAACCAAGATTGATTTGAAACCGTCGCAACATTGCCAATAAAAAACCACAAGCAAGCCACGCAATGATCGATGAGAAAAATAATAACAACTAAGTTGATCATCCGAATAACAACCGGGTTCACATTAACGTTGTTTTCCCATCTTCGGAAAATTCCCAAACATTGAACCCCCCGTAAAAGTCGAGGAAGTCTTAAAATACTAATCACATAGCCCCGAGTCGTAGAAAATATAATTCTAATAATGATATCTATCGGTAAACTCGCAATTAAATTAATTTTAAAATCTTTCGAGTGGTAATTTTGATGAATTTTTTGTTTGTCATCAATAAACGCTCCCTGATCGATATATCCAATATGAAACCGTAGAAAAATATCAGCAATTAATATAGAGTCACTGATAACATCTAAAATCAGCCAGATACCATCACTACTGGTTTTAAATGCAATCCGAAAGGGAACCGCAATATAATTATAGAGGGTGACTAGAACAATTAGAGATTCCCAAACGATGACAAATTTTGATTCGGGATGGATAGTTTGCATATTTAAAGTTAACAAAAAAATGGCACTTCAAAGGGAAGACAGTTTTATGATCTTAAAAAAAACATAGCTTAGAAACCCAGTTCGCGGCAATCACAATCCGTCCAAGGTTATAAAAATTCAAGACTATCGAGGGAAATGATCATTTTTAGTTCGGACATCTGACCGATCATAATATTATCTAATCCTCAGCTTGTTCTCAGGATAAATTAAGTTCACTTGCTTTGAATAGAAAGAGAATAAACTCAATTGGATTATCAACAAGATCAATAGCAACTGGACACACCAAGATGCTCGATCATCACCTGAAAAGCAATCGAGATTAAAATATTGAGATTGAAGCTGATGGAAGTTTGCTGTTACCATCATTCATAAGTTGTCACTCCCAACCGGGATAAATTATGCTGAAAACAACCCTGACACCCTTTGAACATAAATTAGGTTCTCCTCTGACTAAGCAACCCATCTCAGTTTTACAGATTAATTTGGGTAAGCGGTGCAATCTTGCTTGTACCCACTGTCATGTCGAAGCTAGCCCCAAACGAACAGAAGAACTCTCTCCAGAAATCTGCGATCAATTGATCGAACTTATTCATCGTTTTCCCCAGATTAAAACTGTTGATTTGACTGGAGGAGCGCCCGAGATGAATTATGGTTTTAGACCGCTCGTAGAAGCCGCTCGTTTACTTGAAAAAGAAGTCATTGTACGCTCCAATCTCACCATTTATTTTGTAGATGGATTTCAAGATATCCCCGACTATTGCGCTCGACATCAGGTCAGAATTATAGCATCTTTGCCCTGCTATTTGGAAGATAACGTTGACAAAATGAGAGGGAAAGGTGTTTATCAAGATTCGATAGCCGCCATTCAATGGCTGAATCAGCTTGGGTATGGTAGACAACAAAATTTGGTGTTGGATTTGGTGTATAATCCCGCCTTACCTCAAAAGGAATCCTTTTCTTTACCGCCTCAACAACAGCAACTCGAACAAGCTTATAAACACTATCTCAAACAACATTTTGACCTCGATTTTAACCAACTCTTCACCATCACAAATTTACCCATTGGCAGAACCAAGTTCTATTTAAAAAATCAAAATATCCACCAACCTTATCTACAATTTCTCGAAGAAAATTACAATTCAAATACCGTCGAACATTTAATGTGTCGAAATCAACTTTCTATCGATGATCAAGGCAAGATTTATGATTGCGATTTTAATCAAATGGAAAATATTCCCGCTCAAACGTCAACCGGTGAACTTCTGACCGTTAAAAAATTACTCGAATTTGATAGTTTAGATGTCATTCGAGAGATACAAACCGCACCCTTTTGTTATGGCTGTACGGCGGGCTGCGGTTCAAGCTGTGGGGGTGCTTTAGTTTAAAATTACCGAGTGAAAATGTCTTAGATGAATTCTTCAGAAAAATCTCTCATCCAGCGAAAAAAACTCTCTAAACCTTTAAAATTAATAGGGTTAGCTTTTGGAGTCGCAACGTTGATGATTTTAGCCGATCAAGTCTTCAATCTCTCCGATTCTTTTTCCTCAATTCAAGATTATCTGCGACAGACTTTAGACTGGATCGCAAATCTGGGGTATTGGGGGCCTGTAGCCTTGATTTTGGTTTATATTTTGGCAACAGTGTTGTTTCTTCCCGGTTCAATTTTAACGTTGGGCGCCGGGGCAATTTTTGGCGTTTTTGCGGGTTATCTTTATGTTTCAATCGGTTCGGTTGTCGGTGCAACTTGTGCCTTTTTAGTGGGTCGATATTTGGCCAGGGGTTGGGTGGCTGAAAAAATCGCTGGAAATGATAAATTTAAGGCAATTGATGAAGCCGTCGCCCGAGAAGGTTGGAAAATTGTTGGCTTAACACGGTTGTCTCCCATTTTCCCGTTTAACTTACTTAATTATTCGTTTGGGTTAACTAAAGTTTCCTTACGAGACTATATAATTGCCTCTTGGATAGGAATGATTCCGGGAACAATTATGTACGTTTATCTCGGTTCTCTGGCTGGAGAATTGGCAACTTTAGGATTAGAAGAACGCTCAAAAACGACCGGAGAATGGATTCTTTATGGGGTGGGTTTAATTGCTACAATTGTCGTGAGTGTTTATGTCACGAAAATTGCTCGCCAAGCCTTGAATGACAAAATTTCTGAAGAACAAAATTAACGAAAAATGCCCTTTTTACCCTGGAAATTACTTAAAAGTCGGCGATTTTGGTTAACGGTTAGCTTGGTTAGCCTCTTTTGGATGGTTTATTTTAGTCCTTGGAAACTGCAAAATATCGATCCCGTTTCGCTAACAAATTCGATAGAAAAATGGGGAAATTGGGCAATTTTTGGATATATTTTACTTTATATTCTCCTGACTATTGTCGGAATTCCAGCAATACCGTTAACAATGGCCGGAGGAATCTTTTTTGGTTTGGGTTGGGGAACATTTTGGTCAGTGATTGCGGCTACATTAGGAGCAATCGCCGCATTTGTGATGACTCGATATTTGCTTCAAAATTGGGCGCTGAAAACCTTTAGTCGGCATTATGCAATCAGAAAATTTAACAGAGCCACCACACAAAACCCCTTAAAATTTGTGTTATTTGTGCGGTTGGCTCCCATTTTTCCGTTTAACCTGTGCAATTTTTTATTTGGACTGACACCAATTCAATTACAAGACTACAGTTTAGGAACTGTACTGGGAATAATTCCCGGAACATTTACTTATACTTGGTTGGGGGTTAGTGGAAAACGGGCGATAGAAGGAAGCGATCGCTTCTCGATATTCCTCGCTTTGGCAATAGCAACTTTATTGTGTTTATTGCCCAGTATAACCCGCAAAAGATTGCACTGGAACGAGGAAACCGAGTAACAGCGATAAATCTCATTCCTGTTAACCCCTAACGCTTTTTCATCTGCGGAAATCGATTAATTTGAGCGGCTCCATAAAAGATCAAAGATTCATTTTGGATTCGCAATTGATCGATCCGCAATTGTGTCCCATCTAGGGCAAATTTGTCTAAGTCCATTAAGTTGTTGACATGATCAATCAACGCTTTACCTAGACTTACCGCTTCGGTGTCCCCTTCGTAGGAGACATCAACAAACTGAATCCGGCGACGTTCTTGAATCTCAACATGGCTCGTAAAGTCAAGCGAAATGGGTTGATTGGAATCACCCACCCGCACCTGAGATTGCAAATGCAGCTTTTTGTCAGGCGTGATCCGCATCTCGGTATTGCTAAACTTTAACGGCTGTCCTTGATATTCGAGGCGTTGCAGTTTTTCGATGATAAAGGGGGTATTGAACGAAGACGTCAAATCCTCCTCCGTCAACACAACTCGCATTGTCGCCTGAGTGGGTTGCCGCAACTTCACCTGACCTGCGAAAATTGCACCGAAATCAATCGATACCGCTTGCAGGTAGAGTTCCATTACCGCAATGCGAAGCCCGTTGTACATCAGCATTCCTTTGCCGATGAAGTCAAAGCCATCTACACTGCCCTGTAACAGCTTGGCTACGGGTTCAGCCCGGACGTTGGCTTCAATTTTTTCAGAACGTTTGAATAGGGCTGCGATCGCCGTGCTAGCCGCTTTGCTAACGACTTGATCGCCACCTTGGGTCTGAAAAGGAGTGCTTCCAAACAAAGCTTGTACCATTCCCTTGCTCGCTTGCTCACACGACTTATTATAGCGGCAATATTAAGTTATGTTACATAAGTTGTCTTGATAGGAGTGATTAACTCCCACTTTTAGGAACGGTTGATATCCGTCTATTGTATATCAGTAGAGCATTTCAAGAATTTTACAGTATTTTACACTAATTTACAAAATCTGTCTTCTGTTAGAGAATTGGGACATTCCCCGAAACCTCTTCCCAGAGACTTCAGTCTTTGGATCACTCGGGTGTGGATCTCAGCTTGAGCAATTGTTGTTTTAAAGGCAGCAATTTTTCTTTTAACGGTTCAGCCCCTGAACGGTCAATTAAATAACTTTTGAAGACTTGTCCTTGACTGAGATAGTCAAAATAAGCCGAAGATAAATAAGGTTTAAACTGGTAATTTTCAGAAAGATAAACCTCAAAAAAAGCAACAATTGCACTATTAGCATAGCTATCAATTAACTCCGGACTGGGAAGCGTTAACTTTTCTAGGGAATTAATCGCCTCCGTTATTCCCGCATCGAGTTGAGAAAAATCAACATGAGCTTGTCCTTCAATAACCACCAAATATTTTTCTGGAGACTGCAACCAAATAAAAGAACCAGCCTGTTCAAAAATAGCCGGAGTTGCCGGATCATAAAGACCCGACCCCAACAACACTGGAATCTCCACACTCGCCAAACCTTCCTCACCAAAAATACTGCGATTCACCGGATTAGCCGCAATCACCGCTTGTACTCTCGGATCGCGAAAATTCGTCGGTAAATTCGACAAAGAAAGTGCGCGACATTGCAATAATAAAGACGTATTTAAGTAGCCAAAGTCGGCCTCACATTCCCGCCGCAAATTCTCTAAATCAATCTCAGCCCCCCCCACCGCCAACGCCGTATAACCGCCAAAAGAATGACCATAAACTCCCACTCGGTCAAGTTGAAGTCGCCCTTGAAATACCCTTCGATTAAGCCGTTCTAACCAATCTAAAACATAGCTAATATCTTTAGGGCGATTAATAAATTCTTGCAGATCAAAAACTTCCTGACTTCGACCGGCTAACAAGTCTAACGCATGGCGAAGATCGCTACCCGGATGTTGGGGGACAGCTACCAAATAACCATAAGAAGCCAAATGTCTGGCGCGTTTAGCAAAATCTTCGGGTCGAGAAGCCAAACCATGAGAAATAATCACAACAGGTGTTTTACCCGATCTCCGAATTTCCGGTTTATAAATATCAACATAAAATTGGCGATCGCGTTGAGTATCATTGAGAAGAATTCGTTGAGGTTCATCAACTCCATAAAGACCCGGTTGACGCAGATCCGGTAAAGCGGAAAAATTCGTTTCATCTAAAAGCGTCGCTTCAGTTGATAAACGCGCCACTTCTTGATTCAAAATCCGAGTCCCATCAATCACCAGTTTGATTGTCTTTCTCAAGCTGAAAATTCTATCGAGATTAATCTGTATATTCGTCGGGAGATTATCAAGAAAATTCAACACCGTTAATCCTTGAGGATCGGATGCGGATTTGATCAACGCTATCTTTAAAATCGATTGACCATTCCCCCCACCTTGAATGGAAAGATAATGCCCAAGATGCCTAAGAATATCTTCGCCAATGGCTGTATTTAAAAAGCGAGATAACTGAACCGCATCAATATCAACTGGCTTCATTAAAGCTTCTTGAAACTTTGCCTTTTCCTGGTCATTAGCCCCTGCTAAATTAAAATAAGCTTTGAGATTATCATCAATTTGTCCCGTTTTAGCAAAGGTTTCTAGAGAACTCACCGGAACCGACAAACGAGCCGTTGCAAACACAAAATCAATTTCTTCTGCGGCTTTTACAGGAAAAACAGTCACAACGGTTGAAAGCCAACCCAGAAGCAAAGCCACACCCCAAGCAGATTTATACGCTTTCTTAATCGATTTATGGATGAGTTTAATCATCTGTTAAACACTACTTTTCTCTACGAATTAATGATATCGTTGACACACAGAATCGGGGTGCAGTTCCCCACACCCCTAAAGTAGATTTGCATAAATGTTTGAATTATATATCTTGGTGTTGGCGATCGCTTAGATGGAAATAAAATTCTGCTCGCTCAGAGAATGCAACCCGTCAAGTTTAGCAAGAGTTTGGTTTTCAGCGGCGATAATTGTCGATCCATTTTGGAAACTAATGGTTAAATCTGCGTATGTCAAGCCATCACTCAAACCGATTATATCTTCTCCGGGGGTAAAGTCCTTAATCACATCCACACCCGCTTGTAAACCTAAATCAAAGCGGTCGTTTCCTTCTCCTCCAATCAAAACATCATCGCCTAAATTTCCACTTAAAAGATCGTTTCCTTGTCGTCCGAGTAGGATATCATTCCCTTGGCCGCCGTAGAGGACATCATTTCCGGCTTCCCCTAACAGTTGGTCATCGCCTTCATAACCCAGAAGAACATCGTTCGTTGAACTTCCCGTCAGAATATCATTTTCTAGCGTACCCACAACCGAGTTTTCATTCCCATCGCGAGATACCCGAGTAATTGCGGTATCGTTTTCCGCGACAACCGCAGACTGAGGGGTAATTAATTCTACAGCTTTGGAAGCTTGAATTAAACCCGAACCGCTTTTAAAATCTAACCCCGCAAAATCAGCATCCAGTGCGGTTTCTTCGAGAATACTGCGAACTTCCGCAGGCGTTAAAGAGTCTGCACCGCCTCCGGCTTGTAACATCAACGCCGCCACTCCTGCGGCGTGGGGAGCAGCAGCAGAAGTCCCGCTAAAGTTGGGGAATGCATCGCTATCAGAGGAACTATCGGAACCGAAAAAGGTGGTATTCACGCCATCTGTGGCGAGTAAGTTGGGTTTTTGACGCACCAGAGGACTATCTAAGCGCTTTCCATCTTCTGCCATTAAGATAGGAGTGCCACCGACCGAAGAAGTAGACTTGGCTTTGGGAACACCGGTGCCAAATTCTGGAGTATTATTGTAGCTCGTCGCCCCAATTGTAATCGCCCCTTCTGCGTTGGGATGTCCGAAAACGGTTGAACTATTATGACCGTATTCAAAGTTATCTGCACCGTTGGAAAAGTTGATGTATTTGATTTGATTCGGTTCGGTGGAGTCTACCCGTTTACCAATCAAAACATAAAACTGCCTGCTGTCGGTATTGTTGGTGAAAGAAAGGGTTTCTAGGGGGTCTGCTCCCACGTTGTTGTCCGTGCTAGAAGCAACAATATCATCTGCACTCAGGTTGAGAGCGTCTTTTTTAACGATAAAGATATCTAAATCACTGGTTGCACCGGAACCACCCACAGAAGCGAAGGGTTCATCCCATTGTAAGGTTAATGGCCCCAGTTTTTCTCCGGCATCGAGACTAAACTGGTTAAACAAATCAACACCCGCTCCCGCATCGAAATCATGGGCTTCGTAGGTGATTCCGTTGACGGTGAAAGTGTTCGCTGAGTTGCTAAATTCTGACTCGTAGGAGCGTTGACCATCGTTTCCGGCTGCTGAGAAATAAACTACACCTTGGTCTACGACTCGATTAACGGCTTGCGCTGCAATTCCATCTTGGAAAAAGGGCTGATTGGTAAAGCCCATATCATCAACAATAATATCAGCTCCGGCTGCGGCTAAGGCATCAATTGCCTGTGCCATTTCAACCTCATTGGAAACGCCATAAAACATCAGTTCAGAACCGGGTGCGATGTCGTGAACGATTTGCAACATCGCTCGACCTTCATCTTTTCCTCTAGACCCTTCATTTAAAACTTGTACAGGAGTTGTATAACCGTCTGGATTTCCTACGCCGGGAAGGTCGCCACTTCTAATATCATCCGCTGCTGTTACTCCTTCTTGAACTAAGTTGAAGCTATCGGAGATGATCCCGATTTTAATGCCACTACCATCAAGGTTTAGCGTATTACGAATTTCATCTGTATTCAGAGCAACATCACCTTGACTAATGACTGAGTTTAAACGGGTAATTGGTTCGTGGGTAAACATTTTGGACAACCTCCAGGGGGCTGAGACTGAGTTTTGTTGAGGAATTAGACGCAAAAAAATAAAGTATTTTTGAACTAAAACGAGCCGGATAAAATAGGTTTAATCGATTGCTTAGTTTTACTTAAAGTCCGATGTGTTTCCGGAAATATTAATCAAAGGTTTTTAAAGTTTTGCATCCTTTATTTGGCGCGTGTCTTTTAAAGTTCGATAATTTAATTATTGCAGTTTAGCCGGGGTTTGCCATCAGTTATACCACTGATCTTTAGGGGAAATTTGATGTAAAAAAAATCCGCATACCCTGAATATACGGACGTAAATATGGAGATAATTTTGGTGCCTTTACAGTTAATATTTGCGTATTTTAGCGGATTTCAAAAAGTAAAAGTCTCAGAAAAAACTCGGATGATTTCGGGGTTTACTTGTTACTTAATTAAATGAATTTCCGTATAATTACTGATGAATCAGGACGTGAATTGCTACATCCTTAAGCCCCAATTACTCAGTAGTTTCTCGGAGAAGTTGAAAAATTCACCAGCCAATTCGGGCAGAAACCTATGAATACTGCTGTTGAGACTCAGTATTTCTACGGATATTCAAGGTTTCCTCAGCCAAATTCCCTCCAACTCCAAAAATTCCCTCTATGTTGAGATTCGGAAATCGGGATGTCGGGTTTTATACTACAAACGTAATACAAGAGACTCATCGGAATCAGCCACTAACTTGGACATCTAGTCGGAACTGATCCGTGTTGGCGTTTCTATTAGATATTTGCTGCTGAAGCACAACAACCACCGGAACAACGAGCGTAATAATAAATCAAATTTTCATAAAATACAAACAAACTCCTGATGTTATAACAGAGATCTTCATTCAAGCTGTAGGAGAAGTTAATGAATCTTCAACAACAGGAACTTTATCAACGTTTACAAACGTTTTCTCTGGATGAACCCAACGCTAAATTTCCATTTAGCAAACGTCTAGCCCGCGAGAACGGTTGGACTGTAGAATATACTCAGCAAGCGATCGCAGAATACAAAAAATTTGCCTTTTTAGCAGTTGTCGCGGAACATCCCGTTACCCCTTCCGAACAAGTCGATCAAGTTTGGCATTTACACTTAGCTTATACCCGTTCTTATTGGGATGAATTTTCTCCGAATATTCTGCAAAAAACGTTACATCACAACCCCACTCAAGGCGGACATTTGGAAGGGGAAAAATTTAACGATTGGTACAATAAAACTTTAGAAAGTTATACCCAATTCTTCGGAGAATTTCCGCCCGTTGAGATTTGGCCGCCTGCGGAAGTTCGCTTTAATCACGATATTAAAGTTCAACGGGTAAATACGGAGGATTATTGGATTATTCCCAAGTTTCGTAACCTTAATTTACCTCAATTTCGGTTTCCTCAACCGGCAATTTTAGGACTTGGATTTCTTCTAACTCTAGCTTTAACCGCCTGTGAAGTTTCGCTAACAAATATTCCCAATCCACTTAATTTTACCGGGCCGGAATTTTTAGAGTTTTATTTTCTTGCTGTTCTGGCTGCAATTGTTTTAGGTTTCGGTTTACAAGGCGTAGGAAAACCATCGACAACAACTTCATTAGCGAGTCACAAACCTTCGTTCATTGAATATTTACCGGCATTACCTTTATTTGCAGTATTAGCGTTGGGTGTGGCTAAAATTTTTGTGGGTCTTTCTCGCGGAAAATCCGTCGGATTTCTCTTAATTCTCTGCATTACTACCCTTTGTATTGCAACTTGTTTTTTACCCTCTAGCCAATCAAGTCGCACTTCTAGTAGTAGGACTTCTAGTAATCGTTATCGTAGTCGTTCTAGTAGTAACAATAGCAGTAGTAGCAGTAGTGATAGCAGTAGTAATTACTATTCTACCAGTAGCGCCAGTAACTATGACAGTAGCAGTTGTGATGGTGGTTATGGAAGCGATGGGGGTAGCGATTGCAGTAGTGGTGGTGATGGCGGTGGCTGCGGTGGAAGTGGTTGCGGTGGAAGTGGTTGCGGTGGCGGTGGCTGCGGTGGCGGCGGCTGCGGTGGCGGTGGTTGTGGTGGCGGCTAAAGTTGACGAATACGCTGGCGAATTTTTTGCAATTGTTCCGCAGATAAGAGTGTTAATTGATTGAGATTTAGTTCATCTTGAATAGCATTTAACGCCGTAACAATCAGGGGAACTCCCAAACCCAATTCTTGGATTTGCTGACTTTGGCTAAATACGGTTTCTGGAGTTCCTTCTAATACAATTTCTCCGTTATCCATCACAAAAACCCAATCCGCCCAGGCTTCTACAAAGTCTAAATTGTGAGTTGCTAATAGAATCGTTGTTCCCCTGCTATAAACTTTTTCTAGGGTTTGGCGAAAGTTTTGAACTTGTTTGGGGTCGAGGTACGCTGTGGGTTCATCGAGTAATAACAGTTGGGGCTGTAGAACCATCACGTCAGCAATAGAAACCCGCTTTTTTTGTCCCAAACTGAGGTAATTAATCGGTGCATCTGCTAAATTAACCAGGTCAAAATCTAACAAGGTTTGTTGAACTCGTTGGGCGATTTCTGACTCCGGTAAACCCAAATTACACAGTCCGTAGGAAATATCTTCTTCAACGGTTGTGGCAACTAATTGCTGTTCGGGATTTTGAAAAACTAAACCGACTTTTTGTCGCAATTGATTTAAGGATTTTCGGTCGTATTTTAACGGTTTGCCTTCCCATTCTATGATACCACGTTTGGGGCGATATAATCCATTAGCGAGTCGAAATAATGTGGTTTTTCCGCAACCATTGCGTCCGATAACCGCACAGCGTTGGTGTTGGGGAATTTTCAGCGTTAGATTTTGAACCGCAGGATGTTGGCTACAGGGATAAGTATACTCAACATTTTTAAAACTGAGAAGTTCAGATTCTGGTGACATAATGCCATCCAATATTAACGAACAGTAAAAAACACCCACAAATCGCTTCCGCAGAATAGCGAAAATTGGGTTTGTAGCGGCGAATATACCAAACTTTTAGTTCTCCTGTAAATCCTCTTGATGTCAATCCCAGAGAAATTTGACGGTAGTTTTCTAGGGTTCGCTGTAACAGTTGACTGACGACTATTCCCACGCTGCGAATTCCGGTTTTCCAATTACAATAACCAATTCTGGCTTGTTGGGCGGTTAACAGTTCGCTGGCGGTTTCTGTGAGGAGAAAAATGAACCGATACATTAAAGTTAGCAGTTCTGTTATCAAACTCGGACAACCTATTTTATTTAAAATCCGCACAATTTCCACAAAGGGAACCGTTAACAAAATAAAGTACATACAGGAAGTTAGTACCAGAGAACGGGTAAATAAAATGGCAATTTGTTGAAGTCCTTGTTGGCTGATATAAATAAAAAGATTGCCGAAAGTTACGCCCCAAAAAACATCGCTCTGAACTGACTGCACATCCGACAACCAAACGCCCCCCAACGCCAAAGCGGGAACGCTGGTTAACCAAAATCCGAACGGAATCGCCTGTAATTTTAGATAAACTGACGCGGGAATTCGAGCATAAATAACAATCCAAATCACAATCCAAATTGTTATTAAAAGTTGTACTGTTCCCGAAGCCGCCCAACTCAAACCAAACAGGGTTATTCCAAACAAAAGTTTGTGTTCTGGGGGGAGATAACGCAGTCGGTTTGTATGGGCTAAAGAGTCTATTTGATGGTGCATTAGGGTTTCTGATTTTTTCCCTCCCGACGACCTTTGTACAAGCCAATTACATAGCCAATAATTCCCGCTCCGATAGCCGCTTGGGAGACAAATAATAGGCTTTCTATTTCTCCACTGGGTACTTCAATTAAGGGATTAAACCAGGGTTCATAGTTCGGTTGAATTTCTGTAATTGCGGCTTCGGCTTCGCCATCTGCTCCCCCGTATTCTCCCCGAACAAATATTAACGGTAAGATTGCTAAGGCAATAACAGTGAAAATGATTAACCAATTTCCTTGTTTTTCAGACTGCATAATATTCTCCTAGTTCTCTCGCAAAAGTTTTAAGGTTTGAAGTTCTTCTGAGGCGTAAGATTGTAACCAGTTCCACACTAATACAGTTAACAAACCTTCGCTGATGGATAGCGGAAGTTGAGTTAAAGCAAATATTCCGGCAAATTTAATAAATGATGCCAAAATACCTCCGGTTGCAGCCGGAAAAGCGAGAGCAAGTTGAATCGAAGTGACAATATAAGTTGCTAAACTTCCGAGGGTTGCGGCGAGAAAAATTCCGAGTTTTTGTTGTCTTTGTTTCAAACACAAACGATAAATTCCGTAGGCAATCCAAGGGCCGACAATTGCCATAGAAAAAGCGTTGGCTCCCAACGTTGTAATGCCGCCATGAGCGAGTAATACGGCCTGAAAAACTAACACCAAACTCCCCAATACTGCCATCACAGAAGGTCCGAACAAAACCGCTCCCAGTCCGGTTCCGGTTGGATGAGAACAACTTCCGGTAACAGAAGGAATTTTGAGTGCAGAAAGCACAAAACTAAATGCTCCCGCCAAGGCAAGTAATAACTTTAATTCGGGATTTTGACGGGTAATTTGGGTCAAAGATTTCACGCCAAAAATGAAAAAAGGTAAACTCAAAACCCACCAAAAAATCGCCCAACCCACCGGAAGAAATCCTTCCATAATGTGCATCGCTTGGGCAGGAGATGCGGCGCCGACAACGAGATAAAAGCTTAACCCTGTCATCGCGACAAGGCTGAAAATTCGACTCACTCTTGACATCTGTACCTCGCAGATTGAGTTGTTTGTAGGTTTCCATCGGCCAGGGCTGTTTCATTCTCAGTTAAAAATTGCCGGGGGTTCGGGGGGTGATGGGGGGATGGGGAGGTGGGGAGAGGACTTTTTTCCGATGAAAAATAGCTTTTTGTTAATAAAAATTCCCCCCATCTCCCTACCT
>JAYKHV010000068.1:0-12201 GCA_035285085.1 Lyngbya sp. | reverse complement strand
TTTGGGTTTGTGTGGGGGTTTGTGGGCGGTGTGGGGGGGGGTTGGGGGGGGTTTTTGGGCGGTTTTGGGGCGGTTTTTGGGCGGTTTTTGGGCGGTTTTTGGGCGGTTTTTGGGCGCAAGCATTGCGCCCCTACTAGAATTGAACTTCGTACTCAAACCGAATCTCACTTTCACCGCCCAAACCTGCCGCACCCCGAATCAGTAAGTTATCATTAACTCGGTAATTTACCCCAAACTGGGTGGGTTGTTCTTCGGCTAAAACTTGAGACAGAGAAACCGAAACATTATCGGTAACATCCAAACCAATTTCTATACCCAAACCCAAAGCCGAAGACGCCGTTGAACCCTCACTTTTAGAAATACGGGCGGGGTAAAGACGAAACTCTGTTAAACCCGTTGCATCGAGAACATTTTGCTGAATTTGACTAAAAATACCCGCACTGGCAATATTTGCTAAAACTAAGGTTGTATCCCCGGTAATTCCTTCAAACGTACTACCACCCAATAACGCAATTAACTGAGTTTGTGAACGGGGGGGAGAACTTTTTAATTCTATAATATCATTAATTTGAGAAGCGGGACCTTGAACTAATGCAGTTACCCGAATGGTTCTTACCGTTCCTAAATTAGCAGCAGTCGGACTTTCTGAAATTTCCGAAGGAAACGCCGAAGTTGGGGCTTGAAAACGAGTGGTTTCTGTTACCCGAGTCACCAGTCGCAAATCTAAAATGGGATTGAGTCCTTCTGAGGGAACAAAAATCGCCTGTTGCGGATAACCCCGATCTAAAGTAAAACGAGTTGCGTAGAGGTTCAAGGCACCGCCTGTCAGTTCAATAACACCACTCGGACGAATATCTTCTAAACTTTCTAATGTGCCATTAACGGCAATAGTTCCTTCTGCGGAAAAGTCAACAATGGGAACGCTTAAAAACTGACTAACCGGCGGAGTTTCTATCTGAATATCTTCTCCCAATGTCAATCTAAAATTATCCAAACCAATCCTCACCGGTCCGGTATCGGGTAATCCTCCGCCTTCACCTTCTGGGGTGGCTGCTGCGGCGACGGGTAAAATTACAGTCCCCTCTGAAAGGATAATTTGACCCCCGATTTCCGGTCTTAATACAGTACCATTAATCGCAATCATTCCGGCGGCATCTCCGGTATATAATTCTTCCACATCAACTTGTAAATTCTCCAAGGCGATCCGCAGCGGTCTAGTAACATCCGGGTCTTCTTCTTCAAAGGGAAAAACAATCGGTAAAACCCCTTGAACCAAAATATTTCCGCTTCCCGCTTCCCCCACTAATTCCCCTTCAATTCCACTAACCGTAACGCGATCGCTGACAAAAGTTGCGCTTCCCGATAACCCCACAATAGACTGTTCGAGGCTATCTAAACTAATCACCCCATCTTGAAGTTTTAACAACCCTTGAGGCGCAATAGAAATGCGAGAAATCTCCCCACTCGGCGCCTGTTCTAAAATCCCTCTTACACTCAACTCCAGCAAACCTGTTCCCTCTACCCAATCAATTTCGGGGTTAAGTAAATCAATCACATTAAACCCTTCATCTTGAATATTCACCTGCGCTTCGAGTATATTACTTTCGGCAGAAACTTCAGCAAAAGGTAAACGATAGGGAACGCTTGCTTTAATCCGAATCGGATCTTCTTCGGTCAATAAAATATTACTTCCCAAAAATAGACGGGCATTATTATAACTAAAACTTCCTCGGGCTTCTCGGATGGGTTCATCATTAAAACTCCCTTCAACAACGGTAAATTCTCCCGTTGCTTGCGGGTTCGCCAAACTTCCGGCAATATTTGCCCGAAAATTCAATTGACCGTTAACATCAATATTGGGCAGTTCAACAAAATTTTCTAACTCATCTTGGAGTCGTTCTAAACGAATATTTTTCGCCCGAAACTGTCCGGAAGGAAGCTGTTTGTCTAAAGCATACTGTCCGCGAAAATCATAAACCGTTTCTTCGGATGTCAGTTGCAAAGGTAACACCCGGATGACATTATCGCGATCTAAACTGGCATTCAAAATAAACTCATCGGCTTCAAACCTTCCCCAAGTCCAATCCCCAAGATTTTTAACGGCGACTTGTCCGGTGACTCCCGACTCTATCGAACCTTGAACCAAAATTTCCCCGGTAAAACTCCCCCGCAGCGCTTGTAACGGCGGTAAAGGTTCTTCTTCTTCTTTGAGAAGCTGTCGTCTCAATATCGCTTGAATTTCTTCAAAGCGCCGTAGTTGTTGAGTTAAAGTGGCATCCGGGGGTACACCTACCGGAACCGGAATAACATCGGCGGCGGTCCCGTATTCGGGGGTTTGCAAGCCCCGAACCAGATCGCTGAGGTTATAGTATTCTAACGCGGCTAGGATGTCCTGTAAGCGGCCGCTGGGAATATCAATTTCGGCTTCAAAGTCGGGAGGGACGTCCGCAGTGGGATTGGCAAATGGCGTGACGCCGGCTTGTAAATCGGCGATAATTTCTGCTAGGTCCGCACGGGCGGCGACTAAAATTTCTGTTTCTCTGTAAGCCAGCAAACCATCGGTTAAGCGAAATACCCCGTTAGCGAGGCTTATATTGGCGTTGAAGGCATCTAAATCAATATAACCGAGGGCCGGGTCATCGACGGCGATCGCACCCTGTACGCCTATTTGAGTGGGGTCGAGGGTTTCTAAGTTTGAAATGGTCACATCCGCAGTGGCTATACCGCTAATCGCCCCGATGCCTTGGTCGGCTAAGGGCGCTAAACTCAGGGTACTGAGGGGAAATTGTTCTAAATTGACGAGGAAATTCTCGCCGACGGTTCGACCTTGGGCGATAGTTTGGTCTTGTCGAAGTAAGAAACTTTCGGGTAAATATTGGTTATTGAGTACCAATTCTATCCGGTCTTCTTGTCCTGCTAACGCTAAATTTACCCCTTGATTTAATCCGGCGCTGACGGTTCCGGCTAATATTGGATCGAATTCTAATTCTCGAACAATTAAATTTTCTAGACTTAAATCTCCGGTTAATTGTAAGGTCGATAATGACCCGGTTAATTGACCATCAAAGTTAACCAAACCTGCAATTAATGGTCCGTCTCCGGCGACTTCTGGGGGAACATTTACTAACAACCGTTGAATCAAAGGAGACTGCAAATCAAAGTCCGATAAACGCACATCAACGTTGAGGTTGGAAACTTGCGGCGCCCCGGTTCCCGAAAATTCTATCGCAACAAATCCATCGGCGCCAAATTGTGGGGTTTCTAGTTGTTCAATTTCTAAACGTTCTCCATCCCAATTAAACGCCGCTTCTAAAGGTTGTTTGATAATCGGAAGTTCCGTTAATTCTAACTCTCCCATCGCCCGAATTGTTTCGGGTCTAAGTTCAACTAAAGAACCCCTAGCACTCAATTGAGTATCTAACAATCCCCGCAATAAAGGCATCGCTTCAGCTTGAGTAATTAACCCTTGCTGTTCTAATGGTTCTAGCACATCTCGGGTTTGCGATTCAACGATATCGGAAAATCGACTTAAAGCAATTCTATCTGCATTAATAATCGTTTGCCACTGTCCGCGAAGCGCTTGACCGGATAATCTTACCATTCCTCCTTCTTGTCCCAAATTAATTAAACCATCAAGATTGGCGGTAATTCCTGATGGGGTAACATTGGTTATGTTTCCCGATGCGGTTGCTTGGAGTTGGATTTCGCCGTTTCTAAAGTTTAAATTTTGAATTTCTCGATTAAGATTTTGCGATAAATTTGCTAGCGGTAAACCCACATCTATTAACGGTTCAATTGGGATTTCATCGGTATTTACACTAACTTGAAATTGATTGTCGGTTAACTGTCCTCTGGCTTGAACCGTTCCGCCAAAATTCCCTAAATCAATTTGACTGTTGAGGGTTCCTGTTACTTCATCTAAATTGTTTAAATTGCCAGAAAATAAGCCTTTTGCTTCTAGACTTCCGTTGCGAAAATCGAGATTTTGAATAGAATTATTGATCTCGGGGGATAAGTTTGCAAAGGGTAAACCTAAATCAATTAATGGGTTTAATGGAATCGTTGAAGTGTCGATATCGGCTTGAAATACATCTCCGCTTACCCTCGCCGATGCACGGATAACGCCTCCGGTATCGGGGAGATTGACGAGGGCTTGAGTTCGGGCGATAATTTGGTCTAAGTTATTAATATTTCCCCTAACTGTTCCTTCGGCTTGTACGGTGCCGTTTTGTATCTCTAAATCTTGGATTTGATCTTGAGTGTTCGCCGGAATATCGGTAAAATTTTGGGCGATATCGATAATTCGGGTTAGGCGTAAAGGTTCGGTATCAAAGTTGGCAGAAAATAGACCTGATCGAATTTGTGCGGTTGCATTAATTGAACGTTCTCCTAAATTAATCTGAACGTCGCTTTCGGCGCGAATATTGGCGGGGTCTAAGTTATCTAAATTTCCGATTAAATCTGCTTGTAAGTTTAACCGTCCGTCCGATAAATCTATTCTGGAAATATCGGATTTTAAACCCGGTTCTAAGCCAGAAAATAGCAATCCGATATTAACTAAAGGTTCGAGGGCGACTTGAGTTGCGTTAACGTTTGCATTCCACTGTTGGGCTTGGAGTTGTCGGGCGTTTATATTAATATTTCCCTCGGCGATTTCAACAGCCGCATTCAGTTGATTTTGATCTAAATCGGCTTGACCAAAAATCGGGGCGGTTGCTGCGGGTAAAGCAAATTCTGCTTCTCCTTTGAGGTTTTCTAAGGTTCCTGAAACTTGGGCTTCAGCGGAAAGTTCGCCCCAACGAAAGGGGGAAACAATTCCGTAAGATTCGACGAGAGAATCTAAGCCAACATTATTGATATCGAGATTAAAATTAATTTCCGGGTTGATGGGGTTTTCTTCTTGTTTTTGTTCCGGGGTTGGTGTTGAAGGAACGGGAAGTATTGCGGGGGGTTGGGTTGGAGTTTGGGGCGGTGTTTGGGGCGGTGTTTGGGGTGTTTCGGGTTGATTAATGGGTTCAATGACAATCGCTTGATTGGCGGTAATTAGTTCTTTTAATCCTTGGAGTTTAACGGTTCCTTCTCCGGTAATATTTCCGCCGGTTGCGGGTTGAATTTGTAGGGAATCAACGGTTAGAAGGGGATCGGATTCTAATGAAAAATCGCTTTGGAGTTGGGCGGTAACGTTTAATTGGGTGCTGAAACTATCGAGATTAATCTGATCAATTTCTAGGGGTGCGGTGCTATCAATATCTACGGTGATAACGGGTTTTAAAATAGTTCCTTTTAAACCAATATCAGTTTGTACCGCTCCCGAAAGTGGAAAGGGTAAGTTAAGGGGTTCTTCGGCGACATTTTGAGCAATATCGAGGAAGGTTGAAATTTGAGTCGGTTCAATATTGGCGGTGAAATCTAACTGGGTTTTTGATATATCCAATTGCGGGTTAGCTGTGGCGGTTCCGCTCAAATTAACGTTAATATCTCCCAAACCCGTTGTCAATCTTTCAATTCTAGCTTGAGTCCCGTTAAAGCGAAATTGAGCGTTAATCGGTTGAATGGGTCTATCGAGGTCTGTCACCTCAATTTTCACATCATCTAGTCTGGCTTGTCCTTGAATTTGGGAAAGTTGAGAATCAACTAAATTCACATAAAGATTAGCATCAACCATTCCCCTTTGTAGGGCAAAATTGGGGGCTTTAATTAAACCCGTAAATTGGGAAAGCGGGATATTATTGACTCGCAATCGGCCCTGAATATCATTATCGGGAGTAAAAACATTCGCCTGTACATAAAACGTTCCGCCCCGTTCAAAACTCCCATTTAAACGACCTTTAATCCGTTCATTATTTTCGCCAACATCAACAACAGCCCGACTAATATTCAAAGGAATAACAACAGGCGAACCGGTCGCAACATAGGGCGTTAACGTAACATTAGCATTTCTCAGTCCCACCGAGCCAAATTGAACATCAATTGGGGGGTCGCCTTCTAAATTTAATTCCGTTTGAATCCAATCTCCCTCCGCATCTTCTTCGAGATAAACATCAGCATTAACTAAAGTAATATCAAGATTTAGAGTCGGATTCGTAAAAATAGACGATAACGAAAACGCCACCTCAACCGCTTCCGTTGTGGCGTTCGTGTCGCTGGTGGGGGTAGCCGGTATCGAAGAACGACCAAAGCGAAGACTGGTCAGCGTCACCCGTTCAACCGGACCAACCGTGACCGGGCGCTCAATAATACCCTCAACAATACCACCAACCATAGGCGCCAAGCGATTTTGGATAAACCAAATGGCGGTGGTTCCCGCAGCGATAGTGGTCACTCCCAGTCCCACACCTCCCCAAATTAAAACCCGACGCCAGGGGCGACGACGGGGAGAAGTCGATTCAGAATTGGGGTTTGGAGAGTTTGTCATTACACAGGTTGATGTTGCAGGGAATCGAGACTGAAACCGAAAAATAGAGTTCGCCCAATCCCTGTTTATTTTTACGAGATCAGGTCAGAGAATGCAAGCCTCTTGAGGGTGAATCGCCTCTAGTTGATTTCCGAGGCAAGTCGGGACATTTCGTCAACAAAAGTATAAAAAAAATCTTAAGGGTTCGTGTCAAGATAGTAATCATAGACTGTTGGTGTTGAATTTTCCATGAAAGTCAGTGATTTGCTCAGACGCTATGAACAAGGCGAAATAGACTTTGCAGGGATAGACTTACAGGGTGCTGATTTGAGGGGAGTTATCCTCATCGGTGTCAACCTCTCAAACGCGAACCTGACCGGGGCTAATCTGAGTCGAGCCTTTTTAATTCGGGCGAAGTTAGAGGGGGCTTGTCTTTATCGAACAAACCTCAGTTTTGTCAAAATGAATGAGGCTTACTTAGGAAATGCCGATTTGACGAAAGCCAACCTTAGCGGTGCGTTTTTGGTCAAGTCAAAACTTCCAAATGTTCAGATGAGTGGGGCGATACTCGTCGGCGCCAATTTACGAGCCGCCATGTTAACAAATGCTAACCTTTGCGGTGCCGATTTAAACGGAATTAACCTGCGCGGTGCCGATTTAATCGGAACAAACCTCAAATGGGCGAACCTGCGGGGGGCGAGATTAACGGCAGCGAAATTGACGGGAAATTTATTAACTGGGGTGAATTTGCAGGGCGCTTGTCTCAACGGCGTGAACTTGGCTCTAGCCGAACTGGATGGGGTAAATTTGAGTCAGGCGAAATTAAATGGGGTGAATTTTACTGGGGCGAAATTGGTCGCAGCAAATTTAAGTTATGCTCAAATGAGAGCGGCGCGTTTGAATCGTGCGAATTTTACTGGGGCGAATTTGGAAGGGGTTTGTTTAAAACGGGCGCATTTGAATTATACTCAATTTTCTAATGCAGATTTAAGCCATGCAGATTTGACCGACGCACAATTAAAAGGGGTTCAACTGCATGAAACTTGTTTGAATGGGGCGATTTTCTCTGCATCTTTTCAAGAATATTTAGAACGTACATCTGCAAATAAGTCGGTTTCTTCGATTTCAATGTCTCATCAAATGAGTGCGAGTTAATGATTAACGGAGTGGTTGTATTAAATTGATGGAAAATCTAGAAAATAGCGAAGAAAGTTTTTAATCACTTCTGTTGTTTTTTCAGTGAAGGAGAACAGGTCTACTCAATCTTGCCAAATTGTTTCATAATAGCGGTCTTCTTCCTTGTCCGGAGCGCGTTTTCCATCTTCATACATCCAGGATGCGATCAATCGGACATGAGATTAACTTTTTTTGCATAAAAGTTGAACAAAAAATCAAGCACAAGTACGAGTTTAGCCTTACAAGCTTCACCTTCCACTTTACCGAAATTCCCCCGAATTGTCAATCTTTTCAGGCCGGCTGCAAAGATGTATTTTTTTTCCAGAAATAATTGACCTCAACCCGCCCTTTACAGTCATCAGCCTGTTGCGTTCAGCATAGCTGCCTTCTGGAGCTGTTGCCTAATAACTGGTCACTGGTCACTGGTCAGGTGTTGACTGATAACTGTATAAACCCGTCCCGGTTTCGGGTGTTGAACAAATGTTCAAGCGCAGATTCAGGTTTGCCCAGAAAACCTTCCTTTTTATCCTACCGAAATTCCCCCCAATTGTCAATCTTTTTTCAGCCGATTTTCTAGAAAAAATAGGGGAAAGTGGATGGGAGAAAGTGAATAGAGAAGATTGAGAATTAAGAAGAAACAATAGCGTGCCAAAGTTCGGTTCCCAGTAACAACGCTTGACTTAAATCAGTGTCTTGTAAGTTCGTTTTCAAGAGATTAACCTTATAGAACATAGTGCCTTTTAAGCTAGCCCCTCGCAAGTCGGCTTCACTTAAATCGGTATAAATGAGTTTAGCATCATTTAAGTTAGCCCCGCGCAGATCGGCGCCTTTGAGGTTGGTTTTAAACAGTTTAGCGCGACTGAGGTTGGCGGCTTTTAAATCTGCATAAATCAGTTTAGCGCCTGTGAGGTCAATCTGAGATAAGTTAGTATTACTCAAGTTGGCAAATAAATGAGCATCTTTGAGATTAGCCCGACTGAGGTTAGCGCCTTGCAAATTGGCCTGCCATAATAATATATTCGGTAGAGCAACATTCTGTAATTCAGCCCCCGGAAGTTCTACTCCAATAAAACCCCGTCTTCCTGCGGCGTAACGTTCGATCAGTTCCTTGGCAGTCCGGAGACTGTTGGTTTGATTGTTGTCCTCGTTGATCATATAAAATTAAAGATGACGAATTGATTATCCACTCTGTTATAACTGAAATTTTGCACCCGGACTCAACCCGACCTAAAGCAGTTCCAAGAAACCCGGTGCGCGTGATACTGATGCCAGATGTGAGTTATAATCTAATGTTAATTGTAATTCTATTAATTGGGGGAAGAATCTTGAGGGAAAAAAATCTAAAGATTCGACCAAATCCGAACCCGCCTAAAATTTAATCCGGTTTGAGATTTAATTGTTTATTTTTTGAGAACTTATGACTCATTTAAACACCTATCCCTGGCAACAAGATTCTATTATTCTGCATGGTCAATGTTTAGTCAAGAGTTTTAAACATTGGACGGGTGAAACTTTACTGGATGTCAAGGGTTCCCCCGAAGAAATAGCAGAAGCTTTATTTAATGCCCCGTTTGTGTTGGTTTCTCATGGAATAGAAGACCATCCAATTTTTAACTATGGTAATCGCACGGCTTTAGAATTGTGGGAAATGAGTTGGGAAGAATTTACTCAAACCCCCTCTTCTCAAACGGCGATAAATCTTGAAGAAGTCAGCAAACGCCAGCAGATGCTTGACCAAGTGAAAACTCAAGGCTACACTAAAAATGCTCGGGGGATTCGTCAATCTAGAACGGGAAAACAGTTTTTGATTTCTAATGTAACGATTTGGAATCTAATCGATGAAAATCATCAATATTGTGGTCAAGCTGCGACTTAGAAGCACTGGCAGTTTTTGTAAATGATCGGGGTTAAATTACATTAACTTAGCTTTCAACTGTTCTAGCTTTTCGGGGGTAAGACTGATTTTAATTTCCAACAATTGCTGCGAATCTCGCACAAGAATGGTTCCGCTTTTCCCGACGGCAATTTCTGGATTATTCATCTCAATCATCTGATATTTGATTTGGGGAAATTCCACCCGAATAATAATATTGGTTTGAGATTGAGAAAAAATGTACAACTGCTGATGTAGGGGATCTAACTCTAACTTACTCGCTGTAATACTGCGTTCTTGATCGTTGCCCAGCTTCGACCAATACAGGGTAATTCCTCGCAGTTGAGGATTGACAATCAAAAACACTTCATCAAACTTTTGAGATTCCCAATTAATCTGAGTTAAATCTCCATTTTCCGGAATTAAACGCTGCTGCCAAGTAATCTCCTGTCCTTCGAGATCTGCCCACCACTGACGAATGGTTTCTAACTGAGTTGCATTCTCGGGGTTGCTGCTGCCATACTGCCAAGTAATTGTGGATGCCATAATAATTTCCCAAGCCCATGTAATCAAATTGTTTATAACCTACTTTCTACTCTAGCCTTTAACCGCAATTATGAATTTACCGATTATCTATCATGGTGATTATGTCGCCCCTTTACCACCCGGTCATCGTTTTCCGATGTCAAAATTTAGGTTACTCTATCAAATGTTACTGGCTGATGAAGTGATCGAACCGTCTCAAGTTCACAGTCCGGAACTTCCGCCCTTAGAATGGATAGAATCGGTTCACGATCGCGATTATGTCGAAGCCTATTGTCAGGGGACTCTCGATCCCAAATTGCAACGCCGCATCGGTTTACCTTGGAGTCAAGCTTTAGCTAACCGGACTTGTATCGCGGTGGGTGGGGCGATTTTAACGGCTAAACTGGCTTTGAGTCACGGACTGGCTTGTAATACCGCCGGAGGCACTCATCACGCCTTTCCCAATTTAGGAACGGGATTCTGTATTTTTAATGATATCGCGATCGCTTCTCGGACGATTCAAAAGTTAGGACTGGCGAAAAAAATCTTAATTGTTGACTTAGATGTACATCAAGGGGATGCGACGGCTTTTATTTTTCAAGATGATCCGAGTGTTTTTACTTTTTCGATGCATTGTCAGGCCAATTTTCCAGCCCAGAAACAAAAAAGTGATTTGGATGTACCGCTTCCGGTGGGGATGGAAGATGAAGCCTATTTACAAATCTTGGGCAAGTATTTGGAAGATATTTTATCAGAGGTACGACCGGATTTGGTTTTTTATGATGCGGGGGTGGATACTCATGTTGAGGATCGTTTGGGGAAACTGGCTTTAAGCAATACGGGACTGTGGCGACGAGAAATGCTGGTTCTTAGCACTTGTGTCCGTTTGGGCTATCCGGTGGCGGGAATTATTGGCGGAGGCTACAGCGACGATCTGAGTGCTTTAGTCTATCGTCATTCGATTTTACATCGGACTGCCGCTCAAGTCTATCGCCAATATCGACTGTAAACCATTTCAGCAATTGTTCACTGAGAGTCTCGACAAGAGTGCGATCGCGTTTTACAATTTTCATAGACAAAATAAATAACGGCGATTTACTCCTTCTCGGTTGAATTGGGGTAATCAGGGTGTAAAGTTTTTTTTGAGATGGATTAGCCTTTTTCCGTTTTTAACCGTCGAAAACGGCAGCTTTCGTGACAATCAGGGTGTAAAACTTTAAAAAGCTGAGGTTTTTCCGTTCTTCGGGTAATTGTTTCGGGAAAATTGTTAAGAAGTAAAGAAATTAGGAGTCGGCGTTGATTTTGACCATTATTCCGACTCCCAATGTCTAAAAGTTGCCAGTTGCCACCAACTAAACTGGACTTAATCCCAACATAGCTCGAAGAGTAAAAAACGTAAAGGCAAAAATACCACCCATTAAACCCACAAGGGCGATCGCCGTGAGGGGTCTCTCCATGTAAGGCTTTAACTTATCAAACAGAAAGAAAAAGATCCCCAAGGTAAAGGTGATAAAGTAACGGGGGTAGCGGGAGATGTTATCGAAAAAGTCTTTCATCGGTTGTTTGGGTAAATGAAGTTTTGTTATCTTTTATGGGGTAGCACTTGTCTGGGGTTTCAACAAGATAGCCGGTCATGTAGCAATTTCAGGAATTGGTAACACCTTCCCGACACCAAGCTACGCTATGGTGCGGGCTTTCAGTAGCCCTGTCGAATCGTAGCTGAGTTCACAGCTAAGAGTCTTCGAGCCGACCGGCGTGGTTACAGATACGCCCCACATCTCAATCATTTTTGAGCCATTAAAATCCGCATCGCATTGATTACCACAATTCTCACATCCAAAGACTTTTCCGTTTCGATACGATTTCCCTGAAACTGGATGAATATGAAGGCATTTATGACAAGTTTGACTTGTATAAGCGGGTGGTATTGCGATTACATTCACACCCTCTTTGATGCCTTTGTATTCAAGAAAAGTTCTTAATTGATGAAAAGCCCAATTATTAGAGCGTCTTCGTTCTATTTTATTTCTGGGCTTTTCGTTGGTTCTTTCTCTAATTCCAGTTAAGTCTTCAATGGCGATAGATGAACTTGTGGCAACAGCTTCATTGATGATTGAACTAGAAATATTATGATTTAACCAGGACTGAAATCTTCTCTCGCGCCCCGATAGCCGTTTCAAGGTTTCTCGACATCTGCGACGAGTTGACCTTGTGCCTTGAGATGCTTTTTTTT
>JAYKHV010000067.1:0-83062 GCA_035285085.1 Lyngbya sp. | reverse complement strand
TCGGTCAAGAAGAAGAAACCTACAACATCGTAGCAGCACACGGTTACTTTGGTCGTTTAATCTTCCAATACGCTAGCTTCAACAACTCTCGCGCTTTGCACTTCTTCTTAGGTGCATGGCCTGTAGTCGGAATCTGGTTCACTGCTTTAGGTGTATCCACCATGGCATTCAACCTCAACGGTTTCAACTTCAACCAATCCGTAATTGATTCTAGCGGTCGGGTAATCAATACTTGGGCTGACGTAATCAACCGCGCTAACCTGGGTATGGAAGTAATGCACGAGCGCAACGCTCACAACTTCCCCTTAGACTTGGCGAATGTTGAGTCCGCTCCCGTTATCAATGGCTAATTCTTTAGCTTAACCTAAAAAACGCTCTCCTTCGGGGGGGCGTTTTTTGTTGGTAATATTGACCAATGCGATCGCACTCTTAAGAGTGAAAACCTCTCTAAATCCCCCGATTCTGGGGAACTGTGAACCTTCTCCCCCAATTTAAGAAGTCTGTTGGAAAGCTAGAGTAAATTAGACAGAGGTAGGTCATCAACAATCAAGTACATGGAACTGACAGCAATAACCACAGTAGCTGGATGGGTTGCTCCGAAAATCGGGGATTTGGTTTGGACGGGAGCAACTGAACGGGTTAAAAAGACGCTCAATAAAACCGATGTTGAAAAAGCGATCGCCGCAGGTTTAAAAGCGGCTGAAGATTGGGAAAAGAAGCAACATCTCGCCCAAAAGGGGTTATTTTATCGGGTCAGCCGCGACGGGTGGAACGGGTATCCTAAATTTTTAGAAGGGGTGTTGGCTGATTCGGGGGTACAGGTGGAATTGCAAAAACCTTTGAGCAATAAAGGTAGACCCCAAATTGAATTTTTACAGAAAGTATTTGAACGAGAAGCGGAAGCCTCAAAACTAAACCTCGATCTACAATATCTTTTACCTTGGATTGAGCAGTTTGTCAATACTTATTTTGAGAAAACTTCTACTTTTATTCGGTTTCAGGTTAACAAAGAGAACTATTTTAAACAGCTTGCCAACTGGTTTGATGATGTTAAATTTGCGGGAATTGCCGTTCCGGGTCAGGAGGTCGATCAGTCAGAAAAATTAGCGCAAATTTTTGTAATGCCGGATGTGGTTGAAGAGGTTTCGACTCTGAGTAAGTTTGAACGGGAGTGGTTAATTTCTCGGAGCCGTCAAGCCGAATTAATCCAAGAACAGCGGGAACGGGTTTTGTTTGAAAATCCTTCGGGTCGAAAGTTTTTAGCCTCGGAACTGTTAACAGAATTTTCTGCAAAAAAAGCCGTTTTGTTGGGTGCGCCCGGTTCGGGAAAAACCACTTTAATGAGTTATTTTGCGGTGATGTTGGCTCAAAAACGACCCGAACTTTTGGGCTTGGATGTTAACGTTGACTGGCTGCCGATTTTAATTCGGATGCGGGATTTTTCCCAACATCCCAATCTCAGTATTCTCGATTTTGTTAAACAATTTGCAGAAAAGAGAATGTCGGTAAAACAGCTAGAAACCGGATTTTTTGAATATTGGCTGGAAGACGGACGAACGTTAATTTTATTGGACGGACTCGATGAAATCGCCGACGAAAGCAAACGTTCTGACATCGTTAGACGGATTGAAAATTTTCTCGGACAGTACGACAAAAATATCGCGATTATTACCTCCCGTCCGGCGGGTTATCGGCGCGACTTTTTCCGAACCGAGGAGTTTCCCCACTACGAACTCCAACGATTTGATGATCAGAAAATTGAGCAGTTTATTAACAACTGGTATGATAGCCGTTTTTTAGATCAAACAGAAGCCGAACGCCGCAAAGATAGCCTCAGAAAAGCGCTCGATGATAACGACCGGATTAAACTCTTGGCGCGAAATCCCCTATTATTAACGATAATTGCGTTGATTCATCGCTACCAGGCGGTTTTACCAAAAGAACGCTACAAACTTTATCAACGGGCGGTTGAAACTCTATTAACCTCTTGGGATGCAAACAAAGAACTCTCAAATCATACGATTCTAAAATATCTGGAACTGGATGATTTACAACGGTTGATGGAACAGTTGGCGTTTTGGATACATACTCAGGGAAATACGGGGGATAACGAAGGCGGTACGGTTATTGACCGGGAGGAATTGATAGAACAGTTGAGTCGAGAAATCAAAACCCTCAAACAAATTGAACGGTATCAAGCGAAGCAAGAAGCGGAACGGTTTATTGGGTTTGTTCGGGAGAGAACCGGACTGTTAAACGAACAGGGTCAGGATTGTTATGCTTTTGTTCACAAGACGTTTCAAGAATATCTCTGCGCCCAAGATATTAACTATCAAGCGGATAATGAGGACGATTTTGAGATTATTTTAAATGCGATCAAAGATAATCTCCACGATGCCCATTGGCGAGAAGTTTTGCTGTTGTTAATCGCGCAACAAAAACCGAAGAAAGCCGCCAAAGCAATTCGGGCAATTTTAAATCGGGGTAGCGACTACGAACAATGGCTACATCGGGATTTATTATTTGCGGGGTATTGTTTGGCCGAACATCCGAAGGGTTTAAAAGTGGCGGATGGCGGTTTGGTTGAAGATATTTTAGGACGGTTGGTGGCGTTGGAGGTTCAAGATAAAGAGCTAGTTGGAAGCCGAGTAACAGGGCAAGTTTTTAAAATCCTGTGCAGTCTCTATGAAACTGAGTTTGAAACCCCGGCGTTGCAACTGTTGAAAGAACACAGCGATCAAATTGATAAATCTCGCTTGCAGAAGTATCAAGTCGAGTTGGGAGAACGAGAGGCGGTTATTGAGACTCTGCTAGAACAACTTACTAATGAAGATTCTAATGTGCGTGGGAGGGCTGCCGTTGCTTTGGGTAATTTGGGCAAGAGTTCACAAACGGTAGTCAATGCGCTGCTGAAAAGACTTTCCGATGAAAATTCTTTTGTGTGTAGAAGTGCTGCCTATGCTTTGCGTCAATTGGGCAAGGGTTCACAAACGGTGGTCGATGCCCTACTGCAAACGCTCTCCGATGAAGACTTTTCTATGCGTGTGAGGGCTGCGGATGCTTTGGGCGAGTTGGGCAAGGGTTCGCAAACGGTGGTCGATGCCCTGCTGCAAACTCTCTGCAATGAAGTTTCTGATGTGCGTGGGAGTGCTGCGACTGCTTTAGGTCGGTGGGGCAAGGGTTCACAAACGGTGGTCGATGCCCTACTGAAAACGCTCTCCGATGAAGTTTCTGATGTGCGTAGAAGTGCTGCGACTGCTTTGGGTATGTTGGGCGATAATTCACAAACGGTGGTCGATGCTCTACTGAAAACACTCACCGATGAGGATTCTCTCGTGCGTGGGAACACTGCCATTGCCTTGGGCGAGTTGGGCGAGGGTTCACAAGTGGTGGTCGATGTTCTCCTGCCATCACTCACCGATGAAGATTTTCTCGTGCGTACTAATGCTGTCTATGCTTTGGGTCGGTTGGGCGAGGGTTCACAAGTGGTGGTCGATGCCCTACTGCTACGACTCACCGATGAACATTATAATGTGCGTGGGCTGGCAGCCTTTGCTTTAGGTCAGTTGGACAACAGTTCACAAGTGCTGGATGCCCTGCTGCAAACTCTCTCTGATGAAGATTCTCATCCGCGTGGGAGGGCTGCGTCTGGTTTGGGTGAGTTGGGCAAAAAATCCGATGCTGTTCTTCCTGCTGTTATTCAATGGTTAGAACAACACCAAGATTCTGAATATATTGGCAGCGGAATTGATGCGTTGTGGGATTTGTTGGTTGAGTAGAATAGGATAGCCTGCGATCGCCCAGTAGCCGGACTTCATGTTATTACGGTGACTTCATTTAGGGTTTCAATCCAAACCCTGGCACCACAAGGGAGAGGTTTATCGGGACAATAGACGACACGACATCCTCCGGGTATTTCGACAATATGCCCATAAGTATTGGTCTTGCCCTTTTTAACCGTAATCACGGGAAGTTGTTGCTGTTGTTTTTGATTTTGCCGAATTCTTTGAGAATTAACGTGAATAATCGTTCTTGCAGGCTTTTTGAGATTGCGCCAACGGGGAGCCGGGCCTCTTGTACCTCGCTCAATTATGGGTTTGCCCTTAAACAGGGGAATGAGCCACATCTTCCCGGTTTTATAAGCACCTTCGACTCGGCCGGCGCTTAGGAGAACTCGCAGTCGAGCGGTGGAGATTTTTAGAATACGGGCTGCTTCTGTAGTACCGACAATCATTGAACTATAAGGGGAACGCAATAGTTTTCAAAGCTCTATAACCAAATTATAAATCATCTGCGGATCAATAATCAATGATCTGGCTATTGGGTGGCGCGGAGTAGCGCGGTTCAAGCGAAGCCTCACTGATCACTGATAACTGGTGAAGCAGTGCGGACTTGGCGGTTTCCGTCGAGGAGCAACTGCTGAACCCGGAGGGTCAGGTGATAACTGATTACGGGTCAGGTGTCTGTTATTCGTTGATTACACAACCGGATTTGATATGAGAACCCACCAATAAGACAGAAGTCGTTAAAAAACCCGGTTTATCCTGAATGTACAAGCGTTAAAATCTGCCCGTGAACTTCACAAACCGGGTTAATGGGTCAGTCCTGTTGGTTCTAACTTCTCAATTCCAAGAAAGTCAAATCTCCATCTAAATTGTCTCCATTGAAAACCCAAACGTCAACAGAAAATTTCCCAGGAGATCGAAAACCCTATAATGAATCTTCCTCACCCAAAAATTCCGCTTTCCAAGACTGAAACTTAGCCAGCAATTCTTGACGAGTTTCCGAACGCAACAGATAGCGATAAACAAACCATACCGAATATCCCATCCCGACAATTTCCAGGGTAGACTTGACCAAAGGAACATCATTGACCGAATCCAAGACCCCGACCAAGGCTTTCGCACTAACAATAATCAGGATAATTCCCCCAACAGTCCAAAGAGGACGTTGATACTCGGAAAAGAAATGGCTAAAATTCTCCGGTAAATCGGAAATCACATTCAGAACTTTATCCTTAACCACCTGTACATCAAATTGAGGAGTTTCAACCATTACCGGTTCTTCTTCGACAATTACGGGTACTGTCGGCGCTGTAGTCGGTTCGGCTTTGGTTTGTGAGGGAGGTTTTACCACGTTAATCGGCTCCGGTTTGACTTCTGGGGGTTTCATCGAGGCGCTCATCGGTTGAACTTTGGTTTCGGCGGGAGGTTTGACGACGTTAACCGGTTCGGCTTTGGTTTCTGCGTTCAGTTTAACGGCGCTAACCGGTTCAGGTTTGGGTGCAACCTCCGGCTGAGTGGCGCTGATCGGTTCGGACTTCGGTTCGGGCGGTTTGGGCGATGGAACTTCCGGCTTTACCGGTTCTGAGGCTGCAACCGGAGAAACAGAAATTGACTCGGTGGGAACTTCCGGTTCCGATTTTTTCGGTTCGGTTTTTTTGGCATCTGTCATTTCTGGAGCTTTTTCGGCTTGAGAAGACTCAGATGCTTTAGACTCTGGCTCATTATCGGTTTTTTGGAACCCGACACCTTGAGTTTTAGAGGTCTGTTTTTTGGAAGAATCTGTCATAATATTATCCTCTGAAACAATTAACCATTCAAGATTTTTTCAAAGCGAACCCGATCAACCCCTTTTTGATGGAGAAGGACCCAAGATTCGGTTAAATCCGGGCCGTGAACCGCTCCGGTTAAAGCGGCTCTCAGCGATCGCATAATTAGCCCTTTCTTCAATTTCGTTTCTTTTGTGACTGCTTTAATCACCTCTTGAGCGCTATCAGCAGTTAGGGGTCCGTCGAAATCCACTTTTTCATAAATCGCTTGCAAAACTGTTAATGCTCCCTCTTGCTGTAATTGAGCTATGGCGTCTTCATCCGCTTCAAAAGTGGGAGAAAAGAACAATTTAGCTTCAACGATTGCATCTTTTAAACGAGTTAAACTCGGGCCGATCAAAGCGGTAAGCTGTTCTAACCAGGGGCGATCGCTTTCGGGCGAGAACTGATATCCGGCTTCTTGCCAATAGGGAATCAACAGATCGGTGAGTTCTCCTGCGGGCATATTATGGATATATTGGCTATTCAACCAGTCCAATTTATCCCAATCAAATTTGGCGCCGGCTTTGTTGACCCGTTCAAAACTAAACTGTTTAGCCGCTTCACTGAGGGAGAAAATTTCTTGAGTCGAGTCGGGGGGAGTCCAACCCAACAAACTCATATAGTTTGCCAAGGCGGGGGCGGTAAAGCCCATCTGTTGAAAGTCAGAAATTGAAGTTACACCGTCTCGTTTTGACAGTTTGCGCCCGTCCTGATTTAAAATCAGCGGCGTATGGGCAAATTCCGGCACTTTGGCTTCAAATGCTTCGTACAGCAGAATTTGCTTGGCGGTATTGGCAATATGGTCTTCTCCGCGAATCACATGGGTAATTCCCATATCAATATCATCGGCGACAACGGCTAAGTTATAAAGCGGTTGACCCACTTCCGTTCCACTAGAAGCCCTCGCGACCACCATATCGCCCCCGAGATCGTTCCCTTTCCACACCACTCGACCTCGCACCGAGTCATTCCAAGCAATTTCGCGATCGTCATCAATTTTGAAACGAATTACGGGTTGGCGTCCTTCTGCTTCAAATTCGGCTTGCTGAGAGGGCGTTAGGTTGCGGTGGCGGTTATCATAGCGGGGGGCTTGACCTTTGGCTTTTTGAGCCTCTCGCATTTGCTCTAGTTCTTCCGATGTGCAGTAGCAGCGATAGGCTAAACCTTTATCCAGTAAGCTTTGAATGGCTTTTTTATAGAGTTCCAAACGTTTGGATTGAAAAAACGGGCCTTCATCCCAGTCTAGTCCTAGCCACTGAAGTCCATCGAGAATATTTTGGGTGTATTCAGGACGCGATCGCTCGATATCGGTGTCTTCTATTCGCAGGATAAACTTACCGCCCTGGTTGCGAGCAAATAACCAATTAAATACAGCCGTTCTCGCTGTACCTATATGAAGATTTCCGGTTGGACTGGGGGCAAGACGAACTCTGACACTCATACTAATTTAATCTGTATTTTCTAGATTTTTGGTACAATTCAATCGATATAATTGCCAAGATGAGCCACCGTGAAGGCGTTGACAAATAATCCTTCTTCTCGGGTGGGAGGCCTGCGATCGCGCCGATCTCCATCTCATTCTACCAACTCTGTGTGCTTGTTCTGGCTTAATCTTGTTCAGTTGAGAAGATTTTGCTCAAAACCTCTCTAATGGTAGATTTATGCTGAATGAACCGCGAGCGCAGTCCGTTGACTGCTATTATTTATAACTCTATCGTTTGAACGGGACTGACGGGGCTCGAACCCGCAACTTCCGCCGTGACAGGGCGGTGCTCTAACCAATTGAACTACAGTCCCTTTTTTTGACTAAATTCTATTATGCACGTTCTATCTCAAGATGTCAAGGGGTTTATCAAATTTTTTTCGATCTCTACAAAAACCCGGTAACTCATAAGAAACCGGGTTTTTTGGTTATCGGGGTTGACGGTTGGTTATCGGGGTTAACGCGCGATTGTCACGGATGGGTTGACGGTTGGGTTATCAGGGTTAACGTTTTCAAACTGGTCACTGGTCACTGTCGAGAGTTGTTCTGGGTGGACTGCTAAGGCTAAAATTTGGGTAATTTGTAGGGCATTGAAATTATTATCGCTAACTAGGATAAGCGATCGCCGACCATCGGATAGTGTTGGCCCAAAGGTCAAGCCTTCTATATTGTCTACAGTTCGATTTAATGTGCTTAAATTTAACAGCAACGTCTTCCGAACTGGAGATAAATCTGTAATTTCACCTTTGAGGCGATCTAGTCCTTGAATGCGATCGGCAGCATCTAAAGAGATTTTAAACAATTTTATCGTATTTCCGACACCCAACGCAAAAGAACGTTCTAAAGCCAGCAAATGATTGTCATCGATAGCTATTAAGTCTACTAAACCATTAATTTGAAAATTAGTTGGGAAACGGGGTGCGGTAACAATGGGATCGCTCATGTAGAGAAATTCTTGATCGGGCTGACCTGTTTGTAGATTATATCGTAAAATTCGACAGGGACTTCCTTCGGTGGGAGTGGCGGCTTTTCCATCTTGAACCAGTGCGTTTTCTGTGGCGGTAAATAGATAACGTTTATCGGGAGTTTGGGTTAAACTTTCCAAGGCTAAGTTATTGCGAATACCTCGTTTTGCTTCCTCAGCAGTCGGGAGAAATTTATCGGGAATGGGAAAGTTTCTAAGTTCTTGTCCGTCGAGGGAGAATTCTTTAATAAAAGGCGGTTGTAAACGCTTGACATCTCCTTCGGAAGAAATAAATACACTTTCCCCGCTAAATGCAATTCCTTCAGGATCTAAACTCATTTCGGGAAAGGGTTCACCTGCGGAATTGAGTAAGGTTGTTTTCTCGATAATTTCAACGCCATTTTCCAGAAGTTGATCGGAACTCAAGTCTATTTTTAGGGTATAAAAACGAGCGGGTGCTTTGCTGCTGCGATCATCAGAAATGGCATAATAAACTTGTCGGTCGGGGTTGTAACTAATTCCCGATAATCCTCCCACTTCGGTTTGTTGAAATAAGAACCCCGTCGGAAAGCTAACTTGTCCGATAAAATCAAACCCATTTTCTGTGGCTAAGATATTTTTTGGCTGATTGAGAACAATTGAAATTAAAATCACCCATCCACAGATGAAAATTATAACTTTTATCGCATTAATTTTCATTGAGTCGGAACTTCAACTTGAGAACCCTCTACATTTTCTAAAAAGTTGGTCAACCATTCTTTTACATGAAAAGTGGCTTGACAATCATCTTGATTATAACGGACAATAGTATCGAGTAAAGTGCGATCGCCTGTTTTTAACCATTGTTCGTACCAGTAAACGCATTGAGCGCCATTGGCACTCGGATCGTTCCACTCAAACCCCATCCATCGAGCAATGGGTTTTAAGGCGTAACTTTCAACCGGAAGTGTAACCAATTGGGTGACTTGTTGATGAATATCAATTAATCGCTTGAGTAGTGGTTTCCAAAGATAATCCGGTGTATTGTAGGCTTTTGCTAGGCGTTTAATGGTTTTGGGTTCATAGTCGCAAAAATGAAAAATGGGTGCGATGGGATAAGTCCAAACCAAGTTTAAAAATTCCAACCAAATTTTTTCTTCTTCGGCTTCATTTTCGGCTAAAAATGAATAAAATTTTTGGCTATTGTTGCGTCTATCAATGACTAAAACCCCGTGAAGATAATCCAAGTTCAACTCCGGTTGTGCTTCCAGATCAAAATAAAGTTCTATTGGCGAACGTCTCAACAGGTTGGGTAAGGGATTAAAAGCAGATTGAAGCGAAGTTTGTTGAATTTGAATATTAATCGATTTGCCATTATTGATATTTTCAGATGTTGAACGAAGCACCGCTTGATTATTTAAAGTTGAATTGGCTTGTTGAAGAATTTGCGCGGCTATCCCTTCATTAAATTCGGGATAATTCAACAAAAATTCTAGAGAAGTTTCCGCCAAAGCTGCAACACTTGTGATGTTTAAGGCTTGCAAACGACTATAACGACTGGGAGTAACACCGGGAAGCAAAGAGAGATGATTTTGAGATTGAGCGATAGTATAACATTGGTTGTACCACTGACACAAATTACATTTTTGACGCGCAATAAAAACTTCCGGTTCTTGCTGTTTTTGCAGCATTTGAATACAGTCTTGTAAAATCTCCTGCATCTGAGGAAGACGCTGATTTAAGTTAACCTCATAAACTCCTTTTGTCCGTAAAATCAGACGGGATTGTTCCGGTTTAGTTCCTTGAATTTGTGATAAAACATAAGCGTGAAACGCCGCCACAATTTGATAATCGAGTTTGGGACGTTTACCGAGTCGAATATCGGTGGGAACATACATCCAATCGCCAAAATTAGATAGTCCGGGATGTTTAACTAACAAATCAGGATAACTGAGTAAAACCACTTGCGGAGAATGTTCAATCGACTGAAAATTAGACTGAACATTTTCGATGGGTTCTTCACTAAAAAGCAATACCCCTTTATGAATTTGTTCAACCCCTTGTTTCATCAAGTTGAACGTCTCTTGTGCGGCTAAAATCCAATTTCCTCTCGGATAATCCGGTTGCTGATAAGATAGTTCGGCTAAAATGGTTTGCTGAAACTCGAAACTATCTTGCATCAATTTTAGCAAAAAATCGCTCGGGGAATCTTTTTGGTTAAAATCTCCATAAACATCAAGATAGGTGCGTCTAGAACACCGTTGGAAAAACAAAAGTTGTTGGTCGGTAATCAACATGAAATCAAAATTGAAGTGATAAAATTAAAAGCAATTTGCAGAAAATCGGGAAACGAACAGAAAGTAAAGCCGTAAAATCCTTTCACCCCTGAAGCAATTCCCCGTGTTATTCCTTATTATGAATGATGAGTGAAGTCTAGCTTCGTGGTATAGGGTAGAAAAGACAATAACAGATGACAACGGACCACAGATTAAACCAATTATGACAAATTTGACATTAGAAACTTATCGACAACAGTTCCCCGCTTTAGCAAACAAAGCCTACTTTAATTATGGCGGACAGGGGCCACTACCTCGGGTTTCTCTGGATGCTATTTATCAATCTTACGAACAAGTCCAACAAAAAGGCCCATTTTCGGGGGAAGCGGGAGATTGGGTTACGGAGGAGTCTACCCAGATGCGGGACTGTATGGCGAGGGAGTTGGGGGTGAATGGGGAAACGATTACTTTAACCGAAAATGTCACTGTAGGCTGCAATATTGCCCTGTGGGGAATGGATTGGCAAGCGGGAGACCATGTGTTACTCTCAGATTGTGAGCATCCCGGCGTGATTGCGATTATTCAAGAACTGCAACGGCGTTTTCAGTTAGAGGTGTCGGTTTGTCCGTTGCGAGAAACGTTGAACCAAGGCGACCCGGTGGCGGTGATTAAAACCCATTTACAACCGAATACTCGCTTATTGGTGATTAGTCATATTTTGTGGAATACGGGTCAAGTTTTACCATTGGGTGAGATTGTTCAATGTTGTCACAACCACCGAGAAGGAAAGGTGAGGGTGTTGGTGGATGCGGCGCAGTCTGTGGGAGTTTTACCGCTAAATTTAACGGCGTTGGGGGTTGACTTTTATGCCTTTACCGGTCATAAATGGTGGTGCGGGCCGGAAGGTTTGGGTGGGTTTTATACGAGTCCTGAAGCGTTAACGGCGATTAATCCTTCTTATATCGGTTGGCGCGGCATTCAATACGACAAAACCGGATATCCGGTGAGTTGGAAACCGGATGCCAGACGTTATGAAGTGGCGACTTCTGCTTATCCGTTGTTTGCGGGTTTAAGATGTTCAATTTCTCTGCATCACCAATGGGGAACGACAGAGGAACGTTATCAACAAATCTGTAATTTGAGTCAATATTTGTGGGAAGGACTATCTGAATTATCTCACGTTCATTGTTTAAGAACTTCTCCCCCAGAGGCGGGTTTGGTGTCGTTTCAACTCACAAAGGGTTTGGTTCATAAAACGGTTGTTGAGGCGTTGGAAGACCAAAATATTTGTGTGCGAACCATTTTAAATCCCGATTGTATTCGCGCTTGTGTTCATTATTTTACCGAAAAATCGGAGATTGAACGGTTAATTACGGCGATCGCCACTCTACAAAATTAGGGATTAGGGATTAGGGATTAGGGATTAGGGATTAGGGATTAGGGATTAGGTATTAGGTATTAGGTATTCAATCGTGTCCCGATAATTAGTGATAAAAAACTTTCTCCTTCTCCTCCTCTTTCTTCTTCAAAATTTCCTCCTGTCTCCTGACTCGGTGTCTCCTGACTCGGTGTCTCCTGACTCGGTGTCTCCTGACTCCTGACTCCTGACTCGGTGTCTCCTGTCTCCTGACTCCTGTATTTATCCTACATTGAAACTAAGCGTTGTTGCGCCAACTTTGCTCGGGCTTGAACGGCTAAAGTTTCGTCTGTCTTGATTATTTCGTTGAGACGATGTATAATCTTCTCAAACCATTCGGAGTTGCACGTTTGGATTTCCCGTGCTAACCCCTGTAAACCGACAACGGCAGCATATCGGACAATCCATTCTTGATCTTCGGTGGCTTGAAGTAGCGTATTCAGGGCTTGATTTTGAGCCTTCGATACCTCTTGCGGGTTCATTTGTTCCCAATGAATGGTTCCCAAACCTCTCGCGGCGGCCCGACGCACACTCAGGGAAAAATCACTTTCGGCGGCTTCCAATAGTACGTTTAAACCGCGCGGATCGCCAATGGAAGATAATGCTCGAATTGCCCAAGCTCTCGCGCCATAATTATAACCATCTAACTGTTCAAGTAAGGGTTTAACGGCGGGTTCTCCAATGGCAATTAAACCATCAACCGCAGCCACCGCCGCACCGGGATTATTGTAGCCGAGAACCGTAATTAAAGTGGGAATGGCGTCAGGAGAACGTGTTGCTGCCAGGGCTTCTACGGCTTCTAAAAGCGCATCAGACGAGTCTGCTTGTTCAACGGCACGAATCAGTTCGGAAGTGGTCATTTTCGCTTCTTTGCAGCCAAAAGTTACTGAATGTTTTGATCTCTAATCAATTTATAATAAAGAATCCATTAAATTCATCACTTCAATCGCTTCTTCGGAAAGGGAAGTTGAATCAGTTTGTTTAAGATGATGTTCTAAAATTCCTTGTAAGGCAATTAATTTTAAACTATTTTCGGCTAAGGTTTGAGAAATGGGTTTGGCTGCTTTCAAATAACCAATTGCCCCCAGATCCATTAATACCGTTCGTCTCAATTGTAACTCATTACTTTGCAAGACTTGGGTTAACCGTTCTCCATAAACCGCTTCTCCGGTTAATTGATAAAGCGATCGCAACGCCGCACAGCGAACCCGCACCACCGGATGTTCTGTAAAAGGCTGTATTTTTGAAATCGCCTCCGTGGCGCCGATTGTCCCCAACGCCTCAATGGTGGCATCATAGGGTTGTACCAAATGGGGTTTTCCCGGCACTTGTTGAGCCGCTTCTACCCCACCTTCAAGTAATTTTAGCAAAGCCGGAACGCTGCTAGAATCCCCCAACATTTCTAAGGCTTGAGCCGCCGCTTCCCGCACATAATAATCAGAACAGTCCAAACATTGAATCAAAGCCGGAACCGCTCGGAAATCGCCTAATTTCCCCAAAGCCCTGGCTGCATTGCGACGCAGGGGATAACCGCCATCTTCGGTGCGATCAGACTTATCTTCTAGAGCGACTAATAAAGCATCCACCGCTTCCGGTTCAGAAACCCGAAATCGTCCTAACCACCAAGCGGCATAGTAACGGCGACCTAATTCTTCGTGCTGAAGATTGGCGATCGCCTGTTCAACCGTTAAAGTTTCGGGAGGTTGATTGAATTCGTTAAGCTGCTCTGAAGCCGTCATAAAATGTTACTCATGGGTATCGGCACCGACAGATTTGGGCTTACCTTCCCCATCCAAAATTTGATTAACCGCAGTCGCCTGCATTTTGGCTTCGCTGCTGCCATCAACCGTCAGGGGTTCAATACTCAAAATTTTACCACCCATGCGGTTAATGCGCTTCATTTGTTCGCTCATACGGTTGTAGGGAACCGAGATGTAAGTTTTGCGGGTGCTGCGAATTCGATAGCTGATCCGATCGGGGTTGACATTTTGACCCATGCCTTCAACTTCGATCCGATACATCCGGCTGCCGTTATCGCTGAGAGCGGTTCTACCTGTTGACGTACTTTGACCAAACATACTTGCTCAATACTCCCTGTGTGTCTGTAGATGGTGATTGACAAAAGTGATGGCAAGCTAATTGATTACTCTTGAGCCTACCATCTCCTTTTTGTTTGAATTGTTTAGGTTTCTCGAACGCTGACAATTTTGGCTCCACTGCGAAGAATTTGCTGTATCCGAGAAGACAGCTCTTCGTAGGGAACTAAATAAGCTTTGTTCGAGCGACGTACATTCGTATCGCGCAGAGAGGAACCAATGCGATTGGTAACTTCTACCCGATAAACCCGTTGCTGACGATTTCCCAGTCCGCCAAAAGACTTTTGGGGGGCCTCCATTTTGGATTTTGTTACCGTTCCCAAGGGTTGGGGAATGGTAGTGGCTTGGTTGCGAGCCACTTCTTTAAACAGGCGACCATTTTTGCTTCCGGCTTGACCGCGATCGTTATTGGCATAACCGCGATACAGTTGGAACATTCGGCTAAAGCCAACGGTTCTCGATCCGGCTAAAACTTGGAAGCCGACGTAGTAAGGAACGATGTTGTCGCCGAATTTATTTTCGTATTCTTCGCTCTCGAAGTAATAATTAATTTCGGCATCGTAGCCTTGATCTTCAACTAAGCGAGTATGAAACGCGAGTTCTTCCTCATCGTAAGGCGGACGACCCAACAAATGTTTGAAGTTCAGTTCGACGAAGCGTTGGTTGTTATTGGGGTAGAAAAATTTCTTCTTGTATAACTCCGACAGCGCCACGGCACGGACAAAATCGCGAACCGTTAAATTTCCTTGTCTCAGTAAAGATTCCGCTGATGTTAAACGTTCAGCTTTCATAATATACTCGTTGCCGAGTACCTGTCTGTAAGTGGCACGAAAAATCCCTTGCAGATCGCTTTCTGTCCAGTCCGGACGCAATTCGACTTTTGTACCATCAAACGCATCTAAGCCGAGTCGTCCCGCAGCTTGTAAGTTGGCCGGTACTAATAATGTTGTCATAGCTACCTCATTGACAGACACAAAATTTAATCCAGTATTTCATTAATCTTCGTCAGAGAAAAATACTGGGTAGGACTCATAACTGCTTGCGTTTTTTGTAGCTCAAACTGGCGATAACAGCAAAAAAGTTTTAAAAGTTGCTGGTTTGATTTGGCTCTCTATCAAATTAAAATGCCTGGAGCGTTAAATAACTGCTAACTCAACACACGCTTGCTGTTAGCTAACAGCTATCTATCGTTCCAGGCAACAAAACGCTAACTAGCTCAGAGCGTTAATTGCGTAGTCGATGTAGGAATTCGCTTCTACTGCCGGATCGCCGCTCAAACCATGATTGGCTTTGATGTGCTTGAGAGCTTCGATGTACCAGCTCGGAGACAGTTCAAAAGTCCGGTTGATTTCATCGATACCCGCAATCAGGTACTCATCCATCGGGCCAGTACCGCCTGCGATTAAGCAGTAAGTAACCATCCGCAGATAGTAACCGATGTCACGAGCGCACTTATCTTTACCGCGTTGGTCAGCCGCGTAGTTCGGCCCTTGCATTTGAGTGGTGTAGGGGAACTTGGAATAAACGGCTTGAGCAGCACCGTTGATCAGGCTGTCTGCTTTGTTAGTCAGAGCTTTGGCAGCTTCTAAACCGGCTTGAGCTTGACGGAAACGTCCGAAAGCAACTTGCATTTCAGTGCTGCTCAGGAAACGACCCTGAGAATCGGCGGTGGTGACAGCTTCGGTTAAAGGAGTCTTCATGCTTCTAATCTCTTCTGGTTAAGTGTACAGAGTTTTTGAATGAGTGCGAGCCATACAAATGCGACTTCAGCGCAGTTGGTCAGAATCGGTTCTAAGGGCAGGAATTTAGCCAACTGCTGCCGCAGCACGATCAAAGTAGCTAGCGATTTCAGATTTCAGAGCGCTGCAATCGCCTTGGGTAATACCGCTGGGGTCCATAACGATTGCTAAAGCAGCATCTTTCATTTTTTGAACGCCCACAGCAACGGAAGAACCGGGAGTACCCAGAGCTTGGTAAGTCTCACGCAGACCGTTGAGGCAACGATCGTCGAGAACGCTGGCATCACCTGCAAAGATTGCATAGGTTACATAGCGGAGGATGATTTCCATATCGCGCAAGCAAGCAGCCATCCGGCGGCTGGTGTATGCGTTTCCACCGGGTTGGATCAGTTGGGGCTGCTCGGCGAATAAGGAACGAGCTGCGTTGGCAACAATGCTGGAAGCGTTGCTGGTGATGCGGTTAACGGAATCAAGACGCTTGTTGCCGTCTGCAACCATTTGGCTCAGAGCATCGATTTGAGAGGTGCTTAACATTTCACCCCGTGCGTCGGCTTGAGATACTACCTTAGTGAAGGCGTCAAACATGGATTAAATCTCCTACTCGATTGGTTTGAGTTGACTTTCGGTTCTCTGTTTGAGAGTTCCAATTCTTTGCCAACTTTATAGTCGTTGGATAAAGATTGGAGACAACAACCCGTTATTTATTGGATTGTCATTATCCTCGGCGGTGTTTTGTGATTTCTCCGGTTTCCCAGATTACACAATCTTCACCTTGAGGAATCTTAGAAAATTTTACACGGTTTATGAGAGAAATTTAAACTTTCTTAATGAACAGACTTAGGTTGACTAATCTTTAGTCTGCTATCGTTCTCCCTCAGGTATCAGTTATACAATGCAGTCCGCCCGGGTTGCATTAAAAATTATTAACGATATTCGCCCTTTTTTTTACAAAATGTTAAGAGATTTTGCCAAGATTCACTAATCCTGTTAGGATTTTCAGACTTTTGCCGTTTTAGGAGGTGGGGAGATGGTAAACGGATGGGTTGACGGTTGGGTTTCGAGGTTAACGCTTTAAGACACGGATGGGTTATCGGTTGGGTTTCGAGGTTAACGCTTTAAGACACGGATGGGTTGACGGTTGGGTTTCGAGTGGGTTTCGAGGTTAACGCTTTAAGACACGGATGGGTTGACGGTTGGGTTTCGAGGTTAACGCTTTAAGACACGGATGGGTTATCGGTGGGGAGATGGGAGAAGTCAGAAGTCGTGATGTCAGTCGTCACAATTACCTCTTTGCCCTTTGCCCTTTGCCCTTTGCCCTTTGCCCTATTAATATCGAATGCGGGGATCGACGTAAGCGTTCAAAATATCAATGGCAATACTGGCGATCGCCACAATAGCGGCAAAAAACACGACAATTCCCTGCACCGTCGGATAATCCCGCAGGGTAATCGCTTCGTAAAGCCGATTCGCCAGTCCCGGCCAGGAAAACGTCACCTCGGTCAAAATTGCCCCGCCCAACAGGGCCGCCAAGGTCAGCCCCAACACGGTAATCACGGGAATCAAAGCATTTTTCAAGGCATGAGCGATCAAAATTCGTCTTTCGGGAATTCCCCTCGCCCTCGCCGCTTCTACATAATCGGCTTGCAAGGTTTGGCGCAAATTCACCCGGACTATCCGCTCAAAAATCCCACTGAGCAACAATCCCAAAGTCAAACAAGGCAAACACAGATAGTACAGCGCCGTTAAAAACTGCCCGATATTAGCCGTTAACAAACTATCGAGGGTATACAGCCCGCTCAACGGCAAAGGCGGAGTCATGCTCACCGGGAAACGAGTCCCTAGAGGAAACCAGCCCAACTGCACCGCAAACACAAGCTGAAACACCATCCCCGCCCAAAATGCCGGGACTGAATAAGTAATTATACCAAACAAGCGTCCGACGGTATCCCAAACCGTATTCGGACGAGAAGCTGACATCGCCCCCACACTCACCCCGATCGCCAAAGCCACCAACAGGCTGAACACTCCCAATTCCACCGTTGCGGGAAAATAGTCCCAGATAATTTCCCAAACCGATTGTCCGCGACTGGTGAGGGATGTTCCCAAGTCAAATTGGAGTAAATCTCCCATGTAGTCGAGATATTGTTGGAGCAGAGATCCATCTAATCCCAATTGCGATCGCAATGCTTCTTTGGCAGCAGCCGGAGCGCGGGGGCCGAGTATGGCATCGACCGGATCGCCTGGAGTTGCTCTGAGTAATAAAAATACGACGGTTGTAATAGTCCACAGCATTAAAGGAGCCAACAGCAACCGAATCAAGATGTAATATTGCAGTGCTTTAGAACGAGACATGACACTTCATACAGTTAACAGTTTTTACAGTTATCAGTTAACAGTAAACTGTGTGACCCGTTTTTACAGTTTCTTGTCTTGACCATAAATTGTCTATTTTGTCAAGAGGCGGGTTTTGGTCTTTTGCGTTGGCCTTAAAAATTCGTGCGTTGGGGTTTTAAATTTTTGGTCAGACAATCTTGATATTTAACGATATTATAGGGGTTTTAGGCTTTATTTTGACGTGTAGACAGAGTAACCCCTTGGGTGCGTTTTTTATAGCTTACCAGAACCCCTATATTTTCGTCAACTATTTAGGAAATTTTCTCAATAAAAAATCCGATTTTTTCGATAAAGTTTTGATTTTCCAAAGGAATGAGAGTTTTGAATTAGATAAACTTATGATATTGGGGAGGGACAGTCGGGGTTGATGGCTGGGGGTTAAAGTCTATTTTGATAGTCTAATTTAATAGTGGAGGAAAATTAGCTTGATATGGCTTGTTTCTACTATCAGCCTCCAAAGCGAATTTGATTGTTTTGAGTTTTTTTTACTGTCAAATCGGGAGAATTGGGCTTTTTTAAGGCTGGTCACTCCGTCTGCATATCGGGTCTACATTAAGAAAGAGGAAATTATCTGAATTCTTCTCAAATGCCAATCAATCACCCGAATCGCAATTCTATCCAATTAAGGGTTTGAAATGCTTTGATTGACTGGTGTTTTACCGAGTTTAATCTCAATCATAATTTCCCCTGAAATAATCGATCTAAAATCAATCTAAATTAGGCTTATCTTGCGTCCAGGCGTAACTGATTGAGTTCTTCTACTAACGCAATGAGATTGGCTTTTGCTTCCTGATTCAATGCTGCTCTGTTATTGACCCACTCGATAAGTAATGCTTGTTCTTGCTGTTCGTCCCCAAAATCCATTGCCATAAACCGATAAAAGTAGGGAATGTCAAACTCAAGAAAGTGAGAAACGATATCGTAGGGGGCAACTGTCCAATCAATCTGCCAAACCTGTTTGGTTAGAGAGACAATAACTCGGTTGACAGGGTTATCTTGATATTTGGCGATCGCAGCGTCGAGGGCTGCGATTAATTTGTCCTTATCCATAGAAGTCTCTACAAAGATTACTTTCAGAGTTTATAACCGATTGAGTTTCCCTTTCCGATATCAAAGTTTTACAAGCTTTATCATTCTCGCAAACAATCTCCAAAAATCTCAATAACCAACCGGATAGTAATTTTGTGGAGAATTTGTGGCGAATTTCTTCGGGCTATCTTTTAGGGGAAATTGCCAATTTAACAGACTACGATCGGCTACAAGTTTTACATCTGTTCGGCTAATATGAACCGGGTATTTCTTCTATATATATGTCGGCACGGATTCCCATGATTTAACAATAGGTCAAGTCCGGGAATTTGTCAAGGAGAAATCTTGGTAATTTGGGAAAACTTTTTAGATGAAATACTCAAATATTAACTACGGCTAGAACATCGGAAATTGATCGGGGTGATTGATCTTGAGTTTTGATCGGTTTTTTCAAACAGCCGATCGCGATCGCTGGATCTATCTTATTGAAGGGTTGCGGGTTGATTCTTTTGCTGAACAACTGCTCCTTGAGATAGAAATTCTCTGTATCTCTGGCGATCGCCTATTTGGGAGTTGAAATTTCTTATATATATGTCGGCACAGATTCCCATGATTTAAGATTAGGTCAAGTTCGGGGATTTGTCAAAGGAAAATCTCGGCAATTTTGGGAATTTTTTTGAGAAATCTTGAGAGAAATAAGTAGTCGGTCAAAAGTGAAGTGATCTGGGCAGATAAGGGAACAGGTAATAGTCGGGAGTCGGGGAAAAACTGATCACTGAAAACACAAGTTCCGAGGTGATGTGATTTCCTGAGTTTTGACCGATTGTTTTAGTGAAGCTGCGCGATCGCCAAATTGATCTTCTTGCCGGATTGCGGGTTGATTCTTTTGCTCAATAACTGCCCCCCACAGATAGAATTTCTATCTCTCGAATAGCGATCCCTTATTTCTAAGTTGAAATTTCTTATATATATGTCGGCACAGATTCCCATGATTTAATATTAGGTCAAGTTCGGGGATTTGTCAAGGGGAAATCGGGGAAATTTCGGCGAATTTTTTTTGAGAACTATTGAGAGAAACATGAAAAATATGGGGAAGGGAGAAAAGCGATCGCGGTTGGGGGAGAAAGGTTCTAGATCGGGGCGGGTTTACAAAGGTTATAGATGAGAGACGAACATCTATGGGGAACCCACACCGACAAAACTATTCCTTTTTCAAAGGTTAAGATTCATTGAGGAGGGATTCAAAAGTTGTTCGCAGGGATTTAATATCCCCAACCCGAGCAACTAGCAAACTATCTCGTCCGGCATCTTCTAGACGAGACTTCCAATATTGAATGCTATCGGAATTATTCACCCAAAAGCCAATTACACTATCAACCACCTCATCGATATTCCAATTTTTTTGTTGAGAAACGGTTTCCACCGAGGAAAGAAAGGTATCAAGTTTACATTGATGATGTCCCAAGTATTCAACATCATTCAATGATTTTTCCTTGAGTTCTTGTTGTTGATAAAAAAAAGATAAAACGGTCGAAATGCCAACAAAATCGAATGCGTATTTCATCCGGTAACTCCCAACTTCTTTTTTGAAATTATTTATAGTCAATAATAATATCGAGTTTAGCCGATTTCAATCCGTCAAATGGTTGACAATCTTGACTCAAGTTAACTCGGGCTAATCCGAAAGTCCGAAAAATTGAGGGTTTTGGATTTTAGGGGTTTTAAAAATAAAGAAAAAATTAAAACTATTCAAACCGATGGGCTGATTTTTTTAGTTTCAGTTTAGGTTTGCGACTCCGGTTTTAACTCCCGTAAATCTTGGGGAGTATTACAGTTAAACAGCATCGGTGTGATAGTTTGTCCAAGCCGGAGGGGATGAACGGGAACTTGAGACAACCAAGTTTGAAACGAACGTCCTCCCTGTTGAATAAACGCCTGTAAAGCCGTCAGCGCAGTGCGGCGATAAAATCCGCATAACGGTTCCCAACCGGACTCTTGACGGGGAACAACCGCCAAAGTAGACTGAGAAACCTCCGTTAATTGACTCATCCAATCTTGCAATATTTCCGGTTGAAGCTGAGGTAAATCGCAAGCCAAAAGCAACACCCACTCTGCATCAATTTGAGTCAATCCGTCTGTTAAAGCCACCAATGGACCTTGACCAACAGGAGAAGACTCCGGTAAAAATTGCACCGATTCTGAGACAATATCCCGATACCGTTCCGGCCAGGACGTTAACACATAAACCGATGAACAACAGCAACCTGCAACCTGACAAACCCGGGTTAAAAACGGTTTTCCTTCCCACTCAATCAGGGCTTTATCCCGACCCATGCGGGAACTTTTTCCCCCGGCTAAAATCAAAGCAGCAATTGCAGAATCAGACATCGTTTACTGTGTTACCCTCAAATTCGACACCGACCAAAACCCATCAAACGGTTTTCGTGTGAGAAGCCCAAGTCGTAAACAACCCGCCACCGACTCCAAGCAAAGTTAATCCCCAAATATAGGCAGACCAACGATAATCTTCATCAATTTCCAGAACCGTATTTTCTGGATTATCAACAAAGTCGTTAATTTCGGCAACCATGTTTTGAGCGTAGTGGTGATCGAGACGATAAAACGGGAGAAAAACCCGACCATTTTCGGTCAATAGTGCCACATAAAAAGCACTATAATCCGAGTCAGCCAAATCCTCAATATTCTTCTTGATGATTTGGGCGCCTTGCAAACTCTTAATCGGAATTTCAGTCGAAGTTGTTCCCAACAAACCCGATTCTTCGAGATCGCATTTTCCGAGGGCTTGTTCAGTCCGTTCACAAGTTAAATTAACGGTACTCACAAAACCAATCATCATCAATCCCGGCACAACCGAAAGACTTAATAAACCCAAGGAAAGAATCGGAATTTTCTTGAGCTTTTTGAGGAGTTTTTTAGGAAGCATGATTCTCCTTTGATGAACCCTGAACAGCTAGACGAAGGGTTTCCAGTTTGTCAGCAACGCCATCAATCAATAATTGTTTGGCTGTTGATAAACCGGATTCCAAATCAGAACACACTCCACACTGCCACAGGTAAAATCCCCCATTCCAAACAGCCGCTTGCATCAATTCACAGGCTTTCCCCTCTAAAACCGCCTGCATATCGGCCAGCAATTGAGTAGAACTTTCCAGAGAAACTTCTTTTCCGCCAAACCCATAATCACTCGGATGCAATAACAACCGTTCGATATCCGAATCTTCCTCAGATAGACCCGAAACTCGATGCACGCCAATAATACAAGTGCGATCACGGGGCAAATCACAACTGCCCTCTAACCCTTTAACAGTAATAAACCGAGTCGTTCCCCGCCATTTAAACGTTTCCCGAAATAAGACTTCGGTGGGTGGATGAACGTATCCGCAGGCGAGAGTCGCCACTCCCGCATAGGGACACCACATCAATTCCATCGTTGCCAGAGGCGGACGTTTGCCAATTTCCCGACGGTAGGGAACCAAGGCGGCCGCCTGGGGAAAATGACGGGAAAGGTAGACAAACCCCAAACCGGTTGTCTCTAGAACCGATTGAACCTGTTCGAGGGTGAGCGCCGTCCAGTCCACCCCCAAACCCTGCCAAATTTCAATCAGGGGAATCCCTTCTTTGGTTGGCATGGTATCCCCCCCGTGTAGTATCACCGGAACGCCTGCGGTTGCCAAAATTAACGCGGTTAGCGGTGCAACCGGAGCGGTACGGGAGCGCCCATCGTAGGGACAATTCAAGAGTAGGGGAGGGGTAGGGAGGGGTTGGAGTTTTGAGGCCAACTCGTCGCAGCCATCGAGCATTCCGGCTAATTCTTCGCCTGTGGGTCGTTTGATGCGGTGGGCGATTAAAAAGGCGCCAATTTGAGCAGGAGTGGCTTCCTGTAATAGCATCATTTTCATCGCATCTGCGGCTTCAGTGCGATTGAGATTTTCGCCGGTATGCGGGCCGCTGCCAATTTTACGAAGTAGGTCTCGAAAGCGATCGCTCATTACACCAAGTTAGAGGTTAAAACAACAAGGAAGTTCCCACCGATATCGGGTTTAGGAGGTACGATGAGCGGTTAAGCCAACTTCTGGGAGAACGGAATTTTCGGTTGGCGGAATAAACTCTTGTACCAGCTTCCAGAAATATTCTATCGGGGGAATTTGCATTCGGTCGGAAGTGGCAACCATGACGACTTCCCGACTCCAAGCGCGATCGCCGATGGAGGGGGGTAGGTCGTTTTGGGGAGAAATGGGACGGATGGCTAAAGTTGGATCGGTTTGGGATTCAATTAAAGCCGAACGGGGGAGTAAAGCCACTAATTCTCCCTGACGGACCACGCCGCGAAAGGCATCGAGGGTGTTGAGTTCTAGAACGGCGTTGAGTTGGCTTTGGGTTTGGTTGAATTTTTCCAGGACCCAGCGCTGCATTCCGTAACCGTCTTTGAACACGACCTGCGGATAACGCACCAATTCCGACCAAGGGACTTGAGTATAACTCGCGAGGGGATGAGTAGCGGCCATCAATACTTCTATGGGTTCCCAATAGAGGCTTTCGACAATCAATTCTCCGGTTGCGGTAAAGGATCGGTTGTTCATCACGATGGCGACATCAACTAACCCGTCTCGCAACACTTTTAACGCCCGATCGCTTCCTAAGGAGGTGACTCGCAGTTGTACTTCTGGGTAAGCGTAGCAAAATTTTTGTAAGACCGGGGGCAAATAGGAGGCGCAAATGGAATGAATGGCGGCGACACACAGTTCGGGTTGTTTTCCGGCTAGCAAAGTCGCCAGTTCTTCTTTTGCACTGTCCCAGGTTTGACAAATTTTGCGAGCGTAGGGCCAAAACCGTTCTCCGCCAACTGTCAGCTTTGCTTGGGCGGTACGATGGAATAGGGGTAAACCGAGTTCGGCTTCTAGTCCTTGCACCTGGCGGCTGATGGTTGATTGAGTTACACCACAGATTTGTGCGGCTTGTTGAAAGCTTCCGGTTTCAGCTACACACAGAAAGGATTGCAACTGCTCTAAGCGCATGAAAATTTGATTAAGATGGCTCTACTCTATCCAATTTCATGGTAATTGATTTAGTATCCCCGTTTGGTACGGGTTGATACAGCTTTTACAGTCACCAGTCTTTTACAGTCACCAGTCACCAGTCACCAGTCACCAGCGCGAACTCGCGACTTGGCGGCTTCCGTCGAGAGCGAAGTTCGCAAGAGAGTGTTTTCAGTTTTCAGTTTTCAGTTTTTTCAGTTTTCAGTTTTTTCAGTGATTAGTTTTCAGTTAGATTCCTGTGAGTAAAAATAGTATTGCTTATGATAAGGCTTATCAGTTTGCAATTAGAATTGTGAATGCCTACAAATATTTAACTGAAACCAAGAAAGAGTTTGTTCTCAGCAAACAGCTTCTTTGTTCAGGTACTTCTATTGGTGCCAATTTAGCTGAAGCTAATAGTGCCATTTCTTCGTCTGATTTTAGTGCAAAGGTTTCTATTGCTTATAAAGAATGTCAAGAAACAAAGTATTGGCTATCAATACTTAAGGATACAGGATACATTGACGAAAAGGCATTTAACAGCATTTATCAAGATGCGGAAGAAATCGCCAAAATCCTCTTTGCCATCCTAAAATCTACTAATAGAACCAACTGAAAACTACAAACTGTAAAAACTGGTCACTGTTCCCTATTCCCTGTTCCCTGTTCCCTGTTCCCTGTTCCCTGTTAATCCCATTCTTGTAACGCCATCAAAATTCCTTTTTGTAAATTGGGGTCGAGATTATTTTGTTGGGCGAGTTGTTGGAGTCGTTGATAAATTGGGGGAGAGTTTATGGGAACGTTTAACTGTTTTAAGGCGGCGATACAGTGAAATTGAACGGTTTTTTGAGAATCGGCTAACAGTTGAACTAAAGCATCAAAAGCGTTAATATCTCCCAACTGTCCTAAACTTAAAGCAACCAATTGTTTAAGATTTGGAATGTCTAAAGCGGGATGTTGACTTGGGAGAAATTCTATTAAAATTTGACTGGCTTTTGTTTTGGCTTCGGGTTGGTTTATTCGTCCGAGTCCTTGAATAATTTCTTGATGAATTGAAAACGATGATGGGTTAGAATTGGATTCTTCGGGTACGGCGAATAAAATTTGTTTAAGCTGATTTAAAGCGGTGGAGGTTTCTATCCAACACAGCGATCGCACGGCATCAATTTTAACGCTGGCGGGGGGTGTTTTTGATTTAATTTGTTCGACTATTGCTATCACGGCTTCATCGGTACCCAAACGGGAAAGGGCAATTTGTGCCTGTTGACAAACACCGGGGTTAATATCCCATAATAAAGGCTGGAGTTGTTCAACTAAGTTCAATTGGTTTACTAAATCTTCTCGCCGACTTAACCCGATAATGGCTTCTTTTCTAACCGCAGGGTAAGGATCGTTTAAAGCGTTAATTAATACGGGGGGAATACGCGGATCGTGAAAACTGCCCAAAGCTTCAATGCTGTTTTGGCGAACTTTTGGGTTAGAATCGTTAACGACTCTCAGTAGCGGTGCGATCGTTTCTGAGCGACGAATTTGAGCAAGCGCTTCTGTCACAAACGGTCTTAACTGTTCATTTTCGAGTAAAATATTGAGAGAATCAACGGCAGAAGTTCCCAAATTGGCTAAAGCGGTTGCGGCTATTTCTAGTAATGAGTTTTCTGAGGAATCTTCGGTTTTAGCAGTTTGTAAAACGTTAACCAAAGCGGGTACAACCGCATCGCTGTTAAACTGTCCTAAAGTCCGGGCGACAAACCAACGTAGTTCGGGATCGGTTTCGGAGTCTTCGAGAATTTCTATCAACGGGTTAATGGCAATTGTTCCCATTTTGGTTAACTGTTTAGCCGCATCCCAACGCTGTTGAAAGTCTCCACTTTCTAACTCCGCGATCGCTTGAGAAAGTAAGGCTTGAGATTGACTATTATCAGATAAGTTAGAAAACCGATCACCCATAAATTCAATTCAAATTCTTGAAAACAGCTACCCTTGGGAAAGGGATAATTTGCATTTTGACCTCGTAGGGGCGTAAGGCTTACGCCCTTTCCTGATTAACAATTTGACCTCGTAGGGGCGTAAAGCTTACGCCCAAAGCTGATTAACAATTTGACCTCGTAGGGGCGTAAGGCTTACGCCCAAAGTGATCGAAAACAATTATTGATTTTTAGTGTAGCAATCAGTTAATTCTCATGCAATTCTAGATCTAGAATTTCTGCAAAATAGCCATGCTACATTTTCGATATAGTTCTGTAATTGATGTGCCTGTCGAGGCGGTTTGGACCTTCCACGAACGTTCCGATATCTTACAATTATTAACCCCCCCTTGGCAACCGGTAGAGGTGATCCGACGCGAGGGAGGGTTGGATGTGGGGGCGATAACGGAATTTCGCCTGTGGTTGGGGCCGATTCCGGTAGAATGGTTAGCGGTACATACCGAATGCGATCGCTATCGACTGTTTACCGACGAACAGAAACAAGGCCCGATGGAAAGTTGGGTACACCGACATCAGTTTTCCGCAGAAGGGGGAAAAACTCGCCTAACCGATGCCATTTCCTATTCTCCCCCTGGCGGTTGGTTGGCTGAAAACTTGTTGGCTTGGTGGGTCAATAGCCGTTTAGAAGATATGTTTCGCTATCGCCACGAAGTCACCAAACGAGAATGCGAGAAAAGTTAAACCATCTGTCATGCAGAACATTGTCAAGCATCTGATAAATGTCATGCTGAATGCAGTGAAGCATCTATTAGACCCTTCATTTTATTCAGGGTGACAGTTTAATTGTCATGCTGAATGCAGTGAAGCATCTATTTAGACCCTTCGTTGCACTCAGGGTGACACTGGTCACTGTTGACTGTTAAGCTTCAGCGTTGACGGTTTCTTTATCGGTATCTGCTTGTTTTTCTGAGTTTTCAGTTAAATTTTCAGACTCAGTTACAGGTTTGGCTTCAGGTTTGGGAGAATTTGCTGTTGAAACAACGGTTTTAGAGTTATTGTTTTTTTCTTCAGCGTGAATTTTTTCGACATCTCCCTCTAATTCTTCAATTCGCTGTCCCTGTTGATGAACCTGCTGAAGATCTTTCTCTAATTCTTGAATGCGTTGTTCTTGCTGACGAATCTGACGCATATTTTGACGGGCGCTAACGATTCGTTGTACTTGAGATAATAAAGCAAACACCCAAGCCAGTAAAGCCCCTACTCCGGTTGCTGCAATGAGTTCAATGGCGAGGGGGGCTTCAAATTCCACCCCTTCGATCAATTGTATTGTAGCGAGTTCTGTATTCTGTAGGCTAAATAAAACTAAGAGGATACAAACGATAAAAATTAACACAAAGTTGAGCGGTCGCATGAGGAAACTCCAGACTGCAAGCGGATTACTGTTTCAATTTTACCGAATATTGTTCGGGATGACCGGATATTTTCGGGGGTTTTTGCTAACTGCGGAAGTTTGACCCGGTTGAGGGGTGAAGCAGATTATTGGGTTTTTAGCAATGAGTAAATGTATCAATCTGTTGAATCAGGCGATCAAGTTGTTTGCGATCAAGATAAGGATTAAGTAAAATTATTCTTAACCAACATTGTCTCCGATAAATCGGAAGGGACAGAAATAGATTGGCTTTTTTCAGCAAATAAGCTTGTAATTGGGCATTCCATTTTTCCCGATTCTCCGGTGGAATTTTAGAAGGAATACTCCGAAAACAAATAATATTCATATCGGGTTGACCGACAACTTCTATATCTGATTTTTCTTGTAATTTTTGAAATAAATAATCGGTTAATTGATAGCTTTCATCGATTAATTTCGCATAACCTTCTTTCCCAAAATGTTGCAGCGATAACCACAGTTTTAACACCTCAGCATGACGGGTTCCTTGTACAGAAATTTCTCCTAAATTGATTAAATCATCTGCGGCTTGCATATAGGGCGCACCAATTCTAAATTCAGTTTCTAACTGTTGAACGTCTCGAAACAAAACCATTGCACAAGTTCGGGCGACGTACAACCATTTTTGCGGGTTAAATGTGATAGAATCTGCCCGTTCTATTCCTTGTAATTTGTGACGGTGTTGGGGTGAAAAAATAATTGCTCCCCCATAGGCTGCATCCACATGAAACCATAAATGGTGTTCCCGGGCAATTTCAGCAATAGCGGCTAACGGATCAATATTTCCGGTTGTTGTGGTTCCGGCTGTTGCGACAATACAAAAAGGTCTTTTTCCCGCTAATTTCGCCTGTCTAATTTGACGGTTTAAATCTTCTATTTCAATTTGAGAGTTATGATTGGTTTGAATCGGAATCACCGCCGAAGTTCCCAATCCTAACAACATAGCTACTTTTTGTACAGACGTATGAGCAACTTCTGAAGCAAATAAAACAGGTTGCTGGCTTTGATTCCAAATTCCGGTTTGGTGTGAATGAAATGTCCGATTTCGGGCGACGGTTAAGGCTTGGAGATTGGCTAAAGTTCCGCCACTCACCATGACACCACCGGAAGTTTCACCCAAACCAAATAGCCGTGCAAATTGTTTAATCAGGTGAAATTCTAGACGTGACAATATCGGTGACATTTCCACACTCAACATATTATTATTAAGTGCGGCTGCAACCCATTCTGCTAAGATAGAAATCGTTGTCGGCATCGAGTCCATGTGACCCAGATAACCGGGATTAGCTGCGTTGGTTGAACTTTTAATTATAGTCTTTAATTTTTCCAGTAAAACCGATTCCGAGATGGAGTTTTCAGGGATTAAAACTAAATCAGTGAGGTCGCCGACTTCGGGAAGGGGTGAATGGTTAATCGCAGTGGTTAAGTGAGATAAGATTAAGTCTAAAACTTGACTCGCCAGTTGTTCAATTTCCTGACGATTTTTCCCGTGAGGGTCAATAAAAGCGGTTGGCGGTAATTCCGAGAGATTCATAGATAAATTCTAAATTAATTCTATGATTACACTCCCAAAAGGGAGAATCTTCCTGTCTTTGTGTCTGAGTGGTGAGTTCATCCACCCAAGATGTTAATGGGTGTTTTCTGATACTTGATATAGAGATAGACTAGAGAGGATGGCTGTACCGAAAATTTACTATTAATTGAAAAAGTTGGGTTTCACAGCGTTCAACCCAACCTACTTTTTCACCTGTTGAAATATTCGTTTGTGATTACTTAGTCATTTTTGCTGAACCGGGATTACGCCAAGAGACTTTCGGTAAAATTTCATTCTTGTCAACCCGACCCTTATACTTCATCGCAAAATTCAACAACGAATCTAACAACGAATCCGATAGAAAATGGGGTTGTAATCCCAAATCTAACAAATTGGTATTTTTCGCATTGAAATAATGGTTTTCCATTTCAACCCGAGGATTTTCCAGGTTTTGAATATCGACATCCAATCCAACAGCATTTCCAGCTTTTTTCACCATCAGCGCCAAATCGCCGACGCTAAACATTTCAGTAAACTGGTTAAAGACGCGGAACTGACCGGGTTCTGCGGGGGTTGCAATGGCTAATTCGACACAGCGAACGGTATCGCGAATATCGAGAAACGCCCGAGTTTGTCCGCCTTTACCGTAAACCGTCAGGGGATGACCGATAGCCGCTTGAATGCAGAAACGGTTTAAAGCCGTACCAAAAACCCCATCGTAGTCGAGACGGTTAATTAACATCTCATCCATCCCGGTTTCATCGGTAAGAACCCCATAAACCACACCTTGGTTTAAATCTGTCGCCCGCAGACCCCAGATTTTACAGGCAAAATGGATATTGTGGCTATCGTGAACCTTGGATAGATGATAGAAACTTCCGGGTTGCTTGGGATAGGGTAGGGTATCCTTGCGACCGTTGTGTTCGATAGTAATATAACCTTCTTCGATGTCAATATTGGGGGTGCCGTATTCGCCCATTGTTCCCAATTTCACCAGATGAGAGTCTGGGAAATGTTCGCGCATTGCATATAAAATATTGAGCGTTCCGACGACATTATTAACTTGGGTGAGAACCGCGTGTTCACGGTCAATCATGGAAAACGGCGCCGAACGCTGTTCACCAAAGTGTACAATGGCTTCGGGTTCAAACTCCAGCAAACTATCGAGAAGGAAGCTATAGTCGTTGATATCGCCCACATACAGGTCGATAGACTTCCCGGTTAAATCTTTCCAGCGTTGAATGCGTTGATGAATGGGTGCGATTGGGGTTAGGGTATCAATACAAAGCTGTTGATCCCAGTGTCGCCGCACTAAGTTATCTAATATCCCAACTTCATAGCCTCGGTTGGATAAATGGAGGGCTGTCGCCCAACCGCAGTAGCCATCACCACCAATTACCAGAACTTTCATAAACTCAATTGCATCTCGTTTTGCTGATACTGGGTTAATGTATCAGGAATTGGTACCCTATGGACTGTTTTGTTGAACTTGATTAAATTTTGACTTCGGAAGCAAAACTCGCCCAACGCACAAATTCAAAGGGTCCAGCCATTGACCCCCAAACGTGTTCGTGGGTTTCGCAGTCTAGTCCTCGGTCATGGCTAGTCATGCCATTTTCATGGACTTCAAACCAACTGTCAAGATAGGTGACTTTCCCTTTGCGTTCTACGATACACCCTTTTCCGGGTTCGACTTCTCCTCGAAAGCTGTGACCCGTCCAACGGGTGATAAAGGTACAACCGGGAAGTTTTCTCAGTTGTTCAATTTTTAGGTCTTGTAGGCGTTCGGGTTGACGGGAGGCACCGTAAAATTGTTCTTGATTCTCGATCGCATAATTTTCAATATCAATATAATCTTCTTGAGGAACGAGTTTGAGAATTCGCACGCGATAGGGTTCGTTAAGGATGTAATCATAGGCTTGTTCGAGGTAAAGACTAACTCCGTCTAATAATTCGGTGGGTAACGGACGCATACAAACGCGAATATGGGCGAAAAGGGGCGGGTTGTCAAACGCTTGGGGTTGGTTGCTGAAGTCGGAAGCCATCCAACGGGCTAAAGTAGCGATATCGGTTGAATGAGTCATGTTTGGGATTGTTATCGAATTATCGGTAAATTTTTGATCAGGATAACAGATTAACTTAGCTTGAGGCTGAATAACAAAAATTGAGTGGTTTCGCTGTTCTCCTCACTCATTAACAATAAACTCTGATCCCCCGAAGGTAAACGCGGTCCTAATGTCATACTGGTGAGAGGATGGAGGGGAATATCAAGTTGGTTTAAATCAAATAAAAGTTTTTTTCGCATCGGTTGAACTTTCGGTGCTTCTCCCCGTAAACTGACAATTCTAGAAGTATCGGTGGCGTCTCCTGTAAAGACTTGATAGATTTGACTCGATGACGGCGATCGCTCTAAACTGAGAAAGTATCCGCCTTGATTGAGAGCAACGATATCAACTAACTGATGGGGTGAGGTTTCCGAAGCTTCTAAAGGATAAAGATTTTCTGAGACGAGAAAAGAAGCGCGATCGGCGATAACATAGTGTAAAATTCGCAGTTTTGTAGCAGTATCAATATCAGTATCTTGAACTAAAGGTGCTGCGGTTGTGGTAAATAAACGAAAGGGATCTTTTCCGCCCGGACTAAAACCATCGGGGGCGATACTCATTGATTTAAACCCCAAATTCGCTTGAATTCCTTGTTGTTGTTTTCCGTCTTCTATTGTCGGAATATAACTGGGCGGAATCGGAACGGTATTGCGAAGTTTTCCGGTTTTCAGGTCAAATTCTCCAATCAACGGTAAACTCTGTTCCTCGACAGTATTTTCTGTGGCGATAAACAGGGAATTTCGGGGCGAAAAGGCGAGACTTTCGGGATAAGTTGTGGTTAGCAAAAGGGGTTGACCGTCTCGATCTTTGAGAAGGGTTTCGTTTTCAATACTAATCTGATTTAAGCTGGTATTTTCTGGGGAGGTTAAATCAAATTTGAGCGTGTAAAACCGAGCGGAATTATCTTCTTGATTTTGAGTCAGAGCGTAGAAGTGAATCCCCTCCGTGCTGTTCTCACTATATCCTGGAATTTCGTAGGTAATGGCGGATAGACGACCGATAGAATTATTATGAAATTGGGTTGTGTTGGCGAGGGAATATTCTCCTAAAAAGTCGAGGGATAAGTCGAGAAACATTCGATCTTCGGCAGAAACTTGAGGTAACGCGCAGGATGTCAGCAGCGTTAATAATACCAAGAGCGATACAACGGACTGAAAAAGGCGTTGATGCCATTTTCGCTGTCTAACTTGACCGGGTGGCGAAGTTCGTTTGATGGTGTTGTGTTCGTTCACGATGCTGTCCCCAAACTTCTCTGTGTTATTATCTCATGCTTTTGTCGTTCTGAGGTGAGTTCAGAAAAATCATTTGACAAATTATAACTGAACTCGGCGGGTTTTACATAAATTTAGTCAAATTTTTATTTTTTTTTCGATCCGAGCAACGTTCTCTTTTAATTCTAGTCGCATCTCTCCTCAGAATGAGATTAAATCGAGTGAATCGATAAAGATTTATTCAGCAGGATTTTGACTCCCCTGAGAGTGCAGCTTTAAAAAACCCCCTCTTTTTTAAAGGTAAAAATAAATAATTTTACAATTCCTTTAAATACAAAAAAAACTTGAACTCTATTCCGGAAATGTCTACACATCTTGGTATTAGGAACCAGGAGAAAGACAAATGATCGGGGGTGTTTAAATGGGTGTTTTAAATTAAATGATTCTTGGGATTTCAACGAATAGAAGAATCATATCCATCCAGTTCAAGCCTGATATCATCTTGTTTTTATATCCAAAAACACATCTGATCTGTATTTCAAAAAGGAAGCGCATGAAAATTTCATCTGTTCTCTATGCAGCGATCGCCTCTGTAGGTGTAGCATTAGCAGCAATAATGCCAGCACAAGCATTTAGCGTAACTTTTGGGGAAGATAGTCAATCTTCTAATAATCCCGCAACAGGTGCATCCGCATTTGTAGATTTCATGTTTTCAGATGTATCAGGTGGTGTTCAACTGACAGCAAATATTACAAATACAACAGGTTCTTCTAGTTTTGGTGCGGGTGCAACCACATCTAAACTAACAGGAATTGCTTTTGATCTTATTAGTGGTGTTGGCATAGATACGAATTCTTTTAACACTCCTGAATTTCTCGACACCTTATTAACGAATGTTGATTTTAACCCCTTTTCTAACAGTGTTGGCAATTTCGATATTGCTTTTGCTGACAATAACAACTTCGAGGGCGGAAATGCAAATGGCGCACTTTCTGAGGGAAATTCAACTTTAGCCAGTATTGTGCTGACAACAGGTTTAGGAGCAAATGCTGTTGAACAAGCTTTTTTCAACGGATTTTCTAATGGAAGTTTAAATTTTGCGGCTCGTTTTCAGCAAGTTAATGCAGGAGCAGGCAGTGATAAACTCCTGGGCGGTACAATTAACGGCGGTACAACCGATCCCGAACCTGTTCCTGAACCCTTTACTATCCTGGGTTCTGTAACGGCTTTGGGCGTAGGAACCCTGTTGAAGCGGAAAGCCAACAAAGCCTAACTTCAGGCTAAAAATAATCTTCGTTGAATTGTCTTGTTGAGTAAGGGTTCCCTGGTGCGATCGCACTGGGGATTTTTTGTCGAATTTCTCCCTTGTGCTAAGTTCCCGTTTGTGGCACAATCTATTGCATTCTGGGGGGTTTGGCTGTTCTCATCGATCGCGAACTTATCCCCTTTCGTCGCCGTCATCTTAAAATAGGTCACAATATGCCCAAATTCTACCATAATGACAGTATAAACCATCTGAGCGCCATTTTTTGTTAAATTTTGAACAATTTTTAGGCAATAAATTTATTGTTGGATGCAATTATATGACAAATAAATTAACGCGAATTTTCGGGGTTGTATTTGTCACCCTAATCGGTGTAATTTTAGGGGGAAATAGTGGTAATTTGACTGCTGTTGCTCAAAATGCCAACCCTCCAGAATCAGAAGAAAATACCCAAGTTCTCGATCAATTTTCACCGAACCCTTTAGAAAGTAAAGAACCCGATCCCTTATTACCGAATCCTCCCGTTGTCGGAGATTTCTTAAGCGAAACCGAACAGGAAAGACTCGCACCGGAATTAGATAAACTCAACGAAGAAGCCTTAATTTTACTCGAACAAGGCGATGCTATTGGTGCGTTTAATTTATGGACTCGGGAATTAAAATTAAGGCGTTATTTTGGATTATTACCGGAAATTGCAGCCTTACAACGAGTCGGTTTAATTGCCTGGAATAATAATCAACGTCTTTATCTTCAGTTTCTTGTAGAACGTTTAGAGGAGATTTTACAACAGGTTAAAGCCGAAGAAACACTGAATCTTGAACTGTTGGAAGCCTTGGGTACAGCGTTTAAAGAAACCCGAGCCAAAGAATTAGCCATTGACACCTATCAAACCCTACTTAATTATGCTCGTCAACAGGAAGACATTCTTCAAGAAGAACAGGCATTAAATGAAATCGGTCAAGTGTATCTCAATTGGTTAGATTATCAAGCCGCAGCCCAAGCTTATGAGGAATTATTAGAAATTCAACAACAGATTAAACTTTTGCGAACTGAGGGAATTTTACCGCCTCCTCCTCCCCCGCCCGTGAATGCGGAAGGAGAAACAATTAACCAACCCAATGAAGTTCAATCTTTGGAAAATTTATCGTTTATTTATGAACAATTAGAAAAACCCTTAAAATCTATCGCCGCCAAAGAAAGGCTGGTGGGTTACTATTCGCAACTGCAAAATTTTCAACCGATTCCTGATTTAAAATTATCGATTGGTTTAGACTATGAAAAGCTGGGTTTATTCCAACAAGCCAGTCAAAATTACCAAGAAGCTTATACGGTTGCCACAACCATTCAACAACTTGCCAATGCCAGTGATGCTTTGGGGAGATTAGCCCGATTATATCGTTCTCAAGATCAATCCAAAGCGGCTATTGAATTGTATCAAGCACAGTTGTTAATTGAGCAACAATCCTACAATTTTTATGGTATGATGAATGTGTATGATAATATAGGTCAAGTTTATTTTGCTCAAAAGGCTTATCAACGGGCTTTAGCTGCCTATCAGCAAGGATTACAAATTGCTCAACAGTTGAAATATCGAGAAGATCATTTTGTCAAACAGATTGAAATCGTTAATCGACAAATTGCTCCATAAACAGATCGCGATTGAGATCGAACGGATCTAAATCGAGTTCATCTTTAAAATGTTCCGGCAATCCCGAACAATATTCAAACCTTACGCCTTGAATATCTGTTTGTTTGAGATTGGTACCAAATAAATTTGCACCCATTAAATTCGCATGAGAAAGATTGGCTTGCATTAACTCGGCATGACGAATATAACTATAGCTAAGATTCGTCTTGGAGAGATTGGCTTGGGTTAAATTCGCTCGGGTTAAATCGGCATGAGACAAGTTGGCATCACTCAAATTTGCTTGTGTAAAGTTCGTATAACGCAGGTGGGTTGAACTCAAGTTCGCCCCTTGTAAATCGGCGGCGTTGAAGTTAACACCACTGAGGTTTACTTTAATTAAATTCGCTTGTTTGAGGCTGCTATGCTTCAAATCCCCTCGATAGAGATTTGCACCTCTAAGGTAGGCACCATCCAAGTTGGCTTGAGTGAGATTGACCTCTCTAAGATCAGCATAAGCCAAATTCGCCCCGCTTAAATTCGCCCCGCTTAAATTCGCCCCTCGCAGGTTAGCATAACTAAGATTAGCATTACTTAAATTCGCCCCTTTCAGGTTGGCATATTCTAAATTAGCATGAGATAAATTGGCTTCACTTAAGTTGGCTGTATTTAAACTCGCCGCCATCAAATTAGCGGTGTTTAAATTCGCCCCTTTCAGGTTAGCATGACCTAATTTGGCGCTGGTTAAACTGGCTTGGGTGAGGTTACTATATTGCAGATCGGCGCGACGGAGATCGGCTTTAACCAAGCTAGCATCGCTTAAGTCTGCATGGTTTAAATTGGCAATTAACAGTCGAGCTTCGTTTAAAACCGCACCGCTAAGGTTGGCTTGCATTAAGTTTGCTAATCGCAAATCAATTTGAATCAGATCCATTCCTCGCAAGTCAGTTTCTCGCAGATTAGCGCCTTTAAGATCGGCACCGCTGAGGTTGAGAGATCTGAGGTTGGTTTGACGCAGATCCGGACCTTTAAATTGACAAAATAAACGATAGGTGTTTAATTCTGTGTCTGATTTTTGGCGGGAGGGACTGTCATCGAGGTTAACCAAGTGATATTCAACATTAGCTGTAAATAAAGTAAAAACCAAATTGAAAACTTCTAAAAATTGAATAAAATGATGACATTGTTCTTCTTCATAGTGTTCGTAGTGTTGAATCAGATTTGCTATGCAACATTCTAGATAGATTTGAGCGGATTTAGAAATTAAAACCGTTTTCAGTAACAGAATCACTAAGGTGAGGTAGTTTCCCCGTTCGACTAATAAGAGAAACAGGGCTGAGGGACTCTGGTTGTTTTCGGTTGTCAGCAGTCGAATTAATTGTTTGCAGGTTTTGGAAATATAACTCTTCGTTAGGGGTTTTAAATTGTATTGATAGTCAAATTTTTCGAGTTTATTCTGTAGAGTCTCTCGCAATTTGTTGGCTGGATATCGAGAGCATACATGAAGCATTAAGTAATTCAGAAGGCTTTCTTTAAACTCCCCATAGTTACAATTTTGAGTTTGTTCTAAAAAGAGATCGGCTTGATGAGCATAACTGAAAACTCGCTCGGTAGAAATTGTTTTTTTAATTAAGTTAATGGCTTCATCACCCAACTGAGTCGGGTTACTGAGTTTTTGACTTTGGGATTTCCGAGATTGAGAACGCACCACATACATGGCGAGATCGAAGTTATATTTATCTTTTAACTGTTTGACGAGGTTGAGGTTAACTTGATGTTGTGCCAGGGATTGACTGCGATGAATTTGGGTGGATAACAGATAGGATTGATAGCGGTTGATCCAGGGCGATCGCGAGTGCAAAGCGTAGTGATGAATCTCTTGATAATCTTGACTTTTTAAAAAGTTATACGTCCATTTTCTCAGGAGATTGACACTCGGAGAAATTCGTTCTTCTTGAAAGCTTGCCGATTCTATGCGTTGAAATAAAGCTTGAACATATTCCTGTTGTTTATTAATTGTCCAGTTATTGATTAAAATGAAAAAAGATTGTTTGAGCGTCGCCGAAAAGATGGATTGGCTTTGATCGATAATGATGCGATTTAAGGCTTGATTAACCGCTTCACTTTCGGTACAATTCAAATTGACAAAGATTTGCTCAAATTCATCAATCACCTTCTCGGGAGACCATTGATTAACAATTTGAATCAAAAATTGACAAATGGCAACTTGTAGCTTCTCGATTTTAGAATAAAAATCACAGTCGTTTAAGCTTGAGTCTGTAGGAGAAGAACTCCCCCGGCTCATGTTCTCGATCATCGTAGGACTCCCCCAGTAGATTCAATCCCGATGGATTATTAGTCACCCTAATCAATTCTGTCAGTAGTATAAGCCCAACTGGACTTAACTCCTTCTCGATTTTGGAAATCTTTAAATTGATTTACTTCAATTCATAACTCAATTTACTGAAATTTGCCAACTTGAACCCCCGTCAATCGCCACAGAAGTTTCCCCCCAATGGAAAACCATTGACAGTCCTACTCCCGGACTCAAACCCAGACTTAGAACCGAGTCCAAGACCGATAAACCCAGAGGGAATTCATATTCTAGCAAACCCGAACAGCAAATCACATCAACACTCAATCTCAACCCTTGGGGAAGTGAAATTCCTAACTGTAGTTCTACTTCTACGGTTGGCAAGCTGTCTTTACAATTGTAGGGGGAGCCAATTGCCAAAGTCAGCTCATAGTGAACATTTGACTGTTGTCCTTTAAGTTCAATTCATCGAATTTAAGTGCAAAGATGCAATTAACATCTGCGGATACTTATTGCTCGGTGAGGGGAGCTTATGCATCCAAACAGTTGAGCTTGATTCCATTTGAATGATTTTCAAGCTGACAAATTTCTGAACTTTAGTCCTAAAATCACATCATCCCACTGAGTTCCTAGATAGCTAACGGTATGGGTAATACTATTGATACAGTAAAACCCATCAAGTTCTGAATAGCTATCCGCTAAAATATTTAACTCATATTGAGTCGCCAGCTGAATGTTTCGTTTCTGTTCCCAGTTGATCTCATCCGGATAAACATAAACATCATCGCCGGATTTTTCTATTAGCAATACCCCTTTTACCTTGCGAATTGCAACATTTGGGGGAATACGACTGGGATTATATCCTTGAACAATATTCATCGAAGCTTCCTCCTTCTCAAAATGAAGTTAGCCTTAGCTAGTGTTTAGAAGTTTACATCTTTCTACGGGAGTTACCCCATAATTTCCGCTTACTGTTATTCCCATTTGCTTGTTCGAGTCGCTGAAAGCCATAAGCCTTCAGAAAACCGAACAGCTAGGGAATCAGTACAAGTCTGGTTTTGAACTCGATGGGTTAGAGATTAACCGATGCTGGGAAGCTTTCGGAACGGACAAACACTCAACATGATGACACATTTACAGGCCTGTTTTCACGTCAAACCTCTTAACCTTTGAACTCAGTTTACAAGGGTTCTGTGAAGCCTCAAGACTTAACTCAAGTACAATAGCACAATGCAAGCAAAATTTTAGGTCTTTTCCAGAGCTGCGGTTGCTTGGTGCTGTTTAACTATTTTAACAAAGTTTCTTGCTTTCGGAAAAAATCTTTCCTAGAGAATAAAAAATAAAAGCGACTTGGACTGGGTAAAATTACGTCTTTTCTTGACCACACAGGCGATCGAAGATTTTTCAACTTTTCACCCCGATTAGCTTTTTTCTTTTCCCCTTGGCTTGAAGCTTTGGAGCGCATTCACAAGCTCGAAAATCTATGCTAAGATTTGAAAATTTATCTCGACGGTTGCCAAATTGGAAGACTGTCATAGTATTCAACTTCTTCAATTTGTCAAGAGAGAAATTCTATAAATTTAATTTTAACTATCATTTAATTGCTCACACCTCCGGGAGTAATTTGTCTACTGCTATACTCCAACCCCTGAAAACCTTTTGGGTTTTGACTGTCTCTGGTAAAATAAAAATTTTTCGGGCTGCAACTGCCGTAACAATTACTCAACAATTCCTCAGAATTCACCCGCCAAACTTTCTCCTTCCCCTGAGTTTAAATACTCGGAGCGATCGCCCGTTTGACTTCTCATTTTTCAAGAGGTAAAATCTGGGTGAGGCGATCGCCGATGGTTTCCCCGTCAAATTTCTATTTTTCTAACATTCGCAAAGCTTGAAAAGCCAGAAAGAAAAATCCGACCGATCCCAAAATTGTTAGCAGGGGTTCAACCAGTCTTGGTGTAAAAATTTCACCCACGATCGTTTCTCCTAAAATGATTGTTTTTGAAAGAGAATAGAGAAATTACCCAACAAAAGAATGAAGGGAGTTTTCAGCCGAGATTCTCCTTTCATTGGCGGCTATCGGTGTTAATTCTCTCTATTCAATTATTTGCAGTAATTCGGGTTTTCGTCAAGTTAGAGGTTGAGGGGGACTCTCAGATGAGAAGTTAGAGAAATGATATAAATTTCCTCAAAACTGCTCTAAAGGTGCTAAAACGAGGTAGGAAGCATTAAGAGAACGAAGATAGAGATGAGGTTTGAGACGCTCAAGCAAGAAGCTTGCTACGAAAAAATTGAACGCTGGATGCGGGAACTGTACGGTAAGTTTCCCTGTCCGAAAAATGAAGTTCCTGGACTCAGTTTATTTATGGGTTCGGCTCAGGTGGAAGTGTTGGTCTTTCCTTGGGGGAAAGATGATGCTATCATTACAACGCGATCCTATGTGGTAACGGGGGTTGAACTCACACCGGACTTAATGCGGTTTCTATTACGAGAAAATCACAATATGCGCTTCGGAGCGTTTGGAGTGGATGAACAGGGTGATATCGTTTTTGAACATACAATTGTCGGTTCAACTTGCGATAAACCCGAACTGGAAGCCTCGGTTAATGCGGTGTTAGAAATTGCCGATGATTATGATGATAAAATTGTCGAACGATGGGGAGGAAAACGAGCGTTAGATCGGTTGGGTTAACGGAGATTTGGGATTAACAGTTTAATTGTCATTGTTAATCAATTCCTGAATTTGTTCCGAAGATAATCCCGTGATTTGCATAACTTGTTCCGGACTCATTCCCTGTTGTAAAAGGTTACGAGCAACCTGATTCAGTTGAGACTCAACAAGTTCTGCTCGTTGGCGTTCTTGTTCTGCTCGTTGATATTCTTGTTCTGCTCGTTGATATTCTTGCTCTGCTCGTTGATATTCTTGTTCTGCGATTTCTTGAGGAAGTGGAAACAATTCTCCGTCTAAATTCCCCCACCGCAACCAAGTAGCTTCAATCCCTTTATATTCACCGAACCAACGCACTAAACTTAATCCTAAAGCTTGACTAATGAGTTGATTTTGTTCATTAAACGAAAGGGATTGAAAAACCCCTTGTTGTAGGGAAAAACCCGCCAAATCATCCGGGTTAAACGGATCGAACCAAAAATATTCAGAAACCCGTAAACGATCTTGATAAATGTATTTTTTTTCAGTTTTATCGAATTCGGCGGTACTATCAGAAAGTAACTCAATCACCACATCAGGCGCTTTTCCTTCCTCCCAAACCACCCAACTGCGACGTTCTTTTTTAGGAACCCCCAAGACCGCAAAAAAATCAGGTCCGCGAAAGTCTTTATTTCGGACTTGTTCTAAGCTATAATAAACAAACATATTCCCCCCAACAAACCCATCAGAACGTTGGCTGATCCAGGGTTGCAAGCTATTAATCAGGATTTCCATTTGAAATTGATGACGTTGGCTTTCCATCGGTTCTCCATCATCATAGGGAAGTTCTTCCTGAGTGGGAGGAAGAGTGGTGAGATAGGGAGCAATTGGAGTCGTTTCAGACATAGCTGTTTAAGAGTGCGGTTTTCACTGCGGTGAAGTGCAATTGTCAGTCAGAAAAACCCGCTTTCTTAAATAAAGCAGGTTTCTAAAGTATACCTCATTCCAATGCTTGTCATCCAGATAAAAATGAGCTGGATGGTTTAAGGAATGCTAAAATTAGCCGTAACCGGATAATGATCGGAAAACCCTTCTTTTTCTTTTTGACAAACTTGTTTTTGAATCAACAAGATATCCGATTCACCCGGCCAATTCTTCGCCATCGGAGAGACAAAAACATAATCTAAAATACTGGCATATTGGGGATCGCATTGAGTTCCCGTTGGCGGACAAGAGTTCGTTTTCAAACAATTCGGTTTAATCCAAGTCATCACCTCTTTTTGTAAAAAAAGATCAAAAGCCTTGTTTCCCTTTTTTTTAGCCAAGTCAAAATCAAAATTATAATCCCCCACCGCAATTACAGGTAAAGATTGAGCCTGCACCCAATTTCGTAAATTTTCAGCTTGTTGATTGCGTTTAATCTCGCTTCCTCGGTTAAAATGATTCACGGTAAATAGAAACTCTTGACCCGTCGGTAAAAACTTAAAATGAGCCACCAAAGGCGATCGCGAACCGCCAATATTATCCAGTTCTTCACTATCTTGAAGTTCAAGTTTATTTTGATTGTAGATAATTTGCAGCTTATCTAAAGTTCCCGTTGTTCCAAAAATCGACTCAAAATCCGATCCCGGAACCGCAACCGCCTCGGTAAAAATATCCGCCGCCACTTGATCGGCCACTTCCGACAGTCCCCACAGGTCAGCGCCAGCAATTTCTCGAATATCCTCAGCAACCAAACGCGGATCGGTATCTTCAAGATCGTCGGATTCGACATTATAGCTGATAATAGAAAGATGTTCGGCACTTGCTGGGGAAGCGGGAGCGATCGCCACAAATATAACCAGCAAAATCAGACCGAATCCCCATAAAATTGACTGAATTCTAGATTTCATAACCCTAGCTGTAAATTGGATCAAGTTTTTGTCAGCTTGGCAGGGACGCCAATATACGCAATATCGCCGCCCAAGGAGTAACTCATGCCTGTTGAAATCGTACCTGAAACTGACCTAAAATATTATCTAATCGCCTTTGATGAAAAAGGTAGAGAACGCAACGATGATCCCGATGGACAGATGAGCCAACGAGTGATTGAGGTGTTGAAAACAGAACCAATTACTGATGTTTTTTTGATCGCTCATGGGTGGCTGAGTGATGTTCCGGCGGCACGGCGTCAGTATGGTCGCTGGATTAAAGTTATGATTGAACAACAGGCCGATCTCGATCAAATTCGAGAGATACGACCGGGATTTTCTCCGCTGTTAGTCGGGCTACATTGGCCGAGTCTACCTTGGGGAGATTATGATTTAGTTAATTCTTCGGCAATTTCCTACGGGTTTAGTGCGGCTTCTACGGCGACTCCGATCAATCAATTGGTCGATGAATACGCGACTCGTCTGAGCGATACTGGGCGATCTCGACAAGCTCTAGAGACGATTTTACTCTCAGCCCAACAAAATATTGCTCCCGAAAAATTACCGCCGGAAGTTAGCCAAGCTTATCACATTCTCAACTCTGAAACCAGTTTAACCAGTCTGGGTTTAGATGCCTCACCTGCGGCGGATCGAGAACCGTTTGATCCCGAGAGTACGTTTCTCGTCGCCCGTCAGGAAGCGTTGAGTTATGGCGGGTTTAGTTGGGGGGGAATTTTGGCACCCTTGCGAACCTTGTCTTTTTGGAAAATGAAAGATCGGGCGCGTCAGTTTGGGGAAGAAACCGGACATAAATTTCTCCAGGACTTACAACGGGTGAGCAACGAACAGGTGCGGTTTCATTTAATTGGTCATAGTTTTGGCGCTATTGTGATGTCGGGAATGTTAGCCGGACCGAAAAATTGGGGCGTGTTGGAACGTCCGGTGAATTCTTTATTTTTAATTCAGGGGGCTTTTTCCCATTGGTCTTATTGTCCGGATATTCCGGTAACGCCCGGAGTTGCGGGGTATTTTCACCCGTTAATTGCTGAGGGGAAAGTGTCGGGATCTATGATTACCACTTATTCTAAGTTTGATACCGCAGTCTGCAAATGGTACCCGTTAGCGGCGAGTGCTTCGAGTTTATTGACGCGATCGGTGAGTTTCTTTGAATTTAACCAACTTCCGATGTACGGCGCTCTGGGGGCGTTTGGAGCGCGGGGAGGAGATGATTTTCAGGCGGTGGATATGGATATGTTGGATCAAAATTCTCCTTATCCCTTTTATCCGGGCCAAATTTATAATCTCGACAGTCAGGAGTTTATTCGAGAAGGTTCAGGCCCAGAAGGCGCTCACAACGACATCACCCATCCAGAAGTGGCTCATGCGGTTTGGCAAGCGGCGATCGCAACTTAAGAAGGGGGGAGCGGGGGAGATGGGGAGGTGGGGAGATGGGGAGATGGGGAGAAAGAAATCAGAAGTAACAAGTCAGAAGTCAGAAGTCAGAATTGCCTATAGCAAGATTGCCTCTTGCCTCTTCCCTGATCCGGCGTTCCCTGTTCCCTATTCACTGGTGAGGTGGTGAGGTGGTGACTGGTGACTGATTTATCCCCCCCCCGGGGGATTTGATTTTTGTGTTATCCTATAAATGCCCCCCTGGGGGATATGGGGAAAATCTCTGCTAAATATCTTAAATAAGATAAACTTAAGTAACGAATTTTTAAGAAAACCAATTTAAAGTTAGAAAGAGCTATAGGAGCGAACCTTGACTACTAGCCAACCCACTCAACCGAGTTATAAACTTCAGATTTTTTTAAGAAAAATTAAACTTTCTCAGAAATGGATGCTGTTTGGAGCGGCGGTATTTCTGGTGTCTGTTCCGGTATTCTTTCAGGCGCCCCTGGTGCGAACCTGGCCGGTGTTAAGCCTGTTAATGACCATTGGATGGTTAGCCACGAGTTTGTTGTTAATGCGATCGCGGCGAACCTGGGTGTGGGGAGACCTATTACTGGGGTTTACCTTAAGTTGGCTAACCGGATCGATCTATTGGGGTTGGTTGCGGGGAGAACCGCTTCTCCATCTACCCATTGAGGCGTTAGGCGTTCCCTTTGCTTGGTGGTGTTTGCAACGGGGATGGGGTAAAGTCGGAAATTGGTTTTATTTGGGGTCTTTATTTGGAACAGCGGTAACAGATGGATATTTTTACATCGCGGGTGTAATTCCCCACTGGCGACAGTTGATGACGGTAGACCCATCTTTAGCGGTTTCCATCTTGCAAGATGCCCTAGAACAGGTGAGTACCCCTTGGGGGATCAGTTGGGCGGTTGTCTTAGTGATGCTGCTGTTAGGCGTGGGTTTATTGCCGTTACAATCGAAACAATTACATAAATGGGTGTTCAGTGGAGCGGTTTTGAGTACAATCTTAGTAGACAGCCTGTTCTTGGTAGCAGCCTGTGTCGCCTAGAGGACGGACATGGGTGGAGGTTGGGATGCATCTAACAACACAAAAGCGGTAGGCTAAAGCTCAGACTGCCGTTTACACCTGAAAAAGGAAAGAAAAAGATAGATATCTTGAGATTAGAGACTAGAATAGAATCGATCAGGGCGACGCTGAAGAATCTCCCAAGTTCAGGTTGGGTGTTATAAACTTTTGTTGGGCGAGATAATCAATGATCACGCCTCCCAATCTCCAAAAACCCAGTGTCTTTTGTCAATCTGTTGTGAAATTGCAACACACTCCTCACCTATTGATTCTTAGTGAAGGTGGCAAAAAGTATTTGCCACTTGTTGGTAAAAACTATTGGACATTGGGCCGCAGCGATGACAACAATTTTGTGATCCGCGATCGATGGATTTCTCGTAATCATGCGATTTTGCAACGTATGGAAAGCGGAGAGTTTTATCTGATCGATCTGGGAAGTCGCAATGGTTCCTTTGTAAACGGTCGTCGAGCGACAATTCCGGTAACGTTGGAAGATGGCGATCGCATTATCTTTGGTCAAACGGAGATGGAGTTTCACTGCCCATCGCCCAGACCCCAAGCAGATGACACTGAACCGGAGTCGGAAGATTTTACCGCGACATTAACGGTGCGGCGGTTAATATCGGTGATGGTGATCGATATCCGGGACTTCACGGTGTTAACCCGACAGTTAGATGAACGCCTACTCTCAGAAGTGATGGGGCGCTGGTTCCGGGAAGCCGGAGAAATTGTGCGCGAACATGGTACTTGGGTTGATAAGTACATTGGCGATGCGATTATGGTGGTTTGGTTTCATGGGGCGCAAGGGGTTAGTTCCCAGGAAATGTTACAAATTTGCAGTGCTTTGAGGGCGTTACATCAGATCACAGAAGCCATCAGCAACGCTTATCCCCTCCCCTTTCCGTTACGAGTGGGTGCGGGACTGAACACGGGTTATGCGATGGTGGGAAATACAGGCGGTAGCGGTAATTCAGATTATACCGCGTTGGGAGATACGGTGAACGCGGCGTTTCGACTGGAATCTTCGACAAAACAACTGGGGATGGATATTGCCTTGGGCGAAACCACCTATAAATATCTATCTCAGTTACATCCAGAGAATACCTTTGAGCAGCATACGGTTCATCTTAAAGGTTATGATACCCAAACTATTACCTACGCCTCAACGTTTGCAGGTTTAAATGAGTTCTTAGAACGGGTCGGAGGTTCAAAACCTTAGTGAGGTAAACTACTCACAACAGAATTAACTGCACAATTGCTATAACCTATTAGAATCTAGCACATCATGGCGATCGCATTTTCCTGAGTATATACGCGATCGCTATATTTTTGGTAAAAAAAATCTCAAAATTCCGAAAAAAACCGGAGTTACTTCAGAAATCTAGATAGAACACTACGAACTACTTAGTCATCGCAGAAGGAAATATAGATTATGGTAGAAACAACTGAAAATCTTGCCAATGCCTTGCTTCAACCTTTTCAAAGCCTCGCACCTGTTCAAGAACCAAGGAATTTACTAACTATTCTATGGGACCCTCATCGACCCGATCATCCTGCACCAACTCAAGCAGCGATTGAGTCACTTCTTTATGGTGAAACCAATAGTGTTGAAGATTATTTCTTAGAAAATAGTAACGGGCAATTTACTATCAATAATGCTGGAATTTTGGGCTGGTATGATGCTGATAAGCCTGCGGATCACTACTGGGCACTTGATGCAAGAGACAATAATGGAGATGGTGAGTATGATGAGGTGGATTTAAATGGGGATGGTTGGATTAGTGGTCATGTAGAGAAATGGGCTGAAGCAATTCGCAAAGCTGACCAAGATTTTGACTTTTCCGCTTATGATAGCAACTCAGATGGCTATTTGCATCCTGATGAATTGGGAGTCTTAATTGTTATTCCGCAAAATAACCCAGATGGATTTGTGCGACCTGTTGTTGGTAGTCAGGTTCCAGCAGAATCACTAGTTGTTGATGGGGTCACAGTCCCTATAATAGCTGAGGCTTATATTGGAAATCCCCCTCATCTTGGATTAGTTGCTCATGAGTTGAGCCATCTACTCCTAGATCATGCTGATATGTATTTTAGATTCAATACTCCTTTTGCTGCTGGTGAGTATTCTTTGATGGATCAACATGGGAAAGCGCCTCATTTAGATCCATTTGCCAAACTCAAGTTGGGTTGGGTAGAGCCTAACATAGTTACTGAGTCTGGTGAATATGAGATTACTGATGTTGAAACTAGCAATAACATTTGGGTTCTAATAGATCCTGAGAAAGGAACTGACGAATACTTCATTATTGAAAATCGCCAACCCGGAAACTCTTATGATAGTCAATTATCAGATTCAGGATTAGCAATTTGGCACGTGATCGAAGATCCAGCTATCTATGGTTCTGAGATCCCACCCACTCCACCCGGTGTCAATCAAGATTCATGGGAAGCAAGTTGGAATACAATTCCTGCTGGTGATTGGGGACGGCGTGCCATTCGATCAATCAAGCCTGTATGGAATACTTTTACCAATACGCAAGCACTGTGGGATGGTTCAGATCCAGCAACAGGATATGACCTACTTTCCAGTAATTCAGATCCGCAGAAAGCTACATTACAGTGGGCAGACGGGACACCGAGTGGATTTGAGATTAGGGATATTTCCAGTTCTGCTGATACAATGACAGTTTTTATTGAAACACCCGCCCTAATGCAATTCCAACTCGACTCAATTCAGTATGATTGGATTGATGGTTGGAATTTGGCAGGAATTGATCAGCATTTTGTTGGAGACTTTGACGGCGATAGCCAAGATGATGTCTTTATCCGCAGCCCCGAATATGCCGGATTTTTGACTCATAATGGTACAAATTTTCAACTCGACTCAATTCAGTATGACTGGATTGCTGGTAAACCTGAAGTTGGTGGTTGGAACCTAGCACAAGTCGATCAACATTTTGTCGGTGACTTTAATAATGACGGACAGGATGATATCTTTATCCGCAGTCCAGAATGGGCTGGATTACTAACTTACAATGGTACGAACTTCCAGGTTGAGTCGATTCAGTATGACTGGATTGATGGGTGGAATTTGGCAGCGATTGATCAGCATTTTGTTGGAGACTTTGACAATGATAGTACAGATGATGTTTTTGTCCGCAGTCTAGAATGGGCAGGGTTGTTAACTTATAACTAAAAGTCCTCTTAGTTTGATCATAAATTTATGCGATCGCATCTTTTCCCTGACTCGGTGCGATCGCAGTATTTTTTGCAATAAAAAAAGATCGAATTTCCGAAAAAAAGTAGAACAAGTTCAAAAATCTATCTAGAACACAGTTCACTCAATCAACTAATAACGGTAAACTGTTAACAAAATTCGTAATTTTCAATTAGGCTATCCAACGTGACGGATCAAACATCTCCTACAACTCAACAAACAGAAGTCGTCGTTATCGGCAGTGGAATAGGCGGTTTAAGCTGTGCGGCAATACTTGCCCGTTATGGTTTCGCGGTGACGGTTTGTGAAAGTCATACTATTGCTGGTGGGGCGGCACACGGTTTTGAACGCAATGGCTATATTTTTGATTCCGGGCCATCGCTATATTCGGGGATGTCCTACAGTCCCTCGACGAACCCGTTAAAGCAAGTTCTTGATGCCATCGGGGAGGATATCTCTTGGAAAACTTACAATGTTTGGGGCTGTCGTTTACCGGAAGGTGATTTTGATACCTCTGTTGGGGCGGATCAATTTTGTGAGGTGTTGATGCGGTTGCGAGGGCCAGAAGCGGTTCAAGAGTGGCGAGAACTGCAACGGGTGATGGCACCGCTAAAAGATGCGGCGATCGCTTTGCCGATGGCGGCGATGCGCTATGATTTGGGTGCGGTGTTGACTTTGGGTCGGTTTGCCCTGCCTCTGTTACAGAGTCTTCCCTACGCTTCTAAACTTACGGGTGCGTTTGGGCCAATCATGGATGAGGTGATTAAAGATCCTTTTACTCGAAATTGGTTAGATATGCTCTGTTTTCTGTTGTCTGGACTGCCTGCGAGTGGCACCAGTGCGGCGGAAGTGGCGTTTATGTTTGCGGAGTGGTACAGACCGGATGTGGTGTTAGATTATCCTGTAGGTGGCAGTGCGGCTTTGGTTGAGGCGATGGTACGGGGATTGAAAAAGTATGGGGGTTGTCTCAGACTCGGCGCTCATGTAGAACAGGTTTTAGTGGAAAATAATCGGGCTGCGGGGGTGCGTTTGCGAGGGGGCGAGGAAATAAAAGCGTCTAAGGCGGTGATCTCTGCGGCTTCGGTTTGGGATACGCTGAAGTTAATTCCGTTGGGGGTTTTACCGCAAGAGTTTGTGAAAGCGCGATCGCAGACTCCCGAATGTGAGAGTTTCATGCACCTGCATTTGGGCATTGACGGGACGGGTTTACCGGAGGATCTCGCTTGTCATTATATTACGGTCAATGACTGGGATCAAGGAATTACCTCGCCTCTGAATTTGATTGTCATGTCTATTCCGACGGTTTTAGATCCGTCTTTGGCACCTCCGGGAAAACACGTCATTCATGTTTACACACCTGGAAATGAACCCTATAACATTTGGGAAGGGTTGGATCGTCGCAGTCGGGAATATGCCCAACTCAAGGAAGAACGGGCCGAACCCCTGTGGCAAGCTTTAGAACGGGTGATCCCAGATGTGCGATCGCGATGTGAGGTAACATTGGTGGGGACACCCCTCACCCATGAACGCTTTTTACGCCGTCACAGAGGCTCTTACGGCCCTGCAATTGCTGCCGGAACCGGGACCTTTCCCGGCCCTCAAACGCCCTTAGCGGGGCTGCTATGCTGCGGAGATTCAACGTTTCCGGGGATTGGTTTACCTGCGGTGGCAGCAAGTGGGATGATTGCCGCCAATACGTTGACGTCGGTTCAAAAGCATTGGCAAATGTTGGATGATATCGGTTGTGGGGTTTTCAGTCACCAGTCACCAGTCAGCAGTCAGCAGTCACCAGTCAGCAGTCACCAGTCAGCAGTCACCAGTCACCAGTCACCAGTCACCAGTGATAACAGTTTACAGTAAACAGTTTCTCCCCCGCTTCCCCCGCTTCCTCCGCTTCCCCAGATCCGCTATTTGGCTATTTCCTATTGCCTGCTATAATTTTGACCGACTGCATTAATATCGAGCCATTTGCAAAAGTTCCCGAGATTCTTGCTTCACTAAACCATCAATAGCCGCGTTTTGGAGTTTAATAAAAGCCTCAAAATCTTCTCGACCATATTTGGTGGTTTGTAGAAGGTTTCTTAATTGCTTTTCCGTCTCTAAAGTTAGATAACCCGCATCGAGCGTTTTTTTAACTAGCTCGTTTATAACACCCATTTTGTGTCGGATCTCCTGTATGAGAAAGCTTGTACTTATATTACCTCAAGTACATTCCCATTTTACCCCAATAAAAACAAGCATTTATAGCGGACCTTATAAGTTTTGTATACAATGCCTAAACTATTTTAAATCAGAATTTAATCGATTTAGAATTAAATTGAGTTTTAAACAAGGTTAAAAATCAATTAAGGTTTTTTCCAAATTTTCACCTGACCATCCCAACCGCCACTGACAATGGTTTGTCCATCGGGACTAATATCCACCGTATTAACATAGCTAGAATGACCTGTTAAATTCCCTTTTAATTGACCTGTTTCTACATCCCAAAGTTTAACCGTTCTATCCCAACTTCCACTGACTAAAGTGCGATTATCTGGACTAATCACCACAGACCAAACGCCATCGCTATGACCGCTCATTCGACGAATGGGTTGAGCCGTTTGCAGTTCCCATAAAGCAATTGTACCATCTGCACTGCCACTTGCCAAAATTTTTCCATCCGGACTAATTGCCAGGGATAAAACGGGGAGAGAATGACCTTTTAAAGAGTGAATTAATTCTCCGGTTTCGAGATTCCAAATTTTAATCGTATTATCTTTACTACCACTGGCTAAAATTTTACCATCCGGACTAATAGCAATGGTGCTGACAAGCTGCTGATGTCCGACGAGGGTATTTAATAATTCTCCGGTTTGTATATCCCAAATCATAATCATATTATCCCAACTTCCGCTGGCTAGTTTGCGACCATCTGGAGTAAATTCCACTGATAAAACGGCGTTGGAATGTTCTGTGAGACTATGTAATAATGGCAATGTATCGGTATTGATCGCTGTGGTTAAATCCCACAGTTTGATACTGCCATCATCACTGGCTGTGGCTAAAATTTGACCGTTGGGACTGACGGCGATCCCATTAATTGAACTGTTGTGACCTTGCCAAGTTTTTCGCAGTCCACCTGTGGCTAAATTCCAAACGGAAATCGTGCCGTTACTATTGCCACTAATCGCATAAGGAGGTACAATTTCTACAGAAAGAATTTCTCCTGATTTTTCCTCTAAACTGGTGGCTAAAGCATAGGTTTGATTGGAATTAGAAATACTCGTATTTACTGGAGGAGAAGGGGGTAAATTTGGGGTGGTTTGAGGCGGAGGAGAAGGGGGTTGAGCCATCAAACGTTCGGGAATTGTCGGTAACGTTGTGGCTTGTCGCCAAGCTACAAATCGGTTAATTTCGATTCCGGCTGAGACAATTTGATCGGGATTAACACCTAACTGAACAATGCCATTAATTCCGATGACCTCTCCGGCTTCATTTAACACCGGGCCGCCACTCATTCCACTTCTGACTAAATTGTTGTAAACTAAGGTATATCCTTGGCGGGGTTCCTGTCGATATTCTACGGTTCCTTTTGTACTCAAAAATAATCGATGTCCCAAGGTACTCGCCGAACGGGGCCATCCGGCAACATAAACCACATTTCCTTCGTTAATATTGTTTGTATTGGCTAACTTGGCGAGGGGATAGCGTTGGGAAGTTTGAAAGGGAACAACGGCGAGATCGAGTCCGGGAAGTTGACGAATCAAACTATAATAAACCTGATGACGTTGACCATCGGGTGTGACAATTTCATAATCCCCAACTTGACTAACAACGTGCCAATTGGTGAGAATATAATAGGTGTTTTGTTGCTTTTCAATAATCACCCCAGAGCCGCCTTTTGGTCCTTCAATCCTAACTGTAATTTCGCTAGCAATTTTGTTAATATCGGTGGGGGTTAATGCAAGCTGTTGGGGAGGATGGGGTCGGTTAGAAAATCCCTCTTGAGGTTCTTGACTCCAGACGGGAAAGCTGAGAACAAGGGTAAAAGTGAGTACAGTTGAACTCAGGCTTTGAGAGAGTATTTTCAACAGGTTTTGGTTTCTCATCTTGCAATCAAATCTAGACATCTAAAAGTTCAATATAGTTACTTTTCTGGGAGAAACGATACCCGAAATTTCATCGCTGATTTTATCTTACAATTTTACACCAATTTCTGATCGGCTTCCTTTTGGTATAATCGCCCCCTGAAGTTCGGTTTCACTCAAGTCTACATGACTGAGATTTGCACCTTCTAAATTGGCTTTGTGTAAATTCGCTCCTCTCAGGTTAGCATAACTCAAGTCTACCCCTTCTAAGTTGGCTTGTGTCAAGTTTGCCCCTCGAAAATTTGCACCTCTAGCATCAGCGTGATAAAGATTGGCTTTACTGAGGTTACTAAATCGAAAATCCGCCTGAATTAAATTGGCTTCGATTAAATTAGCATGAAACAGATAAGCTCCGTTTAAATGCGCCTCCATCAAATTGGTTTTGTACAAGTTTGCTCGATAAAGATAGGCAGAAATTAACTCGGCTTGATGAAGGTTAGCATGGTTAAAATTGCCATCGCAAACGGTCGCATAATGTAGACAGGCTTTTCTAAGATTAGCACGTCTCAACTGAGCGCCACTTAAATCAACTTGTTTGAGGTTAGCATAGGTGAGATTGCTACTAATTAAATTGGCGCGACTCAAATCACCTTGTTGTAAATTAGTATAACTCAAATTAGCACTCATTAAGTTCGCTTCACTCAAATTAACGCCGATTAAATTAGCCTGAGAAAGGTTGGTTCCGGTGAGATCGGCACGGTGAAAATCTGCTTCTTGAAGTTGGGCTTGATGTAAGTTTGCATTGCTGAGATTAGCTTGAGATAAACAAGCCCCGATCAGTTGAGTTTGAGTCAGATTAGCACCTTTGAGATGAGCCAATTTGAAATCAATTCCTGCGAGGTTAACTCCTTTAAGATTGGCTTCATTTAACTCGGGTTCGATTTCCGGATGACTGGTTCTCCAAGCTGTCCAAAGATTTAGACCTCGTTTTAACAGGGCAAGATGTTCGACGTTAACCATAGGAAATTGTTGAAATTGACAATAAAAAATAGAGTTTAAGTTTCTCTATCCTCAACGAAGTTATTGCTGATTTTGGGTCGAATTTAGAGAACGACCCGAAACATTTTCTAAGGCTCCTAAAGCGGCTTGAGAACCCGCCAAAATATCCCGTTCTTCCCCTCCGAGATAAAGCCGTCCAAAACTCCCCACCGCTTGCACTTGTAGGATATTAATTAAAGCGGCTTTTTCGGCTTCGTTGGCGGCTAAAGCGGCATAGGCGGCGGGTTCAACTTCGAGAACATACAAGGTTTGACCGGAAAGTAAAAGCTGTCCGCGACGGTTTCGGTTAATGAGTTGGGCTTGATGGGGATCAATATTACGAATAATTTGACTGGAGACAATTCGAGGTTTAAGCCGATCGCGTTCTTGAACACCCAAAGCATCTAAAATTGCTCGTCCTGCGGTGACAGTATCGCCTTGACGACTGGAATGAATTTCTAATAGTCCATAGAGGCGTTCAACGAATAGAACACCCGGACGAACGGAGGTTGCTTTGAGTGCGACATCGGTAATGCGATTAATTTCAATTCCCGGTGAAATTTCAATCCATAAAGAAGCGTCCCCAGGTAGGGGCAAAAATCCGAGCGCCACTGTTCCAATATAGGCGGCGTGTTGAGATTGTAAATTGTCTAGATAGACATAACTGCGTAATTCTACACCCAAGACTGAACTCTCCGTTTAGGGGCCTGTTAATGATCTAATCACTATCAACCCATTATGCCAGACTCGAAAACGATAATCTACAGGATTTAGAATAAATTATTTTTTTCGGCGACCGTCCGGGGTGTATTTCGGGATTTCTTCTCAAGAAAAATATAAAAATATATCACAAATTGAGAGAAATATTCACCCTTTGGGGTTTTGGATGAAGGCGGTTTCGATTGTAGAAAATTCCGCATCTGTTCCCACTGTTGGATTAAGTTGGGCGGTTCTTCGGGCGATAAATTCGGCCAGTTGGGCTTCTATTTGTTCGCGAACAGCTTGACGATATTCGAGGAAATGTTCGTTGTGGGCGCAAGTGGTGAGATAATGTTCCCAGACTCCGGGGTTTTGTCTAAAAATGCCGAATAAATGATGCCAGAATTTCCAACGGGTCCGACGTTTAATTCCCTGTCGCCATATCACAATTGCCAAGGCTTTTAAATCAACAAATTCAGGCATTTTTAATGGGGTGTGACAGGGAGAGGGAGCCATTTTTAAGAAACATCGATAAACCCGATCTAAATACCGTTCGGGTTCGTAGAGTGTCCAAAAAGCGCTAATATATTCTTGGGCGATTTCTTCTATTGGACGAGTGGGAATATAGTTCATCAAAGTGGTTTGATTAATGTCTTGTTTGGCGTTGGGATTATTGAGTAAACGCTTTTCCCTTTCTAAACGGTTCCATAGGGCGGTATTGGGTAAGGCTTGCAACATTCCAAACATGGCGGTGGGAATGGCGGCTTGTTCAACAAACTCAACTATTCGTTCACCCGCTCCCTTTTTCTCGCCATCAAACCCAATAATAAATCCGGCCATTGGTCGCAATCCAATACGCATAATTTTATCGATAGAATCGCTCAGAGAACTGCGAGTATTTTGGAATTTTTTGGTGAGTTGTAAGCTGTCTTCGTCGGGGGTTTCTATTCCCAAGAATACCGCATCAAAGTTACATTTAACCATTAAATCCATTAATTCCTCATCGGCGGCTAAATCTACAGAAGCTTCGGTATTAAATCGAAAGGGATATTGATGTTCGGCTTGCCAAACTTTGAGTTCTTTTAAGAGCAGTTTAACGTTGCGTTTGTTGCCAATAAAGTTATCATCGACCATGAAAATTCCCCGACGCCAACCCAGTTCGTAGAGAAAATCCAATTCTTTTAAAAGTTGGGCGGGTGTTTTGGTACGGGGTTTGCGACCGTAGAGGGTAATAATGTCACAAAACTCGCACTGAAACGGACATCCTCGCGAAAATTGAACGGACATCGAATCATAAGCATCGAGTTCTAATAAGTCATAACGAGGAATTGGGGTTAAGGTAATATCCGGTTTTTCTGAGGCGCGAAAGATTCCCGAAGTTTCGCCTTTTTGAAACGCCTCTACAAACAAAGGAAGGGTAATTTCTCCCTCATCTAAAATCATAAAATCTGCGCCAGCTTTTAAAACTTCTTGGGGTACTGAGGTCGGATAGGGGCCGCCTACCGCCACTAATTTACCCCGTTTTTTAGCCTGTTGAATTTGATGAATTAAATCACTTTTTTGAACAATCATTGCAGAGATAATCACCAGATCTGCGCTTTCCCATTCCGCCTCAGTTACAGCGCGAACGTTGCGATCAACGAGGGTAAAATGCCACTCTTGAGGTAAAATTCCCGCCACTGTAATTAATCCAAGGGGAGGAAGTAAAACCTGGCGATCAACTAACTCCAAAATTTTATCGTAAGACCAAAAGGTTTTTGGAAATAGGGGATAAATGAGTAAAACTTGCATCGATTTTAAACCTCCCAAAATTAACACGAATTTCGACTGATGATTTTAATCTTTTTTCGAGGATGACCTGTTTCGCGGTCAGTGGGGATAGTCACATACCGCACAGAACCAGATTCGACAAATACCGATTTTAAATCTTCTTCTGTTATTTCATAGCGCGAGATTACCAATATAAATGGACATAGGCGATCTCCAAAGTTGCATCACATTCAGACTGTAGAGAGATTTCGGATGTCAAGCTCTGTGCGATCAAACAGAAGAATCAATTTGCACTGAAAGCAGAAACGAGAACCCGTGCCTAATCTCGAAGGCTATTGTAGCACGGGCAGTTCAGCGATGGGATTTACAGTCAATTCTCTGCGGTATCGGTTTAGAAAATCAAAATTGGCGAGAAAACGGATAGAAGAACGATTAAGATATCACTTCAGTACACCATCTTTGTGCAGGTCTATGAATTCTACTCAAAAATTACCTCGCTGGTTTTATATCGGGCTAGCTTTTCCGTTATTGTTTTTGAATGGTTGGTTTCTTTTGCTGTTGTTTAAGTATTTGCAACCCATTCCCGGTATTGTCTTAACAGCCAGTTTGATTGCATTTTTACTCGAATATCCGATTGTTTTTTTAGAACAGCGAGGCGTACCGAGAGGATTTGCTATTACAGGAGTTATACTTATAGCTCTGGTTTTGCTCGGGATTTTGGTGTTTGTTTTAAGTCCTTTGGTCTTTCAACAATTGCTAGAATTTGTAAATCGTTTACCCGCTTGGATTGAAGAAGGACGAAAACGTTTAGATACTCTCGATGAACAGACGATGCTGCAATATTTACCAATGGATATTAGTGATTTAACGGCTCAGATTAGTAGTCAACTCTCGCGCACTCTTAAGGCTCTCACGGCTGAAATTATTGACTTAACGTTAAACACGATTAATAGCGCGTTAAATCTCATTGTAACCGTTGTACTTACGATTCTTTTAGTTCTCAATGGCGAGAAACTTTGGGATGGACTCTTAAGCTGGCTACCCACCGAGTGGAGCAGTCAAATTGAGTTAACTGCTCAACAAACATTTCGCGGTTACTACGCCGGACAAGCGATTTTAGCGTTAATTTTCAGTATTGCTTTATCCATCGCTTTTTTGATTTTGAAAATTCCCTTTTGGTTATTGTTTGGGTTTGGAATTGGTTTATCTAGTTTGATTCCGTTTGGGGGAACGTTTGCCATTTTAGCGATTAGTACGTTACTGGCATTGCATAATGTTTTTCTGGGGCTTAAGGTATTAGTGACGGCGTTGATTATTGGTCAAATTAATGAGAATGTCGTCGCCCCTCGGTTAATTGGAGGAATTACCGGACTTAACCCGGCTTTGGTGATTGTTTCTCTGTTAGTCGGTGTTAAAGTTGCCGGAGTTTTGGGTTTACTTTTAGCCGTTCCTAGCGCAAGTTTAGTGAAAAAACTAACAGACAATATTCGTGAATTAAAGGCAATTGAACCGTCAAGTCAACTTGAAAAAGCCGAATCATTGGAGTAAAATATTCTCGCTGTAATGAATATTGCTGGGGAAGTTGAGGGGATGGATTAAATGCTCGTCTGTTCAATTATTTTCAGAAAATCACACCTCACCCCGCAGGAATTAAGCTTAATTTAAGCGCGGTTTTATGGCGGGATGACTACTCAAATAGTTGAAATTATCACTCCCAAAATCGGGCAGAAATCGAGGGTGATAGAGGTTTTGAGGATCGATTTGAACGGGAACTTCCAGATCCGGTGGGTGTTGAATCATTTTCCCCTTAATTTTCTCGGGTGACTCAACGGGGGAACTCGTTGGAGAGTCGGTGGTAGCAATCTTTTCGGCAGATCGATAATGCCAAGTCAAAATAGAGAGAATTGACGATAAAATATTCATATCTCAATCTCCTTGTCATCCGACGGTTGGATGCACTGAGTTATCGCAGAAAGTTCAACCTTTCTGTTGTCTACTGAATAGAGAATTAGAGTCGGAGCTAATGCAGGGGTTAATCTCAAGAAATAGCTCATCGGTTCTATCATTCCCAGCAGAACTCAGACGGAGCCGCATAACCCGTTTTTCCAAACTGCATCAGTTTAAAACGCTGACATCTATAGATAGAATGCAGTCTAAAAGCAGGGAGGAGGTGAGTGAAGCTCGTACATTGAACTCGCTTTGTACTCCTTTTGTTGCAGGAAACATCAAGTTATGCCTGATTTAAGAAGCCGGGGTGTCACAGCATCTTATTCACACCAGAACCGCCAAACATCTACCTCCATGAGTCTATATAGTAAAAATCCCGTGTTTATGGGTGTCTTGTCGAGATATTGGAAGATGTTCCGAATTCATCCAGCTAGTGAAAAGGTGGGATACCAAACTGATGGGATTACATTAGCACAGGAATTTTTGGAACAACAACTGATCAAAGCAGAACATTCACCCTCATCTAAAGAGTCTTTTGAAGATATACTTTTGAGTTATTTTAAAGCTCAAAATCCTCAACTGAATCTGCAAACTCGTGCTTTAGCTGGACTTTGTTTACGTTGTGCTGTTTCCGAACCTATTTTGAGAGCTTGTCAAAGAATTGAGCGTTTATTTGGAGGAGGAAAAAGTTTTACCTATCGCGATTTATTACCCTTTGTTCTCAACGATGATGGTCATCATTTGATTGTTCTCGATGAAGATCAAAAAAACCAATTGATTCTGCTCGATGATGGCAGCCTTCAGCCCAATCCTTATGCGTTTTTTTCGGTGGAAATTTTACAAAGCTTTCAAGCCGATTACCCCACCAATATGAGTTTGAAGAATTGGGTCTATTTTAAAACTAAACAACATCCCGATCTGAAAAACTTTTTATCCGACTATGGATTTAAAAAAATTACCGATTGGGCGTTGTTAAATCGAACTCGATCCAGACAACTCGAACAGCTTTCTACTCGCGATCGCCTGTTAGTTGAGGCTTTTCATGGGGTTTATCGTCGCGATCGCCGTCAACAAGCAAAAGGAGCCAAAAAATGTCCTGATCCGTCTTATGAGCAACTGCAAGAAATGATTGGTAAACTTCAAGACAGTGAGGTAATCATTAGCAGTGAAGCTCAACTTTTAAAAGACCTCAAACAAGTTGCAAAACAACTCAGACAATATGAAGTTTGGAGTACAAGACAACCTCTAGAAGTCTATAATAGTGAGAAAGAACAATATGAAATTCGCTCTGACATTCAGCAGGAGTATGAACCGCCCGTTGAAATTGAACAACAGGAAATCGTCGATTTTTTACATCAGCAACTTAGGGCGATTTTAAGCGGAGCTATTCAGAAAGAAGTTCAGCAAAAGATTGAAAAACTCAAGAAAAGCCGAAAATATGCTGATAAAGCTTCTGAATTTCTTCCCGGTTTACGACTTTACTATGTTGAAGGAATGTCCCTCAAAGAAATTGCTCCTCTATTGGGAATGACGAGTTGGGATCAAACCCGAAGAATTTTAAATCCGGGTGAACTTTTAAGTAAAGTCAGAACCGTCACGGTTCAAAATCTTCTGGAAAAAGTCTTAACAAAAGCCCACAAAATGGGTTTAACTTCTCTTCCGCCAAAACCCGACTATTTAAACGCAGTTATTCAAGCCGTTGAAGCCTTTGCGGATCAAGAAGTTTTTCGGGCTGCAACTGAAGAAATGCGAACCGGAAAAAACCGTTCTTTCAAGAGTGTTTACGCTCAACATCTACGTGCTTATCTCAGTCAACTTATCTAGATTATTGGAGTTTGTCATGTTGGAAAATAAAAACGCTACAAAAGATTTCAGATTCACTTTATCGGAAGTCATCCTGTTAGAAGCGGAAGACTTTGAACAGGCGATGGTTTTAAGTAATCCTGTATTTGACGAAGACAAACAATGGCAAACTTACTTAAATGCTTTAGCATTATTAGGTTTAGAACGCTGGTTTAATGAACGCTTGTCTTCGGGAAATATCGAGCAAAATATCAATTCTAGCCGAGAAGAAATTGGGAGTTTTCAGTTGGGAAAATTCACAATTGGTATTATTGCCGTTGAACAGGTCTTAGATGAGGTTGTTTCTTTCCCCAAACTTCTTTTGGTTCAGCCGGAAGTCTTGGCCGACTTTTATGTTGTTGCTGAAGTGATGGAAGAAGAAGAAGAAATTATTTTTCGAGGTGGAATTTCTCAGGAAAAACTTTTAATTTTTACTCATAATTATCCTTGTCTTTCATCAAAAAATGATTATTTAATCCCGTTAGATGAATTTGAGATTGAACCGAATCATCTGCTGTTCTATTGTAAATTTTTACAGTCCGAACTGATGACAACATCTCCAGAACCCGTTTCCGAATTATCATCCAATCCACAAAGTAATGATTTGAAAACTAACTTCACCCAAATTTCTCAGTGGTTTTTGAATCTGTTTGAGTCAGCTTGGCAACCTTTAGAAGCTTTAGTTTCTCCCGAACTTAGTTGGGCTTTCAACACTCGCTGTGTCTCCGAAGAAATTCGGCGCGGAAAACTAATTAACTTGGGGATGAGATTAAATCATCGCCGATTTATAATGTTAGTGACAGTCACCGTAGAACCCGATGAAAACCGCCGAGTTTTGGTGCAGCTTCACCCGACAGTAGAGGATGAATATTTGCCCCCTGACGTGCAATTGACGTTACTCTCAAAAGCGGGTAAAATATACCAAGAAGTCACCTCCCGTAGCTACGACAATTACATCCAACTCAATCCTTTTAAAGGACAATCTGGAAAAAAATTTAGTATAGAGGTCAGTTGGAATGATACCCGAATTAGAGAAGAATTTGAACTCTGAACTCAGCCGAGTGGTTGTGCTGTCGTTGGGGAGGGGAAATTTACACATCGGTTTTCCAAGCGTTAGCGTACAAATTCGCAATCAAACCTCTTCAGTTCTCGCCCAATTTGTTGCCAGTTTGCCACCAGAACCGGCTTTAATTGAACTCTATCAAAGCTGGAAAATCGTTTATCAAAGTTTGTGTCAGCGTTATGCTTTACTTTCCCTAAGCGATGAAGAAGAGGATGAGGATGATGATTTAGAAATTGAACTCGGAGGCGTGACCAATGTTTCCCAAGTCAGTTTTGAAGAATTAAACAATCAATTTAAAGCCCAACTGAATTCTTGGTTGAAATCGGAATCTTTTTCTCCCCTCGAAAAACAGCTTCGTTCTCATCTCGACCCCAGCCAAGAAATTCGAGTCATTCTCGAAACACCCGACGAAATTTTACGACGCCTTCCTTGGCAAAATTGGCAGTTTGTTCAAGATTATCCCCACGCCGAACTCGCCCTCAGTCAACCCGAATATCGCATCCCTCAATCTTCTCAAGTCAAACCTACAAAAACCGCCGTTAGAATTTTAGCAGTTTTTGGAAATAGTCGGGGAATAGATTTAACCACTGAGCGGAAAATGTTGCAAAATTTAAGCGATGCAGAACCGCAGTTTTTAATCAATCCCACTCGTCAAGACTTTGAAACCCATCTAGCAAATAGTCGGGGTTGGGATATTCTCTTTTTTGCAGGTCATAGCCAAACCCAAAGCCAAACCGGACGCATTTATCTCAATGACCATCCCACCGAAAATAGCCTGACTTTAGAAGAACTTTCAACCAGTCTCCAACAAGCGATTTTCAACGGATTAAAACTGGCAATTTTCAACTCCTGCGACGGTTTAGGACTCGCCAAAGCCTTGGAACATTTGCATATTCCGACGGTAATTGTCATGCGCGAACCCGTCCCGAATTATGTCGCCCAGGAGTTTTTAAGGCATTTTTTAGAGACTTTTGCCATTCAACGACTCTCTTTTTATCGTTCCGTTCAACAAGCCCGTTTTCAACTCCAAACCCTCGAAGATGAATTTCCCGGCGCCTCGGGTTTACCGATTATTTGTCAAAATCCTTCTGTCGCAGCGCCGACTTGGTTACAATTAGGGGGAAATCCCCCCTGTCCTTATCGGGGTTTATTTGCCTTTACCGAAGAAGATGCCGACTTCTTTTTTGGTCGAGAAACCTTTACCAAAACTTTAGTCAATGCCGTTAAAAATAATCCCTTAGTTGCCGTTGTTGGCGCGAGTGGCAGCGGGAAATCAAGCGTTGTCTTTGCGGGATTAGTCCCTCAACTCCGCCAAGAGAGGTGTGAACAATGGCAAATTATTTCCCTGCGTCCCGGTCAAAATCCCCTGGAAGCTTTAGCTGTTGCCTTAATTCGTGAAATTCGCTGGCAACCTCAAGAAAATATCCCGCAAAATCAACCCTATCATCATCGTTTACTCGAACTCGAATTAGCCATTGAACTCAGACAAGATAAACACGCTTTAGCGGAAATTATCTATCGCTACCTTCAGAATTTTCTGCATCGAAGGATTGCTTTTATTATCGACCAATTTGAAGAACTTTACACCCAAACCAACGAAGAGGAACGCCAAGCCTTTTTAGACGGATTATTAACGGCGATTAATCTCGTGCCTCGCTTCCATGTTATTTTAACATTACGAGCAGATTTTTATAGCTATGCTTTATCCTATCGACCTTTGAGTGATGCTTTGCAAGATGCGGTTTATAACCTCGGCCCAATGAGTCGGGAAGAATTGCAAACCGTTATCGAAAAACCGGCGAATAAAATGCAGGTAAACTTGCAAGCCGGACTCACCGAAAAACTGATTGCAGCCACCTTAGAACCCGGACGTTTACCCCTGTTAGAATTTGCCCTAACCGAACTTTGGTCAAAACAACAACGGGGCTGGCTAACCCATCAAGCTTATGAAGAAATTGGAGGAGTAGAAAAAGCCCTCGCCCGCCACGCAGACGGGATATATGAGGAACTCAGTTTAACCGATAAAGAAAGAACCCAACGAGTATTTTTACAGTTAGTCAAACCGGGAGAAGGAACCGATTTTAGCCGCAGAATTGCCAACCGAGATGAAATCCACTCCGAAAATTGGGATATTGTTAGCCATCTGGCATCCGCCCGTTTACTTGTTACCAATTGCCATAAAAGTACCGGAGAGGAAACTGTAGAAATTGTCCACGAAGCCCTGATAAAAAATTGGAAACGACTCGAACAGTGGATAAAATCCGATGGAGAATTTCGCCACTGGCAGGAACAGTTACGTCACCTGTTTCATCAATGGGAAAAAAGTGATTATGACTCCGGGGCTTTATTGCGGGGAAAACTGCTGGCAGATGCTGAATATTGGCAGGAAAAACACCCTCAAGAATTAAGTTCAAATGATCAATCTTTTATCGAACAAAGTATCAGTTTGCGGGATTATGAAATCAAACAGAAAAAACGTCGCCGACAATTTACCCTTTCTGGACTGAGTGGCGGTTTAGTTGTGGCGGTGAGTTTGGCAACCGTTGCCGTCGGACAATGGCAAAAGGCACTCACAAACGAAATTAATGCCATTACCCAATCTTCCCAATCTTTATTTACTTCCAATAATCAATTAGATGCGTTGTTAGCCGCCCTGCAAGCGGAGAACAAATTACAACAATTAACTCGGTCAAATCCCGAACTCAAAAATCGTGTTGAACAAGTCTTTGATCAAGCCCTTTATAGTATAATAGAATCGAACCGTTTGGTCGGACATAAAGATTGGGTTTGGCAAGTGGCACTGAGTCCGGACGGTCAAACCATTGCTTCTGCCAGTTCCGATAAAACCATTAAACTTTGGAACCCAGACGGCAGTTTACGCACCACAATCAACGCCCATAATGAAGAAGTTTATGCGGTTGCTTTTAGTCCGAACGGTCAAATTATTGCTTCGGGAAGTCGAGATAAAACCGTTAAATTGTGGAATCTTGACGGCAGTTTAATTAAGACAATAAACGCCCATGATGCAGAAGTTTATGGGGTGGCTTTTAGCCCGGATGGTGAAACAATTGCTTCATCCAGTCGAGACAATACGATAAAATTGTGGAAGCTAGATGGCACCTTAATAACAACCCTAAAAGGTCATCAAGCCCCCGTTCGCGGCGTTGCCTTTAGTCCCGACGGTCAAACCGTAGCATCGGCCAGCGAAGACAACAGCCTCAAACTCTGGAACATCAACACCCCCAAAACCCCAATGTTACAAAAAACCCTCAACGGTCATACGGGGGGAGTGTTTGGAGTCGCCTTCAGCCCCGACGGTCAGACCATTGCTTCGGCGAGTCAAGATGGTACCGTTAAACTCTGGAACCGGGACGGAAGCTTGCAAAAAACCCTCACCGAACATAGTAGTAAAGTCTATGCGGTGGCGTTTAGTCGCGATGGCGAAACTATCGCTTCGACCAGCGCCGACAAAACCATTAAACTGTGGAACCGTGACGGAAGCTTGCAAAAAACCCTCAACGGGCATAGTAATGAAGTTTGGAAGGTGGCATTTAGTCCGGATGGTCAAACCTTGGTTTCCGCGAGTGGCGACAAAACGGTGAGACTTTGGCAGCTTCACAACACCCTGTTAACTCGGTTGAAAGTATCGGATAGTCAGGTTTGGGGCCTTGCTTTTAGTCGGGACGGTCAGACCATCGCTTCGGCGAGTCAAGATGGAACGATGAAACTCTCGAACCCAGACGGTACTTTACGTTCAACCTGGAAAGGTCATCCGGTTGAGGTGAGTCAGGTTGCGTTTAGTCCAGACGGTCAAACCATCGCTTCGGCGAGTTGGGATAGAACGATAAAACTGTGGAATACAGACGGAACCTTACGCTGGACTCTCAATGACCATCAAGATTTAGTTTATGCTGTCGCTTTCAGTCCCGAGGGTTTGATGGTTTCCGGGAGTTCCGATAAAACCGTGAAACTCTGGAAACTGCAACCCAACCAAAAGCCGATACTCCTAAAAACCCTTGACGGTTTTGAGACTGAGGTTTGGGATGTGGCGTTTAGTCCCGATGGTCGAACGATAGCCGCAGGCAGTCGGGGCGGAATTGTTAAAATTTGGGATAATCAAGGGGTTTTGTTAGCAACTTTCCAAGCCCATCAGGAAGGAGTGAAGACTGTAACATTTAGTCCGGATGGTCAAATGTTCGCCACCGCTAGCCAAGACCAAACCGTTAGACTCTGGAAATTGCAGACTAACCAACAGCCTATTTTACTCCACACGCTCAACGGTCACGACGCTGAAGTTTTGGGCGTGGCGTTCAGTCCCAAGGGTCTGATTGCCTCAGCAAGTCAAGATGGAACCGTGAAACTCTGGAACCATCAAGGGGTTCTACTCTCCACACTCAAGGGTCACAGCGAACCTGTTCGCCGAGTCGCCTTTAGTCCGGACGGTTTAACGTTGGCTTCGGCGAGTAATGATCAAACGGTGATTCTCTGGAATATACCACAAGTTTTGGATCGAGATCAACTGTTACGCCAAGGTTGTGCTTGGGTGAAAAATTATCTTCAGCATTCTCAAATGAGTCCCGGCGATCGCACAGTTTGTGATTGAATTGGGAACACCGGAATAGGTTTACTCCATCCCAAAAACCCGGCTTCTAATAGAAACCGGGTTTTTAATTGCCACTGAAATTTAATCAATCAAGTGATTTTTCATTGCAAACCGAACCAATTCGGCCCGGTTATTGCTGTCTGTTTTTCTTAACAAACTACTAACATATTTTTCAATGGTTCTCGGGCTTAAATGCAAATATTCGCCAATTTGTACGTTGGAGAATCCTTCGGTTAATAAGTCTAATACCTGTTGTTCTCGCTCGGTTAAATTGATTTGAACAGAAGATACAGCTTTCGACTCCGATGAATTCGACGATACGACATTCGCCACCATCACCGACTCACTCACTCGACTTCGCAACTCCGACTCGATCAACTGCGATCGCTCTAATAAAGCCCGAATTACTACTCCCAATTCATCCAATTCAAAGGGTTTAGGTAAGTAATTATCGCAGCCCAATTGATAGCCCCGAATGCGTTCGGAAATCGCCGTGTGAGCGGTCAAAAAAATCACAGGAAGCAGACGAAAAGCCGGACGGGAACGGATACGTTTTACGAGATCATAGCCGTCCATCTCAGGCATAGCAATATCGGTGACGATCAGGTGGGGTTTGTGTTTGTCTACCAACTCAAGTGCCTCCTGACCGTTCTCAGCAGAAATCACAGTGTAACCTGAAATTTCGAGATAATCACTAATCGAGAGGCGAGTCCCGAAGTCGTCATCTACAACCAATATCGTTAGGGGCATAGGACGGGGACTGAAAATTCAAACATCGAATAGCAGTCAGCGTTGCTCGTTTGGGATTCGGCTTTTTTTGAGAGCAGAAAAAAAAGCAACTCTTATCACTTAAATTGATTCAGCTTATTAATTATAGCTTGTCTTGAGGTCAATTCCAATTTTCAACAGGAGTGAGGGGGTTGATCTGTCCCGATCCTCACTCATTATTTGGGTTTTCCCGGACGGAACTTAAGCCTTGTAGCTTACCGTTAAACTCGCAGGTTGAGCCAGATTTCCTTCGAGGACAATACCGCGATCGTTGGCGGCGAGATGTCGGAGAATCTTGTAAGCTTTTTCGATTTCCTCACTGGCTCCGGCTTTCTCAACCAAAGCCTCTAAAGACAATCCGCCACTTTCTGCTTTTAACACGTTCAACAGGCTTTGCTGCAAGTTTAACACGGCGGCTGCGGCTTTTTTCCCAGCTTCGACTCCGGGTTGATGGTAGGCATTAATATTCACCAAGAAGCCGTAGAAACTCACCGCCCGTTCATACAGGGCAATTAACGCCCCCACACTGCGAGGAGTCACCTCTGGGATGGTAATTGTAATCGAATCTCGCTGATTTTCATACAACGCTTGGCGGGTCCCTTGCAAAAACCCGGAGAGATAGTCTCCTGCGGTGACATTGGGTTCAACTTCCGGCGAGGGTCCCTGACGATCTTGCAACACTTCAATAAACGTGACAAAAAAGTTCGGCACCCCATCCCGCAACTGTTGAACGTAGGCGTGTTGATCGGTTGAACCTTTGTTTCCGTAAACCGCTATCCCCTGGTTAACGATATTGCCATCGAGGTCTTTTTCTTTCCCCAAAGACTCCATCACCAACTGTTGGAGGTAGCGGCTCAACACCTGTAAACTGTCTTTGTAGGGCAGTACAACCATGTCTTTTTCGCCCTTACCGTTGCCCACGTAGTACCAACTCAGGGCTAATAACGCCGAGGGGTTGGTTTTCATGTCGGGTTTGCGGGTCGCCGCATCCATGACTTTCGCCCCTTCCAGCATGGCGCGAATATCAATCCCTTGCAGCGCCGCCGGTAACAAACCTACAGCCGACAGTTCGGAAGTGCGTCCCCCCACCCAGTCCGCCATCGGGAACGTTTCGATCCAGCCTTCGGACTTGGCTTGTTGGTCGAGTTTGCTGCCGACTCCGGTCGTGGCGATCGCGTGTTTGCTAAAATCTAACCCTTGGGTTTCGTAGGCGTGTTTGGCTTCTCTCATCCCGTTGTAGGGTTCGGGAGTTCCCCCAGACTTAGAGATCACCAGGGTTAAGGTGCTACCGAGTCTATCTTTCAACTCACCCAAGACGCGATCGATGCCATCCGGGTCAGTATTGTCAAGAAAATGAATGTTCAAAGGGGGAGAGTTGGGTGCTAAGGCCTGCGCGACAAATTGCGGCCCGAGGGCAGAGCCACCGATCCCAATGGAGAGTAAGTCGGTAAATTTAGGCGATCCGGGAGGTTTAATTTCGCCACTGTGAACCTTCTTGACAAAGGCTTCAATTTGTTCGAGGGTTCCAATGATTTCTTGCTTAATTTCGGGAGTCGGAGCAATTTCGGGATCTCTTAACCAGTAGTGACCGACCATGCGGTTTTCATCCGGGTTGGCGATCGCTCCCCCTTCCAAAGCTTCCACGTCTTTGAACGCTTTGTCAAACTTGGGTTTCATCGACTCACAGAAGGCATCATCGAAGCGCACGCGACTGACATCGAGGTATAACCCCAAGCCTTCGTGATAGTATAACCAATCTTGGTAGCGTTGCCAAAGTGCGATCGCATCCATAGTATCGTCTTCCGCTAATTACAAAAGCTAATGCAGAATTCGCTCAAACTGCCGTTAACGAGAAAAGCCGGACTAGAGCGCCCCCTGTTTCCCGATCAATTGGGTTGTAGTCAGCTAGAGCGAGCCTACTCTCACAACAGCCCTTAATTTACCATTAGTCTCGCAGACAGAACGTGTCTCATTTACCAAATCTAAAGATTTTCGGGTTCGTTCACCTCGAACCCAGACGGAGCAACAAGTCACAGAGAAAGAGGGTTCTATTTAAGAATTTCTAGCACAATTAAATTTCGGGTTTCGGTAAAATACGGATAAATTTAATAATTTGACCCGTTACCTCTATCCCAATAAAATATTCATCGAGAGTAAAGCGATAAAAAATCTGGCTGGAGTCCAACGGATGAAGTTCCGGTAACTCGTATAGGCTATCAAGTTGCTGGAATTGAACAAAAACAAAATCATACACCCGTTTATAAACTGGGGGTTCTAAACTGATTAAGTCTCTCAAGAAAGAGCGAGCATAACGCACGTCAAGATTCACAGAAGATTCAGCAATCGCACAAATTATTATAAGGTATATCTTGATAATTCCTCAAAGTTTCATCAGATAATCATTAGACAGCACCCGCATCGCTTCCTCTGTTGTGAAAGAGTCTCCGGGTTTTAAGGTTCTTTGAGCATATTGAATCGCTTTCAGCATATAGACATCATAATACAACGTGGTCAGGAGTTCCCACGCCCGTTCTAACTCATCTGTTGGCATTTGGTCAACTAAATTGTGCAGTTGTTGGCGACGTGATCTCATTTTGTTTTGATCCAATACGCGATTGAGTCGTTTACAAGATAACTCTGACTCAAATATTGCACAATTCTAGAGGGATTGGGGTTAGTCTGTATAACGACGCTTGAAACGAGGATCTAAATAATGTCTTTTTTTCAGGTTACAACTTCGACAAAGGGTTTGTAGGTTGCTGATGTCGTTGCTTCCTCCTTTGGCTAAGGGAATAATATGATCGATGGTTAATTCGGCTTCTAAATTCGTTTTTCGACAGCTTTGACAGCAATAATTATCCCGTTGAAATACATATTTTCTCACTTCGGGCGGAATAATAATTCGGGGTGTTTTTTCGTTCATCTGTTTTTCCTCAAATACAAATGCTTGAGGGCGTATGCCATACGCCCCTACTTTTCATCGAATTAATTATCCAGCGTTTGACTTTCAATTAACTTTTGACGCAAACTATCTAACGGTGATTCAGGTTCGGAAAGTTCGGGTTCATCGGGACAAAACTCAACGATAACTTTTAACCTCACTTTCCCTTTTTGCCATCCCGTTGAACCGAGTTTTAAAATTTCACATTCTTTACCCTTATGAAACCAATCTCCATTAGAAAATTCTAGCTGACTTTCTGACTTATCAATAGAAGCATATTTAACCCCTTTAGTTTTTAAGTCATCTACAAAATTCTCAGCAACCCATCCCGTTAAAACATCAATAATCTTATCTTTTAAACTGCTAACTTTATGGGCTTCTTCGTTGAAAGATATGACATCATTATCACTACAGTTTTTTGAAATAATATTATCGTCCATTGAACTCAATCTCCTAAACTCTTACATTATATATCACGATCTGACCCCCACCAACCTCCCCCTAAAAGGAGGAGGCTATTGATTGATTTTACCCCCACAAAGTTCCCCCTAAAAGGAGGAGGCTATTGATTGATTTTACCCCCACCAACCTCCCCCTAAAAGGAGGAGGATATTGATTGATTTTAAACCCACAAAGTTCCCGAATATCTCCCCTCAACTCCTGATGAAAAAAGAGCGATTTAGAACCTATTACAAGGCGATGAATTACCTCTTTTATTACTCCCCTCTCCTCGTAGGAGAGGGGTTTGGGGAGAGGTTCTTTAATCTCGTAAAAGAGGGTTTGGGGAGAGGTTCTTTAATCTCGTAGGAGAAGGGTTTAGGGAGAGGTTTTCAATATTAGAATTCGGTCGAACGGTGTCCATTTACAGACGAAACAAATCCATTTTCAGACTCAGAAATTTCCGCGAACTTTTCTTGTAAACTCTCAGTCGGATTAACCTCAATCACCACCGGAGAAGTAAACAAATCCATCTCAGAAATATCCGGTAAGGTTTGGCGATCTAGTCGCATCATTTCCAAACACTGATTAATCCCCTTCACCGCTTCATTGTAAGCCTCAATTTTTTGCTTTAATTCTACCTTTTGTTTCTCGTTGGCTTCCAACTGTGCAGAGGCTTCTTTATCCAACGTTTTGGCTAAATGTTCGCAAGCTTTATCATGCTGTTGCAAAATATAATTAGCCAACGTGTGAGACGGTTCTAACAAATGATGAATCAGAGTTTTATTCACCGTTGGGCGATAAGTTCTGAGAATTGTTTCCCCAATTTTTGGGTCAAAATCAATCTTCAACAATTGACGAATAGCCGGTTCAGCTTTCACCATACTTTCATAGTCATAACCCCGACAAGCTTCTTGCAAAACTTGACGCAATTGAAACACGGAAACCGTACCTTCAGAATAAAATTCAGGACGTTCTCGAATATAGCGATCGCATTCGGTTTTAGACTCATTTACTAACGCCGCTTTCGCCAATTCACACCAGTGTTCTAAATTTTGTTCAACACCGCTATCATTCCCCAACAAACGATACAATTTGCTGTAATAATCCGACTGACGAACCCGTTCCGAAAGTTGATAAAAGAAATTATCCATCAACTCCTTAGACGCCTCGACTAAAACCGCTTCTAACTCATTGGCTAAGTAATAGAAAGCCTCGGCTAAAATTCCCATAATGGGGACTACAGCATTGCGTTTATGGCTGGCTTGGGCGCGTTTATGCGTCTCACCCACAGAGAAGCTTCTAATTAACACATCCAAGCGGCTAATCATCCGTCGCTGAAGCTTTTTAAAATCCTCTTCAAAGGCTTGATTTTCATCACTCGCAACGACTAGATTTAACTCTTTTTCGATGTGTTTACAAAATTCATCTCCTATTTCTTTTAGTTCTGTATTCAGTTGTCGTAATTGGTATTCTTTGAGGGCGTTTACCTCCCGAGGTTGACTTTCTAACTCCCGCCAAGCTTTCAGATAAGATTCCCGTAAACTAATACAAAATGGCTGCAAATCATGCGCCAACACTTCAAACAACTGTGGGCGTTTTTCTTCCATCAAATAGCGGGTCATTGCGTCGCGAAATTCTTCAACGCCGCTATCTTTAATCAAATGTTCGAGAACCGAATTTCCCAAAGAATTGAGAATTGCGGTATATTTTTCGTTGGGACGATCTGCAACTAAAACCTGAGTCGGTATCGGAAACTTACTAGACGGTAAACGACCAGAAACCAAACAGTAACGGTTAAATTCATTAACAAACTGCGGTGTATTTTCAACTGCATTTTCGCTTTGTACATTTTCGGCGAAAATCGAATCTAATCCCCAACGATCAGATTGATAAGTTCGGTGTTGAACTAAGTTACTATAAAATCCGAGTAAACCGCTGGTTTTGTAAACCCGAGTTGTATCGCGAAATTGGGTTTTGATATGATAATCTAAGCGAGCTTTTAACTGGTCGTCAAACCAAGTCGCATCGATATAGTTGAACACATAAAACACGCGATCGCGAATGGCGGCGCTGGCTTGCATTTTTTCGAGAAGTTCAGTTTCTTCTGTTGCTAATTCCCCGGTTGAAGCGGTTCGCAACACAAATACAACCGCAGAAGTATCGGGGTTTTCAATTTTATCGTAAGCAATTTGAGCGTCTTTTTTAACAGGCGCATCAATTCCCGGCGTGTCAATAATTACGTTGCCATCTTTTAACAAGGAATGATAACAGTAATATTCAATTCGTTTGAGAACCGCACTGTTTTTACTCCGACGTGCATATTGCGCCGCTTCTTCGATGTTTTTAGCGTGAAACTGTTCCATCGAATAGGTTGCATTATTCAGGGTATGAATGCGCTCGCGGTTGGCTTCAAATCCTTCTAATAGTAACTCTAATGCTTTGGCTTGTTTGGCTCGTTCCGAACGCGCTTCGCCCCCTTCTATTTCTAAAATTGCTTGGGCTTGCTGTTGTAAATGTTTGACAGTTTCCGGTTGATTAATATTGCCAACTAACGGTAAATTTAACAATTCACATAACGTTTTTACCTGTTCGCGAATTTCAACTTCACTCAAAAATGTTAATACAACCCGTTCTTGATTTTGTTCTGCATAACGAATATAACATTCGGTTCCGGTGGCGTGTCCTTGGGCGCTGTAAAGCAATTTTCGCCCCAACAGTGCGTTAATTAACATCGATTTCCCCGCACTAAAAGCGCCTGCAAAAACAATTTCAAAGGTGGGAGAAATCACTTTATTGAGGGCGCCGCGTACCCCGCTAACGTCCTGCTGTCGCAGTGTGGGTTCGCTGTGTAGCAGTCCCAACAGAGTTTCAACCTGTTCTTGCAAATTTTGGCACTGGGGTATAAACTGATTCACGATCGCAAGCTCCTGGTGTGTTAATATGAGCTACTTTTCTCTCCGTGTGAGTTTTGCCGAGAAAAGTAATCTATTTAACATTGTTACCGAGAGATGAGGCTGGTGAACACAGTGTTTTCCGGGTTTTCTGATGTATCGCTAAACACTCAAGAAAAGTTAGAATGTGCTAGATTTTACGCACTCGTCGTTTAGAAACCTGATTTCTCGTTATACTCACCAGTCTTTACAGTGTAGGGGTGGGTTCCCGCAAGATGTATGTCTGTTATCGATAACCTGTTTGACATCCTCCCACCACTAAACTGATCAGGGTTAAAGGGCGGGTTTATGTCAGTTATTTGTGAGTAACAGACAGATGAGTAGAACCCGCCCCTACACGACTCTCGACTTGAAATGTTGAAATTCTGTTTAAAAATGGGGTTTATGTGCATTTTCTGGTAGAATTAAGAAGATGGTTATTCAAAGATTTACAGTCAAAAGTTTTGTCCCATTATGGTAGAACCCAAAGACGAAAAGTTAACCCATTCTCTCAATCAACTGATTGAAGAACATGGCATTAAAACAGTTATTCAAGGATTGGCTTCTCATTGTCAGAAACAAGCTGAATTTCTGCAAAGAGATCGCAGTACAGATTTAGCTAAAAATTGGGAAAAAGCCGGAGAGTCTTTACAGGATATTGTTGATTCTTGGGGAACTTAACGGTTGTTCTTAATATTCTTGATTCCGACTGAAGTTCATTTTTTCAGCAGTCTATTTTGAGTTGTTTTTGACAGCGTTTAATATAGAGTTCTGCTACAATATCAGTGGGATCTTGTTCGATTACCTGCTTAAAATAGAGTAAAGCTTGGGTAAAATCTCCAAGTTGCCAAGCTTTTACTCCCTTTTCAAATAAAGTCAATGTTTGGATTTTTGCAGGGTCAACGAGATAAATTTGATTTCCAAACAACTCATAGATTTTAATGGGTTCTTGCTTTCCCCGAGGATTAACTTGATCGAGTCGGCGATAGTAAAAGGAATTGGAGATTTGACGAGGTTGATGTCTGTTTTCTTCTAATAAACTAGAGTTTGAAGGCTGTTGTCGATGAAAAATTGTGGCTTGACTGACGAGAATTTTGCAGCCATAGGTTTTAGTTAATCCTTCCAAACGGGAAGCGGTATTAACCACATCACCGATAACGGTTGAGTCCATGCGACTTTCTGAACCCAATGTTCCGATCATTCCCATTCCTGTATTAATCCCAATCCCAATTTTTAAGGGTTCTTTGATTTTAAATTGATGACGTTCTTGGTTGAATTTTTCCAGGCTTTTTTGCATGATAACTGCGGCGTTCATTGCATCTTGTGAATGGAAATTTTCTCGGTCAAAAACCGCCATGATCGCATCTCCAAGATACTTATCAATAAAGCCAAAATTTGAGTCTATACAAGCGCTCATTTGATTAAAAAATACATTTAACCACTCGTAGGTTTGACTCGCCGTTTGAGACTCAGCAATGGTTGTAAATCCTCGAATATCGCAGAATAAAACCGTTAATTCTTCTTCGGTGAAATTGCCAAGTTTTATCGAGTCAACGCCTTGGGGTGCAATTCGTTCGAGAAATTGTTCGGGAACAAATAACCGCAACTTTTCCGAAGCATCTTCTTGTATTTGTACTGCAACTGAACCGTTATCATTGGGGTCTACAAGCACTTGACTATCAGTTTTTATCCTTTGAGTTCGCATTTTATGGAGTTGTAAAATACTGGAAACTTTTGCCAACAACAAGCGACTATTAAAGGGTTTTGTAATATAATCATCTCCCATTAATTCCAGTCCTTTTAGCCTGGATTGATCATCATTTAATGCGGTCAGAAAAATCACCGGAACAATTTGCAGTTGCTTGTCTTTTCGCAGGCGATCGCAAACTTCAAACCCATTCATATCGGGCATCATTATATCTAATAAAACCAAATCTGGTTCTGTGGTTTTTGCCACTTCTAGTGCTTCTATTCCCGAGGTTGCTAAGAGAATTTCATAACCTTCTGCTCTTAAGAGTTCTTCTAACAAAATCAGGTTGGCAGGTTCATCATCAACAATCAGAATGTGAGGGGAGCGATCTAACATGGGGTTAGTAGATAATCAGATGGGGCAAAGACATCACAAGACAAAGAGGTGGAATTCGGTAAAATTAACTTTTTACCAAAAACTCCTTTCTTTCTTACCTTAATATTGATAGAATTAGATCGTCTATGTCATTGTTGATGCTCAATCTAAGTAGACCACAACTCATAAATCTGTTGTGCCTGATTTCCTTGAACGTTTTTTTTAAAACTACCCAACAAAAATTTTCGCGCCCTGATACTTTAGCTAGGAAGTAACGATTTAACCGTTGCTAACACCCGATCCACATCCAAAGGTTTGCTGAGATAAGCCACCGCACCCGCTTCTAGACAGCGCTCTCGATCTCCGGGCATAGCCATCGCCGTAACGGCGACGACGGGAACAGACTGCCAAATTGAATGGGCTTTGAGTTGACGCATCAGTTCAAACCCATCGACTTCGGGAAGTTGAATATCCATCAAGATCAGATCCGGCAACATATTCGCCCGTACAAATGGGGAATTAATCATATCCATCATGGTTTGACCTTCACAGATCAGTTCAACCTGATAGCCTTCTAACTCCAAAATCTCAGAAACCAACAATTGGTTAAACGGTTGGTCTTCGACAACCAAAATTCGAGGAGCATTACGAGCATCTGAGGTTAAACTGGGAGATGCCAAATTCGATGAACTTTTCCAAACGGGATCGACCTGATTTGCCTGATCGATGAAGCTTTGTCGCATTTCAGTCAAAGGCAGCCAAACCCGGAACCGACTTCCTTTCTTCACTTCCGACTGTAGAGAAACCGTACCGCCATGCAGTTCAGCCAAACGTTTTGTTAAAGCCAAACCCAAACCTGTTCCTTCATGTCGTCGCGTCAGAGAAGCGTCCACCTGTTGAAAGGGACGAAACAGTAGATGCCAACGTTCTTGTGGAATCCCAATTCCGGAATCTTGGACTTCCAGACATAAAAAAGGCGTATCGCCATTGACCGGAGAACAATCAGGACGATAATCTCCCTCCATTTGAGATCCATAAGCCAAGCGTCCACTCAGCTTAATGGCACCGGCCTCGGGTGTAAACTTGACCGCATTAGAGAGTAAATTAATGATGATTTGTCGAACTCGACGTTCATCAAGTGGCACCTGGTTGAGTCGGTAATCCAATTCTAACGATAGAGCGAGTCGTTTTTTATCTGCCCGAGGTTGGATCATTTTCAGACACTCGCTACAGAGGCGGTGAAGCTCAACCGCTTGGATATTGAGTTCTGTTTTCCCCGCTTCGATTTTAGATAAATCTAAAATATCGTTAATGAGCTGTAATAGGTGTTGACCGCTTTTTTCGATTAATTTCACATGATTAATTTGACGTTGATTGAGTTCACCGGAAATTTGACGTTTGAGCAGGTCAGAAAAGCCTAAAATGCTATTGAGGGGCGTTCGCAGTTCATGGGACATCGAAGCCAAAAACTCCGATTTCATCTGAGAAGCCCGTTCTAAATCTTCGTTAATTCGCCGCAGACGGTCTTGGGATTGAGCGCGTTCAATCGCCGCTCCTAAGGTGCGACAGGCCGCATACAGCATATCCCGTTGCGGGTAAGCTTGCAGTTGTTCGAGATGGCGAGATTCTAGGGTTAAAACCCCGATAATGTTACCGTCTGGTGCCGGAATGGGAAAAATCCCCAATTGACCAATGGCCGGATGACGAAATCCGGCTACCGCTTGGGGATGGTTGGCGTAGTCTTGGACATAGACGGGTTGACCGGTTTCTACCACTTCCCAGAGTAAGCCTTGACCGTAGGGAATGCCCCGCTCCAGTAATTGTTGCATTTCGGCGATCGCAGGTTCTCCGTAGGTGGCAATGAATTGACTGGAAACTTGGTTACTAATGGCACCGGCTTGTCGTTGATTGCCTTCTCCGGTAATCACTTTGACATCGCCGAAGGTCGCATTCATCACCCGTACCAGATAATTCAAGGCAAACTGAGCGATTTCTCGCAGGTTATCGGAGTCTTGTAAGCGTTCGTTTAAACCCAGTAAAAATTTTAACCGTCGCACTTCGGAGTTGAAACTGGCTTGGGAGTTGCGGTGGTAGGTGACTTCTCGAAAGGTAAACAGGCATCCCCCACTGGGCATGGCGGTGTTATAAACTTCTAAACAGACTCCGTTGTTTTGTTCGATGCAAAAAGCTGTCCCTTGAGATGGGGATTTGAGCAAACAAGCTTTTAGATATTGGCATTGTTCCTCACTCCAATATCCTTGATTGACGATTTCTGCAAAAACCGTCTCAAAATTCGGTTGACTTTCTAAAAAATCGGTGGATAAGCCCCACATCTGGGCGAGTTTGAGGTTGAATAAGATCAGATGAGAGTTTTGATCAAATCGGGCGATCGCATTATCTATCTGGTTTAATATCAGTTCTTGTTCGTCCCTCCATTGCTCCACATTCATGTTCAGTTTGCCCTCGTTGTTGATTATGATTATTTATTTGACGGTTAAAAGTTTAAAAAACTCAGCAATTTTTTAAAATTATTTATTAATTTTCACAGACAGTAACATGAATTGGGCATGAGTGAGATCAAGTTCAAAACGTGATCCCGGACACTCTGCTGATGGCAGTGGTGACAATGGCTCAAGAGATACAGGTGGGTGTTTCTATCTCCCGATAGAGGCACAAGAGAGTAGACAATCGGTATTATAGCCGAGGTGTATGTGCACTGTAAGGAATTCAAACGGGATACAACTGATAAACCTAGCTGATGGTTGACTAAAGTGAGCAGAAAAATTTTAGGTTTGATCACATTTGTTATAAGATTGAATCAATGTAAAGATTTATGTAGAGCAAACGAGGAACTCGTTGCCATCCCTTTAGGGAGGGTGCGAGTAATGGTAGGCTCATAGCGTATCAAAGTCAACTCAGATCTACAGTTGTTCACGAGAGGATAGAACACGATGGCTTTTGAACTTCCAGAATTACCCTATCCCGCAGATGCCTTAGAATCGTCCGGGATGTCTGAAAAAACCTTCTCATACCATCATGGCAAACACCACGCGGCTTATGTCAATAAGCTCAATGGCATGATAGAGGGAACAGACTTAGCTGATAAGTCCCTCGAAGAAATCGTCAAAGCGACAGCCAAAGATCCAAGCAAAAGTGGTATTTTCAATAATGCGGCTCAAGTTTGGAATCACACCTTCTTCTGGAAGTGTATGGCACCCAATGGAGGCGGAAAGCCGACCGGTGCTTTAGCTGAAAAAATTAGTGCTGACTTCGGCAGCTATGAGAAGTTTGCAGAAGAGTTTAAAAATGCAGCAGCTACTCAGTTTGGTAGTGGTTGGGCGTGGTTAGTCCTTGAAAATGGCACACTCAAAGTCAAGAAGACTGCAAATGCAGAGAATCCCATCATTGAGGGAGCGGCACCTTTACTGACTTTGGATGTGTGGGAACACGCTTACTATCTTGACTTCCAGAATGCTCGTCCGGGTTACATTGATAACTTCCTAGAGAAGTTAGTCAACTGGGATTTTGTTGCTGAAAATTTAGCCGCAGCTCAATAATGAGAATCAGCGATTCAGTTTAGAAGTTTGCTGAAATCGAAACTAAGTTAAACTGAGAAGACAGTCACCAATTTAGGAGTGGCTGTCTTTTCCATAACCGTTTTAATCTTTTCAAGAAATATCCATGAATAGTGAAAACTTAGCCAAGTATATAGAAGCAACGGGGGGAATTTCTAAACCTTGGTTACTGATTCAACTGCGATTGCAGAAACTTCAGGAACGTCGTGAACAGATCAGTTCCGAAGCCTATTTTCAAGAGTTAGCCGAAATTCAGCAAGACTTAATGAATTTGGGGGAATGGTGGATTGGTCTTGAAGAGGAAGTTTTTGGAACCGATCGCTAATGGATCAGGATTGATTGAATTAAATAAATTATCTCTCTACAGATTCGTCTGAAAATCGTCAGTATTCACGCGCTTCTTGAGGATAGGGATTTTCAAACCCGAGCCGTCGGTCAACGGAGCAGGGAAAGTTGAGCTTTCGACGCTGGGTGCAACCCCAGTGTTATCTTTGATCTCGACAGCAAACAAACGGGCTGCAAGCAGTCATCTGGCGGAACAAGATAAAGCACATTCAGACTCACGCTTTTTTTGGAGTAACTCCCGTGATTCTTGTCTGATCTGTCCGGCCATCGCTGCCAGCTGTAAGTTGACAAAAGCATTCATCTCGTCAACCCCATAGTGAGTCGTTTGTAACAATTGCCGCAGTCGGTCTTCGGCTTCGATGCTCAAAAACCCTGTGGCTAAAGCCTGGTTAACAACTTCATGAATGCAAGTCATAGGATTCTCCTCATGCACAATCACTTGATTAGTTTCCGTATCCGAATCTTCCACTCTAGAACTCTATGAGATGAAAACATCGGTGTCTATGATGTCATTAGGATCGACTTTGGGAATTTATGCAGGTTTGACTGCTGGTTTGTTCGGTAAAATCTTGTGATTGCGATCACAAACTCAAACTGCAAAGCAATGGAAGTAAACACTTATGGAATCGACACACCAAACCTTAGAGCAACAACTCTCTTCTCTATCCCAACGCCACGGGAGTTTAGGTTCTCGTCTTTTGCAAGCGGCGGAAAAACTTCAGACTGCGGGCATCCCTCTACCCGAAACCTTACTAGAGGAGTTGGTCAAATACAATCGAGACTTTAACCGCTTGCAACAAGAGGTAATGACAGAAGGAGAGTCAATTTCTCTAGAGGAGATTTCACTGTCCGACTTAGAGCAGCGACTCGATGAGAAAAGGCTATCGACTGACTCGGACAACCTACGCTCTATTGCCTTAAGCAAGCTTAAGCGAGTCTTGAGTCTGACTCACAAGGATCAGGGTACTTTTGAACCTTTACAAAGCGTTAAACAAACGGCTTCTCAACTGCGAACTCAAATTACAAATGCAACGACCGAGTTTTCTAGCGAAATCGAAGCACTCGTCGCGGGAGAACATCCTTTATCTGCTTTGCTGAGATTGATCGAAACTCCAGAGAGTTTGGACGATCGACAGTGGGTAATTCTCGAAGAAAAAGTGGCTGCGGGTTTTGGAAAACCTCTAGCAGTGGCGATTTCTCGGGGAAAAATTTCTGTGTCTGTTGCCTCCTCTACGGAGTTGAGAGGGAGTGGCTTGACGACGACGACTACTACTACTACTACTTCTTCTTCTTCCCCCCCACCTGCGGCTAATCCCGATATTGTCATTTTGGGTGAACCGACTTCGATGGCCCCTCAAGATGTGATTATTGTTCCCAGTCTGGAAGTTCCCAAAACACTCCCCACGATTGATGGTACTCATATTGTTTTTGGGAATGCTCCGATTGCCGGAAAATCTACCCCGACAACAGCCGGTGGACTTCCCCCTGTCGGATTAAAGGTGAGAGTTTCCATTCACAGACTCGGCGATCGCCAATACGGGGCGAAGGAATATGCCGGAACTCGGGGTCAGGGTCTTCCGTTGGAAGCGTTTCAAATCAGTATTCTTCCGCCGGTTCCGGGTTTAAGTTTACGCTACATGGCCCATATTTCCGAAATCGGGGATACGGCGATCGCGTTGGAAGGACAAGCTGTTGGTGAACCGGGTAAAGGCCGACAAATTGAAGGATTTGCCATCGAACTGACCGGGCCACAAGCGTCCAACTATGATATTTTCTACACGGCTCATGTGCAGAATGTTGGTGATGTTCCGGTTTGTTCTAACGGACAATTTTGTGGAACTCGGGCTAAGGCGTTGCGGGTTGAGGGAATTCAAGTTTGGATACAACCGAAAGCTTGATCTGTCCCTGCAATACCGGGTCAATTTCGGATTAAACTCCAATCGGCAGAACTAAGCCTTCTCGTGCCATAATTGCCTTTGGAAATACCGCTTGTACCTCTTGTTCGATCTGGTCGAGAAAATCATCGCTGTGGGTGGGATCGTGGTGAAAAATCACGACTCGTTTCACCCCAGCCGCTTGTGCCATTTTGACCGCTTCTTGCCAGGTTGAATGCCCCCAACCCACCTTCGGAGATTTCGGGCTGTGATATTCTTCATCAGTGTACATAGCATCGTAGATGAGAACATCTGCATTTTGGGAGAGGTTCAACACATTTTCGTCTAAACCATCGGGTAAATGTTCGGTATCGGAACAGTAAACGACACTTTTACCCTTCCAAGTGATCCGATATCCCATCGCGGTATTGGGATGATTCAATTGTCCGGTTTCAATTTTGATGTCATCAAGCATCATAGAATCTCCGGCTTTGAGTTCATAAAATCTCAAATCGGCCTGTAATCCTTTGAGGGGAACCGGAGAATTGGGGTGTAAAATGCGTTGAATGAAGTGCTTTTTCATCGACTCCCCCTCTGGAGGAATCGCCCCATAAATGTGAAAACAGTTACCCGAAATAAAAGCAGGGGTAAACAGCGGAAAGCCCTGAATATGATCCCAATGGTAGTGCGTAAAAAACATATAGGCTTCTACGGGCATTTCTGCCATCATTGCATCGCCTAACATTCGCAAGCCCGTACCGCCATCAAAGATTAGCCGTTTACCCGCTACTCGCATTTCCAAACAAGAGGTATTTCCGCCATAGCGAATGGTGCTTTTTCCCGGTGTGGGAATACTGCCTCGCACTCCCCAAAACTGAACCACAAAATCATCGGGGTTCAAAGAAGAGAGCGAGGGGTTAGGGCGTTCGAGAGAAGTTACCATTGCAAGCGTGGTCGCGGTTTCCATATTGTTAATCTTCAGGCTTTAAAGTTCCACATTGACCCTGATGACGTAACAAGTGATCGCACATCACCAGCGCAACCATTGCTTCTACCATCGGGACGGCTCTGGGCAGGACGCAGGGATCGTGTCTTCCCTTGGCTGCCAATATTGTTTCTTCTCCCTCACGGGTAACAGTGCGCTGCTCTTTGCGAATGGTAGCAGTTGGCTTAAAAGCAACCCGTAAGATGATGTTTTCTCCGTTTGAGATGCCCCCTTGAATGCCACCGGAACGATTGCTCGCGGTGCGGATCGTTCCCTGTTCGTCTGTATAATATTCGTCGTTGTGTTCACTCCCGCTCAAAAGGGTTCCCGCAAAACCAGAACCAATTTCAAATCCTTTACTTGCAGGTAAGGACATTACCCCTTTGGCGAGATCTGCTTCCAGTTTATCAAATACGGGAGAACCTAGTCCTTTCGGCACATTTCTGGCCACACATTCGACTACACCCCCGATAGAATCTCCTTGATCCCGTACTTGTTCGATCAGTTCTATCATTTTTTGGGCGCATTCGCTATCGGGACAGCGAACCATGTTGCTTTCGACTTGTTCTAGGTTAACCGTATCGGGATCGACAATCCCTTCTATATCCTTAATGCGTTTGACATAACCGACAATCTCCACCCCCGCCACTTGCTTTAAAATCTTTTTGGCGATCGCGCCGGCTGCGACTCGTCCAATGGTTTCTCGGGCTGAAGATCGTCCTCCGCCTTGCCAGTTTCGGATTCCATATTTGGCATCGTAGGTGGCATCTGCGTGAGAGGGGCGATAAGTGGTTGCCATCTCACTATAATCTTGAGGGCGAGTGTCTTTATTTCGCACTAAGATCGTGAGCGGTGTTCCCAGAGTTTGCCCCTCGAAGGTGCCGCTGAGGATCTCACAGGTGTCGGTTTCCTTTCGCGGTGTGGTAATTTTACTTTGTCCGGGACGACGCCGATCTAATTCCACTTGAATTTCCGAGGCATCAATCTTTAATCTTGGCGGACATCCATCGATCACCACGCCAACACCACCTCCGTGAGACTCACCGAAGGTGGTGATCCGAAATAAATGCCCAAAACTATTCCCCATGATTAATAGATGCTCGTCGAGATTACTGTTTCCCGCATTGATTCTAGCAAATCTTGGGTTTTTGACCGTAACTTCAACCCGAATCATCGGCTCAGATCCCCAAGAGGGTTAGGTTTTTGTTGATTCTCCACCCGATTGAAGTCTCATCTCTTTGATGCCCAAGAGGTAGATCGGAGTTGATCGCGGTTGCAAGTCGGATACCGGCTGCCTTGCCCCAACTCCATCTAACGATTGCTACACCGATTCACAAAGTTTTAATCTTCGTGATCTTCAAAGGGATCGCTTAATTCCTTAGAAGGCGGCCCGAAAGCGGTATAGATAGCGTATGCGGTGATCACAACCACCACCGCCGCGATCGAAATGTTAAGAGCTATTGCAGGTTCCATAGGATTATTCTAATCTGACACTCATCCTTCTATAATATTACGAAACATTAAAATTTGTTGTTGATATACATCAGCAGGTAACTTATGGCACAACGAACTTGGTTAGGTGACGTCTTGCGTCCTTTAAACTCTGAATACGGTAAAGTTGCCCCCGGTTGGGGTACAACGCCTCTGATGGCTGTTTTTATGGCACTGTTTTTTGTATTTCTGTTAATCATTTTACAGATTTACAACTCCTCACTGCTGCTTGAGAACGTTGATGTAGACTGGGCCAATCTGACTCGCTAAGGCAGTGTTGGGCGTAGGAACGGCGGGGAGAGCGGCTCAATGGCTGTAATTATGCGCTATTAGCCCCGATTTCAGGGTTAACAGTGTTAATGCTGAGATTGCCTAACCTATGCCTAACTTAGTCAAAAGGTTGGTAAAAATAATGGTATAGAAAATTATTAGGAGAGCAAATTATGAATATTTTTGGGATTGGTTTGCCAGAAATGGCGGTGATACTTGTTTTGGCTTTGTTAATCTTCGGGCCGAAAAAGTTACCCGAAATAGGTCGCAGTATGGGAAAAGCAATTCGCGGATTTCAAGAGGCTTCCAAAGAATTTGAAAATGAATTCAAACGGGAAGCCAAACAGTTAGAAGAAGCAACAAAAACCACCAAACCTCAACCCGAAAAATCGATGGCTGCGGCTTCAACTGACGAAGTAATTGATACTTAATATCCATCAATATTGAGATCAATGTTGAGAACAAATATCGTCCAAAAATAAGGGAGAAAAATATAAGTTTCTCCCTGTTTTCATGGGTCGTCATCAAAACCATTGAAGAAGCAGGGCTGTTTCATTCTCAGTTAAAAATTGCCGGGGGGGATGGGGTGATGGGGGGATGGGGAGGTGGGGAGAGGACTTTTTTCCGATGAAAAATAGCTTTTTGTTAATAAAAATTCCCCCCATCTC